>ONFE01000028.1 GCA_900316985.1 uncultured Prevotellaceae bacterium
CAGTTCGTGGGCTACGACTATAGCGAATACGAATGTCACATCCTGCGCTACCGCCAGGTCACCCAGAAGAAGAACACCTTCTATGAACTGGTGCTCGACTACACTCCGTTCTATGGTGAGATGGGCGGACAGGTCGGCGAACAGGGTGTGCTCGTCTCTGAAAACGAAACCGTTGAGATTATCGATACCAAGCGCGAGAACGGACAGTCCATCCATATCGTGAAGAAACTGCCCCAGGATCTGGAGGCCGATTTCATGGCCTGCGTAGATACCGACAAGCGCGAGGCTTCTGCCGCCAATCACACCGCCACCCACCTTCTGGACTATGCCCTGAAGCAGGTGCTCGGCGACCATGTGGAGCAGAAAGGTTCGTTTGTCTCTCCAGATACCCTGCGATTCGACTTTGCCCATTTCCAGAAAGTCACCGACGAAGAACTGCGTCAGGTAGAGCGCATCGTCAACGACATGATTCGTCAGGACATTCCCCTCGACGAGCATCGCGACACGCCGATGGAAGAAGCCCGCAAGATGGGGGCCATTGCCCTTTTCGGCGAGAAGTATGGCGACAAGGTGCGTGTAGTCCGTTTCGGTCCTTCATGTGAGTTCTGCGGTGGTATCCATGCCCGCAGCACCGGTCGTCTCGGTCTGTTCAAGATTGTCGGCGAAGCCAGCGTTGCGGCCGGCATCCGTCGTATCGAGGCCAAGACCGGACGTGAGACCGAAGAGCTGATTTATCAGATGGAAGACCTGGAGCGCGCATTGGAAAATCTCTTCAACAATGCCAAGGACCTCAAAGGCACCATCCTGAAATATATCGGCGAGCACGATCAGCTGAAGAAGCAGGTGGAAGGTTTCCAGCAGCAGGCCGTCGAGGCAGCCAAGGAGAAGCTGCTCACTCAGGGTCGCCTGGTGAACGGAGTGAAGGTCTTCACCACCATCGTTTACGTGAAGCCCGAGAATGCCAAGGACCTCGCCTTCAAGGTGCGTGCCGCAGAGCCTCAGAGTTCAATTTGCGTCATCGGATCCATCTTCGAGGGTAAACCCATGCTTAATGTAGCCATCAGCGACGACTTGGTGAAAGACCACCAGTTGAATGCCGGACAGATGGTACGCGAAGCAGCCCGCCTCATTCAGGGCGGTGGTGGCGGTCAGCCCCACTTCGCCAATGCCGGCGGCAAGAATCCCGATGGTCTCAGTGCAGCCATCGATAAGGTTGTAGAACTGGCTAATTTGTAATCTTTGGTGATGGGTGTTGGTATTAGGTGATGGGTGTTAGGTGTTAGGTGATGGTGGATACTTTTGAGCCATTACAATTCACTAACACCCAACACCCAACACCTAACACCCAAACTCACTTCCCTTCGAAACTTCTTCGATAAGCCACGGGGGTCATTCCCGAACGGGCCTTGAAGAAATTGGTAAGCGCCGACTGGTCATTGAAGAAGAGCATTTCCGATATTTCGCTCATATTGTAGGAGGAAGAGCGGAGCAATTTGCATACCTCATTATATAAATAGGTGTTGAGATAACTGTTCACGGTCTGTCCCGACATTTCTTTCACCGTGCGCGAAAGATAGGTGGTGGTGATATTCAGGCGGTCGGCATAGAACTTGATCTGGCGTTCTTTCCTGAAATTGCGCGAAGCCAGATGAATGAAAATCTTGAAAATGTTCTGTTTGTTGGGCAGGTCGTGTGAAGGCTGCATATTGCTGCCATAGAGCAACTCGCTGAAGAGCAGCTGCACCACATGCACCAGATGGTCAATCATTTCCTGACGGTAAAGATGCGGAACGGAATAGGTGTTGTAAATCTGTCTGCTCATAACGGAGAACAACTCGGCCTTGCCTTCACTCAGATGGAACACCGGCAGCAGATCGTAGGCATAGCTGTATTCCATGCCCTTCAGATTCTCGTCGAATGCCAATACCTTATTATAATAGTCTTCCTCTATCATCAGGTTGATGGCCTGAAGGTCCTCTGTATAAGAATCATAGCTGACGGGATAGTTGGGCGGCACCAGCACGAGGTCGTTCTCTCCCAGTTCAATCAGGTTTCCCTTCAGCTGATAGCTCATCCGCCCTTTCTGCACCATCACCAGCGTATAGAAATTCACGCATATCTGCCCCTTCTCTATCTTCTCCAGCACGGAATCATCCAGCCTGGCCACCGACACACTGGCACCGGCGGAGTAATCATTGTGCATCATGTTGGACACTTCTGCCAACGTAAAGATTCTCGATATCAAAAGGCTAATATGGTTTGATTGACTTTGCAAAAATAACGAATTGTTTCGGATTTTACAAATATTCTCCATTTTTTTGCAAAGATTCTATAGAAAAAAATATCTATCTTTGCCACCCAGCAATCTTATCAATCACCTTCTATGGCTACTACATTAATTATTATTCAACTTTTCATTGTACTGGCATTGATTTTCATCGGTGCTCGCGTGGGAGGTATCGGTCTCGGTATCTACGGTATGGTAGGCGTATTCATTCTCGTCTTTATCTTCGGATTGAAGCCCGGCAATATCCCGCTCGACGTGATGCTCATCATCGTGAGTGTCATCACCGCCACGGCCTCTTTGCAGGCTGCCGGCGGACTTGACTATCTGGTGGGACTGGCTGCCAAATTCCTCCGCAAGCATCCTGACCATATCACTTACTACGGTCCGCTCACCACGTGGCTCTTCTGTCTCGTAGCAGGCACGGCTCATACCAGCTATTCGCTGCTGCCCATTATTTCCGAGATAGCCACCAAAAGCAAGATCCGCCCCGAACGCCCCATGACCGTTGCCACCATCGCAGCATCCTTGGGTATCACGGGCAGTCCTATGTCGGCAGCCACGGCAGCCGTCATCAGCACCGACCTGCTGGGCGGAAAAGGCATCGAGCTGAAAGACATCCTGCTCGTTTGTATTCCAGCCTCGCTCATTGCCATCCTCGTTTCGTCGTTCGTGCAGAACCGTGTGGGCAAGGAACTCGTTGATGATCCCGAATACCAGCGCCGCGTGAAGGAAGGCCTCATCGACCCCAACGAAACTCTGGAATCCACCAACACCCAAACCCCAACATCCAACACCCAGCATAAATACGCCAAGCGCGCCGTATGGGCATTCCTGCTGGGCGTGTTCCTCGTGGTTCTTTTTGGCAGCATACCATCCTTGCGTCCCTCATACATGGTGGACGGAGAGATGCAGCGTCTGTCCATGCCACACACCATCGAGATTCTTATGATGTCTATCGCAGCCCTCATTCTCATCGTGGGCAAAGCCAAGGTGGGCGATGCCGTGAAAGGCAACATCTTCGGCGCCGGTATGAATGCCATGGTGAGCATCTTCGGTATTGCCTGGATGGGCGACACGTTCTTCAACGGCAACATCGAGTTCTTCAAGAACGGTATCGCCGACATCGTCACGCAGTATCCCTTCCTCTTCGCCATCGCCCTGTTCTTCATGAGCATCATGCTCTTCTCGCAGGCTGCCACCGTGCGCACCCTCTACCCCTTGGGCATAGCCCTTGGCATCTCGCCGCTGGCATTGGTGGCCATGTTCCCCGCCGTCAACGGCTATTTCTTCATCCCCAACTACCCCACCGAGGTGGCTGCCATCAACTTCGACCGTACCGGAACGACGCGCATCGGCAAGTACGTAATCAACCATTCGTTCCAGCTCTCCGGTTTCATCACCACCTTCGTGTCGATAGGCATCGGTTATCTGATTATCACCTTTCTGTATTAAATAAAATAATATTTTACTAACCATCAAAACAATACAATTATGAAACATTTACGTAGTGTTTTAGTGCTTCTCGCACTCTTAGTTTCTGTCAACATCGTTGCTAAACCAAAGATTCGTATTATTGCTACCGGCGGCACCATCGCAGGTGTGAGCCAGTCGGCTACTTCTTCTGCCTACAGCGCCGGACAGGTTGGCGTTCAGACATTGATCGACGCCGTTCCTCAGATGCTTTATCTGGCCGACATCAGCGGCGAGCAGCTCGTCAACATCGGTTCTCAGGACATGAATGATGAGGTTTGGCTCAAGCTCGCCAAGCGCATCAACCAGTTGCTCAACGAAGAAGGCTACGACGGTGTGGTCGTCACTCACGGAACCGACACCATGGAAGAGACTGCTTACTTCCTCAACCTCACCGTGAAGAGCGACAAGCCCGTCATCCTCGTTGGCTCTATGCGTCCTTCTACGGGTATCAGCGCTGACGGTCCCGGCAACCTTTACGCCGGTGTGGCTGCTGCTGCAAGCCCAGCATCTAAGGGTCGTGGCGTGATGTGCTGCATGAACAACCTGCTGCTCGATGCCAAGGATGTGGTAAAGATGCATACCACTGACGTAGCTACTTTCCAGGGTGCCAACTACGGAAAGGTAGGTTATGTCTATAACGGCGAAGCTATCTACAACCGCACCATCCAGAACAAGCACACCACACAGTCTGTCTTCGACGTGACCAACCTCGACAAACTCCCCAAGGTAGGCATCGTCTATGGCTATGCCAACTGTTCTCCGCTGCCTATGCAGGCATTCGTTGACGCAAAGTTCGACGGTATCGTACTCGCTGGTGTTGGCGACGGCAACTTCTACAAGGATGTGTTCGACGTAGCCCTGAAGGCTCGTGAGAAGGGCATCAATATCGTTCGTTCTTCACGCGTTCCCACAGGTCCTACCTGCCTGAACGGCGAAGTGGATGATGCCAAGTATCATTTCGTGGCTGCCCTCACCCTGAATCCTCAGAAGGCCCGCGTGCTGCTGATGCTTGCCCTCACCAAGACCACCGACTGGCAGCAGATCCAGAAGTACTTCCAGGAGTATTAATCAACAACTAACTATTCTTAGTCAATCACCTATCATTATTTAATTATGAAGAAAACATTATTATTAGCCCTGCTCTTCGTGCCCGCAACCATCATGGCACAGCAGGACAAGGACGCATCGGCAGGCGAACAGACGCTTTTCGAGAAAGTCACGAAGATAGAGAAGAAGCAGGACAACTTCCACTTCCTGCTCAACCTCAACAACAGTTTCGACGTCAACGAGAACGACGGCGAGTTCAAGAACGCCAAGTTCAACATGCGCCAGATACGTATCGAGGCCAAGGGAAACATCAACGACACGTTCTCCTTCCGCTGGCGTCAGCGTCTGAACCGCAACAACACGCCTGCTCCCGACGGTATCGACAACATGCCTTCATCATCCATCGACGTGGCTGGTATCGGTGTCAAGGTCAACGACAAGTTCTCCATGTTCCTCGGTAAGCAATGCGCAGCCTACGGTGGTATCGAATTCGACCTCAACCCCATCGAGATCTACGAGTATTCAGATATGGTGGACTACATGAGCAACTTCCTCACCGGTGCCAACTTCCAGTTCCAACTCAACCCCAACCATCAGCTCCAGCTGCAGGTGCTCGACAGCCGTAGCGGCAGCATGAGCGACATGTATGGCGAAGGCTACGAGCAGTCGAAAGTGCCCCTGGTCTATACCGCCAACTGGAACGGTAACTTCGGCGACGTGTTCAAAACCCGTTGGAGCTACTCTCTGATGAGCCAGGCCCGCGGCAACCAGAGCCATTACATCGCCCTGGGTAACGAAGTGACCGTCAACAACTTCGATGCATTCTTCGACGTGATGTACATGCGCGAAGGCATCGACCGCGAGGGAATCGTATCGAGCATCGTGGGCAACAACGCCAATGGCGGCCACCGCAACGACGCCGAATACCTCTCGCTCGTACTGAAGGCACAGTATCGTTTTGCCCCGAAATGGAACGTCTTCGTGAAGGGCATGGTGGAGAACGAAGGTCTCTCCAAGGACAACGGCGCTATCGAGAAAGGCAAGTATCGCACCGCGCTGGGCTATTTCGCCGGACTGGAGTACTATCCGATGAAGAACAGCAACCTGCACTTCTTCCTCACCTACGTAGGCCGTCACTACAGCTACACCGACCGCGCCAAGGCCTATGGCTTCGACGACTACAGCACCAACCGCATCTCGCTCGGTTACATCTGGCAGCTGCCGATGTTCTAAGCTCATCATTAATAGAATTGAGAATCGAACAATTTCTCATTTTCTCCATTTATCATTTAAACAAAAAGAATTATGTCAGAACAGAAATTCCGCGTAGAGTCCGACCTCTTAGGTGAACTCAAAATCCCCGCCGAAGCATACTACGGTGTGCAGACACAGCGTGCCATCAACAACTACCACATCTCGCGCAAGCAGATGCGTAGCTACCACGACTTCATCATCGCCATCGCCTACGTGAAGCTGGCTGCCGTGCAGACCAACCACACCCTCGGCGTGATCAACGACGAGATTTCGGGAGCCATCTCACAGGCCTGCCGCGAAATCATCGACGGTAAGTTCCACGAGGACTTCCCCATCGATGATCGCCAACCGTGCACTCGAAATCATGGGACATGAGAAAGGCGAATACCAGTATTGCTATCCCAACGACCACTGCAACTGCGGCCAGTCAACTAACGACGTTTATCCCACCACTATCCGTCTGGCTCTCATCCGTATGAACAAGAGTCTGGTGGCTGCCCTCACCGGCCTCATTAGCGCCCTCCGTTACAAAGGTGAGGAGTTCAAGGACGTTATCAAGATGGGTCGCACCCAGTTGCAGGACGCCGTTCCCATGACCAGCGGACAGGAGTTCAACGCCTACGCCAACAACCTCGAAGAGGAAATCCTCAATCTCGAGCGTAACGTGAAACTCTTACACGAGATCAACATGGGTGGCACGGCTATCGGTACCGGTCTGAATGCCGTTCCCGGCTTTGCCAAACTTTGTGCTGCCAACCTGAGCAAACTCACCGGCGAGGCATTCGTTTCTGCCAGCGATCTCGTGGAGGCCACTCCCGATACCGGTGCCTACGTGAGCTACTCATCTGCCCTCAAGCGTTTGGCCATCAAACTCTCCAAGATCTGTAACGACCTCCGCCTGATGGCTTCCGGTCCCCGTTGCGGTCTCAACGAGATTAACCTTCCCCCGAAGGCTCCCGGTTCCAGCATCATGCCCGGTAAGGTGAACCCCGTTATTCCCGAAGTAGTTAACCAGGTTTGCTTCAAGGTGATTGGTAACGACACCACCGTCAGTTTCGCTGCAGAAGCCGGACAGTTGCAACTCAACGTGATGGAGCCCGTTATCACCGAGTCCCTCATTGAGAGCCTGCTGTGGTTGAAGAACGGTATCGAGACCCTCACCGAAGAGTGCATCCTCGGCATTACCGTCAACAAAGAACGCTGTTATGAAATGGTGAAGAACTCCATCGGCATCGTTACCGCCTTGAATCCGTACATCGGCTACAAGACCAGTACAAAGGTGGCCAAGGAAGCCCTGGAGACCAACCGTTCTGTTTATGATATCGTTCTGGAGAAAGGACTGATGACTCAGGAGAAGCTTGACGAGGCCCTCGATCCCAAGAACATGCTTAACTCTCACAAAATTGTGAAGTAAGCATAAACAGAGGTTCTGTGCGAAGCCCGGTTGTCGCCGATGACAACTGGGCTTATTTATACTTCGTTCGCTATAGCATACTTCGGAGACAAACTAATTTAGTTTGTCTTGCTTCCAGACTTTAAATGGTTTGCTTCCAATGATAGATTGAGAGACAAAGTAAATTAGTTTGTAGTCCGATCTATCATCTCTTTATTTACGAGTAAAGAATTATTTCCCGGGAAACTTCGACTGCAGATATTGGGTGAAGGCTTCGCGGTAGGCATCGGTGACACGGATTATCTCGTCGCCGATATAGATGCAGTCATTGCGGTCAACACTACGGATCTTGGCAAGGGCCACGATATAGGAACGGTGGACACGCATGAAATGGCTCGCGGGCAACATATCCTCAACGGCTTTCATGGTGAGATGGGTGATAAGCGGGCGGCGCTCTCCTTCAAGATAGAACATCACGTAATCCTTCATACCGCTGACGTAAAGCACCTGAGAAAGATTGACCTGACGATATTCTCCATCCACGCGGAGGAAAACAGAGGCCCCCTCCGTCCCAACCGAAGGAAGGGTGTTGGGTGTTGGGTGTTGGGTGTTAGGTGTTGGTGATGACAAGGCAAACCATTGTCGGGCTTTTTCAACGGCAGCCAGGAACTTATTGTAACGGATGGGTTTCAGGAGGAAATCGAGGGCACTGACTTCGTAGCTCTCGAAAGCATATTCCTTGAAGGCTGTAGTAAAAATGACACGTGTTTCGGAAGGAATCATGTGGGCGAGTTCCATACCGTTCATATCGGGCATCTGGATGTCAAGGAACAACAAGTTAACAGGATGGCTCTTTATCATTGCGATGGCTTCCACGGAATCGGTGAAGCTGGCCACCAATTCCAAGTCTTCGGTTCTGGATACAAAGGATTCAAGAAGTTTCACGGCCAGAGGCTCGTCGTCAACAATGATACAGGTCATATGGGTTTCAGGTTTCAAGTTTCAAGTTTCAAGTTATCGTTAGCGTTAACGTTAGGATTGAGGGTAATCTTCACGTGATAGATATTGTCCTCCAGCGACTGTTCCCACTCGTAACGGCCGGCATACATCAGTTCCAGACGGCGGCGGGTGTTCTCTATGCCGATACCACTGCCGCTGCGGTCTTTGTCACTCTTGGGATAGTTAGTATTGTCGCAAACGAAGGTGAGTCGTCCGTAATTCTGTTCGAGCGAGATGTTGATAGTGGAAGGACGACCCGTGCTCACGCCGTGCTTGAAGGCATTCTCTATCAAGGAGATAAACAGCAAGGGGGCCACTTCCGACTGGCCGTTGGCTATCGACAGTTGGTAATCGACAGATGTCTGTTCGTTACAGCGCAGTTTCATCAGTTCGATATAATTGCGCATAAACTCCACTTCACCGCTAATGGGCACGGTCTTCTTGTTGGTCTCATACATAGCATAGCGCAGGAGGTCGCTCAACTGTGCAATGGCATCCTGAGCACGGTCTGCATCAATCTGCGTGAGACTGCTGATATTGTTGAGGGTATTGAAGAGGAAATGGGGATTAATCTGATTCTTCAGCCAGGCGAGTTCGGCTTCGGTATTCTTATGCCGCTCCTCCTCCAGCTGTTGACGTATCCGACGTGTGGTGAGCCAATGGCGGATGGCAATGGCGGCAGCGATGATGACCACATTGAGCAGGAAATAGACAAACCAGCCCGAATACATGCCGAGCCATGCATGACGCGGCATCCGGAATCCGAACCTCTCAGGATGAATCCATGCGTAGAATGAACCGTAGTTGATAATAACGAGCAGCAGGAGATTGACCAGCACGAACAGCACGTAGCGTCGACGGGCAAAGAGGAATCGCCAGAACACGTAAAAGTTGAGAAAGAAGAGCAGGAATGGGAACCACAACATACCGCACATCATCCTCAGCATGGTGGATGCTGTCTCCAGATTACGTGTGGCCAGATAGGTGACGAGCGGAGAGATGAAAATCACCACCGCCCATACCAGAAGCAGCATCAGAAACAGCGTTACGTCTTTCTTACTTACAGTTTTCATATCGTGTGCAAATATACGATTTTTTAACGATAACGATAACGATAACGATAACTTTTTTACTCTACATTCAAAACTCTACACTCTTCTAACAACCCAATTACTGAGGCATTGTCCCTGTTCCGCCTTCGCTCATGTTGCCGCTACCGGCGTTGTTGATAATCTCACCCTGCGACTGCTGTTCGATATAGTCGTTCTTAACGCGGCTGGTGTGCTGCCTGGTCATCATCTTGGAGTTGCCGAAGGTATAGCTGACGGTGAAGGTCACTCCGTAGATAGGCACCTTGACGATGTTGTGTGAAGTGAAATTCTGGCCGCGGCTGTAGCTTTCTATCTGGATGTTGCCGCCCTTGTTGAGTCCCATCAATCCTTGAACGCCAATGCTGAGTTTGTCTTTCAGCAGCGACTTCGACAGGTTGGCGGTGATGAGATTGAAACCGCCGTTCCAGCCCTGCAGGGAGTAAGACTTGGTGGAAGTGATGGCAAAGGCACCGAGCTTGAGGTTCCAGGGCAGTGTCTGCTGCAATCCAACCATGGCATTGGCGGTCCATCCGCTGTTGCTCTGGTTGAGTGCCGAGCTGCGCAGGTCGATATAGTTCAGGCCACCGTTGAGGAAGAGTCGGGTATCCTTGGTGAAAAGATAGTTCACATAAGCGCTCAAACCCGTCTGATGACTTCTGACTACGTTGCCGTAGGTGGTGTTGAGCAGGTTATTGCTATCATAGAAACTGTACTGCGAGATGGCGTTGTCCACGAAATTATGGTGAAGGTTCAGGTTGAACATCAGTTTCTGCGTGAACGAGTTATAGACGAGCGATACATTATGGGCCTTCTCCACATCGAGGTCGGGATTACCATAGGTGAGAGCGATGGGGTTGGTCTTGTCCATATAGGGATTCAGATAGGAGATACCGGGACGGCTGATACGCATATTGTAGGAGAGTCCCAGGTTACTGCCTTGCGAGATAGTGTACTGCAGGCTGGCGGTAGGAACCAGGCTTCCATAGCTCGTGCTGAAGTCCTGTCCGTTACCCAGATGGTATTTCACGTCCTGCCAAGTGTATTCGTAGCGCAGTCCTGCCTTCAGTCCAAACTTGTTGAAGTTGCCGGCATATTCGCCGTAGCCAGCCAGAACAGAGTTCTTGTATTCGTATTCAGAACTAGATCCGGGTTCATAGTTGCCTTTCAGGAAATACTTCGAGTCAGAGGTGGCATCATGGAGCAACAGCTTGCTACCCAAACTCAGGGTCTGCCCGATGCCCAACGGCATGGTATAATCGAGTTGGAAAGTGTGGTTGGTGGTCTTGTCCTTGTTTTCTGAATTACGGTTTGTCAGGTCAATCACCGATGAGGTGGTGCCGAAATTGTTGGTCATCTCGGTAGTGGCCGGACTGTAGTTCAGCTGATAGGTCAATGCCAGCGACTGGGTGTGCTCCTTGTTGAAGAAATGCTGGAAGTCGAGGCTACCACTGAATGACGTGCGCGAGTTCTTCATATCGGTGGTGCTACCATAGCTGAAATCGTTTCCGTAGATTCCGCCGGCCATGGTGGTAGTCGTCGTACCGGTACTCTTCATCGACATGCTGTTCACTTGTGCCGTAGCGTTGATGGAACTGTTCTTACTGAGTTGGTAGCCCAAGGTAAGACTTCCCATGGTGAAAGGAGTCTTTACGTCGTTCTCAGAGGTCATCAGCTGGCTGCTGCCGTTGTCCTGAATCTGCTCCATCTCGGTCTTTGTAGTACCGGGCTTATTATATGATGTCATTGCGTTGGCGCTATAAGAGAGCTTGCCTTGCTGTCCACTGAGGAACACACCGCCGCCAAGACTCCTATTTCCGGCTGAGGCACGTACGGTTCCATTGTAGCCGTTCATACTCTGGACAGCCATCGGGTCCATACGGTTCATCACGATGTTCAGCACACCAGCTGCACCCTCTGCATCATACTTAGCACCGGGATTGGTAACCACCTCAATGCTCTTCACGGCGGTAGCAGGCATGCTCTTGAACACCATCGAGGGATTCGAAGAAAACATCACGTTGGGCATTCCGTCAACATATACCTTGAACGATGACGAACCGTTCACCGAGATATTGTCCTGACCATCAACCGTGACCATCGGAACCTTACGGAGCATGTCGAGCACCGTGGCAGACTTGGAGTCGGCATCGTCGGCTACGTTGTAGCTCATCTTGTCCACCTCCATCTTCACCAGCGGTTTCTGGGCCACCACTTCCACCCCTTTCAGGGCTGTGGCATTCTCTTTAATATATAATGTGTCGAGATTGAGGACACCCTCATTCTTGAGCGCTACCGTACGCTTCAGGTCATCCTTTCCCACACTGCTGAACACAATGTCAAAGGAGCCCTTGCCTTTTACATCATGGCTGAACTTGCCTTCAGCATCGGTAAGGAACATGGCTACGGGCTTATCTTTCTTGCCTTCCTTGAATACACGAATTGTGGCGAAAGGCTCACCTTCCTTGGACGTCTCGTCAGCAAGCGTTCCCTTCACGGTGGTCTGCGCCATCATTGCCGATGTGGTCATCAGCAACATTGTTACCAGAAAAAAACGAATCTTTTTCATACCTTTTGGATTTTGTTTATTGATTTCTGATGCAAAAGTAAAGCAAAATCCAGCAGGTGCAAAGACACTTTCGACGAAATGCGGGGATTCTTTCGACGAAATGGGCCCCCACCAGACCTCCCCCAACAGGGGAGGCATCTAAACTCCCCTCCCTACGGGGGAGAGGCTTTTCACTTTTTCTTCCCAGAAGTCTTTTGTCACGATGCGCCCGCGAAGCGTGCGACATTGGGGAAAATGCTGGAAATAATCATCGGAAGTTTCAAACCAGCGGGCTTCGCGAATCTGAGGTGTACGGGTAATCTGTAACTTTACCTTCTGAATGCTGCCGGGGCCGATGACGGAAAGGAAATATTTGCCATCGGTGGTATTAGCGGCCAAGACCGTGCGTTTCCTGGCAACCTGTTTCTTGCGGTTGCGTTCTGCCACCGGCCATTTGCGGGTGTCGGTACGCACCACAACATTCCATCCCTGCTTGTTGATGCGCTGGGCAATGGAACGGAACATCGTGCCATGGACACTGTCGTCCTTGAAACGGTTGACGGCAATATAATAATGTATCATCTCGTGGAGCAACACGTTCTGGAACTCCACTTCGGGAATATCATAGTAGTTGGAGAGGCGGATGATATAATCGTATGACTCACGCTTTAACAGCGACCGTTTCCATTTGAAAGCCATGCTGCCCAGACGCGTACGGGCATTGTTAACTGAAAACTTCGGCGGAGTGAGTCGTCCGCCGAAGTAGTCTTTATTAAAACGATCGAAATTGACCGCTATCCATTCTGTGTTAATCTGCATCAGCCTTCTTGGATGGCTCCCATTATTTTGGCTTCCAGTTCCTCGCAGAGTTCGGGATTATCCTTCAGTAGCGCCTTCACGGCCTCACGACCCTGAGCCAGTTTGCTGCCCTCGTAAGAGAACCAACTGCCGCTCTTCTGGATGATGCCTTTCTCTACGCCCAGGTCGATGATCTCACCAATCTTGGAAATACCCTCACCAAACATGATTTCGAATTCGCACTTGCGGAAAGGAGGAGCCACCTTGTTCTTTACCACCTTCACGCGCACCTGATTACCGATAACCTCATCGCCGTCCTTGATGGAAGACACACGACGGATATCAAGACGGACGGATGCATAGAACTTCAAGGCATTACCACCGGTCGTAGTCTCAGGATTACCGAACATGACACCAATCTTTTCGCGCAACTGGTTGATGAAGATGCACGTGGTGTTTGTCTTCGAGATGGTAGAAGTGAGTTTGCGCAAAGCCTGACTCATCAAACGAGCCTGCAGACCTACGGCCGAATCACCCATGTCGCCCTCAATTTCCTTCTTAGGAGTAAGGGCAGCTACGGAGTCGATGACCACAATGTCAACGGCAGCCGAAGAAATAAGCTGGTCGGCAATCTGCAAAGCCTGCTCACCATTATCGGGCTGAGAAATCCAGAGGTTCTCCACATCCACACCCAACTTCGCTGCATAGAAACGGTCGAAAGCATGCTCTGCATCAATGAAGGCAGCAATACCACCGGCCTTCTGTGCCTCAGCAATGGCATGAATAGCCAAGGTGGTCTTACCGGATGACTCCGGACCATAGATTTCTATAATGCGTCCCTTGGGGTAGCCACCCACGCCGAGCGCAGCATTCAGTCCGATACTTCCCGTAGGAATCACGTCCACATTCTCTACATGCTCGTCACCTAACTTCATGATGGAACCTTTGCCAAAATCCTTGTCAATCTTGGCGATAGCTGCCTGCAATGCCTTCAGTTTCTCGCTTTGAGGGTTCTGAGCGCCCTCTTCTTCAATTTTCTTTGCCATATTGTTATTCTACATTTTTAGATTATTTCTTGCAAAGATACGAAAAGTTGAGAGCAAAACAAAAGAAATTATTCTTTTTTTTTGCCGAGACGGAGTATCTTCACGGAGGAACGACGTAAAGATACAACAAATTTCAGCTTTTTTCTTATATAAATTTTCCCGTTTGAGGGTGTAAGGGTGCGGAACCCCGATAAACACTGGGCTTGCACCCTGTTTTGGAGGGTGTCAAGGGTGACAGGAGGGTGTAACCCCCACCCCAGCCCTCTTTAAGGGAGAGAGTTAATACCTACGTGCCTTGATTAGAAGCCCAATAAGACTACAACTCTGTGAAATCCGTTTGCTCAGCGTGAGAACAAACATAATTTTCTAGAGAATTTATTCCTTCCGATGATAGTTTGCAGCCCTTCCGATGTTGTTTTGGCGAAAATTCTCTAGAAAATTTTCAACGCTAACCCAAACCCTAACCCTAACAATAAACTCCCTCCCTATTCAGGGAGGGCTGTGGTGGATATACTCCTTACACCCTTATGACACCCTTGACACCCTCTGAATAAGGGTGCAAGCCCAGTGTTTATCGGGGTTCCGCACCCTTACACCCTTAAAACGAAAAATTCTATACCTATACCAATATTTTCACCAAAATCGCCCGAAAATGCCACTAATGCCACCATAATACCACCGCGCGAACCCTGATAAACACAGGGCAAGTGGCAAAGTGGCATTTTTATTGAAGAAAAAACTTTCTCGTGCGCGCGAAGGCTTATAGGCACATGCGTTCCCCTATTTAGGAGAACACCCGATTGTCGAACTGGTGTTGTTATGTTTCTAGGAAATCAGTCTTCTTCAAGATTCGCATCGCACTTCCTCATAATGCTTTATTTCCTGCTCAAACATAGTTCATCACAACTAATTGTTTGGCAAAGATACGAAAATTTCGGATAAATGAGAGTAAAACAAAAGAAATTATTCTTTTTTTTGCCGAGACCGAGTATCTTCACGGAGGAACGACGTAAAAATACAACAAATTCACCGATACGCAAAAAATAATCCGATTTTTTTTCATAGGCCATGCAAATAGCCAGCAAATACTATTGTTTAATGACTTGCATGTCCATAACAGAATTCTAAAGTTTACTTTGCAAAAGCAGCAAACAATCCTGAACTAAACTTTATAATAACATAAAAAACATACATCCAACATTAAAACCTCCAAACCGCCTTTATTTACCGGCAGTTTGGAGCATGTATGTCTTTCAACTATTATTCTGCATAAGACAGTTTTTTAGTCGGGCTGCAATTCTTTCAGGAACAGGTAGGGCTGGCGGAAATACGCTATAGCAGACGGGATGGAAGTGTGAACCGACTTCGCCAAGGGTGTAAACCAGATAGCAGTCGTCACTCTCTTCGAGAAAATGGCTTGGATGCCCACACTCTTCGGGATCCTCTTCCATTTGGTGGTAAGTGTCTGTTGTGAGAGGCTGGGCACCCACGATGCCCAGGTCAGAATAGTTCCCGTCAATGGTCTCCACAATGTCGCCCACTTTGAAGCGGATATCCTCTTTCTTGCGACCACGATACAATCCCATCTCATCCAATGCGACAAAGTCATTGAGTTCCCCATCTGCGTTAAAAGAGAAACATTTCTGAGGCCGTTCGTTCCTATAGAATGAGCTTTCCCTATTATGTACAAACTGCTCAAGCAGAAAGAACCCGAAACAGTCCTCATAGTAATTCTTCCTCCTTTCCTGACATACCCGCTTTTGAAACTCGATAGTCGAAAGCATGGCATCCTCGGCATGTTCCTTCGTGTCGAAGAAACCTAACCGCTGCTGACAGATTCGCCGGCGAGGATACCGATGTCCCTCGATGCGAATCTGCAGCAGTTCAAAAATGGGGAAAGACTTAACGATGACTTTTTCCAATTCAGCCTTTTTCATTATCTTTGCTTGCCTTCGGCATCGTTTTTCAGTTAGACTCCGCAGCCTGGTTCTTCGGCTTTGTAGAAGATACTACCCACAGAAAATTCAATCAATCCTCCAAATTGGTTTCTATACTGCAGAAGTCATGCTGCTTAGCAGAAATGGTGTATCCCCAGAAGTGACCTCAAAATAATAATCAATTGTAATTATGGAAATGCTCAACAAGCATTCTGCAGCAATAATTCAATTCTTTGGTATAAACTCCAGTTAGGAATTCTGTCAATTCCTTTTTGCTCATCTTCGCAATTGGTTTTGAAGTTTGATACTTATAGCGAAGTAACCTGCTGGTGCCGGCTATTACTTTTTCGCGGTTATGTGCCGGCAGCAAAATGGCATTGCTATTCAGTTCCTCGCGCCATTTGTCAGCAAGAACCTTGTTGTTCTCGACATGTAATTCCAATTGATATTCATTTCCGAGGCACATTCTTTTAGCACTGATGGGAATCCATTCCAAATGAGCCGTGCCCCATTCTGTAGACAGACCTATCTGTACAAATCCTTTATCACTATGCAGGCCACGATGCTTGGCAATCCATTTAGCATCTTTAAGTTTCTTCAGCTCTTTCTTCCACTGGTCGTTCAGGATATCAGTACTGAGTCTTTCAAATTCGCCGAAGACCTGTTGCTCAATATCATGGATAAGATCTCTTATTACTGCATATAGATTTTCAACTGCACTGATTTCTTTTTCATCTCGATTAGCTTTAGCCATTTCTTTGCGTACCTCTTGTACTGAATCGCGGAAAGAATAGAGACAGTCGAAATCGCGGTCGGTCATCTTATTCATATTGAGATGTCCTGAGCCTATTAAAATGTTGCACAGCATGTCTTTTCGCCACGCATCAGTTTTGTTTTCGCAGAATATATCCTTCTCCAGTGACTCAACATATGCGCGGACTATACTTGTCAATGATTCCGGATAAATGCGACGTTCAAGAACATCCTGCTTCAGCCATTCTATGATATCCTCGTAATAGGTAAGAGTGATAAAGCGTCGACCAATGTTAGTTGCTTCGTCCTCGTTATTGGGATGATAACTGCATTCATCAATTTCCTTAGTACCTGTTCCTGTAATGTATAACACCCATACATCTTCCAATGCAATATGCTCTTCAGTTGTCATGTGGGTTACATATCGGCGTATTTGGTCCTTCTGGTCGGGAGCATCAAAAATCTTGTTCTCTATGATGACGGCTATTCGCTTTCCTTGTGCAGAAAAAATGATGAGCCCGTCAATGAAACTGTGTTTATCATCCTTGTCATATCGTGGATTGAAGCGAATGATAACATCCGAAGGGTTCTGATAGTGAATCATCTTGTCGCGCCCTTTGGTGAATCTGTTCAAGAAACTATTCAGTAGAGGGTAGCGTCTAGTCGAGTCTTGGTAACGAAGTAATGCCAGTAGCAACTTCGTATGGTCGTTTTCACTCATTCCCCAGGCAGTAAACACATTATACGGTGAATGATGTCTAGGTTTATTTCTCTGTCCTTCAATCTTGTTGGCAATTTCTACAATGTTAAACTTAAAATGATTTGTTGTTTCCATATTTTCGTTGTTTTGGGGTTATACTTATAATATAGTCACTTCACCAGAAATAATCAAAGTTTACTTCTTCTTTCTCTCATATACGAGGACAGGATTCACCCTTCCGTTTCCCTTACCTCAACATCCAGATTCGTAAACGCTTGGCGAAGGGCATAGAGGAGCGGTCCGCCATTGTTGGCTTCTACATGGAGAGTGAGACGGTCGGGAGCATCCTGATTCATGCTCATGATGTTGCCGCGATAATAGGGCGTTCCGACGAGCGCTTGCATCACCGGTCCCAGCGGAACAAACATGCCGCATTCGTTGTCTGGTGTCCCCAAACGATGGCAAAGGTCGTCTATCATCGTGCGAATGCCGCTAAGTGTCTCTGCATTGCCTTTCAAGATGTAGTCGAACTCTCGTGGCATATCCTCTTCTTCGTAGTCCTTCGGATTGTAGTCCTTGCCGGCCAGCTCCATGTACCGGCTGGCGTGTTTATGGTCGATGAAGATACCGTTAGCCTCGTCGCCATAGGCATATTTGCAACCCATTTGCTCTGCGGCCGTCTTGTTGCCTTTGTCGCAGAGTTCCTGAAGAATGATGGGGTCGTCGATAAAGATTGCCGCCTCTTCATCGCCTTTTTCAATTCGCTCCAGCAGCAGTTCCTTGTTATCGTCTATTTCAAAACAGAGTTTCGTCAGTTCTTCAACGCTGAGTCGATGTTTCTGTTCCATACCCATTTGAATCAGGCGTTCTTCCTCGCCTTCATTCTTCTCGAAGGTGGAACCCTCAACAATGTTAGAACGAAACAATTCCACTTCCTCATGGGTATCTTCATCGACAAACGTCTCATTCCAGAATTCATACTTGCGGTGCATTCCGTGGAGCAGGCAATAGATGGCGCCGATATCTTCATGCTCCTCAGCCCGCTTCATCAACCATTTCTTGTCCGCTGGTTCTATCAAACTGAAATATTTAGCGGTGTCACCATCCAATATCATTTCGGCAGCGATGGCTGGACAATAGTCTTCGCCTTCACGTGCCCGCCTGATGACTTCTGCAGCAAATTCCATAGGATGAAGAAGCACTTGACCAATGCACTCTACCCACTCCAACACATCGAAGTAGGGCATTATTCCCGACAATCCGCGATCCACCCATTCTTTAACGGCGCAACCGTCTTTGGCCCTATAGAACTCATCGACAATCGTGTAAATCATATACCAATCATAGGCATATACAGCAATCTCCACGCCAGGATTCTGCAGGCTTTGCCGCTCTGCCATTTCCTTGCACATGCTGTTGCGTATTTCATTTTTTTCTTCCTCGGTCCGACCTTCTTTCGGTTCCTTGTACTCCAAGAGAGTTTCCTCGCCCTTACCGTCGATATAGACGACAAACTTCCATAGGGTATATTCCTGCCATTTTCCATCGGCGACGATATAGTTCCACACACTTTGCCCATAATTGTCCTTCCGTTCCATCTCTACCTCGGGAAACACTTTAATAACGCATTCCGCTATGGAATCGAAGTCAAGATGGTCTCCGTGGTGTCCATAGTCGTGCCAGATGATTTCATTCTCTTCTTCTTTAATCCGAAGCCCTACAAACTTATCATCCTCCGAAAGGTCTTTTCCTACCTGTTCTATACTTTTATCTCGCACCTGCTGCTTTACGTACTTTGCAACTCTTTCTAAGTCCTTATGATGTTTCAGAATAAGGACTGTTCCATGGCTTTCGCTCATATTGTGAATATTTTAGGTATTATTTGTTCTACTATTATAATATGGTCACTTCTCTCGAAAAATTCAAATTATTCCGCAACTTCTTTCAGTTTCTGCCAAACCTTCACCATTGCAAGCGTATCAAGACAGCAGTATTTGAGCAACGACTGGCGAGCATAGTCAGCATCGGCGGGCGACATCGTGGCAATCTGGGGATAGATTGTCATTGCCTCACCTCCGTTGTGCACGGAACCGTCCAGATTGGTATAGTCCAGTTCTGGGTCGTCGGGCTGCAGGGCGGGCAACACGTGCTTGATGCTGAACGAACCATTCATCTCGGGCAGATAGACCATCTTCTTGCGGAACGGCTCTATCAGGTCGACAATATGGTCGGCAATATCATTCAGATGATCGGCCAGGTCGGGATAAGTTGCGGCTAATTCACGCAGGCGACCACACTCAAAACCTCTGTTGTAGGCTGTTGTACAGACGCCCCTGGGAATTTCGCGGCAGAGCTTTTCTGCAAGTTCTCGACGCGGGTCGTTGATGGAATCGCCCAGGTAGTCGCTGTGCTTCAATTTACCCCCTTCCTCTTCAATCCAGTGCAGCGAGTACTGGAAAGTAATCTGCTGATAGGGCCGTGTTCCCTCAAATTCCGGCACAGGCGTCTGCATGGTCTCGAAATCGAGGAAGTAGAGCGGATAGGTGAGATTCTTCAAGAATTCGCGAATTTCCTGTGGGGTCACCAGTTCTGTATTGTTCAGGTGGGTGTCTATCTGCAACTGCTGTATTTCGCTGAGCTTTTCACCCAACAAATCCTCAAAGCTTATCTTTCCCTGATTGTAGAGTTCGCACTTCTTCCTGAAGTTCATGCGGTAAAGGTTGAACACATTGGGGTTGACGATGCCATCCGTGCAGTAACCGAAAAAGCCGCAACCGTATGGCTCGTGGCAGTGCATACCGATAGGTTCAACGGGCTCATCACCAAGCAGCACCTTCTGGGCCAAGGCCACATTGGACTCTACCTTGACGTATTCGTCGGCCACCAGCTCGTCCATGTTCTTCACATGGAACAGCTCTTGAATGTCGAGTTTCTTGCCACGCACATAGAATTTGTTGAGGCGCACCAAATAGCAACCGTTCACCTTTACGCCGCACTGTGTGAGCACCCATTTCTGATAGGCAATATCACGGGTATATACCAGCAGATGTTTCGGGGTGTCGCTTTTCTCGCCCTTGTAGGTGCTGCTCTTCACCTCATAGATGTCCCATCCGTCACCGTTGCGGCGTAAAATGTCGACGGCACAGTAATGACCGTCGATGGAAAACGATGCTTCGCAGATGTTTTTCACACCCTCTTTCATCCACAGCCTGGTTTGCTCTACCATCAGGCTGAGGTCTAGGTTGCCATCTGGATTTTCTGCATGCGCCTCCTTGTATTCGCCAAAGAGGCCCATAGCCAGGTCGCCCACTTTATTACCTTGTTTAAAACGTGCCTGCAGGGCCTCGTCTACAGCGGCCTCCTCAGGCTTATACACCTTCAGCCAAAGGTTTTTCGGGCACTGGCAGAAAGCGGTGTAACGCGATTTTGAAAGTCTTTTCATATTGTTTGTTTGACAGTTATAACAGATTATAGTTTTCTCTCTTTATTGTATTTCGCCAATGGCCTGAACAATGCGCTGGCGAATCCGCTCGACAGCATAGGAGATGAAATTGGAGTCAGCATTTAGGTCATATTCTTCTGCAGCCTCTGCCACCGCCCCACTTCCAATCTCTATCAGCTCCTCGAGCGTCAGACCCCTTTTCTGATACTGCGCCGCCACACTGATGACAAATCGCTGATTGCTCTTTACAAGCTGTTCCTTCTCTTCACAGTCTGGCCCTTTCTGCTGGATGGCCTTAACTAATGCCATCTCTTCCTCCAAGGTCAGCAATTCCTCACGGCCTATTGCCGCAAGGTATTCATCCAGTCTTTGGCCTGCCAAATATTTCAGCACACTCTCCCAATTGGGGAACTGCTCTGAGCCGAACTTGATCCATTCGCCGGCAAACTCGCTAGTGCCGTTCTTCCCACGGTCGTCAATCAGATAGTCACCCTGGCAGAGATCCTTATGGTGCGAGATGATAAGCCGCTTGTGGAACACGTCGTCAAGATATTTTGTCACCCAATCCACCTTATCCGACCATGCCGACGGATTCTTCCACGGAGCCGTGGAGAGGATGAACAGGTCGTAGTGTTTCTGCAACTCATGCACAGCCTCTATAGCCCCCACCATCGGCTTCATCTTGGCAAACAAGCCCGGAATCTCATCCAGCCGTCCGGCATATTCTGCCTTCTTCTCCTCACTCACCTGGTCGAGTCCCGACTGGAAGTCCACCAGCACATTGTCCATATCAATAAATACGCGCTTCATCGTTAGTAATCTGACAAAAAACATTTCATTCTTATGGGATTATTTTTGAAATTTCATTCAAAACATCCATACATGCATTGTACATGGTATCCCAATCGGACACAATGTCTGCCACAGATTTAGAATACCAATTGGGAATCTTTTTTGAGATGGAAAAATATGAGCCTTTCTGACTTTTAGAAGTGTTAAAAGTCCAGCCAGAGAAATGCATATTGTTTATCTTTACCCCGTTATTTGTTTTCGTTATTCTTCCATTCCAATGATTCCAGAAATCAGTTGCACCTATACTCTCATTAAGTATCTGAGCCTTGAAAGAGCCGTTTTGGAATTGTATTCCCAATTTATAATCTCGAATAAAAAGTACATCTTTTTTCTCCGCCAGTGCGATGCCATGAGTCTCTGAAATATCAAAACCACTATAGTTCTTAGTTTTGCCTATAATATGTGAAAGGAAGCATTTTTGAAAAATCGTTTCGAGACCGTTGTCTGCAATATAATTGCCATCCCTTTTCTTTTTATCCGTACCGTCATCAAAGACATATTTATGCCGTTGATGATTATTAATGAATTCATCTAAAGCCTTCGCAAGGTTAGTAATGCAGCACAAGTATTCGTTTAGGATAATATAATCATTATTTTTATTACCATTTTCTAGGGCTTTTTCAAGCGCTTTTGAGAAGGATAGGTAAGTAGAATTCTTCCAGACGTTATTTGTACATTTAGGGTTCTCACCAACAAGTGTCAAGAAACAATAGTGAGATTTCAATTGCATGTAATCTTGTATGGTATGTATTTTACGCCCAATCTTAACAGGTTTCCCATTTATAATATCGTAGTATTTATCTAATTGATTACTATGCTGAGAAGATTTTATCTTGTTTTCAATTACCCAACATGTATTATTATCTGTGATAATGAGAACATCAATATCATGATGTTCAACCTCTACAACAAATGAATTAAATGTTTGGCTTGGCTTTACATGAAACAAAGAACACAATAATTCTGACTTCTGCTGATTCGTTAATGCTTTACATTCATCAGAAAATATCCAACCAATTACTGCAGAATGAACCTTCTCCATATCTGCTATACCAATCCTATCAAAAAAACTTCCATTCATAATTTCATGCGATTCCCTACACATCGCGAGGTTCTAAGATTGTTTATTGTTCATAAGTTAGAATATGATGCAAAGATTGTGGATTTTGAAGAAAGTTCCAAACAAAGCACCGTTTATCTATTTCTCTCTAATCATCATCCTGATTTGCTTTACCACTATTGTGTTCGCGCTCGATGCTTTCTGCCATCTTTCGACAGCGTTTGGCCTCGTCTCTCCATTTGCTTTTCCCTTCGGCCAGCGACCGTTGGTTCTTTGCCAGGGCATAACAATTGCTGATTGCCCGCTGGTAAATTTTTCGTGCTTCAGGTTCCGTGACGTTCCTCAGCCTACGCTCCATCTCTTTGGCCCGTTTCCTGAGGAAGTCACTCCTCTGTTGCATCTGTTCTATGGTCAGTATTTCTTCCATGATTATTTCTAAAAACTAAAAGCCTATCTTCGACGAGCGTGCTCCGTCGAGCCGTTCGTTGTCGCAATGGCGGATGAGCATCGGCAGCACGTCGCCGCTGCTGCCATGAAGAATCGTATTGATGGCATAGTGGCGGGCGATGTTCTCTATCTGACCGCCGCTGAAATCGTATTTCGAGGCCAGCGCATGGATGTCGTGCTCGCTGAGGTCGGGAATCATCGAGTGCCAGATATGGGCACGGGCTTCCTCAGTGGGTTTCTCGAACTTGATTTTGTAGAGGAAGCGACGTTCGAAAGCCGTGTCGAGGTTCTGCGTCAGATTGGTGGTGGCTATCATGATGCCGTCGAGTTGTTCCATCTCCTGCAGGATGATGTTCTGAATAGAGTTCTCCATCTTATCTACCGCGTTCTGTGCCCCCTGCTTGCGGATGCCGATAATAGCGTCGGCCTCGTTGAAGAGCAGGATGGGAGTCAGCTTGGCTCTTTTTACTTGTTCACGATAGCGGTCGAACAGGGCTTTGATGTTCTTCTCGGAGTCGCCCACCCATTTGCTCTTTATCTGCGGCACATCCACCACCATGATGTCGCGCCCCGTCTGCCGGGCCAGCTGGTAGGCAGTCTCGGTCTTGCCCGTGCCGGGTCCGCCGTAGAACAGGCATGCAAAGCCCGTGCGGAAGCCCGACAGCTGCATGCGCCGGTGTATTTCGCTGTATTTCCCTGGCATGAGTAGCGATTGCAGTTCGCCGACCTGCTGCCCGTTCTCCTTCACGTAGAACATCTTCTTCTCCGTCAGGTCCTTGGATTTGATGACGTCGGCCAGTTTCTCTTCCGTGGTGCTGATTTTCATCTCTGCCAGCAGGTTGCGCTTGGCATCCTCGGTCAGGCAGAAGCGGGTGGTGGCGGCAATGCCGTCTTCGCACCGATGCTCTATCAGTTTCGCCTTCATCAGCCTGTGCTCGCCGCTGCGCAGACTGACCTTGGCGTTGTTGAAGTCGGCCTTCGTGCTGTAGAGGCTTTCTATCTGACCGAAGCGGATGTCGTTGTCGTCGGCATTCACCAGGCAGTGGCAGAAGAGTGCCACCATCATTTCGTCTTCCTCCGACAGATGGTACTGGCGCAACCGTTGCACGAAGCCTACCTGCCGGTTGTCGTCGAACAGCGTCTGCAACTCTTCCTGCAGTTCACCCGGCGAGATGGCATCGTCGTTCAGGTCTTCAAACCACTGGTAGAGCAGTTCGAACAGTTCGGCGCAGTCGAGTCCTGTGCGCCGGGGCATCTGGTACACCTCGTTGTGCTTCAGGCAGCGAATGACGGCTGTGGGGATGTCGAAGTCGTCCTCGTCCTTCACGTCGCGGTATTTCAGCAGCCGGCGGCGCACCAGTGCGTCGATGTCGCCGGCAAAGCTCAGCGCGCTGATCTTCTTGATGTCCAGATAGGAAGCCAGGTCGTTGTAGTCAACGCGCCGTGGGCCTCTCTCCATGCAGACGCAGAACAGCACGGCCTGCCGCTCGGTGATGCCATAGCTTTTGGCCAGCAGCTGTATTTCCGGCTTGGCTTTTCTCATGAACTCCTTGCTCATCTTCGAGTCTTCCGATAGTTCCACCACACGCTCTATGGCCTGAAGCAGTGTCATTTCCTTCTTATTGTTCTTAATTGTTCTTGGCATAATCGTTCAGGTATTAGGCGGCAAGAGCCAAAGACTCTTGCCGGTTGGTGAGATGAAAATGTTTAGTCATTTTGTTGATGAGAGAAGTGGTTTCGATGCTCGAGAGATCGAAAATAGTGAGGGTATAGACCTCATTGTTAAATGACGAAACGAAGAACACTCTTTTGTTTTTGAGGTACTTCTGGATTTTTGTGAAGTAGTTCTTGGAACTGGTGCGAATTGTTGTTGTCATATTCTTGAATTTTTTAATGAACATACTATAAATAGAAACATTCCCAAAAAAATTCAATAAAAACACCAACTTTTTTTTCATTCGCCCCTTTTTTGCTTCAAAAAACGCTCCGTCACCATACATATTTAGCCACCTCTATTCATATTCATAATGCCCATGCCAAAAGGGCCAGGAAGATTATGATAATCCATGCGATTACTCGGAAGCAAGATCCCCAACCATCGAGAAGCAACTCAAAGATGCTCCCAATTCCATTGAATATCCAACCAAGAATACCACCACCTGTGAAGATGATGAGTATTAATACGACGATGCCGATGATTGCTAATATTTCCATTTATCTGAAATGAAACTATCCCCAACCAGCAACAAACTAGTTAGGGATAGCATTTAAATCATAGTTTTTCAATCTTCCACCAAGCTTGTGAATATGCATCCTGTGCCTGTTTGTTGTAACCAGCCGCTTTGATGGCTGCCTTAATCTTGTCAGGGTCGCATGAACTCAAGGGGGTGTCAACTATTAATGTAGTACCTCTTGGCATATCGCCAAACTTCTCTTTCGATGTGATTCTAAATTTTGTCATAATACAATTTATTTAAGTTAATAACTATTTCTTGCGGATTTCTCCGTATTATTCAACTCCCTTTTCTATTTCAGATTAATTCCACCACTCCTCGATCGCACATAAGTATGACGGGTTGTGCTGATAAACACTTCATCTCCTTTTGCTATGATATCTAAAATGCGCTCACCATTTGGAGCAGACCAAATGTGGCTGAAACTAGAGGACCCCATTGAAGCTCTATGGAGTTCTCTGTCGTTACTTGGATTAATGCGATACAGGTATGCACCTGCCTTAACTTCTTGTGCCATGTTTCTATTTTTAAAAATTAACTCCTAATCGTACCAGTATTTCCATCACTTGCGAATCGGCTAATTGGTCTACCACAATTACAGGATTTCCCTGCTCGTCAAAATCTTGTGATATGTCGCCGCCTATGTTTGCCAACTGACCAGCCAGTTCGTTGAAACTTCCTTCAAAGCCATGCTGTCGCAACCACTTCGTATTGAGGCGTAGAGTTTTGAACTGTGCCGGGGTTACTGGTTCTGATGGTGTAGCGATAGGTGTAGAAGGAGCGGCTGGCTGAAGAGTCTCTTTAAGAGCATCTATACGTCCAGTTGCCACATTGGCATTGGCTTGGAATCCCATCTTTGCCATCTCCATCATTTGCTGCATCATCTGCTGTTGCATTTGGGCATTCTGCTGATTGCCTGTCTGCATTTGTTGCATCATGCGCTCATACATCTGAGCCTTTTCATCGGCAACCTGCTTTTCTCGTTCGGCACTATTCTTGGCTGAGAACGATTCGGCAAACTTAGCCTGGGCGCCTGCATCCATTTCACGAATCTGAGCCGCCATAATCTGTTCTGCCGTCATCTCCTTCTGGGTTTGCATACGACGCTCTTCGGCTTCAAATTTCGCCTGCTGCATAGCCTGCTCATGTTGCAACTCATCTTGCTTGGCAGCCCGCTTAGCTTCCATCATAGCCTGCATATTTCGCATGGCAATATTGCCTTTCTGCTCCAGTTCCTCCATGCGGCGACGGCTCTCACGATCTGCTAAATCCTGTTCATGGTTACCCAGTTTCATGGTGCGTTCTTGGTCGGCATCCTTCGACTTCTGGTCTAAGTCAAAATTGAATGTTTTCCGTTGTTTTTCCACGTCGAAGTCGAAGGAAGTACGCTGCTGACGCTGTTCTTCACGGCGTTTTTCCATCTCTGTCTGGTGGTCATCAAGTTTGAACTGCCGTTCGTCGTCACGCGCCTGACGCTTTCCTTCTAAGTCGAAGTCAAACTCGGTATTTTGTTTCCGTGATTCAAAGTTGGCCTGATCTTCTTGTTTACGCATGTCGAAGTTAAATTGGCTTTCCTGCTTTCGAGTATCAAAGTCGAATTGAGCCTCGCGCTTACGAATCTCGAAATCATAATCGTCACGTTTGCGACGCTTCTCGAGGTCAGCATCCAATTCGATTCCCTCCAACTCCAATTTGTCGATAGCTTTCTGCTTTTCCAGCACATAGCGTTTCCCATAGAGAGCAGCCTCCATCTCAGCTTTTTCAATATCAAAGCCTGCACGCTGTTTCAGCGCATCGAAGTCTGCCTGCTCCTTCTGCATGTCAATCTGAGTCTTCTCTGCATAAAGGCCAGCCTCGGCACGCATTTTCTCAATAGAAGCCTTGGTCAGTGCTGCATGCTGCAAAACGTCGCTCATCTGCTGACGCTCAAAACGCTTGTCGCGTATACTTTCCTCTACCGCAGCCAATTCGTCTTCGCTCATCAACTCCTTCTTCTTCACGTCATTCAGGATTTTCTCCACGTCCTGCATCCGAGTTTGCTCATCAGCATTCTGTAGTGCTTGACGCAAGCGAATTTCCATTTCGTGAAGTTCCACAAACTGTGTCATTTCATCATCGCAGAGCAGTTTGTCCTGATTCAACTTGTTCATATCAGACAGGAAGCTCAGCTTCTCGCGCTCCAAGTTCAGTTCTTGGTCGTGACTCATGCTTTGCTTTGTCAACTCCTGCTCTTGCTGATAACCTGTGTAGCGATTCAAGAACTCGTTCTTGCGCACATAAAAGTCAGCCTCCTGCTCGCTAACCCACAGGTCATGCTCTTGCTGACGGAGTTGTTCGAAATCATCTGACTCGGTGGTAACATCCAGCACTTGAACCACTTCTATACCATTCAGCCTATGCTCCAACTCCTGTTTTAACTGCTGCCTTACTTGGTCTTGCTGTTCAGATGTCAGTCTTGTAGACGTCATCTGCATGGACTCTACGGTTTGCGTCAGAATCTGTTGCACCCAAGGCGACATCATTTCTTGCAAATCCGTGACAATTACTTGACGCTGGTCGTTCAGAAAGTTAAGGCGGAAAGCTTCGAAATCGCTGATGCGCAGTTGCATGTTGACGCCGATTTCCACATCCATTATACCCGCTTTCAGACGATAGGGTTTAAATGTGCATGTGCCGTCGTCCGTACGTTCAAAACCAAATGCCATTTGGAACAGGCGATTAGATATCAAGTAGATACTAACCACAGTACGTCGAACACTCTCGCGCTCAATCTCTTTCCATGACTCTGCTCGTTTTTCTGATTTTTCAGGCTTTTCCGCATGTTTCTTTGAACCCATCAGACCTGTAAAAAACGAACTGACACGCTTTCCAAACGACTGCTCGGAAGCTTGCTGACCAGATTGTTTTTCTATATTTACAATGGTCTTTGTGCGCTCAATCACTTTTTCGGGATTGAACTGATACAGACCACCATCCATGACGTTCGCCAACTGACCGTCAACAAAGATGGCTGCCGTCACACCGTCTTGAATCACCACTCCATTTACTGCTGAGCAGTCGGCCAGCTCTTTCTCAGAGATTTTTCGGGCCAATTGTCCTGGCGCTATGCTCCACACCGTTTTCCGGCTTACCACATCTACTCCATCAATTGGAGTTATAGGTTGTTCTGCAACTGATGCCCCACACTTTGGACACTTATCATGTTTGGGTAATAAAGGATACCCGCATTTCTTACATCTTGCCATATTTATTTCTTTTTAGGGATGATTAAGCCACACTTTATAACAGAACTCTCCGTATTTCCGCATCAGGCCAAAGGCCCGGCAGAGGCTCTGAGAAGGGAAGGTATGAGCAATGAGTGCTTTCTGAATTCTATCATTAAAGTGAATATAAACCACCCTACATTTCCCTTTACGGTTTTGCAGTATTTCAGAGCAATCTTCACCTAATTTGAATACCTCCGTCTTTTCAGCATCATTGTAGTATTTGAAAAAATCAACAAATATTGCAGAATTGAAAATGACATATTTCCTCTCCTTAGCAAATATCTCATCAAGAAGAGTATCAATATATGGAACGAATAATTTCCTATTTTCGTCATTCTTAACAATGTCAAATCTGGAAGAAGCATAAGGAACCAATTCTAGCTGTAATTTCTGGCACAAGACATTCTTTTTTGCCAAAAGACAAGTACATTTATCCTTGTTGTCTATTTCTTGAGGTAGCGTAATCCCACTATCCTTCCACGGAATCAGGAAAGCAGCCTGTTTGATATCAAATTCATCATAACGGGCAGCATCTCTAAGACCGAAGTTCTTATATTCTTCATATAAGTCATTTATGAACGCTTGAGGCGAAGTCTGATTGTAATTATCTTTCCTAATATCCCATAGGCAATCAGCCAATGCCGCATCCATTCCTGGATTAAGATTAACAACAACTGTCTTGGCATTCCTGTCTCCGCAGAAATATCCAGGTATACCTTTGGCAGAGAAACCTTGAGTGGCGTCAAGCTTCCTCATCTTGGCAGCTGGTGCTAGTGCTTTAGCAGCAGTTATTTCCTTTCCACTTAGTCTTTCTGTTATATCCCTCAAGACTCTTTCATCAATTTTCATATGCTTTACTTCGTGGGTTTATTATTCTCAATTGTCATAAAAAAACATATATTCATCTGGCATAGTATGAATTTTACATTCCCTGTTATTTCCTAGTGCTTTTTGTATTGATTTGTATTCGTTTAAATATTGTGGAAGCACATATAGATTATCACTATTCTCAAATATATTGTCCATTTCCTCTAATGGTGAAGCAAAAAGATAGACAGACTCCCATGATTCTGTACTCTTATAATCCTTTAGAGTCGGAGGTAAAAATATAACATCAGGACGAGCAAAAAAGAAACCATCCCTAATAGTTGTTACTCCCATAGGAATTACCATTTGTTTATGACCTCCTGTTGTAAATCCTTTAGGTATTATTGTCAACTTTGTTACTTTTGACATATCAACTTCTTCCAAAGGAGTTTTATTACCACAAAAACCAGGACTATAGAAGTCATCCCCTAATTTCTCTAAAGAAGACGGCATCACAATTTTTCTCAATTTAGAACAAAAGTAAAAAGCGTCATCTCCGATAATTTTAACGCTATCAGGTAATACAATCTCTTCAAGCTTTTCACAACTATAAAAAGCTTTATCTCCAATTTCTATTAATGATGTACATCTTGAAAAATCAATCTGCTTCAATTTAGAACACTTCATAAAGGCTTTGTCATTTATCTTTTCCAGAGTTGAGGGAAGGCATATAGACTGTAATTTATCGTAGCCGTAGAAAGCTTCCTCTTCTATTTCTGTATATCCTTCAGGTATAACCACATTTCTTTCATTATAATATCTTTCAGCTTTATTATCATCGAAAATAGGATCGTCTAATATAGGAACATTTACTTCTGGTTTTGTTTCTATAGGGGGAATAGAGGACGCTCCAACTGTATCTTTTTCACGCACAGCATTTCTTTCTACACCATTCTTAGGTTGTGATATAGGCCGCATTTCAGCAAGACGCGCTTCGATAATCATCTCAACCTCGTCCCAGTCTTCACCTTCTTTCTCAACACGGCGTTTTAGCATTTCACGCTCCTTGTCAGTCAAGAAACCGTCTTGCAGAGCTGCTGCAATCATAGCCTCTAAGCGCGCAGAGAAAAGACCGCCGTTAGCAGGGGTATTAAGTTTCTCTTCTATCTCTTGTTTGCTTTCAAGAGCAGGCCGTGACACAGATGCTTCTTTCGGAGCAACAAATCCATAAAAAATCATCATTTCTTCCGGCATGTCACGTAATCGGGCTTCACTGTTACAGTCTTTTAGTTTCTTTGCATACAGGTCATAATAATCCGGAAGAACATAGAGTGTCTTTACATCCTCTTCCACATCACTGATCTCAATATCAGCAGCAAAAAGGTAGACAATCATGTTGTTTTCGCTGGCACCCGTGATATAGCCAAGTTTTTCGACTGATGCAGGTACAAAAATTTCTGCCCCAGACTTTGCTTCACCTAGAAATCCGTCGCCAACCTCTGTCACTCCATTGGGAATGACAAACTTACGAATCTTATTCTCACCATAGATGAACTCGTCAGGGATTGTTTTCAGTTTATCAACCTTTGAGAAATCAAGTTCTTCTAATTGGTTTTGCTCATTGATAACATCGGAATCTAAGCTCTCTAAAGAGGCAGGAAAAACGATTTTTCGGATATGCTTATAATGTTCAAGGCTTTCGTTATCCAATTCTGTTATTCCTTCCCGAATAGTTAAGACACCATCACGAAAATCACCAAGCAAGATTTTTGGTTCCTCATCTTCTTCGTCATCATCTCTCGAATTGGATGTACTAGCAGTGAAGCCTGTCATTGTGTTCCGCTTCATTTCTTCCAAATTATTACGCATTTCTTTTTTTGCGTCCTCAAAGTTCTTCTTTAACTCATCAGCCGCATCACCAAAAATTTTTTTAAAAAATCCCATAGTCGTTCTATTTTAATTTGTTACACCTTTTTACTATATACAGTAGCCTGATCCGCTAGGCCTGACATGGTCAGGATTTCTGCCGCCATGCTGTATGTCTCTTTTCGTTGCTCCATACTACAACCCAAACGGTCTGAAGGCATGCGGTCGAAGATGCCAGCGGCCCCCAAGATAGTTTCCTTAGCCACATCAAGCCGGTCCACTTGCAGATAAAGTCGGGCGCAGACGGTGAGTACAGATGCGTAGATACCTTGCAGCAATTCTGACCCATCTTGCATGTCGTAGAGCATGTCGCCTGCCTCGTAAATCAGATTTTGTGCCTCCCTGAATTTGCTTTCATCCATCATATAGTAAGCCATAGCACTCTTTACTACGGGCATAAAGTAACGAGGCAACTGGTTGTTGATCTTTTTGGCAGACGTGTCTATGAATGCCTGCAGGGCATTGCTGGTCAAATACTTCTCACGAACCACCTGATGCCAAGTGAATGTTTCGTAGTTCACGTTGTCCAGCAATTCATGGATGGTAGCCTTAAAACGTACTCCAAGTTGGAGTTCGTCTTCGCGTTTTACGAGTGTTCGCTTTACTAGTTTCTGTCCATTGAGAAATGTACCTGCTGAACTCAGATTCGTCACCACAATAATTCCGCTGTCAAGAACCTCAATCTTGCAGTGTATGCGACTCACAGTCTCATCTGTAATAGGCATGCTTTGATTGCCGCCTTTTCCTACTAATATATCCATTCTACATTAATAATTCAAAAAGATTAACAATTCTACATAATTAGTGGCTCAATTTTGGGCATCTTAGGCAGAATCCTATAGAGGTTTGCCATTTTACGTTTGTACACCAATCCACTTAGCACATGGTCAAAATAGAATGAGAAATCTGCCTGATATTGTTTCAAATCATCATCATTGTCTTCTGCCAGCAACATCAGTGCTTGTGCAAACCTGTCAAGGTTGTCGCTGAATCCATCAGCCCCCTGCTCCAGAAACATACGTGCCTGCTCAAAGAAGTCTGTCTGAGTCATATCCTCCCAATAGGTGTAAAGACTTCCTACTGTTGCCAATAACGCCATATTCCCAAAAGGTTTGTCTGTAAACGCCTCCAACTCAGCCATTATGAGTTGTGCTTTATCCAGTTCTCCCAAATTTTGATAGGCAATGTAAGTCCAAAACGACTGCCAGTAGTTGTCATTCGTTCTGTTTTCATACAGTTTCACGCATTTCCTGGGATTCAATCCTGCTAAAATAAGGTAGTAGTTAAACTGAACTTCGTCCACCATATATTTCTCAGCCATAGCTTCCAGCCTTGGGAAACTATGTTTCAATAGGTCGGTCTTTCCATTGACAGCCATGCTGACTATCTGTTGCAACGAGACTCTTTGTACAGGGTTAAGCTGGCTTTGGGAATGCTGTAGGCGCAACTGACGAACCTGTTCACGTATTTGGTCAGCTTCAGCAGAGTCTATACCTAATGTAATACGCAAACTCTCTAACTGTCGAGCCTCCTCGCTTGTCATCACACTGTCTTCATAAACTTGTTCGCATAATAGTTTGTATTGAGCGAGCTTTTCTTGATGAATCTCTTCCCAGTGTTTCTGACGTTCGTTTACAATATTGGTCACAGTGTTATGAGAATCAATCGTGACTTTCATGTCGCCTGCTATAGCATTGGCATCACCCAAAGAAAAACTGTTACTTCCACCCATATTTTTTTCAGGAAGTATGGGCAACTTGTTACCACAAAAGGGACAGAAAGGATATTGCCAATCGGAAGGCAACTCTTTACCGCATGTAGGGCAAAACTTCATATTCAAATTCACTTTTATTTAATTCAGTTTTTAGATTTAAGAATGGGAATGAGCGCTTCACTACAAGATGGTCATAGCTAAATGCGCAGCTTTTTCGAGTGAATGTAATATAGATATGCAAAAATACGAAAAAAGGGCTGAAACAAGGTTATCCATTTTAGTCCTTTTGTCAGTCCATTTCTGCTTATTTTAGTCCATTTCTTAGTCCATTTAGTCCATATTTTAGTCCATTTGGTCCATTTCTGGGGGATTGGGCATTTATTATGTAGAAAAATGCTTAACTTTGTGCCGTCAAACGGAATGAGTTTGCCGAGTGCTGCTAAATCTTATGCAATGACAAGCAGACCGTCGCATATAACTTTATCATGTATCAAGAACAACAAGAGAAGGCATTAGCCAAACTACGTGAATTGATTGAAGCAGTTGTAGAAAGGAAGATGAAAACCCCAAAGGATTTCGAATTCCTTTCTGAATGTATATTCGAGAAATTCCACGAGAGAATATCTCCAACAACCCTCAAACGCCTTTGGGGCTATCTATCCGAAACGACTACTCCACGGAAATCTACGCTTGACATTTTATCCATGTTTGTCGGGTATGACAATTGGAAAGATTTCTGTAAGAAGAATCCCATAGAAGAAGAAAAGAGGAAAGAGGAGAGAGGAGAGAACAGGGATGAAAAAACTCAGAAGAAACGGTTGAGCCCTGCCATACTCTACACCATCATCGCATTACACGTTAAAGATAGGTGATTCTTTTAGTTCACCTCACGAATACCTCAAACTGTTTGGTATTCATGCAAAGGAAAAGCTTTGGGGACAGATACTTCCCCACCATCCCAACATTTCTGTCTGGGGACCAGATTATCACAATAAAGAATGGCATAATGAAGGTGACAAATCGAAGATGATGCCAACCATTACCGAGTATTGGAAGCCGGAAGGGGCAGATAGCGCAAGAATAGTTGAACGAAATATCGATCAATTTAATCACTGTTCTCGTCTGAATGAGATTCGGATTACATTCATGAAGAACCTGATAGACACCAACTATGTGTTCCTTGGTGTCTATCGATTGTCGTTGGAATTGTCAGACAGTACCAAAGTAATATGGGAACGCGTTGCTAATGAATGCGATCTCAACAATCTGGATTATCTGGAGGAACTACGCAACTAAGAGAACTAAAGTCCACCCTAACCCTCCCGAAGGGAGGGGATTCTAATTGCCTAAGAGGTGAAAAGCTATTTAACCCTCCCTCCCTTTGGGAGGGTTGGGGTAAGTTATTGCTTACAATTCCAAATCCCCGTCATGAATTTCATGCCATGGCAGGCCTTGCTTGTTGAGTTGCTCAAGGAACGGATCTGGGTCGAATTCCTCAACGTTAAACACACCGGGCTTGCGCCAAAGTCCTTTGAAGAACATCATGGCACCTATCATGGCGGGTACACCGGTGGTATAACTCACGCCCTGCATGCCCGTCTCTTCATAGGCGGCACGGTGCGAGCAGTTATTATATATATAATAGGTGTGCTCTTTGCCATCCTTCAGTCCACGGATACGACAGCCTATGGAGGTCTCTCCCTCGTAGTTCTCACCCAGGTCTTGCGGGTTAGGCAACACGGCCTTCAGGAACTGTAAAGGAACAATCTTCACTTTAACGGAACCTGTACCATCGGCTAACGGAGCCTCGTATTCCACTTCATCGATGCGGCTCATGCCGATGTTCTGAATTACTTCAAGATGTTTCAGATACTGTTGTCCAAAGGTCATCCAGAAACGGGCACGCTTAATAGTGGGATAATTGATGACGAGCGACTCTATCTCCTCATGGTGAAGCAGATAACTGTCACGCGGACCAATGCCGGGATATGTCAGGTCTTTATGTATCTCCAGCGGTTCTGTCTCCACCCACTGCCCGTTCTCCCAGTAAAGACCTTTCTGGGTTATCTCGCGGATGTTGATTTCAGGATTGAAATTGGTTGCGAATGCCTTGTGATGGTCGCCGGCATTGCAGTCAACAATGTCGAGATACTGAATTTCGTCGAAATGATGTTTGGCGGCATAAGCGGTGAAAATGCTTGTAACGCCCGGGTCAAAGCCACAACCGAGGATGGCCGTCAGTCCAGCTTCACGGAAACGGTCGCGATAGGCCCATTGCCAGGAATACTCAAAGTGAGCCTCATCCTTGGGTTCATAGTTGGCCGTGTCCATATAGTTAACGCCACAAGCCAGACAGGCCTCCATGATTGTGAGATCCTGGTAAGGCAAGGCAAGGTTCAATACCAACTGGGGCTTGTACTCATTGAAGAGTGCTTTCAGCTGCTCCACATCATCGGCATCCACCTGAGCTGTCTTGATGTCCATCGTCAGGCCCTTCTTGTGAATAGCCTCCACGATGGCATCGCACTTCTCCTTACGGCGGCTTGCAATGATAAACTCGTCGAACACATCGGCGTTCTGTGCAATCTTATGGGCAGCCACGGTAGCCACGCCACCGGCGCCAATCATCAAAATTCTGTTCATCTTCTTTCTATTGTTTATTAGATTTTGTTTGTATGAATTTCATTCATGAATTTCGGCTGCACTCAGCATAGACCAAGCAAGCTTGTCTCTGCCTTCGTTTGCACGAAATTTCATCTCCAGATTCTTATCCGTCACCTGGTCACTCTCCCGCTCTATCTTCCAACTGGTGCCATTGTCTTCAGTAACATAGATCAGATAGGAAGGATAGACGCGCGACTTTCCCTGGGCTATGGTACGCTTCAGGAAGTCGCAACGCACATGGCTGGCATCCGTCTTCGTGGCTTTCAAGCGATAACTTACCTGCTCATAGTCGGGCGTCTTCTGCAGGAAAGCGACCTTCGACTCCTGAACCTTCTCCCTCGTCATTTTCATCCCATAAAAATCCACGTTCGGTGCGTATTCGAACTTGAAATCATCATTCTGGTGAAGATTATGAAGGTCATCCCAACTCTTCAGATAGATACGAAACAGTTCTGCATTGACATTAGGATCAGAAGCGGGCTCCGGCTCATTCAAAGAAGGTGTCTGCCCAGACAATCCCAGCAAAGCTTTTGCCTCATCTGTAAGCAGATGTTCGATATCGGCATATTCCAAAAAAGCATAGGGATATTCCCCCGTCTCTTCATACACATGAGGAATATTGATCGTATAATCGCCGAAATCAAATCTCACGCCGTCTTTCAGGAACAGGGGAGCTCGCGGCATCGGCGGCGTCCCCTTTAAATAGAGGTCAGCCCCCTCTTCACCGAATTTCTCCACCAACTGCTTATCCAGCAGTTTCTTCAAATGCTGTACAGAATTGAACATTTCCCAACCAAGGATGCGACCGTCGGTCTTACATACCGAAATGTCAATAATGTTGGCATTCGACGTGGCATTACCCACCTGATAGGCATCCCAACTATAGGTGAAAGAAGCGATTCGACTGCTCTCAAATTCCTTTTTCACACGGTAGTTGAAGAACCAGTTTCCTTCCTCGGCGCCATCCTCAGCAAATTTTTTCATTTCCTCGATAGGATTTGCCTCGATGAAGTCGGCCTCCACACGTGCCATAAGTTGCTTGCCCGTGAGGATTTGTCCGTGGAAATTCCGGGAGGTAAACAATTCATAGAGCCAGCGCTGCAACGTTCTGGCAGCAGGGGTGTTGCCATCGGGATAATCAGCATCGATGGTCAGCCGTGCCTCCATATCATTCCATTTTGCAGTCACCTTGTCGATGTCGTATTTTACAATCGGCAGTTGTTGTGCCTGGGAAGAAACACCCCAACAAAGAGTAACTATAAGAATTAGGAATTTTAATTTCATTTTAAGCTTATAAGTTTAGACATTAGGGATTAGGGCTTTCTAACTCTGCTGCTTTGATACCCAAAGCCTGCATCAACGAATAGCCCAATATCTCCTGACGGAAATTGCCGCCCATCATAGGTTGCATGGCAAAGAGCGTGATACGCTTGTCATCAGGAGCACAACGGAGCATTTGACGCAAACGGTCATAGCAATCGCCATCCTCTGAATTGGGAACCACCATCAGCCGTTTCACTTCCTTGGACTCCATGGTAGACTGGACCACATCAAGGAGCAGGTCATCCTTCGTCGTAAGATGTTCAACGGGAACAGCCGAAAAGACAAATTCGCCAAGATGATCCTTGAAAGCCTTGCCGTTCAGTTCGCTATATAAAGCAGGAACGAAATTCTCGAAACCTTTGGAGTCTTTCTCATAAATAAGCACCACGGAAACGCTACCCTCAGGATTTGCCTCAGGAGATATCCCTCCGTCTAATGCCAAACAGTCAATCCAACGGGCCATATCAGCTGCCGGTATCTTCCGCCCCAACATCCTTTCAAAGTTAACAATGAGGTTAAATGCCACGCGGTCAACATATTCTGCATCCACCACGATGACATTCTCACTCCATAGTGCTGTTTTCTCCTCTTGGATCATTCCTTATTTTTCTTAATACGTTTGCAAAAATACAAATTATTCTTGAATTATGATTTGATTTTTGGAAAATAATTGTACCTTTGGCGGCACAAAAAAGAAGCAACATCAAATGACAGATATAATACTTTCAAGAAACCGCTTGGTGATTATGCTCATTGCGCTAACGTTGAGCCTTTCCATCAATGCGCAAGAGAATTCGAATACCCGACAAGCACGTCAGATATTTGACAAGACATACAATATGGTCTTCGGTCCTCAGGGATGCAACCTGACCTACGCCGTGAATATCGTCGGGGTATATAAGACCGAAGGCACTATTTGGATGAAAGGCAACAAACAAAAGTTCATCGAATCCAGATACTCTGCATGGTCCGACGGAAAGGATTTCTGCCGCGTTGACAAGAAAAAGAAAACGATAGAAATCCACAATCCCAATTCTGCAAAACGTGATAAATACGCCAGCAAATTCAAGTTTGTCCCCGACAACTACATTTATCACATTACGGCCAAGGACAATGACTTTATCATCACGCTCGATGCCAAGAAAGGTGTTGACGGAGTCAAGCACGCCAAGATTATCATCGACAAGCGCACACGAGAACCTAAGAGCCTGAAAATAAAAGTAATGCTCTTCTGGTGTACGGTCAAAATCAGCCAATTCCATAGTGGGATTAACGATGATAGTATCTTCCGCTTCCCCAGTCAGGATTTCAAAGGATATAAGGTCATCGACAAGCGGCCCGAATAAAGAATGGCAAAAGTTTGGGAAGAAAAATCAAATAATATTGTTGCCGTCTCATTAAAAAACTTTATCTTTGCAGCATAAAACAAATTAAAATACAAACTACATCATGAAAAGTATTCTCGAAGGAAGACCTGCACTTGAAAAAGAGGTCATGAAGATTGCAGAGGTAGCCGGCTATCTCTGGCAGAACGGTTGGGCCGAGCGCAACGGTGGTAACATCACAGTAAACATCACCAAGTTCGTGGACGATGAAATACGGCAGATGCCTGCCATCAGCGAGGTGAAGCAGATTGGCGTCACTCTGCCTTTGCTGAAAGGCAACTACTTCTATTGCAAAGGAACGGGCAAGCGTATGCGTGACCTGGCTCGCTGGCCTATGGACAACGGCTCTGTCATCCGCATCCTCGACGACTGTGCCTCGTATGTCATCATTGCCGACAATCCCGTACAGCCCACTTCGGAACTGCCCTCTCACCTCACCGTGCACAATCATCTCATTGAGAAAGGTTCAGCCTATAATGCAACGGTTCACACCCACCCCATCGAGTTGGTTGCCATGAGTCATAATGCTGCCTTCTTGAAGAAAGACGTGCTCACCAACATCCTGTGGTCGATGATTCCTGAGACCAAGGCATTCTGCCCGTTGGGCTTGGGTATCATTCCCTACGAACTGCCTGGGAGCAACCGTCTGGCCGATGCCACCCTGGCACAGCTCGACGACTACGATGTGGTGCTATGGGAAAAGCACGGCGTTTTTGCACAGGGACTCGACGTGATGGATGCTTTTGACCAGATTGATGTGCTCTCCAAGAGTGCCAAGATTTATATCGATGCCAAGTGCATGGGATTCACGCCCGAAGGTATGAGTCAGGAACAGATGAAAGAAATGTCTGTTGCGTTCAATCTTCCAAAATAGTGTCCTATTTTGTTTAAAAAAGGATAAAAAAGGGAACTCTTGCGAGGAGTTTCCTTTTCTTTTTATATCTTTGTCCCTGATAAATGTATATTAATCTATAACATAAATTTGAAAAGTATGAAATCATTTATTACAAAGTTAGGACTGACAGTCATGATGGCTTGTCTGTTCAGTGTAACTCCAGTGAGTGCACAGGATGTGATGTCTCCTGCTCAGATGAAAGAATTAGCTAAGCAGCAGAAGATTGCCGAGAAGCAGCAGAAGCAAATGGAAAAGCAGCAGAAGGAGGCCGAGAAACAGCGCAAGAAGGCTGAAAAGGAGCGCAAGAAGGCTGAGAAGCGCCAGAAGGCTATCGATAAGGCCAACGATGCTGCCAAGGACGCCAAAGAAGCTCAGGAAGATGCCGACGAGGCTCTGGCAAAGTTTGAGCAGGTGAAGGCCAGCACTTCTGATCCCGCCAAGATTGCAAAGGCTCAGACCAAGTATGCCAAGGCTCACGAGAAGGCCGTTAAGAAGGCTGCAAAGGCAGAAAAGTTACAGAAAAAACTGTGATAATAGTTTTATTTAAAAGGAAAAGGCTCTCAACCGAGAGCCTTTTTTCTTTGTCTATACGTCATCACCGTAACGTTCCTTTGTTATCTGAGCCAAAGGCTTACAACGGGTATTCGGACATCCGATGAATCCCACAATCAGCGAGATGGTCAGCAGGGCAATCATACAATAGGCTGCAATAGTGAAGCCTTCGCCGTTCTCACCATAGATAAAGGTGAAGATAAGTCCCCACAGAGCTGACAGGCCACGAACAATGAAGAACATCAGTCCCTGAGCACCGGCACGGAACTTGGCAGGGAACAACTCTGAACCCCACAGCGCATAGAAAATCTGCGGAGAAGTACCACCCTGAACACCCCAGAGAATGGCGAAAGCCCACAGACCGGCAGGACCGCTCACACCAATAGTGACGATGACAAGCCAGGCTGAGATGGCCACCAACAGACCAAAGGTATAGATAGCCTTATGGGAGGTCTTGTCGATAAATTTCGATACGATGAATGTCACGCCCACGATGATGGCCCATTGAATGCAGTTCATCCAGTTAGCCTGCTCGTTGCTCACACCACCGGCCGTCTCATAGATATGCGGCTGGAAGAATCCCATCACGGAGGCCACGAGGTTCCATGTCAGATAGATAGTAGCCAGGAAGATGACCGTGCGAACGGCAATCTTGTTAGAGAACAGCACCTTGATGTTGTCCATAAGACCGGCTTTCTGACTATCAGCGTTCTGAGCGGTAAATTCCGAACTCTCCTGCAGGCCGCGCTGCAAGTTCCAAGCGATGAAGGCTACCACGAACAGCGAGAAGAACACCACACGCGATGAGAATACATTCGTGGCTTGTTCCGACAATCCGCTACCACCAATGGAATGCGCCAGACTCTCCACCCATCCGAACAGATAACCGCCGGGAGCGAAAAGCATACCTAAAAGCAGAATCACCATCGGGCCAATGCCCCACGACATCTGTGAGATACAGATGTTGCGACCGCGGTTATTGTTCTCGGAACTCTCAGAGATATAAGTCCAAGAGGCGGGAACGCCCACACCCACGGAAATACCCGTAATGAGGAATCCGCAGAGCAGCATGGGGTAGTTGACTGAAAACATCACCGTCAGCACGCCGAGCATATAGACCAGCAAGTTGTAGGTGAAGATGAACTTACGTCCGTACTTGTCGGCCAGAAAACCGCCGATGATGGCACCCACGGCAGCACCCAGACAGTTGGCGCTGATGAAATTGAGCCAGCCGAGGTGAACCTCGCTCAGTCCCAGATAGTTCTGCCACAGCGTCAGGCCTGATGCTCCGGCAACAATTGCTCCGGCATCAAGATAATTGGTAAGAGACACAGCTATGGTGCTCTTCAAACTTCCACTATTTGCCATATTTCGTTATTACGTTATGTCGTTATTACGATTCGACTTTATCTGCAGACTACGTCACACTCAATATTGAAAATCTTAGCAACTTTCAGTATGGTGTCGATATGACGACCAACGGCAGCAGCCATGTGATGCGTAGGACCAGCCTCGCTCCACTTGTTTACAAATTCGCGGCAAGGCAGCGAGAACTTCGTGCGCATGTTGGTATCACCAAACATGAAGATAGGACCTTCCTCGTTGACGCCCTCTGCCACCACAAACTTGAACACACCGTTCTTGTCCTGTGTGATAGCCAGATAGGTAACATCGCCCGTGGGAGGATAGAACTGAGTGAGATAGCCGCCGCCGGTCTTGCCATGGAACACGGGCACAATCTTCATCGTTGGCTTGTGGGCCTGAGAGATGTCGAAGTCGCCTGAACCTGAGTGACCGATGATGCAGATATCCTTCGGGAAGTCGATGGAATACATCTCTGCCAGCGTGCCTGTTCCCGAGATAGTCTTCAGGATACTCATGGCCATAGCTACCTTCATGTCACCTTCAACGGCGCAGGCCGTGTGCTGCTTGATCAGCATGGAGAAGGCTGGAATCAGCATGGAGTCGAGTTTTCCGGCAACACCCTGGGCAAAACCAGCATAGTGAGAGGCAATCATGCCGAGTTTCTCGTCCTTCACCCATTGCTCAAAAGCCACCACATATTTGGCCATGTCCCATACTTTCTCAATGGTACCGCCGCCTTCAATCTCGAAGGTGTCGAGGATGTCCTGAGCCTTGGCGCGGATAGCTTCCTCGTCGGTGATATCATCGGCAATAGCCCACATCTGCTCCCAGTCGAACTGCTTGGTATAGACAAACATACGGTGATAGAGGTTGGTCTCGTCGATATAGAGGTCCATCATACCGCACCAGTCCTCAATCTCAGCTTGAACCTGAGGGTCTCCGCCTTCAACCACACCCGTAATAACAGCCGAACGCTTGCCTGCACGGTTCAGGTCGGCTACCATCTCACCAATGGCACCGCAGGCATAGAGCTCGCCCAGCCAGATGGGAATATCGGTCTTAGCGTAATCGGGAGCCAGTTTCTTCTGCACATTCACGATGACTACAGGCACATCGAGGTCGCGCACGGCAGGCAACATATTATAAGAGGTGCAATAGGTGAGCATCTGCAGGATAACGAGGTCCACATCGGCAGCACGGAACTTATCGCCGGCCTCCATAGACTGTTCCTTGGTGGTCACCATTCCGCCATCAATGATTTCGATGGTTGAGGGTAATGTTTTCTTGAATGCAGCATACTGAGCCTCAAACTCAGGTACGAGTTGTGGGAACTGCGGCAGGTATGCTCCGAGTGCGATGGAGAACACGCCCACCCTTGCTTTTGTTTCTACTAATGGTTTACTCATTTTTCTTTTATGTTTTTAGTTATTCAATATCTTCTGTTTTTGTTCAACCTTTCTTAGCCACAATCTCAAGATACTTCTTGTAGGCGGCATCCCAGACGGTTTTGTCTTCTGGTTCATACTTGACCAGTTCCAGGGAGTTGGCAATGATGCGGCGCATGTCCCAGATATCCTTCACGGCACCCACAGCCTTGGCCTGTACCATGATGTTACCAAGTGCGGTACCTTCCTGCGGACCAGCCAGCACCGTCACGCCCGTAGCATTGGCCGTGAACTGGTTCAGATACTTATTCAGCGAACCGCCACCAATGATATGGAGCACTTCGATGGGGAACGATGCCATCTCCACGAGATAGCCGAACACCTGCTTGTAGCGCAGGGCCAGCGAATCAAAGATGCAGCGGCAAATCTCAGCAGGCGTCTCGGGCACATACTGGTCGGTATCCTTACAATACTGACGGATAGCATCTATCATCGAAGCCGGATTGGCAAAGAGTGCATCGTCGGGATTGATGAGCGAGCGGAAAGCCTCCACCTGCATGGCCGAGCCCTGCAGTTCGGGATGCGACAGCTTCTGCACTTCCTCGGGCCATTCCTTGCGGCAACGCTCATAGAGCCACATACCGCAGATGTTCTTCAGGAAACGGGTGGTTCCCTCAATTCCGCCTTCGTTGGTGAAGTTGCGCTCATACGAAAGGGCACGGCAGCCACGGCCGAAGCTGTATCGTGACCTCCCACGGCATAGACGGGGATGGCTCCCAGTCCTGTCATCTGCTGCACTTCGTCGGTCAAAGTGCCGATCATCGTGCCGGGATTCACCATCTTGCCGAACTTACCGCGACTGAGGCCAACCGACTGCAACAGCCGTTCGTCGAGTTGCTTGGTGCGCGGGTCAAGGAGTTCCGATGTAGAGGCGATGGTATATTCGCATACTTCGTTGCCGGTCAGCATCCATGAAAGGGCATCGGGAACGAAGAGAATCTTCTGGGCATGGGCCAGCGCCGAGTTCTGCTCGCGGCGCATGGCGTAGAGCTGGAAGATGGAGTTGAAGTTCATCAGCTGGATACCCGTCACGTCATACACCTCGCGGCGCGAGATGACATGCTCCAGATAATCCTTCATCGCATCAAACGTGATAGGGTCGCGATAGGCGCGCGGATTCCTCAGGATAGCTCCGTCCTCACCGATGAAGACGAAATCCACGCCCCAGGTGTCGATACCTATCGAGGTAATCTCCAGTCCACGGCGGGCCACTTCCTTCAGTCCGCGGATCACTTCAAAATATAGTGCATAGATATCCCAGTAGAAATGACCGCCCTGCTCAATCAGGTTGTTGGGGAAGCGCGTCACCTCCTCCAGCTGGATCTTGTCATCCTTCAGACTTCCGATAATGGTTCTTCCGCTTGTGGCTCCCAGGTCCACCGCAAAGAAATACTTGTTAGTGTCCATCTTTTTTGTTTGTTTTGTAGTTTGAATGCTGCAAAATTAGGGAAAAAACGAAAATCCCACCACAACAATTTGATTTTTGAACTGCAATTTTTGAAACTGGAATCGTTTGCGTATAAATAATCTAAATTCTAAATTCTAAATTCTAAATTATTTATTACCTTTGCAGAGAAAATCATAAAACGACCAAAATCTAGCATCAAAAAATGTCCACATTAACATTAGTAATCATCACCGTTTTCGTGGTCGGCTACATCTGTATCGCCACCGAAAGTCTGTTAAAAATCAACAAGGCAGCCATTGCCCTGCTCATGTGCGTATTCTGCTGGACGCTACTCATGATGGCGCCCGGATCATTCTATCCCGATGTGGCCCCCGACGGCCTTATCGGCCATATCAGCGAGGTCATCGAGCACCATCTCGGCGACGCTGCCGGAACGCTCTTCTTCCTCATGGGAGCCATGACCATCGTGGAAATCGTGGATTCCAACGGCGGTTTCAACTTTGTGCGTGATGCCCTGAAGACGCGCTCCAAGCGCAAACTGATGTGGCGCGTAGCCTTTATGACCTTCTTCCTTTCGGCCATCCTCGACAACCTCACCACCTCGATCGTCATGATCATGGTGCTGCGCAAACTCGTACAGAGCCACAGCGAAAGGCTTATCTATGCGGCCCTGATTGTCATCGCAGCCAACTCCGGCGGTGCCTTCTCGCCCATTGGCGACGTCACCACCATCATGCTCTGGATCAAGGGCGTCATCACCACGCAGGGCGTGCTCACCGAGATATTCATTCCGTCGCTCGTCTCGATGGTCATCCCGGCCTTCATCCTGCAGTATTCGCTCAACGGAAAGTTCGACAAAAGCCAGAATCTGCCTAAAGCCGAAGTGACACAGTTCACCAAGGTGCAGCGCGACATCATCTTCTGGCTCGGCGTGGGCGGTCTCGTATTTGTGCCTATCTTCAAGACACTCACCCATCTGCCTCCGTTCATGGGCATCCTGCTCGTGCTGGGCATCCTCTGGACTGTCACCGAAATCTTCCATCACAACACTTCTGAAGACGACACCATGGCCAAGCGCGTGAGTGACTTGCTATCCCGCATCGACCTCTCCACCATCATGTTCTTCCTTGGCATCCTGATGGCCGTGGCCGTACTGCAGGAGATTGGCGTACTCACCCGCCTGGGCGAGGGTCTCAACGAAGCCTTCAACGGCAACCACTATCTCGTTACCGGTATCATCGGCGTACTTTCCTCCATCGTTGACAACGTGCCCCTCGTGGCCGGATGTATGGGCATGTATCCCGTTCAGCCCACAGGCGACATGGCCGTCGACGGTATCTTCTGGCAGCTGCTGGCTTATTGTGCCGGTGTGGGCGGTTCGATGCTCATCATCGGTTCTGCTGCCGGTGTGGTCGTGATGGGTCTCGAGAAGATCACTTTCGGCTGGTACATGAAGAAAATCACATGGATTGCCTTCGTAGGCTATCTGGCCGGCATGCTCTGCTACTGGCTCGAAAAGACCTTCCTTTTCTAAGGAATACACTCCAAATGGTTTCTATAATCCCACTCTTCTCCCCTCCCATCAGGGGAAAGGGTGGGATTTTGTTTTTCTCGTAAAAGCGGAAATTATCTTTCAAAGTCAGAAAGGGTTGTTTCCAAAGCCTGGAAGCATTCTTTATAAAGTCTGGAAGCGCTGCTTCCAATAGGCGGAAACAATGCTTCTGATGAGCGGAAGCAGGGACGGGTTCAGAAAGTCAGGAATTTTCTTTGTTATGAGAAAATAAATTGCTATTTTTGCGGACAATTATTATTAATCCTTTGAAAACGGAATGAAAACAAAACTTATTATCGCAACGGCTATGATGGCAACAACGGCTATGGCGCAGCCTAAACTGACGCCCCAGAACATTGACCAAGTATTAAAGGAAATGACCCTTCAGGAGAAAGCTACCATGCTGGTGGGCTACACCTTCGGCAACAGCTATTGGGGACTTCCCAGCGACCCCGACCCCAATGCAGGAGCCATCGTGCTCGGTGCGGCTGGTAACACGGCCAAGATAGAGCGCCTGGGCATCCCCCACACGGTGCTTACCGACGGTCCTGCCGGCGTGCATATCTCTGAAAAGCGCCCTAACGACCCGAATACCTACTACTGCACGGGATTCCCCATCGGCACGCTGCTGGCCTCCACTTGGAACACCGAACTGGTGGAACGCGTGGGCCAGGCCATGGGTAACGAGACGCTGGAATACGGTTGCGATGTTATCCTTGGTCCCGGCATGAACATCATGCGTTCTCCGCTCTGTGGCCGCAACTTTGAATACTATTCCGAAGACCCGTTCGTGACCGGTCTTATCGGTGCGGCCATGATCAACGGCATACAGAGTCAGGGTGTGGGTGTGAGTGCCAAACACTTTGCCGCCAATAACCAGGAGACCAACCGACTGAACAACAATTCAGTGGTGGATCAGCGCACGCTGAGGGAAATCTACCTGAAAGGCTTCGAGATTGCCGTCCGCAAGAGTCAGCCCTGGACCATCATGAGCTCATATAACTTCCTGAACGGCCCCTGGACACAGGAGAACAAGGAACTGCTGACCACCATCCTGCGCGACGAATGGGGATTCAAGGGCATCGTGATGACCGACTGGACCAATACCCGCCATACCGACCGTCAGGTGGCAGCCGGCAACGACCTGCTGACACCGGGCAATGCCGAGCAGATAAATGCCATTGTCAAGGGAGCGCAAGACGGCACCATCAAGATGGAAGACATCGACCGCAACGTGCGCCGCATTTTGGAATACGTGGTGAAGACACCCCACTTCAAAGGCTATAAGTTCTCTAACAAGCCCGACATCCAGGCACATGCCAAGCTGACCCGCGAGGCTGCGCCCGAGGGAATGGTGCTGCTGAAGAACGAGAACACAACGCTGCCGCTGGAAAGCGGTAAGAAAACTGCCCTCTTTGGCACCACCTCATATAATCTCTATGGCGGCGGAACAGGTTCCGGCGACGTGAATAAGCCCTATGTGATTGACTTGGTGAAAGGACTGGAGAATGCCGGATTCATCATCAACGAGACACTCCGCGGCGTCTATTCCAAATACAAGGAATTCGCATACCTTGAAGCCGAAGCCGAGATGGGAACCCTGACCACCAACTCTTTCTTCCCCCGTCCAAGGGTGAATGAGCCTCAGCTGGGTAAGAATACCTATCAGTTTGCGGCACAAGACAACGACCTGGCGATTGTCACCGTAGGCCGCAGCAGCGGTGAAGGCGGCGACCGTACCTTTGCCGACTTCGACATCAACGACGACGAGCAGGCTATGCTGAAGAGTGTATACGAGGCTTTCCATAGTGCAGGAAAACCCGTGGTTGTGATTCTGAACGTGGGAGGTGCCGTCAACACGGAGGAAGTGAAGCCCTTTGCCGATGCCATCCTGCTGGCCTGGCAGCCCGGTATGGAAGCCGGAAACTCGATTGCCGATGTACTGACTGGCAAGGTCAACCCCAGCGGAAAGCTGACCGTCACCTTCCCCTGTGAGATTGACGACGTTCCAGCCAACAAGAACTTCCCGCGCGACATCACGTTCTGGGACGAGTTCAAGATGAACGATGAAATGAAAAAGGCAACGCCATGCGTGGCCGAGACACGCTACGAAGAGGGCCTCAACGTGGGCTATCGCTATTATCAGACTGTTGGCAAGAGCGTGAGCTATCCCTTCGGCTATGGTCTGAGCTACACCACCTTCGAGTATTCCAAGCCTAAGGTAAGCAAGAAAGGCAAGGGATATGTGGCAGCCATCACCGTGAAGAACACGGGAAGTGTGGCTGGAAAAGAAGTCGTGCAACTCTATATCACGGCTCCAAAGGGTAAACTCGACAAGCCCGCAATGGAACTGAAAGCCTTCGGCAAGACCCGCGAACTGAAGCCCGGCGAGAGTCAGCAACTGCTGCTCACATTCTCCGGCTACGACCTTGCCTCATACGATACCGACCAGCAGGCATGGGTAACCGACGGCGGCGAATACACGGCCAAGTTCGCTGCATCAGCCGAAGACATCCGTCAGACGGTGAAGTTCAAAGCCAGTGCCGAAACGGTGAAATGCCACGATGTTTTGAAGTAAAGGCCCACCCCTTCCCTCCCAAAGGGAGGGGGTGATTTCTTTTAATCCTTAATCTTTAATCCTTATTACTTCGTCTGTTGACGGAAGTCGCTGGGTTTCAGGCCAGTCTTGGTCTTGAACTTTGAAGAGAAATAGTCGGGACTCTCAAAATTGAGCTGATAGGCTATTTCCTTGATGCTCAGGTCGGTGGTGGAAAGCAATTCCTTGGCGCGCTGCAACTTCAGATCCTGCTGATAAAGGGCAGGAGAAATGCCCGTGTATTCCTTGAAGAGCTTCCGGAAATTGCTGTAGCTGACACTCATCTCACTGGCTATCTGCTGAATGCTGAGGGGACTCTCCAAGGCTTCACGGATGCGCAGACGGGCACGGTTGATCATCTCCACGCGCTCACCATCCTTGTTGAGGATATTGTTTCGCTCCAGAGAATACATCAGTCCGATAAGATGGTTTACGATACCCGCCAAGGTCTGCTGTACGAAGGCAGCCTCCTCCAAAGAAGCCTTCAGGGCAGAACGGTAAAGATTGACGATGTCGGCACTATAGCCCACGTGGTAGATAGGCTTTTCAGGTGAAAGGAAGCCGGCTCGCACGCGGTCGTCCATATTGCGCCCCTTGTAGCCTATCCAGTAGCTCTTCCATTTCTTGCCGGGCAGCGGATGATAAGTATGCCATTCACCGGGAAAGAGGAGGAAGAAATCACCCGACTTGATTTTGGCCGTCTGCTGATGGTCAGACATGAAGAGTCCCTCCCCCTCCACGAGATAGAGCAACTGATATTCATTCAGCACACGGCCCTTGGCTGTGTCGAAAAAATAGCCGTCGGGATGGTTCGGCGTAGGATAAGGCTCGTTGGCATGCACTTCGTCGTAACCCACCGTACTGACGGTAAGTCCCCAACGTGCATCGCGCTCATTAGCTACCAGGTATTTGCTCTTTTGCATGGTCGTATAGAATTTAGGTATTTGTTGTAAGTTTCGTATCAATTTGAGAGGAAGGCCAGTTCACGAGATACAGGTGCTCCGTGGCACGGGTAAAGGCGGTATATAGCCAATGGATATAGTCGGGCGTGAGCATCTCGTCCGTCATATAGCCTTGGTCAATATAGACGTGCGCCCATTGTCCACCCTGTGCCTTATAACAGGTAACGGCGTATGCAAACTTGATTTGCAGGGCATTATAGTATTTGTCTTCCTTGATGGCCTTCATCCGGTCAGCCTTCAGCGGAACGTCCGCATAGTCTTCTTCTATCTTCTGGAAGAGTTCTTCGCTTTGCTCATGAGTCAGGGCTGGAGCCTCAGCGGTCAGGGTATCGAGCAGCACCGTGGCTGTCAGTTCATAATCATCATAGTCAGGAAAAAGCAGCGTGGCATCGGCAAAATGGAAGCCATAGAGTTCGTGGACATTACGCACTCTCACCACCCGACAGCGGTCGCCGTTGGCAATGAAGGAAAGTCTCTCCCCCTGCCCCTCCCCCGTAGGGACGGAAGTTTTTGAGGCTCCCCAGTAGTAGTTATTCTTCACCACCATGAGTTGGTCACCCGAACACAGGAGTTCCTCACGGTCAAGGATGGAATTGCGGATTCCCATGTTGTAGATGTTGGCCCGCTTGTTACTGCGTGTGATGACAATCGTCTCGTCAATACCCATATGCGAGTAACTGGAGTTGAGCTGCTCGATGAGTTCATTACCGGGAACCACTTCAATATCGGTGAATGGCTTGAAATGTATCTGAGGCAACTGCGTCATTTCATCATGTGTGATCATCTGCCTGACCATCGTGGCATTCCATAGGATACCCGACTCCTGGGACTGGCGCAGCACTTCGTTCAAGTCACATTCGAAGACTTTCAAATCATAGCGGGAAAGGACGGACGACATCAATGCCGGTGACTCCTCCTCTCCGACAGGTGGTAGCTGCGCCTTGTCGCCGATAAGCATCAACCGGCAGTTCTGTCCCTGATAGACATATTTGACAAGATCATCGAGCAGAAGCCCCTGGCCGAAAGGTGAGTCCGAGAAGCCTGCATTGGCTATCATCGAGGCCTCATCTACCATAAAAAGGGTGTCACGATATAGGTTGTCGTTAAGACTGAAGGCCCCGAAGTCGCCGGTAAATGCCTTCTGCCGGTATATCTTGCGATGGATGGTAAAAGCAGGATGACCGCTGTTCAGCGAAAAGACCTTGGCAGCACGTCCCGTTGGCGCCATCAGCATCACCTTCTGTTTAAGGCTGACCATTGTCCGTACAATGGCACCTGCCAACGAGGTTTTACCGGTTCCAGCCGAACCTCGGAGTACCATCACGGCGTGAGCATCCCTGCTGGTCATAAACTGGCAGAACACATCAATGGCAGAAGCCTGCTCGCGAGTAGGCTCATAACGGAAGCTCTGACGTATTCTGTAATCCAGTTCGCTACATATCATAGCGCAAAAATACGAAAAAAAACATACACAGAGAAACAGCAACACACAGTTTTAATAAAAATAAAGAAAAAATTCTTCATTCTTCATTCTTCATTCTTCATTTTTAATTATCTTTGCAGCCATGAATGAGAACAGCATCATTACCAAACGCCCTCGGCTGACACTCCGTATCAGCCAGCAGGGTATGTCTTTTTCCATAGCTGACAACCAGTCGGAGAATCAGATTATCTATGAGCCCTACACTACGAAAAGCGGTATTTCGCAAGCCGCCAATCTGCGTGAGGCTTTCCGCAACAACGACTTGCTGGCCAACGAATGGCAACGGGCATACGTGATTCTCGACACTCCAGCACTGATGGTTCCCTTGGAAGAATATGCGGAAGAAACGAATGATGCTTTCTATCATCATGCGGTAACAGGACACGACAATGACATCGTGCTTGACATGGTACTTCCCCAACTCAGTGCCGTTGCGCTGTTTTGTATCAACAGGGACCTGAAGACTGTCATTGACGATCATTTCTCCGATGTAAAATATGCTCCCGCTTGCGCTTCGGTATGGAATCACCTGCATCGCCGGAATTTCATTGGAAGCCGCAAGAAACTATTCGGATATTTCCATGACAAACAGCTGGAGATCTTTGCTTTCCAGCAGAACCGTTTCAAATTCCAGAACAGTTACCCCGTTCAACGTTCCCTTGATGCAGTCTATTTCCTGCTCTACATCTGGAAACTGCTGGGAATGGATCAGCGACGCGACGAACTTCACCTGTCTGGTGTGCTGCCAGAGAAGGAACAGTTACAGACCGAGCTGAGGAAATACCTGAAGAATGTATTCATCATCAATCCTGCGGGCGAATACAACCGTGCCCCCATCACTCAGATTAAAGGCATTCCATACGACCTGATCACGCATTATCTGAAATAGAGGAGAGAGGAAAGAGGAGAGAACTTATAAACTCAAAGCTCTAAAACTATCAATGAGAATCATTACAGGGAAATACAAAGGACGGCATTTCGATATTCCGCGCTCTTTCAAGGCACGGCCTACCACCGACTTTGCCAAGGAAAACATCTTCAACGTTCTCAATGGATACATTGATTTTGAAGATGCCACCGCACTTGACCTCTTTGCAGGTACGGGCAGCATCTCCCTAGAACTTCTCTCACGGGGTTGCAGTCAGGTGGTGAGCGTAGAAATGGACCGCGATCATCACCGGTTCATTACAGAATGCATGAAGAAGCTCCTTGGAGATAGTCATAACACCCAATGTCAAGTTATTCGCGGTGATGTCTTCCGCTTTGTGAAATCCTGCCACCTTCAGTTTGACTTCATCTTTGCCGACCCCCCCTATGCCCTTGAGCAATTGCCCAAGATTCCTGATTTGATTTTTGAAAAAGGACTTTTGAAAGAAGGAGGCATATTCGTCTTTGAACATGGCAAGCAGAACGATTTCTCAAAGCATCCGAACTTTGTGGAGCATCGTTCCTACGGCAGCGTGAATTTCAGCATCTTCAAAGCAGGGGTGAAATCAGACGCACCAGACTCTCCCATAAATTCTTAACAAAGGTCTGACGGCCCAAATCCTTGACATCCTCCAAAAGCACGCTATCCCTGACATCCTGCAGGAAGACCTGTTTCAGACGACGAGCCATCTGGGCATCGTAGATAAACGCGTTTGACTCAAAATTGTTTTCAAACGAACGGAAGTCGATATTGGTTGACCCCACCGTACAGAGCGCATTGTCACTCACCAAGAGCTTGGAATGATTGAAACCGGCTTTGTAGAGATAGACTTTAACACCACTCTCCACGGTCTGTGTCACATAAGAACGACTCGCCCACTCCACCAGTTTGGCATCCGTCCTATAGGGAATCATCAGACGCACATCCACACCTGCCAGAGCAGCCGTTCTCATCGCAAAAAGAACAGGCTCCGTAGGAAGGAAGTAAGGAGTTTCCATGTAGACATAATTCTTTGCCTGCAAAAGTATGCGGACATAGCCCTGCATAATGTCTGGCCAAGGGGAAACGGGACTGCTCGTCACAATCTGAATCAAACAGTCGTTCTTGATCTTCTCACTCACATCCGGATAGAAACGACGGTTGCTGATCAACGTGCGGTCCACGAAATACCAGTCTACCAAAAATGCCCGCTGAATGCCATATACCGCTCCACCACGGACACGCAAATGCGTATCACGCCAAGCCTGTCCACTCCGTCCCTGAATATAGCGCGTGGCGATATTCATGCCACCTATATATCCAATCTTTCCGTCTACGACACAAAGTTTGCGGTGGTTACGATAGTTCACCTTTCCCGTAAAGGCAGGAAACTTCACAGGCATGAAGGCATGCACCTCTATACCTGCTTCGCGCATCCTTTCAAAGAAATCGCCTTTCACATTCCAACAGCCCACATCGTCATAGATGACACGCACTTCTACACCCTGCTGTGCTTTCTCTATCAGTTCATCAGCCACCATATAACCCAGTGCGTCATCATTAAAGATATAACTGTCGATATGGATATGATGTTTAGCCTTGCCGATATCCCGCAGCAGCGAATGGAAGAAATCATAACCATTAGTGAAGATATCCACCTCGTTGTCCTTGAACGGCAATGCCCAGTTCTGATTAGTGAACAGCTTGATAAGCGCCTCCTGCTCATCAGGAATCTTCAAGTCCTTCTGCTCAGCGAACTCCAGCATAGAACGCTTGGTCAGCTGGTCGAGAGAACGTTGGGAAATAAAACGTTCCTTGCGCGTATTCCTACCGAAAAAGAAATAAAGGATGAAACCCACCACAGGCATGAATATCAGCACCATGATCCATGCCATCGTCTTTGCAGGCTGGCCGTTGTCCATCAGCACTGCTACCATCGCAGCCAAGGTGATGACAACATAAACGGATATGATGATGATTTCAATCATGGAAATCCAACTAACTTATGGGTTTGCAATGACAGGCGCCAATGGGGATGTTGCTTGATATATTCCACACAAGCAGCGGTTATTTCCTTGTTCTTTTGCGGGTCACCTACATCACAAGGCTGAAGGTAAAGCCCCCCTCTCATCCCCCCCTGGGGGGAAGACAAATAGTCTTCAGGATCTGTTTTTCCATCAAAAATCACTTTGATTTCATCGGGTTGGCGGCCAATATACTCCTCCCCCAAGGGGGAGGTTGGGAAGGGGCTTTTCTTCGGTGATACGGTCACCCAATCGATATTCCCGGGAACAGGTAGTGTGCCGTTAGTCTCAATGGCCACTTCAAAGCCTGCCTGATGGAGTTGATCCACAAAATCATCAGTAACCTGAAGCGTTGGCTCTCCACCTGTAAGCACGACGAAGCGGGCAGGATATTCCGAAATCTCACGGATAATCTCATCTGCCGTCATCTCCCTAAATGCAGAGAAATCGGTATCGCAGAACGAGCAACGCAGATTACACCCGCTGAAACGTACGAACACTGCCGCACGACCTGTATTTCGTCCCTCGCCCTGCAAGGAATAGAAGATATCGTTTACCCGGAAATTCCTCATTATCTCATTTCCCTAATTGTCTCATTTTTCATAAATCGCCACATTGCCACGGCTCTCCTGCACTTCCACCTTGTAGCAGTGGGGTATCTGTTCGCAAATCCAGTGGGCAATATTCTCTGCCGTGGGATTGCAGGGGAGTACGTCGTTGAGCACCTGATGGTCCAAATGATCCTTAATCATCTGCTTGATAATGGTGAAATCCACCACCATGCCATTGGCATTCAGCTCTGCCGACTTGCAATAGACCGTGATGAGCCAGTTATGACCGTGCAGTTGGGTACACTTGCTCTCATAATCCAATGTCAGGCGATGAGCCGCAGATATTTCCATTGTTTTCTTTACGTAGTACATATTTTCCTTTTGTTAATGGTGGTCGGTGAACACCTATATGTTAACTATATTCTTTCCCAAACGCTTTGCCAAGGCATTGCGGATTTCCTGCATATCCTTGATTTCCTGCATGATGTTCATCTGTTCTGTGACGTCTGCAGTATTCCTGAATTTCGCTTTCAATTCCTTCAGATGTTCCTCCACATAGTCCATGCGGAAGTCAAGAATCAAATGAATCACTTGCTCGCGGAGTCCATCGTCATCCTTCGACAGTTGCAGGCTTTTGCTCAACTGCACCTGATCCACTGACAGCATATTCGCTATCTTACTGATTTCAACATCTTCGTGATTCAGGAAAAAAGACTCTGCCTTGAAACCTTCATCAGCAGAATGGAGTACAGCCTCATCCAGAATGCGGTTGAAAAGCGGATTGCTGAACGACAAGGCATCCTGTCCTAGGTCATAGGCGATATATTGGGCAACGTTGAGATTGATGGTATTGCCATCATCCGTTTCCAGGTCTCGGTAGATAATATCCTCACCATGGCGTACAATCATCTGCACAAGCATCTTCTCCACCATGCTGGCGCGCTGAAGCGGAGTGGCAGGCTGAAGTGGCGTCTGTGTAGGAGGAGTACTTCCAGAAGTCTCGCCTTGCGTGGCCGGCTGACTGGAACCTTTTTCTTTTCCGGCCCTGATCATCTTATTCATCTGATTGATGATGACCTGCTCACTCATTCCCAGCCTAAAGGCAGTATCGTGGATATAGGTAGCACGCACGACATTGTCAGGTATCAGGCTCAGCGACCTTATTATGCTGTTGATTGCTTCCGAACGCTTCACGGGGTCCGTAACGCCTTTCAGCAGGAAGTCAATCTTAAACTGTATGCAGTCTTTCTGATTCTTCTCGATATACTTCTTGAAATCAGCAGCGGTATGGTTCCGGGCAAAACTGTCGGGGTCCTCACCTTCGGGAAGAAAGAGCAGCCTTACGTTGATACCCTCTGGCAACATCATGTCGATTCGTTCCATGGCAGCGTGCTTTCCCGCATTGTCATTGTCATAAATCAACGTGATGTTATTGGTGAAACGCCGCAACATCCTGGTCTGATGTACGCTGAAAGCCGTTCCCGAGCCTGCCACTACGTTCTCTATGCCACACTGATGCATGGAGATGACATCTGTCTGGCCCTCTACCACAAAGACATTGTTCTCCTGCGTCATAGCCTTCTTGGCCAGATGAATACCATAGAGTTCACGCTCCTTCTGGTATATAATGGAAGCAGGAGAATTCACATATTTCTGCTGTACTCCCTTCGTGGCGGAATCCAGTTTGCGGGCGTTAAAGCCCACCACTTTTCCACTCAACGAAAACCAAGGAAATACAATACGACCTGCAAAACGGTCAATGAGTTTGCCGTCGCGCTCACTCTTATAACAAAGTCCCACGCCAACGCCTGTTTCAGGATTTTGCATGAGGTATTTCTCCTTAAAACCTTCCTTCAGCAATTGATTGGGAAGGGCATCCACCTGCGACAAGTCATAACCCAGGCGGAACTTTCGGATGATATCATCGCGGAAACCGCGTTTACGCAGATACTGCATACCGATGGCCAAACCATCCACATTGTTGTGCAGGATATCTTCAAAATACTTGGCTGCCCGCTCATTGACAATGAACATTGACTCTCGGTCGTTTTCAGCCTCTCGCTCTTCCTTCGACAGTTTGCGTTCCTGAACCTCAATATGGTATTTATTGGCAAGCCATCGCAGCGCCTCCGGATAGGTCATCTGCTCATGTTCCATAATGAAGTTAACGGGATTGCCCCCTTTGCCACATCCGAAACAGTGGCAAGTGTTACGTGAGGGAGTAACTATAAACGAAGGTGTTTTCTCATTATGGAAAGGGCACAAACCCTTATAGTTCGCACCGCTCCTACGAAGCGTCACGAACTCAGACACCACTTCCACAATGTTCGCGGCATCCATAATCCGGCCTACTGTCGCCTTGTCTATCATCTTTTAATGGTACAAAATTACATTATTCCTTTGAAAACAGCAAATATAAGTTGCACAAAAAGCCTAAAATGTGCACATAACACGGTGGATTGTGCACTTTTTGTGATAATTATTTGGGTAGGTGAACGAAAAACCGTACCTTTGCACCCGATTTTGCAAATCAAGGATAATTATCACATTATTATATTATATGAAATTAAAAATTGTTGTACTTGCCAAGCAAGTTCCTGACACGAGAAATGTGGGTAAGGACGCCATGACGGCTGAGGGCACGGTGAATCGTGCTGCCCTTCCTGCAATCTTCAATCCAGAAGACTTGAATGCATTGGAGCAGGCTCTTCGTCTGAAAGAGCAGAATCCTGGTTCTACCGTTGGAATTCTCACTATGGGCCCTCCCCGTGCCGGAGAAATCATCCGCCAAGGTCTCTACCGTGGTGCCGATACGGGTTGGTTGCTGACTGACCGTCTCTTCGCCGGTGCCGATACACTCGCTACTTCTTACGCTTTGGCTACTGCCATCAAGAAAATTGGTGATGTGGACATTGTAATTGGTGGTCGTCAGGCTATCGATGGTGATACTGCTCAGGTGGGTCCCCAGGTTGCTCAGAAGTTGGGTCTTAACCAGGTGACTTACGCTGAAGAGATTATGAAGTGCGAAGACGGCAAACTGACTATCCGCCGAATGATCGACGGTGGTGTGGAAACCGTTGAGGCACCCATGCCCGTGGTTGTAACGGTTAATGGAAGCGCTGCTCCCTGCCGTCCCTGCAATGCAAAATTGGTAATGAAATACAAGCGTGCCACCTGCCCGATGGAGTCCTGCTGAGGGTACAGCTTATGACTATCTCTATGAAGAGCGTCCTTATCTGACACTGAACCAGTGGTCAGTTGCCGATGTGGACGGTGATGCCAACCAGTGTGGTCTCGCCGGTTCTCCTACGAAGGTGAAGGCCGTGAAGAACATCGTGTTCCAGGCTAAGGAGAGCAAGACGCTTACCAGTAGTGATGCCGATGTGGAGGGTATGATTAAGGAATTACTCGAAGAAAAGATTATTGGCTAATAAAAGATAAATATGAACAACGTATTTGTATATTGCGAGATTGAAGGTTCACAGGTTCAGGAGGTTTCTCAGGAGCTGTTGACCAAGGGCCGCAAGTTGGCCAATCAATTGAATGTAGAACTCCATGCCGTAGTCATCGGTACGGGTATTAAGAACAAGGTGGAAGATCAGATTTTGCCTTACGGTGTTGACAAGCTCTTTGTCTTCGACGGCGAAGGCCTCTTCCCCTACACCTCTGCCCCTCACACTGACATCATCGTGAACCTCTTCAAGGAAGAGCAGCCGCAGATCTGTCTGATGGGTGCTACGGTGATTGGCCGTGACCTCGGTCCTCGTGTAAGTTCTTCACTTACCAGCGGTCTGACTGCCGACTGCACAGAATTGGAAATCGGTTCTTACGAGGATAAGAAGAACCGGTGGTAACATCGTGGCAACGATCGTAAACCCCGAGCACCGTCCCCAGATGGCTACCGTACGTTCCGGCGTGATGCAGAAGGCTATCTATGAAGGCGATTGCAAGAAGGAAGTGGTTTATCCCGAGGTTGCCAAATATGTGGATATGGCTGTTGCAGGCGTGGTAAAGGTACTCGACCACCACGTACAGGCTGCCAAACATAACCTGAAGGGTGCACCTATCGTGGTTGCCGGTGGCTATGGTGTTGGTTCGAAGGAAGGTTTCGACCAGTTGTTCCAGTTGGCCAAGGTGCTTCATGGTGAGGTAGGCGGAAGCCGTGCTGCCGTGGATGCCGGATGGTTGGATCACGATCGTCAGATTGGCCAGACAGGTGTAACTGTTCATCCGAAGGTATATATCGCCTGCGGTATCTCTGGTCAGATTCAGCACATCGCCGGTATGCAAGACTCTGGTATCATCATCTCTGTAAACTCTGACCCCGAGGCTCCCATCAACAAGATTGCCGACTATGTAATCGTAGGTACCGTTGAAGAGGTAGTTCCCAAGCTCATTAAGTACTATAAGCAGAACTCTAAGTAAATGAAAAAAGAAGTCCTTTATTTAGTTCTCTATGCGATTGCGGTGGTTTTCTTGATGTATTGCTCTCTCAGAAATAATTACCCAATCTGGCGAAGGACAATTGATGAAGTATTTGCAATCTATTTTGCGATACGCTTCTATGAGACTTGTAAAGGCTTAATAAATAAAGAATAACAATTATGGCAAACTATTATAGTGACCATCCAGAGATTGGGTTCCATCTCAATCATCCGCTCATGGAGCGCATCGTAGAACTCAAGGAGAAGTTCTACGCAGACAAAGAAAAGTTTGAGGACGCTCCCGTTGACTACGAGGACGCCATCGAGAACTACAAGCAGATCCTCGACATCACTGGCGATGTAGCTGCAAATATCATCGAACCCAACTCTGAGGATGTGGACCTCGAAGGTCCCCACTTGGAGAACGGCCGTATGATCTACGCCTCTAAGACTTACGAGAACCTTGACGCCACCCGCAAGGCAGGTCTTCACGGTATCTCTATGCCCCGCCGCTATGGTGGTCTGAACATCCCCAACACGGTGTTCTCCATGCTCAGCGAAGTCATTTCTGCCGCCGATGCTGGTTTCCAGAACATCTGGTCGCTGCAGAGTTGTATCGATACCCTTTATGAGTTCGGTTCCGAGGAGCAGCGTCAGCAGTTCATTCCGCGTGTTTGTGCTGGTGAGGGTATGTCCATGGACCTTACTGAACCCGATGCTGGTTCTGACCTGCAGCGCGTGATGCTGAAGGCCACTTTCGACGAGAAGGAGAATTGCTGGCGCCTGAATGGTGTGAAGCGTTTCATCACCAACGGTGACTCTGATATCCACCTCGTACTGGCCCGTTCTGAAGAAGGTACCCACGATGGCCGTGGCCTTTCGATGTTCATATACGACAAGCGCGACGGCGGTGTGAATGTACGTCACATTGAACACAAACTCGGTATCCACGGTTCACCCACATGTGAGTTGACCTATAAGAATGCCAAGGCACAACTCTGCGGCAGCACCCGTCTGGGTCTTATCAAGTATGTGATGGCCCTGATGAACGGTGCCCGTCTGGGTATTGCCGCACAGAGCGTTGGTGTAGAACAGGAAGCCTATAACGAAGGTCTTGCCTACGCCAAGGAGCGTGCACAGTTCGGTGAGAAGATTATCAACTTCCCCGCTGTCTATGACATGCTCTCTCGCATGAAGGCAAAACTGGATGCCGGTCGTTCCCTGTTATATATGACCGCCCGCTATGTGGATATCTACAAGTGCTTGGAGGACATTGAGCGCGACCGCAAACTGACTCCTGAAGAGAAGCAGGAGATGAAGAAGTACCAGCGTCTCGCTGATGCCTTCACTCCATTGGCAAAGGGTATGAACTCCGAGTATGCCAACCAGAATGCCTACGATGCTATCTCTATCCACGGCGGTTCCGGCTTCATCATGGAGTACAAGAGCCAGCGTCTGTTCCGTGATGCCCGCATTTTCTCTATCTACGAGGGAACCACTCAGTTGCAGGTGGTGGCTGCCATCCGCTACATCACCAACGGCACGATGCTGAACAATATTAAGGAGATGTGCGCAAACGTTGCAGATTCAGCCCTCAAGGCTCGCGTGGAAAAACTGATTCCTGTTTACGAAGAGGCACTTGCCTATGTAAAAGGTCTCGAAAATCAGGATGCCCAGGACTTCCTCGCCCGTCGTCTCTACGACATGACTGCCGAGTTGGTGATGAGTCTGCTCATCCTCGACGATGCCAACCGTGCTCCTGAGCTCTTCGAAAAGTCTGCCAACGTCTATGTCCGCATGACAGAAGAAGATGTTTGCGGAAAGGCTGCCTACATCAAGAACTTCCGCGTGGAAGACCTTGAGAGTTTCAAGGCTGCTGAAGACGTCGAAAACAAATAAGTATTCTTCAAGAATCTAGAACAGCCCTATTTGAAAGCCCCTTTCAGTAGGACTGTTCTTTTCCATTAATATGATTGATAGCAGCAAGGATATTATCAGCAAATGGCTAAAAGGCATTCCCTATGAGGTTGCATTCTGGAATAATGTTTACCGCTGGAATGCTACATTCAAGGGTATGATGGGTTGGGCCAACTATGGTTCTACGATCTCACTTGAAGATTTCGATGCCAACCGTTTCTTGCTACAAAAAGAGCATCCTGTGGCTTTGGATGTAGGGGCAGGTATGAGTTATGCCACGGGTAACTTCACCAGTAAAAACGGACAAAACCTCCCTCTCGACATTCATTATGTAGATCCACTGGCTTTCCATTATAATAAGATATTACGCCGTTATCGTAAGTCTTTGCCGGAAATTGAATTTGGTATGATGGAGTATCTGTCGGCTTTCTTTCCTCAGAAAAATGTTTCACTCATCATGATACAGAACGCTCTTGACCATTCTGCCAATCCGATGAAAGGCATATGGGAGGCTCTAGCCTCACTGCATGTTGGTGGCGTGCTGTATCTCAATCATCATCCAAACGAAGCGGAGACAGAACGTTACAAAGGCTTTCACCAGTTCAATATCATAGACGAAAATGGGCGATTGATTATCTGGAACAAGCAACAGCGTATTGACGTCAATCTCTTAATACAGAAATACGCCAATATCACCGTAAGCCGTAATACAACGTCAGGGCATGTCATTGCGGTCATGTGTAAAACAGCAGAAATTCCGCAGGAAATGACTTGCGACAAAACTGACAAACAATTCCTGTGTAATTTACTCATGATGCAAAACCTACAACAATTTAGTTTGCGTCATACCCTATCCTACCATCTTAACTACTGGAAATTCAATACCATTCAGTTTTTCATTCAGGCCCTTCCTTGGGAATGGAAGATGAAACTGAAGAAGATACTGCACAGATAATCGATTCTTTTTCAGAACAAGCATCAAATCTATAATCTGTTAATATGAAGACCGTTTATCCCACCAAAGTATCCATAACGCTCATCTTGATAATCAGTAGCATCATGGGCTGCATCCTCATCTCGCTTGCAGTAAGCAGCAAGTGGATTCCATTTTTCATCAATCTGTTGCTTTACGTATCTGTGGTGTATCTGATGGTCAGCATCAAGTACGAAATCAACGAATCGCAACTCATCATTCACCAGGCAATGGGCAAGATGGTCATCGACATCAATACAATAAAGAGCATCGAGCCCACACATACCATTCTCAGTGCGCCAGCCAGTTCTTTAGACCGCCTGCGCATCAGCTACAACAAATACGACGATGTCGTCATTTCACCCCGACGGAAAGAAGAATTCATCCGTCAGCTACACTCCATCAATCCAAATATCGTTTTTAAGGAAAAGGAATAGGCTTCAGTCTCTCAGCTTTATTTCACAATTATCCAGACTTTCCACGGTGGCTAAAGCATAATAGTAGATACCCTGTGAACGGAGGAAATCACAGCCTTGCTGGAAAGCCTTCTCGATGATGAAGCCCATTCCCTCGATGGTAGCACCAGCCTTCTGGCAAAGATCAATCACACCCTTTGCCGCATTTCCATAGGCAAGGAAGTCGTCGATGAAAAGAACATGGTCATCTTTAGTCAGATAATCTGCTGAAATGCATACTGAATAGTCACGGTCTTTGGTAAACGAATGAACCGTAGTGGCCAGCATCTTGTCCATCGTCTTGGGTTGTTTCTTTTTGATAAACACCACGGGAACATGCATCAGATAACCCACAAAGATGGCGGGGGCAATGCCTGAAGCCTCAATCGTAACCACTTTGTTGATTAGTTTATCCTTGAAAAGACGGACAAACTCCTTGGCAATCTCCATCATCAGGTTGGAATCCATCTGGTGATTAATGAAACTGTCCACCTTCAGGATACCACCAGGATAGCACTTGCCGTCCTGCATGATACGCTCTTTCAATAATTCCATAACTATCAGTTTGTTTTATGCTGCAAAATTAATCATAAAAAACCGAAACTATTATCTTTATTCAAGAAAAAAACATATCTTTGTCGACAAATACTATCCGTTATGACAAAAAAGGCTATCGCTATCCATATCCTGATGCTGCTCATTTGCATGCCCTTGGCCGCACAAACGCGTTCCGGACTTTCTCCAGAAGCATTTGTAATGGATGTCAATGGCAAGAACACAGCCCTTTATACCATTACCAATTCCAACGGCATGGAAGCCTGCATCACCAACTTCGGTGCTAGACTCGTTTCGCTGATGGCACCTGGCCGTAACGGAATGGAAGATGTGGTGCTGGGCTTTGACAACATCAACGACTACGTATCGCTGAAGCAGAACTTCGGAGCCACCGTGGGCCGCTATATCGGACGCATCAAGGGGGCTCACTTCGTGCTCGACGGCAAGGAATACCAGTTGCAAGGCTTTGGCAAGGGAAATATATCTCACGGCGGTACCCCAGGGTTTGCCAATGTAGTGTGGGATATGGTTAGCAAGACCGACTCTTCGCTTACCCTTCGCTATCTCTCACCCGATGGTGAGGCCGGATTCCCGGGCAACCTCACGGTAATCCTTACCTATACTTTATCAGCAGCAAACGCCCTTAAAATCGACTACGAAGCCACCACCGACAAGCCTACGGTGCTGAACATTTCCAACCATTCGTTCTTCAATATTTCCGGTCATCCCGAGAAAGACATACTTCACGAAGAACTGATGGTGAAAAGCAAGAAGATTGCCACCTTCGATGCTCAGAAAAACCTCGACGGCGGTTTCCGCAAGGTGAAAGGAACACCCTTCGATTTCCGAAATCCGAAATCCATCGGACAAGACATTGACCAAGACGATGAGCAGCTGGCAATAACCAAAGGCTACGACCACTCCTTCGTGTTGAAGAACCGAAAAGGCGAACTTCTACTGCAAGCTTTGCTCACCGATCAGGAGGCTGGACGCCAGATGCTCGTCTATACCACCGAGCCCGCACTCCATATTTATACGGCCAACGGACTGAAAGGCAACCAAAAGGGCAAACGGGGCATTGCCTATCCCCACCGTTCGGCCATCTGTTTCGAAGCCATGCACCTGGCCGACAGTCCCAATCATCCGGAATTCCCATCCACCGTGCTCCGTCCTGGAGAGACGTGGCATTCCACCACCGTTTATCAGTTCACGACTTCGACAAGACAGCCAACTACCTGTCTGACGGGCCCTGTTACTGTTTTCGGCCTCGGCATCGGGCTTGCCGGATTGCTTGTTGCAGGTATTGTTTCGTTAATAAAATAGAGTCATGAAGGACTACGTCGACAAGATGAATGCCGCAGAGGCGCGACTGTTCCGTGAGGCTGTGGTGAATATCGTGAGCCAGATTCCTTGCGGAAAGGTCACCACCTATGGGTATATTGCGACGTTAGCAGGATGGCCCAGCCACTCGCGCATGGTAGGTCGTACCCTTCGCTATACCCCAGAATGTGCTTCCCTGCCATGCCATCGTGTGGTGAATGCCGTAGGCCGAACGGCTCCCGGATGGCTAAAGCAACGCGAACTGCTGGAAGCCGAGGGCGTTACTTTCAAGAACAATGGGCACGTAGACATGCAACGGCACCAATGGATTCTGTAAAAATATTTAGTTATATATTTGGAACTAATGAATATAATAGCTATATTTGCATCCGAAAGTAATTAAAAATCCTATTCACTAAAAAACTTTTTATTATGAAAAAACCAATCAATGTAACATTGCTTCTTACGGCCATTTTAATGGTGGCTGCCTGCGGAAGTAAGGATGCGAAAAAAGCCGACAGTTCCGAACCCGAGAAGAAAGAGAATGCGAAGAGCGAAGAGTTTACGGGGGAGAAGTACTCCAAGGATGCTGCCATCTTCTATTTTGACAAGAATTATGGTATTGACTTCAAGGAACTGGCACCTGACTACAAATACGATGAGTCGGGTAAATACACCTTCAAGGGTGACGACTCGGAAGTGTCAGCACGTTTCATCGACCCCGAAGGCGGTTACACACCAGAGCAAATTGAAGGTTTTGTACGGAAAATCTATGCAGCAACAGCCAAGGCCTCCAAAGACGGCAAGAATGTGTACGGCTTCCTGCTGAGTGGAAAGAGCACCAAGGAAGGAGCCATGGAGGAAAAACCGATTGATGAAGTGCTGAAGGGCGGCTACACGGAAATCTTAGGAGTTAAAGCCTATACCGGTAGCTATTCCTGGTCAATCCTGAAAGACGATTTGTTCTATGACGTGAGCGTTTCTGCCATAGAGAAGAAAGCCGGGCCTAACGATAATCGCAAGGCCTTTGAATATGTGGGACGTGGTTATAGTGTAAGCATCAACAAAGGTCTGCAAAAGAGCATGGACGACACCATGAAGGATGCCGAGGATGCCTTCAAGAAAATCGAGAATGATCCTGAGTTGAAAAAGAAGGTTCAGGAAGAAGCCGAGAAGGTGAAGAAGCAATACGGGCTGTAATTGACGGTCGTTTACAAAAAAAGAGGGTGTGTCCGTTTCGACACACCCTCCATATTTTTGATTACCAGACTTTTCTTTGTTAGGCTGCATACTCAGCAGCATAGAGACGAATGAAATTCTCGCAATACTCATTAAAACCTTTCATTCCTAACATCTTAATCATCAATTTTTTCATCTTTTGTTTCCTTTCTTTTCTTTAATTCAACAATCTTTTTACATCTCGAAAGCCTTTACTATCAAAGGCAAAATAGCATCTAAACTCTTAAAAGAGGACTGCAAAGGTACGTCTATTCTTACATATCCACAAACTTTCCAGACACAATAACTCCGCAGATACGCACTTTTTGATTTAAGTCAACATTCATAAACAGATACAACGGCAATAAAAAATATTAAATACTTGCATACAAGTATTTTTTTACTATCTTTGCAGAAAAATATTCACAAACTGAATCATCATTACTACCAGCAAGAAAATGGAGAGCAGACAAGCCATCATCATGGGAGCCTCATCGGGAATGGGGCACCGTATCGCTGAAATCCTTCTGGAAAAGGGTTGGCGAGTGGGTGTGGCTGCCCGAAGAGAAGAAATGCTGCTTCCCCTGAAAGAGAAATATCCCGGAAAGGTGGTCACGGCCTGCATCGACGTTAACGACCCAAAGGCCGATGAGCAGCTCTTGAAGATGGTGGAGCAAATGAACGGTGTTGACCTCTATTTTCATATTTCAGGCATCGGTAAGCAAAACCTGACGCTCGAACAGGATATCGAGATGAATACTGTGGAAACCAACGGCACAGGATTTACCCGATGCATCACCACGATGTTCAACTACATGGCCAAGAACGGAGGCGGACACATTGCAGCCATCAGCAGCATTGCCGGTACTAAGGGACTCGGAGCCGCTCCTTCCTACAGTGCCACAAAAGCTTTCCAGAACTGCTATCTGGAAGCCTTGGAGCAACAAGCCTCCATGCGCCACCTCAATATCCGTATCACGGACATACGTCCAGGATTCGTGGACACACCGTTGCTCGGTGACAATCCCCACTACCCCATGCTGATAGACACGGAGAGCGCTTCACAGGAAATCGTACGTGCTGTCCTCGGCAAGAAGCACGTCCACGTTCTCGACTGGCGCTACCGTATCCTCACACCCCTTTGGCGACTCATTCCCCGCTGGCTATGGCGGCGCCTCAACATCCATTAAACCCCGAAACTCACAAACTTATAAACTCACAAACTCAAAAATATTATGGATAAGAAGAACAACGATCTCTCAAGACGAGAATTCCTCAAGCGCCTCGGCATCGGCACCTTCTCAGCGGCTGCCCTGATGGGACTGGAGCCTATCACCACCATTGCCCGCGAACTGGAAGACAAGCCTCAGATACCCACCGACGGCGATAACCTGATGACCTATCGCGTAAACCGCCACTCCGGCGACAAGGTTTCACTCTTGGGCTACGGTATGATGCGACTGCCGCAGAAAGACCGCAAGATTGATCAGGATATGGTGAATCAGGAAGTGGACTACGCCATCGCCCACGGCGTCAACTATTTTGATACGGCTCCCGTCTATCACGGCGGACAATCGGAAGTGGCCACCGGCATTGCCCTCAGCCGTCATCCCCGTGAGAAATATTTCATAGCCACCAAGATGTCGAACCAGAACGAACGCCTCTGGGACTTCGACAAGGCCAAAGAGATGTATGAGACTTCCTTCAAGAAACTGCAGGTGGACTACATCGACTACTATCTGCTGCACTCCATCGGCGGCGGTGGCGTGGAGAATCTCAAAGGCCGTTTCATCGATAACGGACTGCTCAACTTCCTGCTGGAAGAGCGCAAGGCAGGCCGCATCCGCAACCTCGGATTCTCCTACCATGGCGACGTGGAAGCCTTCGACTGGCTCCTCGACCGCGATGATGAATACAAATGGGACTTCGTTCAGATAGAGCTCAACTACCTCGACTGGCGCCACGCTTCCACCAAGGGAGGATGGAAACACGATGCCGATGCCGAATACCTCTATAACAAACTGGATAAACTGGGCATTCAGGCCGTTGTGATGGAACCCCTTCTGGGCGGCCGTCTGGCCAGGGTTCCCGAAGAGATTGCCGACCAGCTCAAGGCCGAGCGCGCAGAGGCTTCTCCGGCTTCATGGGCTTTCCGCTGGGTAGGTACGCTGCCCAACATCCTCGTGGCCCTCAGTGGCATGACAACGATGGAAGTGCTTCAGGAGAACGTACAGACCTTCTCACCCCTCGACCCCTGTACCGACAAGGAGAAAGAGATGCTGGAGCGCATTGCCGACCAGATGGCGGGATTCCCCGTGGTACCCTGTACTGCCTGCAGCTACTGTATGCCATGCCCCTATGGTGTGGACATCCCCGGCAACTTCAGCTACTACAACAATGCCGTCACGGAGAAACTGCTGCCCTTGCCACCGAAGTCTTCACCCGACTATGCCGAACGGCTGCTGAAATACCAGAAAGGATATGAAAAGACCTTGAAGGCAGAAGCCTGGGCATCGAAGTGTATGGACTGCGAGGAATGCCTGCCCAAATGTCCGCAGCAGATCCGTATTCCCAACCAGTTGGCACGTCTCACGGAACTCCTTCCCCCAGAGAGTTGATGTTCAAAGCATTTGACAGCCATTTTTCTTGTTATTCAAAATTTTTCATTACCTTTGCAGCCAAATTGCGAACGTTATGAAAACAGACATAGAGATAGCAAGAGAAACCCCGTTGGCTCCCATCGGACAGATTGCGGAGAAGCTGGGAGTACCCGAAACCGGCGTTGACAACTACGGAAGAAACATCGCCAAGATTGACGAATCACTCATCGACGAGGAGCGCGTGCAGCAGCACCATCTCATCCTTGTCACCTCCATCAGTCCCACAAAGGCGGGTGTCGGAAAGACAACCGTCAGCATCGGACTGGCATTGGGACTCAACAAGATAGGATGCCGGGCCACCGTGGCCCTTCGCGAGCCTTCATTGGGTCCCTGTTTCGGAATCAAGGGCGGAGCTGCAGGAGGAGGCTATGCGCAGGTGCTGCCTATGGAGAAAATCAATCTCCACTTCACCGGCGACTTCCATGCCATCACCTCTGCCCACAACACGCTCAGCGCGCTGCTCGACAATCATCTCTACCAGCATCGCAATGAAGGACCCCTCTTCAAGGAAATCTATTGGAAACGCGTACTTGATGTCAACGACCGCAGCCTCCGTCATGTAAACATCGGCGTTGGCGGCGGTACCAACGGCATAGAGCGTTCCACGGGCTTCGACATCACCTCGGCTTCCGAACTGATGGCTATCCTCTGTCTCGCCACGGACATTGAAGACTTGCAACGGCGCATCGGCAACATCCTCCTGGGTATCACCATCGATGACCGTCCCTTCACCGTCAACGACCTCGGTGTCACCGGAGCCATCACAGCCCTGCTCATCGATGCCATCCATCCCAATCTCGTACAGACCACCGAGCAGACACCGGCTTTCATCCACGGAGGTCCCTTTGCAAACATTGCCCACGGATGCTCTTCGGTGCTTGCCACCAAGCTCGCCCTCACCTACAGCGACTACACCATTACCGAGGCAGGCTTCGGAGCCGACCTTGGCGCAGAGAAATTCTTTGATATCAAATGCCGGAAGGCAGGGTTGCAACCAGCACTCACCGTCCTCGTTGTCACCACCCAGGGACTGAAGATGCACGGCGGTGTGCCCCTCGACCAGATAAAGGAGCCTTCCCATCAAGGTCTTCTGGAAGGTTTCCGCAATATGGACAAGCACATCCGCAACCTGAAGAAGTTCGGACAGTCCATCGTGGTTGCCATCAACCGCTTTGCCACCGATGATGAACTGGAACTTGACCTCATCATCCAGCATTGCCGCCAGTTGGGTGTTCCCTGTGCCATCAACAATGCCTTCTCTGAAGGTGGCGAAGGTGCCCGTCAATTGGCTGAGACCGTAGTCGACACCATTGCCCACAAACCATCTGCAACCCTCCGTTACGCCTACAGGCTTCAGGACCCCATCACCACGAAGATTGAGCAGGTGTGCACCAACATCTACGGCGCAGCCACCGTCACCTATAGCGAGCACGCCTGGCAGCAGCTCACCGACATCAGCCGCCTCTTCGGCAACGATTCCGATGTCAGCCACTATCCCGTATGTATTGCCAAGACGCAGTTCTCCTTCACCACCGACCCCAACCTCTACGGCTGTCCCGATGGCTTTGATATCTTCATCCGTGAAATCATTGTCAATACAGGTTCCGAGATGATTGTTGCCGTGGCAGGTAAGATGATGCGCATGCCGGGACTGCCCAAGAGCCCTCAGGCAGAACGCATCCAGGTCGTTGACGGAAAGATCACCGGCCTCTCATAAAGAAAAAACCACATCTGATTTACCAGCCCTCAGGCAGCACGATGTTCTCCTCGCCGTGGGCCTTCTCGAACAGCGGTGCTATCTCTTCATCGCTGAAACCCGCTATGCCGCAGCCGATGCGCGTCACGAGGAAGGTCAGTTCCCGGTGTTCACGGGCAAACTGGATGAATTCATCCACATAGGGACGTATCGTCTCCACGCCGCCCTGCATCGTAGGAATGGCGTAGCTCTGACCTTGCAATCCCACGCCCTGTCCCATCACGGCTCCGAATTTCCTTACCGCCACATAGGCCGCACCTCCGCCGTGCATACCACGCAGATTGCTTCCAAACACAAAAATCTCACCCGGAGCCAGACTGGTGATATACTCCGGAGTAGTCCTTTTCTTTTCCATATCGTATTCGTTGGGTTCCATATCAAAGGCAGCCTCGGTCTTGCATGCCATACCTTCCATAGCCATAGGCGGCATGGCTGTCCGCTCGCGGATATCGAAGTGGTCGATTACCTCAGGCATATCCAGTTCCATATCGAAATGCTTCCGAAAGTAGGGAATGATGATGCGCTCCTTGAGCGACTTGTAGCGCTGACTGACCGCTGAAGGCGTCAATCCCAATTGTGCAGCAATATCCTTGGCCTTGAAGCCACCGTCGAGCATCATCATGGCTATCACCCTGTCGCGACGGTCCATATCGCAGGTATCGCACATATCCATCACCGTCTTTCGGAACTGTAGCCGCAGGTCGCTCGTGATATCAAACGACTGCAGGTAATCCTCAAACGTAATCGAGCCATACTCCTTCTGATACCATTTCAGCGCATCTAGCACGATATAGCGGAAGCCGCCGATAATCCACGTTCGCAGACTGACGCCCTCCGAACGGTTCTCCAATGGCTCCCACTGGTGTTCCAGCAGATAGATGGCATACTGGTGGGTGAGCGACGTACAGTCCAGGTTCTCCTTGTGACTCAGGTCATAGTGCTTGTCAAACACATAGTATCCTGCCCTGCAATATTCATAGAAATAATGCTGGATAATGTAGGAGTCTCCCCGCCTGAAGCCGGCTATAATCTGTTCGTCGGAAAGCTTTCTTCGTGTCATACTTTATTATTTTGCAGCGAAAATAAGAAAAAAAATCCAATCCCACTTAATTTTCCACCCGAAAAGTGCTTTAAAGAAATAAAAACAGTCCATTTTTAGTAACCATTTAAAACCGTAACGAAATGAAAAAGAATGTATTCAATCTGATTATTGTTGACGAGAGCGGCAGTATGAGCACCATCCGCAAGCAGGCTTTCGCAGGTATGAACGAAACTCTCAACACCGTGCGCCAGATGCAGGAGAAATTCACCGATACCGACCAAAAGGTAACCCTCATCACCTTCGACAGCACCCACATGAAGTGGCACTACGACAATACCCCCGCAAAGGATACCCGCGCCCTCCGCTGGAACGACTATTCTCCCTGTGCCGGTACCCCGCTCTATGATGCGATGGGAGCTGCCATCTCAAAGGTGAACGCCCAGGCAGGCAGCAATGACAACGTACTCGTCACCGTCATCACCGACGGATGGGAGAATGCCTCATGCGAATGGACGCTGCCGATGATCCGCCAGCTCATCGAGAAGCTGAAGCGCCAGCACTGGACCTTCACCCTCATCGGCACCGACAACCTCGACGTTGAGCAGATGGCTGCCGGCATGTGCATCGACGAGCACCTGGAATTCCACGAGGATGCCGCCGACACCGAACGGATGTTTGCCCGTGAGCGCCGTTCACGCGTACGCTACAATGAATGCGTAGTGGCTGATGCCTGCATGCCCAAAGGCTCGTTCTTTGAGGAAAGGGAAGGATAAGGTTTTTCAGGACAATGATTCCATCAGGATTTCCACGAGGCGGGGTTTGGCATAGTCGTCAAAGTCGGCCTCTGGAATCCAGATGTAGCCATCGGGAAGGACGGGGCGCTCCTCAGTTTCCAAAAGATAGAAATCAGCCATTATCACCTGATGGGTGAGCACGTGGCGCACTTTCTTTCTTATAAGTAAAGATTCTTCACTCTTCACTCTTGACTCTTCACTTATAAAGGGTTCCCACAGACCCTGCCAGATATCACCGGGGCCGCGACGATGGATGGCGATGCAGCCCTTGCACCGGATGTAGGTATAGACGAAATGGCGCTCACGGATTTTCAGGGTCTTTAGTTTGACAGGCAACTCCCCCACCCTGCCTGAACGCAAAGCCTCGCAACTTTCCATCAGCGGACAGATGAGGCAACGCGGCGACTGCGGCGTACACTGGATGGCACCGAAGTCCATGATAGCCTGATTATAGGAAGCCCCCTCTCCACCTTTCTGGGGAAGGAGACTTTCAGCCAAGGCGGCAAACACCTTCTTGCCCTCCGTGGTGTTGATGGGAGTCTCTATGCCGAAATAACGCGAAAGGACACGATACACATTGCCATCCACCACGGCGGCAGGAATGCCGAAGGCAAACGAGGCAATGGCAGCAGCCGTATAATCGCCCACACCTTTCAACTTTCTGATATCCTCCAGCGTATCTGGGAAATGTCCAAGAGCCACCACCTGTTTTGCTGCAAAATGAAGATTACGTGCACGACTGTAATAGCCCAGTCCCTGCCATTCGCGCAACACTTCATCTTCCGTGGCTGCCGCAAGGTCTTCCACCCGTGGCCAACGGCTCATGAACCGCTCCCAATAGGGACGCCCCTGCTCTATGCGCGTCTGCTGGAGGATGATCTCCGAGAGCCAGATGGCATAGGGGTCAGTGGTTTCGCGCCAAGGCAGCTGCCTTCCGTTCTCACGAAACCATTCCAAGAGCACAAGGGAGAATGTTTCAGGATATGCCCGCGCGGTAGCAAATTCTTCACTCTTCACTCTTAACTCTTCACTTTTTTGAGGGAAAATACTGATGAACGGAAAGGCCGAACTCATTCGAGGTGGCATAGATGATGTCCATGATGTCGCTCATGTGGTGCTCATAGTCCTCCCACTTCTTCTGCTTCAGGAAGAAATAGAACTCCACGGGAATGCCGTTGGGCCCTGCCTCATCCTCCGTAACGAAATAGGTCATCTGCTCATTCACGTCATCGCGGCCCGTGATATAGCGCTCCATATAACGGCGGAAGAGCGTCAGGTTCACTTCCCTTCCCTCCAGCTCACTCTCCTTGAAAAAGCCCTTGTCGATGAGATGCTGGCGCATGGCGTCGTCGATGATCCTCACCGAGTGGACGTCGTATGACACACAGCGCCTCACCCTTCGGCCGTCGCTCTCCTGCATGCCCTTCCAGTTCTGGAAAGAATCGTTGATGAGCGTCTTCGGCGAGATGGTGACGATGGTGTTGTCAAAGTTGCGCACCTTCACGGTGGTGAGCGTCATATCCTCCACATTGCCGTTCACGCCGGCCTTCTCCACCGTTATCCAGTCACCTTTCCGGAGCATGTCGTTGGAGGTGAGATGAATACCCGCCACGAGTCCCGTGATGGTGTCCTGAAAGACCAGCAGGAGCACGGCCGACAGCGCACCCAATCCTGCAAAGAGCGTCAGCGGATTCTTATTGAGAATGATGGCGATGACGACGATGCCCGCCACGAACATCAGGATAATCTTCACCACGCTTGAGAACGAACGCGCATACTGCTGCATGTTGCTGCGGCGGCCCTCACTCTCGTAGCCCTGGAAGGCATTGATGAAGCACACCACCGTGCGCGTGGCCATCACGGTGATATAGATGGCCGTGAGGCGTTTCAGGATGTCGAACACGATGGGATACTGATAGAACACCCAGGGGAGCAGCTGCCAGATGACGATGGCGGGCACGATGTGACAGGCCGATACGAGCACCTTCCTGTTAAACAGCTGGTCATCCCAGTCAAATTCAGTCTTCGCCGTAAGTTTCATCACCAGCGGCACCAGCAGCCTGCGGCAGAGCCAGTCGCTCAGCCATGCCAGCAACACGGCCACAACAACCATCGCGATATGGCGCAGCACGGGAATGATTGTCCCCGTGAGTCCTGTCAGCGACAGCAAGTCTTCAACGTATATCTTTATTGATTCCATAATATAATAAAGCTCAACCCCCTCCAACCTCCCCGAGGGGAGGCTTTCTGAACTCCCCTCCCTCGGGAGGGGTTGAGGGAGGGGTTGTCTTTTACGGTTTACAAAGTGCCTCGCAGATGCGGTCCTGATAGGGACGGATGGTCGTAGCCTTGCGCTGCCCCTGGTTGATGATGGAGAAGCAGAGGCGGTGACCATTCGCGGCCGTCAGGTATCCCGCCAGGGCCGAGACGCCCGTCACCGTTCCCGTCTTTGCCTTCACGTTGCCACGGGCAAAACCCGTACGCATCCGGTTCTCCAGCGTACCGTCCACACCCGCAATGGGCATCGAAGGCAGCAGCTGACTGTAGATATTCCCGTTGCGGTAGGCATAGCGCAGGAAGGCCACCTCCAGTTCCGGCGACACGTAGTTATAGAGCGAGAGTCCCGAACCGTCAGCAATATAGTAGTTGCCGGGATTCATACCCATTTTCTGTATCAGGCGGTTCACCTGCTCACGTCCCGTCTTTGCCGTGGCCTTGCGGTTGCCGGAGGCTGCCAGCTGGTAGAACATCGACTCGGCATAGAGGTTGTCGGAGTTCTTCATCATCCGCGACAAAATCTGGTCCATGGTGTGGAAGCGGGCACAGATCTCACGGGCTCCCGAGGGCGTCGCACCCCGCAGCGTGTCGCCTATCAGCACGATGCGGGCATTGCGCAATTCCTGTAGGAAACGGCTTAAGAAACGGTCCTTCTTACCCACCAGCAGCGGCGACAGTGAAGGGTTGTCATCATCCCAGCACCAGCCTTCGCCCCACTTGTCGCTGTCCTTCATCGAGAGGTCGGCATAGATATTGCCGCGGATGGTATCCACCCCCATCTTCTTCACGCTCTCCACGAAGGCATTCAAGTCGTCGGCATTGAAAGCAGGGTCCATGCCGCCCTTGCAATACAGATTACCTCGCAGCACGCAGGAATCCACCTTGCCCGTCAGATAGAGGCGCGTCTTAAACTGATAGCTGCCGCCCAGCTTGTCGAGCGAAGTCACGGCATTGATCATCTTCATCGTCGAGGCCGGACGCATCTGCTGGCGCTCGTTATACTGGTAGATTACCGAGTCGGCCGTCAGGTCGTACACCTGCAGTCCTATCTGCGTGGTCAGAAACTGCCAGCTCTTCAGGATAGCATCCAGCCGCGCCTGCACGTTCTGGGGCCAAGGCAAATCCACAGGCTCCGCAATGGAGTCCACGGCGACGGTGTCTTCCGCCAGCGAGTCCAACGCAACGGCCAGAGTGTCCTTGTTCTCATCCTGTGCGAATGCGACTGAAGCCGACAAGAGCAGAACTGGTAACAATAAAAGAATTCTTCTCATCATCTATCTTACTCCCCGAAAATCCTTTGCAGCTTCTTGTGCAGGGGCTTGCCGCGGAGGGCGCGGTCGATGATCTTACCCTGCGGGTCGATGAGGATATTGTCGGGAATGGCATCAACCTTGTAAATCGGGGCAGCGGCACAGTTCCATCCCTTCAGGTCGGAGATCTGCAGCCACGGCATCTTCAACTGCTCGACGGCCTTCACCCATGCATCCTTCTTCTGGTCGAACGAGACACCCACCACCTCGAAGCCCTTGGCGTGGTATTTGTTGTAGGCCTCGAGCACGTTGGGCATCTCTGCACGGCAGGGACCGCACCATGAAGCCCAGAAGTCGACGAGCACATATTTACCCTCGCCCACCAGCTCGCTGATCTTATGCATCTTGCCGTCGGGGTCGGCCATCTCCAGGTCGGTAAACTGCTGTCCGATGAAGGCCGCCTTCTCGCCGTTGTCAGGTTTCGTCACCGCAGCAACGTCCTCCATCGCCTTCTTCAGGTAAGGATGACTGGCAAACACCACCTGCTCCTTCACCAGGTCGTCGTAGGCCTCCACGCCATTGTCCAGGAAATACAAATGGGCGAAAGCCAGCGGAATGAGCGACTGGCGCTCCTCCTTGAACACCCTGTTGGCCGTGGCCGTCTTGATTTCCTGCACCTTAGTGATTTCGGCCATGAGGGCATCAGCATTGGCCTCAAGCTGCTCCCGGGTCATGCTTTTCAGTTTCTTTGTCAACTGCCTGTTCTCAACCTCTCCTTCCAGGTCGTATCGAGTCAGGCGCTCGTTCAGCGCAGAGCCCTTCAGCGTACTGTCGTTCAGGTTGACAATCACCGGCGTGCCATCGTTGAAGAACGGCGTCACCCAATCATTGCCCTCCAGCATCACGGCCATATAGGCATCCTTGTCGGCCGTGCCGCTGAACGAGAACTTGCCGCCGGCAACCACCAGGCTGTCGATTTTCTTCTTCGTCAACTGGTCTGCCAGATAGACTTTCTTACCCTCGTCAGCATAAGTACCGCTGACCGAATATTTCAACCCTTGTGCCATTGAAGGCATCGCTGCCACTACGAGAGCAGCTATTAAAAACGCTGTTTTCATATACATCAATTTAATATTGCAAAGATAAGCAAAAATCATGACATCTGCAAGCAAATCACGAAAAACCCGAAAAAAAGCCCATTATGGGGTAACGATTCAGTACCCCATACAGGCAGTCTCATTAAGCAAATGAAGTCGGCGACCGTACATTTCATACGGTCATTCTCATCCGTATGTCACAGAATGGCCTTTTCCTACTGATTGTAGCCCAGCATCTTTGCTGCATCTATACCCACAAACCAGGGCTCACCCTTCTTGAACGGGAAACCGTCCCCTTCACACCTTCATTAGCGCTGTTCAGCGGAAAATAAAAAGTCCCAAATTCCCAAAATCCCATTTTTGGTTTTCGGAAAGGCTAAAAGACAAGAAAGATAGAAATTCATTAACATTTATTATAGATATATATTTATATATATATATATAAATATATATCTATCACTATTCTCGTTGTCAACCTCAAAATAGTAAAAATGGGAAAATGGGATTTTGGGACTTTTTCTTTCTTCCTTTATTTACAGGCGTTTCGAAGGTTTGTAAAGAAACAAGAAGAGCCGACAGCGGAAATCTCCGTATCGGTTCTGTGACGATTTGTTAATAGAACTCACCCTTGTACGTAAGCCTCCCCTCGGGAAAGGCTACGGGTAGGCGAGCTTGCTCGGGAATGGGTTTGGAGAGGGTCAGAACTCTCCCCCTCCCTAAACAGGGAGGGACGGGGTGGGTCTCCTCATTGTTTGCATCGTTTCCAATGGTTGGAAGCAAGGCTTCTGATGAGCGGAAGGACGGCTTCTGATGAGTGGAAGCACCAGCGACGCCTAATAAGTTACGCTAATTCAACAAAAGTAACCATAAGTTACGATAAGTAGCAATAACTCACTCTAAGTAACCATAAGTGACAATAAGTGACATTCCGAAAAAAAGATGTTGTATCTTTGTAATGCATTTAGAGACGCCACCGAAAATCATGAACAAAGTTCATAAACCTAAAACAAAATCCGCTTTTGACCACATCGGAGATCTTTGACTTATTGGAACACAAAAACTCCCTTTCTCCCTTTTAAGGGTTTTTGAACGGCTTTATTGCAAATTTTGAGCCCCTTGATAAGGGGCGGCTCTAAAGCAGGGATAAAAGTTTTGTCCTCGCTAAATCGTATCTTTACGTCTCTTCAAGCCGTGAAGATAGGTTGCATCTCAACAATAAAAATAAATGAATTTATTTTGTATTGTCTTCGATTTGCACTATCTTTGCACCTATAAAACCTAAAACAAAGATGGTACACAAATACGATTTCCTCATTATCGGTGCCGGAGTGGCCGGTATGAGCTATGCCCTGAAAGTGGCAAGAGAGAAAAAAGGCAAGATTTGCATGATCTGCAAGACCAGCCTTGAAGAGGCCAATACTTCGTTTGCCCAGGGAGGCGTGGCCTCGGTGACCAACCTCAAAGTGGACAACTTCGAGAAGCATATCGAGGACACGATGGTGGCTGGCGACTATATCTCTGACCGTGCCGCCGTGGAGCAGGTGGTAAGGAATGCTCCCGCCCAGATTCAGGAACTCGTCAACTGGGGCGTGAACTTCGACCGTAAGGAGGACGGCTCGTTCGACCTTCACCGTGAGGGAGGACACTCGGAGTTCCGAATCCTGCACCATGCCGACGATACGGGTGCCGAGATACAACGCGGACTGATGGAAGCTGTGCGCAAGAATCCCTACATCGACGTGAAGGAGAACCACTTCGCCGTGGAAATCATCACCCAGCACCACTTGGGAGCACGCGTCACACGACGCACACCCTACATCAACTGCTACGGTGCCTACGTGCTGAACCCCGACACGCAGAAGGTGGACACCTATCTCTCGAAGGTCACCGTGATGTGCACGGGAGGTTGCGGAGCGGTGTATATGACCACTTCCAATCCCGTCATCGCTACGGGCGACGGCATTGCCATGGTGTATCGCGCCAAGGGAACGGTGGCCGACATGGAGTTCGTGCAGTTCCATCCCACGGTGCTGCATAACCCCAACGAGACGCATCCCGCCTACCTCATCACCGAGGCCATGCGCGGCTACGGAGGCATCCTGCGTCTGCCCAACGGCGAAAGTTTCATGGAGAAATACGACGAGCGACTCTCGCTGGCTCCGCGTGACATCGTGGCACGTGCCATCGACAAGGAGATGAAGATTCACGGTATTGACCATGTGTGCCTGGACGTCACCCACAAAGACCCGGCCGAGACGCGCCACCATTTCCCGAACATCTACCAGAAGTGCCTATCAATAGGTCTGGACATCACCACAGACTACATACCCGTGCGCCCCGCAGCCCACTATATGTGCGGCGGCATCAAGGTGGACCTGAACGGATGCTCATCTATCGACCGCCTGTATGCCCTCGGCGAATGTTCGTGCACAGGTCTGCACGGCGGCAACCGTCTGGCCTCGAACTCGCTCATAGAAGCCGTGGTATATGCCGACGCAGCTGCCAAGCACTCGCTGGCTCATGTGGATGAATACGACTTCAACGAGAAGGTGCCCGAATGGAACGACGAGGGCACGATGACCAACGAGGAGAAGGTGCTGATCACCCAGAGCATCAGGGAAGTGAACCAGATTATGTCGAACTATGTGGGCATCGTGCGCTCCGACCTCCGACTGAAGCGCGCCTGGGACCGTCTGGACATGCTCTACGAAGAGACCGAGAACCTGTTCAAGCGCGTGAAGGCTTCGAAGGATATCTGCGAACTGCGCAACATGATCAACGTGGGCTATCTCATCACCCGCTGGGCCATCGAGCGCAAGGAGTGCCGCGGACTGCACTTCACCACCGACTATCCGGTGCATGCGTATGATAAATAAACCAAAAGAATAAAGGCTCTCAATCGAGAGCCTTTTTTTATTTAGTCTTCATAAACACCCTGACCGATACAGCCGCTGGGCATCTGGATGTGGATGATGGAACAGACGGTGGGCGCTATGTCGGTGATGTGGACCTCATGGTTGTAGGCCCCGTGCTCGACGCCCCATCCCAGGAGGAGGAAGGGGAGATGGCAGTCGTAGGGATTCCACAGGCCATGGGTGGTGCCATAGCCCATGTTTCGCCATCCGCCCATAAACTGAGGCTTGAGGATAATCTGAATATCGCCGCTGCGCTCACGGTTGTAGCCGTTGATAATCTTCTCACGGATGTAAGCAGGAACGGGAGCCACGGCAGCATTCTCCAAGTCGACGACATACATAATCATGGTGTCTTTCTCCAGGAAATCCTTGATGGCCTGTTTCACTTCGCAGACTTTCAGTCCTGCACGGGCGATAGCCTCACGGTCGAGGGCCACCTTGTAGTCGAAGAGTTCGGGGATGAGCTTTTCCTTGGTAGCGAATTTGGAAGCGAGCATCTCGTTGAGGGCATCGCGGGCCTTGCCGCCACTGAAATTGCCAGCGGGAATCTTGTGGTCGAGGTTCTGCATGATGCTGTTGGCTGCTCCGTGATCGGCGCTGAGGAAAGCGAGCCACTGGCCCTTGCCCACGGTACGATCGAGGAAACTGAAGAGGTCGGCCAGTTGCTTATCGAGTCCTATATATTGTCCGTGAGTCAGTTCATGGTGAGTGCCATACTGATGGCCGGTGATGTCGGTACAGGAGAAGCTGATGCAGATCATATCGGTCTCATCGCGCTGTCCGAGACGTTCGCCCTTGATGGCAGCCTTCGCCATCTCCATCACAATCTGGTTGCCGTAGGGCTGATACTGGATTTCGTCGATGGGGAGTTTCTTGTTGATACGGTCGTTATAGGCGCTGGCCCATTGGGGCAGTTTCTCCATATAATAGGTACTGCTGATGAAGCACTTGGCATCCTTGTCGAACCAATAGGCGGCATCGGCGCTATGGCCTGCGGGAAGAATGGCAGCACGGTCCTTGAACGAGACGCCGATGACCTTGGACTTCCAGGAGGTGGCGGTCTTCAGCTCGTCGCCGATGGTGGTCACCTGAAGATTGAGGGGCGACATACGTCCGGCCTTCGTCGTGGAACCTACGGTCTGCACGGTGCTGTCGGCGCAGCAATAGGTCATCTTGCCGTCTTTCAGGAAGTTGTTGCCGGCGATGCCATGGATGCTGGGCACAGTACCCGTGTACAGGGAGGTGTGACCGATGGCTGTCACCGAAGGGATGTAGTTGATCTGGCAATTCTCGAAGGAATAGCCTTCTCGGAGCATACGGCGGAAGCCACCGTCAACATACTCGTCGTAGAAGCGGTAGAGATAGTCCCAGCGCATCTGGTCGACGGTGATTCCGACAACAAGTTTCGGGCGGATTTCACCTACGGCTCCTGCCATGGAGGGGAGCGTAAGGAGGCTCAGGAAAAGCGCCATCAGGAGATTTCTTTTTTTCATAATCGTTTTTGCTTTATAATGTTTTTATCTTGTTAGCGAGAATTTCACGGAGAGTCCGAAGTCGCGCGTCGTAGTGGGATAGCTCGACGACGAGAGCAACGGGGTATTGGTCTGCTGATCGTAGAAGAAGCTCATCGTCAGCATCCGGGAGAGGGTGTAATCGGCATTGAAGGCCAGTTTCAGGGCTCTGTTTCCACTGGATGCCGCACTGGTCATCGTGGCAATGTCGCGAGTGATGGAAGCCTGGTTGCGGAGGCTGAAATCGAGACGGAGGTTGAGGTCATGGTTCACCCCACTCTTATTCGTGGTGGTGGTGCTCTTCTTCTCATCGTTCTGCCTGTTCTTGCCCTTGCCCTTCACCTTGTGGGAATTGCCGCCACCGGCAAGTCCGAAGAAATTGAAGTTGCTGATCTTATAGCCCATACCGACAACCCAGTCCTTGGAAAGTGCCTCATTGATCTGCACGGAGGTCATGGAGAGCGTAAGCACGCGTGTGGTACGGAACTCCAGCTTGCAGGTGAGGTTGTTCTGGAGCGTCACGTCCACACCCAGAAGCGGAGAGAAGGCCTCGTTGATGCTCACGGTGGAGACATTGTACATCGATGAAGGCAGAGGATTGCCCGTGGTGGCATCCCTGATGAATCCGAGACCGTTCATATACTCCTGCCAAGTGTTGTAGCTGTTGTAGGAGCCCACGGCATAGATGCTCTTGTAGGAGTGGTTGATATTGACGCTCTTGAACCTGTCGCGGAACCAAGGCAGCTGTCCCAAACCGCTGTACTTCAACGTCCAGTTAGGCAACATCCGCAGGAGACCGGGGAAGATATCGAGGCCGGAAGACGTCAGGGTATAGTTGTTGAGGAAGGCAGGAATCAGCACATCGCCGCTATAGGGCTGTACGGCTCCGTTAGCCTCATCATACTGACGACCGCCATAGCCACTCCACGACGAGGGATAGACGGCACCGGCATAGCGTGACTGCACCTGCTCGCGATAACTGGGGAGCGACTGGCAGAACTTCTCGAACGACTTGCTGTAGTAGCCGTTGTTGGCATTGCCCATTCCCTCAAGTGCCGACTTGATGGAGATGGTGGTCATGGAGAAGGTACCGCTCTGCATGGTGGGCATTCCGCTGTACATATACTGAATGTTGCGGGCCTTGTTCTCCGTATGGGCGGCATTGAGGTCGATCTTCAGGTTCTTCACGGGCTCCAGCGTCATTCTCAGCTGCAGGTCCTCAGTGGCATTGGTGGTAGCGGGCGTGGAGATGTTGTCGGCCATCAGCAGCCAGTGGTTTTCCACGGCCTTGTTGATATAACTGTCGCCGGCCATACCGAAGGCAAAGTCGAGTCCCGGTGCCAGTACGCTGCCACGTGACTGTCCGAAGGCATTGCCAATGGAAGGCAGGAATCCCGGAAGGGCCATGGCATACTGATTATTATAGGTGAAGGAAACGTTGCGCAGCATCATCAGGCCACGTGCCAATACCTGGGCGGTCTTATACCATGACTGGTTGTCGAGCGGTTCCTTGGCCGTGACGGCAATCTTGATAGCCGTAGAGGAATCCACCTTCGAGGTAATCTTGATCTTGTTCTGGTCAACGAACTTGTATTTCAGCTTAAAGGACTTGCCGTCCTTCGTCTTGGCAGAGACAATCAGGCGCTTGCTGTTCTTGCCGTGCGAGACGGTGATGGCGGTATCGGGCAGCAGCGTGATTTCCTTCTCGAAGGCCCGCTTGTTCTTAGGCAGCGAATTAGCCTCGGCCTTGCTGTCCTTATCTTCCTTGCTGTTCTTGCTATTCTTATTGTTGCGGTTGTTCGGAGTGGTCGTCTTCTTCTTGCTGGAAGTATTGCTCTGCGTCTTGTTGAAGCGGTCATTGGCCTTCTTCAGGAACGGGATATGGTTGTAGAGCTTCTCCATGGAGAAGGCACCGTTGATGCTCAACTGGCGGTTGTTGGAGATGGAATTGCCATAGAAAGAGCCATCCTCGTCGGCCGTTCCCCGGAGCCATCTGTAAGATGACCTGAAGGAGGCATCGGCATTAATCCAGTCGAAAATCGGAATGAGATTGAGCGGTACCTGATAGGAGGCATTGAACTGCTGGTTATAGTCGAGCGGTGTTCCGAAGTGCTTGATACTGGTCCATACTGAATCTTTCCAGGCTTCATATTGCGTGGGATAGAGGTCTTTATTGATCTGGAAGTAAGGCTCCTCAATCTCTGCCTGAGTGCCGCTGCTGAAGGTCATATGCAGGTTCTTGGTGAGGTCCCAGCGAAGGGAGAAATCACGGTTCCAACGGAACTGCGACGAGAAGCTCACAGGCAACTGGGAACCGCCCAGGTCTTCCATGTCACGGTCCTGCGTCTCATGGTAGTAACGCGTCATCTCGGTATTGAAGGTGACATTCTGCGGCAGCCAGTTCAGTCCGAAGCGCTTGAGGATATCCAGCCATTTCGACTTGTTCTTGGCGAGCGGTTTCTTGAAAGGCTCCCAGGGTTTGTAGACAGGGGTGTAGCTGTAGTTCAACGAACCGCGCCAACGGTCCTCATTTTCATAGACGGTGGTCTTTCCCTGCTGGTGGTTGTGGGAATGACTGTAAGAGAAGGAGAAGTTGGCGGGATCGTAAGGCATCGGATGGCGCTTGGTGGCAATGCCTACACGCCAGTTGCTCAACGAGAAGTTGGTAGTTGTAGTACGTGTGACTGCAATATTGTCTATCGAGTCCTTCTCTGCCTTATTGGACGTGGCGTCGAGGGCATCCTTGAGCAGCATATCGGTGTCGAGGGGATTGTACTTCGGCTTGGTGTTCTCTTTCGTGACGGAATAATAGAGAGGTGCCGACACCTTCGCCTTATCGGGGAAGAACTTACCCAACTCCACATTGGTGGTGATACTGTAGGCTCCGTAGTCGTCGGTGGAACGCTGCGAAACGCCTTCCTCCAGTCCTCCGAAGCCTTCGGTAAGGTATTTGCCCGTCACATTCACCGTACCGAAATCGGACATCTGCACATTGAGCGCACCCTGGGCAGCCCATCCGCCATTGTTGTTGTATTCCTTCAGACGGAGTTCGTTCACCCATATTTCACCCGACTTCGGCTGCGGCATCATATTGCGCACACCAATCATCATCGTCTTCACCTCACCGAGAGAAGGATTACCCACCACGGTGACCACGTTATTGGGATTTTCGGGGTCGGTATAGGTGAAGGGAACAGAGTAACTGTAGAGCGTAGGATTCTCACTCTTGGCCTTATTGCGCATCTTCTTCACCTGGGTGAAAATGTCGAGCGGAATGTTGAGCATATTGTTCTCAGGCCATACGGCACGGCAATCGGCAGGCGAATAGCGGTCGTAATGACCAGCAGGTGTCAAGTCGAGCGGTATGAGGTATTCATAGTAGTTGTTCTTATAGTCGCTGCCCAGACGCACGAAGATGGCCAGTTCCTTGTCTTTCAGGTTCGTGGTGTTCTGCTCCATGGCATTGGCATGGACAAACATCTCCAGACGCTTATACTGGCGGAGATCGAGATTGGAGTTCTTATAGACGGCCTTCGACTCGCCGTTGCCCAGATTCTCCACCACCATGTTAAGGGCCTGCTCATTGCTTTCCACCACACCGCACTGACGGCCATGCTGCCACCCTCTGAGGCTCCCGTATTGAGCGACTGCTCATAGAAGCGCCATTCGCCGCGCACCAGGTCAAGGCTTCCGAAACGGAGCACGATGGGCTTCTCGAAACCCGTGAGATACATACGCATGAAACGGATGCTCGAGAAGTCGCTGATCGAGCCGAACTTCTCTTCCCAACGGTCGAGCGGTATGCGATACTGATACCACGTGACGTAGCCCTGCTTGCCGTTGCGCAGATTAGGCCGGCCTATGCGCTTATCGACGATGAAGTTCTGCCCCAGGATGGTATCGCCGGGGTGGAGCGACACGTGATAGTGGAAATACTTCTCATATTCATTCAGCGTATAGTCCTGGTTGATATCCTCCACGTCGGGCGTCGTCTTGTAGGAAGTGTCATAGCTCTCTGTGCGTGAGTCACTGTCGGGCGAGTTGCCCTGAGGCATGTTGATACGCTTGTAGCGGTCCAGGATACTGGTCTCATTGCGGTCGAAGTCACTGCCGCGGAAGTAGTGGTAGTTATCGTTGGCAGGGTCGGCACTGATAGCCTGATAGGCAGAATCGCTCACGGCTCCACGGATGTTCTGCAGGAAGGTCTGGTAGTCGCCAAACGAGCGTTCCTCCTCGTCAGTCAGTCCGTTGTAGCCCACATCCTGCAAAGCCCTTGAACCGGAAGTCGTGGCAAAGGCATAGGTCACGGTCGATGAGGTCGGAATCTTACCCCACTGTGTGGTCGTGAAGGCACTGCTGCCGTCAACGGGCATGCCGCTCTCATAGAATTTCTTTCCGTCGCGCAGCACGTCCTCGCTCACCTCGCCCAGGTCGATATAGAGTTCACCGCCATACGAACGGTCGCTGCCGGTATAGGCAAAGGGGTCCATCATCCAGAATTCTATGTACTCGATATTGGCCGTCTCGAAGTCGTTGGTGTCGAGTTTGCGCATCATGCCACCCCATCGCTGCTGCGGATTGGGCAGTGTGCCGTCGGCATTCAGATTGGGATCCAGGTTATAGGGGCCTCGCTCAGAAGGATAGTAGGCAAGATTAAGGATCGGCAACGTGGCCGTGGCTCCATTGTAATTGCTCTGGTCGCGGTTGGGATAAAGCTCGCGCACATAGACCTCGCGGACATAGTGGTTGGAAAGCTGTTCAAGATCATGAGAGCAAGGCACGGTTGTAACCGCTCTGCACGGACGTCTTGTCGTTGAAGCCCGGCACCGTGCTGGGAATGCTGGAAATAATCCACGACTGGGGCGTGGAAACATCGATGGTGTTCTTGGTATTCTCGAAGTCATCGAGATAGGAAGCATTATCCTGTGTGCCGCTGGCCTTTCCGCTGATGAGGTGAGCGAACTCTCCTGTAAGGGAAATGTGGGAGGGCTGCGTGAGATGAAGGCCTGGCAATTTGTCGAGAATGTTAGTGAGCCATTGGCTTTCCTTCTTCCAATTGAGGTTCACACCCCACAGGGTGTTGTTGAGCGGTTCGGCACCCATGGAGACCTTCGTGGTCAGAGCCTGCTCGGAAAGATGCTGAATAGTACCGCTCATCTGGAAATTCTTCGAGAAATCGTATTCCCAGTTCAGTCCGAACATCGTCTTTCGCATCTGTCCGTAATCCGTGTTGCTCTCCAGGGAAACATTCACCGAAGTTCCGGCATCGATGATGCTCTGGTTCAGGATGGTGACCTCTCCGGCATTATAATCCACCGAATAGTCGGAACCTTCATTGAGCGTCTGACCACCGGCCGTAACGACCACAGAGCCTTGCGGCACGTTATAGGCACCCAGAGAAATAACGTTGGCATTAGAGCCTCGGAACTGTCCCACAAGGATGAACTTGTCTTTCTCGGCCACCTGCTTGGCAGCGGTCTTCGTGGTGTCATAGAGTTCCGTGAAAGCATATTTCTCAGCTACTGCCGGTGAAACCCCATAGCTCAGCAAATAGTCCTGAAGGTCCTTACCGAATGGTTCCACGCAGGGGAAGAATACGCGGCCATTAGTCACGGTATAGCCACTCACATAGTCGAAGAAGCCGTTGGAATGGGCTTTGTTGTTATCATCCAAACGGTCGGCCCCGATCAGTTTGATAATGGGCTGTTCTTTCACCTGCGGCTCAGGGATATAGGTGATATACACGCCTGTGGTGTCGCTCTGATACCTCACGTCGAGGCGGAACTTGTCTTTCTCCACCGTAGATGCGAGATAATACACGTTGCGCATCATCAGTTTCCAGTTTGACATCTTCGGAGACTGACTGGTATTCTTGAGCGATTTCACGTAGAGGGCGTTCGTGGTGTTGCCGGTAACGTCGGAAGCGAATTCTCCCACCTGATAGGTCTGGCTGTTGTAAGTATATTCAAAAGCCACGGCCAGCACCTGATCGGTCTGTAATGCCGTCTTCAGGGAGATATAGCCCATCGAACTATTGAGTGTGTATTCCGAAGAATTGAGCAATCGGGCACTCTCCAGCTTCTCGTAAGTGGTACCACCTTCCAGTCCGTCATGACCGTCAAGGACGGAAGTGGTCTGATCGATATTGCGGGCTTCAGAATAGGTATTGTTCAACAGCGAATAAAGGTTGTTGGCATTATTGCTGGCGGGATCAGACGAGGAGGCCCCTTCGCCGAGATCGTTGAAAGCCACGATGTTTCGGGTATTGTTCGTCGTTCCGGTCTTGTTCGTCACCCATACCTCCACACGGTTGATGGTGATGCCAGTGGTCAGGTTGGGAAGTCTCTTCATCGAGGCGTTATACTTCTCGCGGAAGAAGGAGGAAAGGAAGAAGTGACGGTTCTCCTCATAGTCAGCCACATCCAGTTCAAAAGGAGTGGTCTGCACACCGCCCTTGCTGGAGACGCTCTTCGAAGACGACTTCTTCTGCGACACCACCGTCTGAAGTTTCAGCTTGCCGAACTGCAAATCCGTACGGATACCGAAAAGACTCGATGCACCGCGCACCAGGGAAGAATTGCTCGGGAAGGTCACGTTACCGCCCTCCACGAGTTTCACGATTTCGTCTTCCTTGCCCTCGTATTTCAGTTTCATATTCTGGGCATCATAGTCAAAAGTGGCATCGGTGTTGTAGTTCAGGTTCATATTCACCTTGTCACCCACCTTTCCGTTGACCGAGAGGTTGATCTTCTCATCGAAATTCATCGTCGTGGTCTTGCGGTTGCGGATGGGCAGCGAAGGATTATCGATGTTCTTCATCGTGGCACCGAGTTTCAGTTCAGCCGTTCCCTGCGTTTTCACGCGGACACCGCCGGGACCGAAAATCTTCTCCGCAGGACCCAGTTCGAAATGCATATCCGTGAAATCGAATTTCTCCTTGCCCTTGGCCTTATAGATTTCATCGTTTTTCTTACGGTAGAAGTCACGGCGCAGCTGCAGATTACACCACTCTCCGAACTCCTCGGGAGTCATGAAGACAGGAGCACCCAGATACTGGCTTCCCATCTTAGAGCCAATCAGATAGCCGTTCAAAGTGTCATTATACTCCACTTTCTGCTCAATATTCTGAGGCATCATCAAGTCGGCGGCACCACGATTGAGGTCTTCTTGCGTGATGGGCTGCGTGCGCTGGATTTTCCATCGCGGATGAAGCAGTGAGTCGGGGATCTCATCATCATCGTCAATCAAAAGTGAAGAGTGGCTGACGATGGAAGTATCCCTTCCCGTTCCTCTCCTCTCTCCTCTTTCTCCTCTTCTTTCTTCTCGTTGTTCTTCTCTTTGTTCTCTCCTCTGTCCTCTCTCCTCTCTCCTCCTTTTATCATCCTGAAGCCAAGGCGCACTGGTCCAGGCAAGCATATTCACGCTCACCAAGGCCATCACCATTAATATCAGCTTCAGTCTTCTCATTATCAAAGTTCTAGGTTTCAGGATTCAAGTTTCAAGTTTCAAGATTATCGTTAACGTTATCGTTATCGTTAACGTTAGGGTCTCCCTCATTTTATCTGTTTCAACGCCAGCTTCACCACCTGTTCCACAGGAAGCGTCGGGTCTTTCTGCAAGATGGCATTCACCACCTTGGCCGTAGGAGCAGGCGAGAAGCCCAACATCGTCAGCGCACTGACGGCCTCGTCCTTCACCGGTGAGCTCACCAGCGGAGTGGCATTACCGGCATTGGCGGGAAGTTCCTGGGCCACACCACTGCTCACGATCTTGTCCTTCAGGTCAACGATGATACGCTGGGCCGTACGCAGACCTATACCCTTCACGCCTTTCAGCAACCGTTCATTGCCTGTTGAAATCGCATTGCAAAGCTCTGCCACGGTCATCGACGAGAGAATCATTCTCGCCGTACCAGCTCCCACACCACTCACCGTGATGAGCAGCAGGAACATGTCACGCTCCTGCTTCGTGGCAAAACCGAAAAGCACATAGGCATCTTCGCGGATGGCCTCATACACCCATAGGCGAACCTCTTTCTTACCCTGCACCGCAGAGTAAGTGTTGAGCGAAATGTTCAGTCCGTAACCCACACCGTGGGCTTCAATCACAGCATAAGCCGGGGTGAGTTCCGTCACTTCACCCTTCACGTATTCAATCATCTTCTTTTACTATAAACTGTCAACTAAATCGTATATATACAATCTAATTAACGCACGCGATACTCTTTTTATTGCATTAAACCGGAATTTAACCAAACCAAAGCTTATGTCAACAACATTGTTTCCATTTGCAAAAAAGAGTCTTTCTTTCAATTTTCCAAATAATTGCACAGTAAAAGAACAGAATTGTTATTCTGAAAAGGTTTTCGATTATCAATCGCCAAAAAGCAAGCAAACGATTAAAAAATTGCGCAAAATGCTTGCGGTTTAAATGATTTTGTGTAATTTTGCAGCCGGCAAACGACAAACACTCATTAAAACGTAAAACATATGAAGAAAATCAGAGCAGCCGTCGTAGGTTACGGCAACATCGGAAAGTACGCACTTCAGGCCTTGGAGGCTTCCGAAGATTTCGAAGTAGCTGGCATTGTACGCCGCAATGGCGCAGAGAACAAGCCCGCTGAACTTGCACCCTATGAAGTAGTGAAAGACATCAAGGAACTGAAAGATGTTGACGTAGCCATTCTGGCCACCCCTACCCGCTCCTGCGAGGAATATGCCAACCAGATTCTGCCGTTGGGTATCAATACCGTTGACTCCTTCGACATCCATACCAACATCCGCGGTTATCGTGAACGCTTAATGGAAGTCAACAAGAAGACAGGCACCGTCAGCGTGATTGCCGCAGGTTGGGACCCAGGTTCCGACTCCATCGTCCGCACACTGATGCAGAGCCTCGCTCCCAAAGGCCTGAGTTACACCAACTTCGGTCCCGGTATGTCGATGGGCCACTCCGTATGCGTGCGCTCCAAGGCCGGTGTCAAGAACGCCCTCTCCATGACCATTCCCCTCGGTGAAGGCATTCATCGCCGCATGGTCTATGTAGAGCTCGAAGACGGCGCCAAGCTCGAAGACGTGACCGCCTCCATCAAGGCCGACCCCTACTTCGCCAACGACGAGACCCACGTCTTTGCCGTAGAGAGCGTAGATGCCGTCCGCGACATGGGCCACGGTGTCAACCTCGTGCGCAAAGGCGTCAGCGGAAAGACCCAGAACCAGCGTCTGGAGTTCAACATGAGCATCAACAACCCCGCCCTCACCGGTCAGGTACTCGTCAACGTAGCCCGCGCCTCCATGCGCCAGCAGCCCGGCTGCTACACCATGATCGAAATCCCCGTCATCGACATGCTTCCCGGTGAGCGCGCCGACCTCGTGGAGCATTTGGTGTAATGATTTCTTTCAATAACCACACCGGTAGCAAAGTATTAATGACTATAAGACAAAAGAGGATGTGCCAATGACACATCCTCTTTTTCTATTTAGCATATACTGATTAGTATTCCATCACGGCGGGCAGTCCATCACGGCGGGCAGTTCCTTAGCCTGCTCAATCATCTTCTCAACCTCGGAAACGGCGGGTACACGGTTGACAAGATTTTTCTCAGCATTGATTTCCTCTAATTTGGCCTGCAGATTGGCGGGAACACGGTGCTTCAGTTCCTTCACGGTATCTACGCCGGCAGCCTCCAACAACTCAGAGAACTGGGGGCCTACGCCATTGATACGCATCAGGTCGGCATGGTTGGTCCATGTCAGAATCAGCTTTCCACTGATACCAGTCTCTTCCTCAAGAGCCTTGCGGCCTGCGGGCTTTGCACACTTTTCGAGCAATGCATCGGTATCCTTGATACCTACAGCCTGCAACTTCTCACCATACACGGGACCGATGCCCTCAATGTCAATAATTTTGTAGTTACTCATAACTTTGATTTTTTAAAAGGTTAAACATATTATTTTGTTAGAAATTTTACTCATCTACGGAGAAAAGTGGATCTTCCGGCATCACCATCAGCGGTTTCTGCTCATACTCCTTCAGCAGCGTGGAAGAGACGTACTTCTTGTCGACCACCAGACGGAACATGTATTCGCGGAACCAACGGTCGGTCATAATCAGATAGCCGTTCACACCACTATCGGCGCCCCATGAGTTCTCCACCTTCCACTTCACGGGCTTGCCCTGACTGTCGAGATCAACGGCTGTCAGCGTCATGGCGTGGGTGGAACCGCTGTCGAAAGTCTCTATGCGCTGGGCTTTATCCATCGTGAACGTGGTTCCGAAAAGTGAGGCGTAATCGTAGTTGTCGAGATCCAGATAACCGCGCTTGCGGTCGAGCTGTTTACCCACATCGTAGGAACTGTACAGCTTGCGTCCGTCTTTCAGCTGCGCAATAGCCAACTGCTCAATCTCATCCATCGGTAAATTGAGGTATTTCCAGTTATGGCCGTCGTAGGTATGGCGGTCGTATTCCACCTCGTATGTCTTGTGATAGGGACGGCGGGGATCGTTCATCACCATCACGAAAGTGCCGTTCAGACTCTCGCCCACCACCTCCTTATAGAAAGACTGCGGCGTGTAGGTCTTGGCTTCGGTCATGGGCTTGCCGTCCTTGTTGCGGAAAGCATATTTGAACTCCTTCACGGGTTCGCCCAAGATAAGGGAGAGCATCCCGTAGATCTCTGTCAGCATCTTGGTCTTCGCCTTCATGAGGGCATCGGAAGAAGAGCCTTTCTGCACCATGTCGCGCAACTGCAGCGCCTGTTCGCGGAGCTTGCTCTTGATAACGGCGCGCATTTTGGCCGTATTTTCAGCCGAATAGGTCTCAGGACAAACTTCCGTAGGTACCAGCCCATACTTCTCAGTAAGGTCGGAGACGCCGCAGAAAGTGCCACCGTCGCCGATGGGACTTTGCAGGAAGAAACGTACACGCAGGTCGTCAATGGGTTTCTTGCCAGTGTCGATGATACCTTGCAGGAAAAGATTCGCCTTTTCCAACTGGTCATAGAAGAAGAGGTAATCCTGGGAGAACGTGACTTGAAGGGTGTCCTTATGCCGCTTGGCGAAATCGGCACGCAGCACATTCAGTCCGCTGAACATCCAGCAACGGCCTGACGATTTCTGGTTCGTAATGCTCTGCTTGGGTGTTTCTATACTGAAATGCTTATCGATAGCAAACAGACTCTGCCGCGTACGGGCCAAATCGTCAATATTGTTCGTAGCGATGGCATTGGCCAGAGCCTTCGAAGCAGCACCTTTAGGCTGGGCATTTACAATCTCCTGCAACATCTTAGGCGAGATGCCTCCACCCTTTTGCTGTGCGGTAGCGGAAAGGGCAAAAGCCATGGCTACTATCAAGTAAAATGTTTTCTTCATGGGTAAAGTTTATATTTTGCTCGCCAAAGATAGCAATTTTATTTGGTTTACGCAACAAGAAAGGAGAAAAAAGAGTTTTTGCTTGGTACATATTTAATTTTTAATTACCTTTGTACGCACATATTTACAAAAGTGGAAGAAAAGAAATTCAATATACTGAACAACATCAAAGACCCGATAGACTTGCGGAAACTAACGGTGGATGAACTGCCACAGCTCTGCAATGAACTGCGCGAGGACATCGTGCAGGAGCTTTCGGTGAACCCCGGTCATCTGGCTTCCAGCCTGGGCGTAGTGGAGATTACGGTGGCTTTGCACTATGTCTTCAACACCCCTGAAGACCGCATCGTATGGGATGTAGGCCATCAGGCTTACGGCCATAAGATTCTCACCGGAAGAAGGGAACAGTTCAAGACCAACCGCAAACTGCACGGCATCATGCCCTTCCCCTCTCCACTGGAAAGCGAATACGACACTTTCACCTGCGGACACGCATCCAACAGCATTTCAGCTGCCTTGGGAATGGCGGTGGCAGCAAGCAGCAGCAAAGACTCCCGGAGAAGAGTGGTGGCCGTCATCGGCGACGGTGCCATGAGCGGCGGACTTGCTTTCGAAGGACTCAACAATGCTTCTTCATCGCCCAACGACCTGCTCATCATCCTCAACGACAACAATATGTCGATAGACCGTTCGGTGGGAGGCATGAAAGAATATCTCATCAACCTCAACACCAACGAGACCTATAACCGTCTGCGCTACAAAGCCTCAAGATGGCTCAACCGCAAGGGCTATCTGGAAGAAGACCGGCGTAAGGGACTCATCCGTCTCAGCAATGCCTTGAAGAGCGCCATCTCTCATCAGCAGAACATCTTTGAGGGTATGAACATCCGTTACTTCGGACCGTTCAACGGACATGATGTGAAGGAGCTGGTAAGACTGCTCCGACAACTGAAGGACATGAAAGGCCCTAAGATGCTCCATCTGCACACGCAGAAAGGACATGGCTACAAACCCGCTGAGAATGAGGCTACTATCTGGCATGCACCAGGTAAGTTTGATGTGGATACCGGTGAGCGTATCTGTGAAGAGTGTGACAACCAGCCCCCCAAGTTCCAGAAGGTGTTCGGTGAGACGCTGCTGGAACTGGCTGAGCAGAATCCGCGTATCGTAGGGGTCACACCTGCCATGCCTACCGGATGTTCCATGAACATCATGATGGAGAAAATGCCTAAGCGCACCTTCGACGTGGGTATTGCCGAAGGCCATGCCGTGACGTTCTCCGGCGGAATGGCAAAAGACGGACTGCAGCCCTTCTGCAATATCTATAGCGCTTTTGCACAACGTGCCTACGACAATATTATCCATGACGTGGCCATTCTGAATCTGCCCGTTGTCATCTGTCTTGACCGCGCCGGACTGGTAGGTGAAGACGGAGCCACGCATCACGGGGCATTCGATCTGGCAGCCCTGCGTCCGATTCCGAATATCACCATCTCCTCACCGATGGATGAGCACGAACTGCGCCGGCTGATGTACACAGCCCAATTACCTGGAAAGGGCACATTCGTCATCCGTTACCCCCGAGGCAAAGGTGTTCAGGTGAACTGGCGCTGTCCCCTGGAAGAGGTAAAAGTGGGCACTGGCCGGAAAATCCGTGACGGAAAAGACCTGGCCATTCTCTCCATAGGCCCTGTCGGCAACACCGTGGAAGAGGCGATTGAGGATATGGTGAAGACCGGGACATCCCAACTCCCTGCCCATTATGACATGCGCTTTCTGAAGCCCCTCGATGAGGCCATATTGAAAGAGGTCGGCGAACACTTCAGCCGCATCATCACCGTGGAAGACGGCGTGAAGAACGGCGGACTGGGCTCTGCCGTGCTGGAATGGATGAATGACCACGGATATCATCCGCAGATTACCCGTCTGGGACTTCCCGATGAGTTTGTGGAACACGGTACTGTGGAAGAACTTCAGCACATCGTGGGCATTGACAAGGAGGCTATCCTCGCGGCCATTAACAAATAATAATCAAGCATTATGAAAATCATCATCTCTGGCGCCTATGCCATCGGAACGCATCTGGCAAAGCTGCTCTCGCGAAACAATCAGGACACCGTGCTGATTGACGACGATGAGGAGCGCTTGCTGAATGTATCGAGCGACCATGACCTGCTCACCATCAACGATGACCCGTCACGTATCTCCACCATGGAAGAAGCCGGTGTGAAGAATGCCGATCTCTATATCGCCGTGACGCCCGACCAGAGTCTGAATATCAGCACCTGTATCATGGCTAAGGCAATGGGAGCCAAACGAACGGTGGCCAAGGTGGACAACTACGAATACATTGATCCCAAACTCGACGGATTCTTCGAGCGCGTCGGTATCACCTCGCTGATCTATCCGGAAAACCTGGCGGCCAAAGAAATCGCCAACGGGCTGAAGATGTCGTGGGTACGCCAGCGTTGGGATGTCCACGATGGTGCCCTCGTGATGCTGGGTATCAAACTCCGCGAGACCTGCGAGATTCTCAATGAACCGCTCAAGGATCTCTGCAAGCCGGAGAGTCCTTATCATATCGTAGCCATCAAACGAGGCGATGAGACGATCATCCCTCGAGGTGACGATGAACTGAAGATTTATGACCTGGCCTACTTCATGACCACCCGCAACTATATTCCCTATATCCGCAAGATTGTGGGAAAAGAGCATTATGTGGACGTGAAAAACGTCATGATGATGGGCGGTGGAGAAACGGCTGTGCGTGCCGTGGCGATGATGCCTGAATATATGGATTGCAAAATCCTGGAGATGGATGAGCAGCGCTGCCTGAAATTGAACGATCTCGTGGATACCGACCGTGTGATGGTCATCAACGGAGACGGACGCGATATGCAGTTGCTACTGGAAGAGGGCGTGAAGAATACACAGGCCTTCGTAGCCCTGACGGGTAATGCCGAGACCAATATCCTGGCCTGTCTGACAGCCAAGCGCATGGGTGTCCGCAAGACCGTGGCAATGGTAGAGAATATGGACTATGTGGCAATGGCAGAAAGTCTTGACATCGGCACCATCGTCAACAAGAAGGCCATGGCTGCCAGTGCCATCTACCAGATGATGCTCGATGAGGATGTCCACAACATCCGTTTCCTGATGACGGCCAATGCAGACGTCGCCGAATTCACGGCCCAGCAGGGATCAAAGGTGACCAAGAAGAAAGTCTTCGAACTGGGACTTCCCAAGGGAGCCACCATCGGCGGACTGGTACGCCACGGACAGGGACAACTTGTTAGTGGCGGTACGCAGATTGAAGCCGGCGATATCGTTGTGGTGTTCTGCCACGACCTGAATATGGAGAAGATAGAGAAGTTCTTTAAGTGATAAAGTGAAGAGCCATGATTAACTATAAGCTGCTATACAAGATTCTGGGGTCATTGCTTCTGCTGGAGGCAATGTTCATCCTGGTGTGTATCGGTGTGTCACTCTTCTACCACGAGGACGACATCATGGCTTTCGCCATCACGCTGGTCATTATGTTCATCGGAGCCATTGTGTTGCGGTTTATGGGACGTAATGCCGACAATGCCTTAGGCCGACGTGATGCCTATCTGCTGGTGACGCTCACCTGGGTCATATTCAGTCTGTTCGGTTCCTTCCCCTTCTCCATCAGCGGCTATATTCCGAATTTCACCAATGCTTTCTTCGAGACGATTTCCGGATTCACCACGACGGGTGCCTCCATCATCGATGAAGTGGAAGTGCTGCCTCACGGACTGCTCTTCTGGCGTTCCATGACGCAGTGGATTGGCGGATTGGGAATCGTGTTCTTCACCATCGCCATTCTTCCTTCCATGGTAGGCGGAACCGTGAAAGTGTTTGCCGCCGAGGCCACGGGACCTATACGTGCCAAGATGCACCCGCGCCTCAGTACCACGGCCAAATGGATCTGGAGTATCTATCTTATCCTGACCATCGGTTGCGGCGTGATGTTCTATCTGGGCGGTATGGATGTTTTCGACAGCATGAACTATTCGATGACCGTCACCGCTACAGGCGGCTTTGCCACCCACAGTGAATCCACGGGATACTACCATAGTTCCTTCATCGACTATACGGCCATCATCTTCATGTTCCTTTCCGGAATCAGCTTCACGATGCTCTATGCGATGATCTTCAAGGGGCGCATCAAGCAGTTCTTCAAGAATACGGAACTGAAACTCTACTGTCTGCTGATTGTCGTAGCCACGACGGTTATCACTTATTTCCTGCTCAGATACAACGAATACACCCTGAACGAAGCCATCAAAAACGCACTGTTCCAAGTGGTTTCCTTCATCACCACGACAGGTGTCTTCAATGACGATGCAGCCAAATGGCATCATATCACCTGGGTGGTACTCAGTGTATGCATGTTCTTTGGCGGATGTGCCGGCAGTACGGCGGGAGGCTTCAAGTGCGTCCGTGGCGTCATGGTACTGAAAATCGTGCAGAACGAACTTAAACATATCCTCCATCCCAAAGCCGTTCTTCCTGTGAAGGTAAACGGCACCAGCGTTGCCTATGGTCAGCAAATGACATTGATGGCCTTCTTCGCCGCCTATTTCATGCTGGCACTCGTATCCTATTTCATCATGATCCTGGCGGGTGTGGACAGCACGAACTCCTTCACCATTGCACTGAGTTGCGCCAGCAACGTAGGTCCTACACTAGGACTGGAAATCGGCCCGACCATGTCATGGGACGTCCTTCCCGACATTGTGAAGTGGCTCCTTTCCCTGCTGATGCTGATGGGACGTCTTGAAATCTTCGGCGTGGTGGTTCTTTTCACCCCGTCATTCTGGCGCGACAATTAGACATGGCGACTACATTAACTATAACTATATAATAAAATTATGCAACCCATTAAATTTCAACCGCTGCTGAAACAGACACTATGGGGCGGCGACAAGATTGTTACATTCAAGCACCTTGACTCCCTGTTGGAGAACGTGGGAGAAAGCTGGGAAATTTCAGGAGTAAAAGACAATGAGACCATTGTAAAAGAAGGTCCGCTGAAGGGCAAAAGCCTCAACGAGGTAGTTGCCGAACTGAAGGACAGGCTCGTGGGCAAGGAGAACTACCAGCGCTTTGGAGATGAGTTTCCGCTGCTCATCAAGTTTATCGATGCCCGTCAGGATTTATCCATCCAGGTACACCCTAACGACGAAATTGCCCATAAGCAGGGAAAGCCCCGCGGCAAAACGGAAATGTGGTATCTGATGGAATCAGAACCGGGCGCAAAACTCTATTGCGGACTGAAAAAACAGATTACTCCCGATCAATACAAGGAAATGGTGGATAACGACACCATCTGCGATGCCCTGGCTCAGTATGAGGTGAAGGAAGGCGATTGCTTCTTCCTGCCCGCAGGCCGCATCCACGCCATAGGTCCCGGATGCTTCCTGGCAGAAATCCAGCAGACTTCGGATGTCACCTACCGCATCTATGACTACAAGCGTAAGGACAAGAACGGTAACTATCGTGAGCTGCATACCAAACTGGCCGCCGAAAGTATCAACTATCAGGTGGAAAACGATTACCGCACCCATTATGTGGGACGTCTGAACAAAGGTGTTTCATTGGTGCAATGCCCCTATTTCTGTACGGCTGTATATGACCTTAACGAGCCGATGACGCTCGACTATTCAGAACTCGACTCTTTTGTGATTCTGATTGGCTTGAAGGGTGAAGGGAAAATCATCGACAACGAAGGCAACGAGGTAAGCATCATGGCAGGTGACACCTTACTCATCCCCGCCACTACCGAGACGCTCAGCGTCAGCGGAACCGTCAAGTTTCTCGAAACTTACATTTAACAATCGCTCGGTATCCTGCTGGATACGGCGGAACGCATCACACTGGACATAGCCCATGTTCTTCTTGAGCATCTGGACAATGTCCTGTGTGCTGTGGTTGTAGCACGACAGTTCATTATGCATCTGCGTAGAATGGCGGCTTTGATAGCGAATCTCCTGCTCACGGTCGCGCACCAGTTTCGTACAAACCTTCTGCATCACGGGTACCACGACCTTATCAAACAAATGATGGCCTTGTATATATAAATAGGTGGTCTGCGGAGTCACGCCCAATTCTTCCAGAAGTTCCCGCTTTAAAGCCAGATAGCTCTCTTTGGCATCGGGGTATTGACGTTGCAGCCATCCCACCTTCTTAAAGACCTTATTCCGTATATTCTGAATAGCCCCCAGCGGGTTGCTAAGCGTAAAACCGCCCAGTTCAATGGTACGGTTGAAATCGGTAATGGTGAAATTGCCATAGATAGGACGCCGATAGTGCCAGATACTCCATACAAAGAGCGGGAAAATGGCTTCGGAATAAAGACTGAGCCACTCTTCAAAATCAAAGATACGATGGTCATTGAGTGTCACCATCACCGCCACGTTATGCAAGGAAGGAGCATAGCACTGCAGATTCTCAATGGAATAGGCGTAGGTATGGAGCACGTAGGGACTCTCACACACCTTCCGGGAAGTCTCCGTGGCCCCTTTGATCAGGTAGTCATAGTCGGCATCCACACAGGCAATCATCGAAGGCCCCAGCATATCTCTCTCCTCTTTCCTCTCTCCTCTTTCCTCTTTCCTCTCCTTAAACACCAGATTCATCAGCACCGATTTCTTGCCGCGTTCCAAGGTCCTGTGGGAAGGCAGCATCACCTCAAAATACCGTTTATCATTCTCGTATGGGGAAAGGACGGTGCGCCAGAACAGAATATCATCATAGCTCTCCACGTAGGCCACAATTTTCTTACGTGCATTCTTAGAGCGCAGCCTGTTGGCCGCCTCCAGATATTGAGATGATATGTTGCCTGTCAGTCGCTTAGCCATACCAGAAACCAGAAACTTGAAACCAGAAACTTGAAACCTGAACCTTACAAATCCGTAATATCCGACACTTCTGTCACACGGTCCATCCATCCGTTCATGATGACGGCCGGACTATGGGTTGTCAAGATAATCTGTACATTGGGATTCAGGTCGAGAATGGTCTCTATGAGCCGTTGCTGCCACTCGATGTGAAGACTCACTTCCGGCTCATCCATAAACAGCACGTATGGCAGATTGTTCTCCACCAGCACCGTTAACAGGATGACCAGCATCTGCTTCTCACCGCTGGAGAGCTGATAGGGCACCAGCGTCTCACCAATCTGCGAGAAGCGGATTTCATTCTCCGTACGTACAATCTTCTTGCCCGTATCCTTGAACAGATCATCGATAATGTCCTGAAACTTTGTCTTGGCAGCCGAAAACTCCTGCGCTGCCTGCAAGTTGCCTTTCTGCAGCTCCTCGATGATCAGGTTGCCGATATTCACCTGATAATCCAGATACTTCCGCTGCAGCTTATACAACTGCCAGTCCAGTTCCGTGGCCAGACTCATATCCATACGGCTGATGGTGTCGGAATTCACCAGCGGGCGGTCGAACGAGCGAATCACGTCAAACCTGATATGCGTGGCATCGGCAGGTACCGTCTTGATATGTACCCCCTTGAGCAGATGGTTCAGGATGTCGCCTTTGTTGTCCACACTCTTCACCACCTTATTTAATATGGTGCTCTTTCCCACGCCATTGATACCACTCAGGATATTCACCTGGCGGTCCAGATTCCAGATCACGTGCCGCCTGCCGCTCCAAAGGGAGTCGATCTCAATCTGTTCGATATATTCCGCGTACTTCATAAGCCTGTAGATTTTCGCTACAAAGATATAAAAAAATATCATTTATCATTTATCATTCATCAATTTATTTGCATCCCCCTATGGAAATTTTGGATAAATGAATACATCACATCCCACATCCGCATACCATCATGAACGTGGGAAAGTGCATAATTCTTGGATAAAACCTGCACTTTCAGGGTATTCTTTACCGAAATACCACATTTATGGTATGGCAAATGCACCAAATGTGCGATAATTTTGCAGCTGAAATCGTCGTAACTTTGCAACGTCAAAACAAATAATTGGCACTACAAAGATTATTAACGATTTAAAACAATAAGATTATGAGCAACGAAAAGAAACTTCACTTTGAGACACTGCAACTCCACGTTGGACAAGAACAGGCTGATCCCGTTACTGATTCACGCGCAGTACCCATCTACCAGACCGCAAGTTATGTGTTCCACAGCGCCCAGCATGCTGCCGACCGTTTCGGACTCCGCGATGCCGGTAACATCTATGGACGTCTGACCAACACCACACAGGGTGTGTTCGAAGACCGCGTGGCTGCCCTTGAGGGTGGCGTTGCAGGACTGGCCGTGGCCTCCGGTGCCGCAGCCATCACCTATGCCTTGCAGAACATTGCACAGAATGGCGACCACATCATCGCTGCCGACAACCTCTACGGTGGCACGTTCAACCTCATTGAGCACACGCTCTCCACACAGGGCGTCACTTCCACCATCGTGGACCCTAGCGACTTCGATGCCGTGGACAAGGCTTTCCAGCCGAACACGAAGGCAATCATCATCGAGACCTTCGGCAATCCCAACGCCTCGGTGACCAATGTGGACCGCATCAGCGAGATAGCACATCGCCACAACACCCTCGTGATCGTGGACAACACTTTTGCCACTCCTTACTCTTTCCGTCCGCTGGAGCACGGGGCTGATGTGGTGGTGCACTCCGCTACCAAGTTCATCGGCGGTCATGGTTCCACGCTCGGAGGTGTTATCATTGACGGTGGAAAGTTCGACTTCAAGGCCAATGCCGACAAATATCCCACGCTGGCCAAGCCCGATCCCTCCTACCACGGAGCCGTCTTTGCCGACGTAGCCGGTGCTGCAGCCTTCGTCACCCGCATCCGTGCCGTCATTCTCCGTGATACCGGTGCCACCATCGCCCCCATCTCCGCATGGATCCTGCTGCAGAGCCTGGAGACCTTGAGCCTCCGTGTGGAGCGTCACGTTGAGAACACATTGAAGATTGTGGACTATCTCTCCAAGCATCCCAAGGTAGCCAAGGTGAATCATCCTTCACTCCCCGACCATCCTGACCATGCGCTCTATGAGAAACTCTTCCCCAACGGAGCCGGAAGCATCTTCACCTTCGAGATCAAGGGCGGACAGGACGAGGCTTGGCGCTTCATCGACCATCTGCGCATCTTCTCCCTGCTGGCCAATGTGGCTGACGTGAAGAGCCTGGTCATCCATCCCGCCTCTACCACGCATTCACAGATGAGCCCCGAGGAACTGGAGCAGGCCCATATCTATCCCTCAACCATCCGCCTGAGCATCGGTATCGAACATGTAGACGACCTCATCGCCGCACTCGACGAAGCATTCCAGGCTGTCTGAACATTAGAAAGTAATCAATAACAAGAAAAAAAAGAACATAAGGCCCGTTGCCCCCGTATTTGGCCTCCCCCTTTTGGGGGGATATGAGGGGGGCCCCAATTATGGCAATCGCAAAACAACTCACCGAACTGATCGGTAATACTCCACTTTTGGAACTCCAGAAATTCTCAGCCTTCAAAGGTCTTGAGACCCCCATCACCGTCAAGGTGGAATTCTTCAACCCCGGCGGAAGCGTGAAAGACCGCATCGCCCTGGCTATGATTGAAGATGCCGAGAAGAAAGGCATCCTCAAACCCGGAGCCACCATCATCGAGCCCACCAGCGGTAACACCGGCGTAGGACTGGCTCTTGTATCAGCCGTCCGCGGCTATCACCTCATCCTCACCATGCCCGAGACGATGAGCATCGAGCGCCGCAACCTCGTGAAGGCCTATGGTGCCGAAGTACGCCTCACTCCTGGTAAGGACGGAATGTCAGGTGCCATCAAGGCCGCCAACGAACTGCGCGACTCCATTCCCGGCTCTGTCATCCTGCAGCAGTTCGAGAATCCCGCAAATCCCCAGCGCCACTATGAGACCACCGGTCAGGAAATCTGGAATCAGACCGAAGGCAAGATCGACATCTTCGTGGCTGGCGTAGGTACCGGCGGCACCATCTCCGGTGTGGCACGTGCCCTCAAGGAGAAGAATCCCAATGTGAAGGTAGTGGCCGTAGAGCCCGCTTCCTCCGCCGTATTGAGCGGCAACCCGAGCGGTCCTCACAAGATCCAGGGTATCGGTGCCGGATTCGTGCCCAAGACATACGCAGGCGAATACATCGACGAAATCCTGCCCGTAGAGAATGATGCCGCCATCCTTACCGGTCGCCAGCTCGCCCAGCAGGAAGGACTCCTCGTGGGTATCAGCAGCGGAGCAGCCGCCTTTGCCGCCTCCGAGATCGCCAAGCGTCCTGAGAACAAGGGTAAGAAGATTGTGGCCCTCCTGCCCGACACCGGCGAGCGCTACCTCTCCACCGTGCTCTACGCTTTCGACGAGTATCCACTATAAAAACATTCCGTAAACATGGTTTTCTGAAAACGAGGGTGTGCCATCCCAGGCATGCCCTCGTTCTTATTATAAAGATGTATGCAAAATTTGCCGGTCTCTCAGATTAATCGTATCTTTGCAGGCAAATAAAACCGCATCCATGCTAAGAGACTTTGCAGCCATAGATTTCGAGACGGCCAACAACGAGCGCAGCAGCGTTTGTTCCGTTGGCGTTGTCGTCGTGAGGAACGGGGAGATTGCGGAAAAGTTCTATTCCCTCATCCAGCCCGAGCCTAACTACTATACCTATTGGTGCTCGCAGGTCCACGGCCTTTGCCGGGAAGACACCGAGGAAGCCCCCGTCTTTCCCAAGGTATGGGAGCAGATAGAGCCTTTGATTGAAGGCCTCCCCCTGGTAGCCCACAACAGTCCCTTTGACGAAGGATGCCTGAAGGCCGTCTTCCGCGTCTACCAGATGGATTATCCCGACTATCTTTTTTATGACACTTGCCGGGCCTCCCGCAGGGCTATGCCCTATCTGCCTAACCATCAGCTGCATGTCGTAGCGGCCGAATGTGGCTACGACTTAAGGCTTCACCATCATGCCCTTGCCGATGCCGAAGCCTGTGCGTGGATTGCAAGGGAGATCCTGTAACTGTTGGATTATTTGTCTCGAATGTCTGCCATGCTGTCACATTTTTCCGCAACTTGTCAGCATGGCACACGATTTGTTGGATGGAAATCGAGTTCACGAACGACCGGGAAACTCATAATCTCAGGAACTCCCGAACTCATAAACTTGAAATATAAACAAATAAAAAGATACAATTATGGGAAAGATTATTGGTATTGACCTGGGTACAACTAACAGTTGTGTCGCAGTTTTTGAGGGCAACGAGCCCGTAGTGATCGCTAACAGCGAAGGTAAGCGAACCACTCCTTCTGTGGTTGGCTTTGTTAAGGACGGCGAGCGTAAGGTGGGTGATCCCGCTAAGCGTCAGGCCATCACAAATCCGAAGAACACAGTTTATTCCATCAAGCGTTTCATGGGTGAGAACTGGCAGCAGACCGAAAAGGAAATTGCTCGCGTTCCCTATACCGTAGTAAACGAGGGTGGCTATCCCCGCGTAGAGATTGAAGGCCGCAAATATACGCCGCAGGAAATCTCTGCCATGATCCTGCAGAAGATGAAGAAGACCGCCGAGGACTATCTGGGCGAGGAGGTGAAGGAAGCCGTTATCACGGTACCTGCCTACTTCTCCGACTCTCAGCGTCAGGCCACCAAGGAAGCCGGACAGATTGCCGGTCTCGAAGTGAAGCGTATTGTCAACGAGCCTACTGCCGCAGCTCTGGCATATGGTGTTGACAAGGCCAACAAGGACATGAAGATTGCTGTGTTCGACCTCGGTGGCGGTACGTTTGATATCTCTATCCTGGAGTTCGGCGGCGGCGTGTTCGAGGTACTTTCTACCAATGGTGACACTCACCTCGGTGGTGACGACTTCGATCAGGTAATCATCGACTGGCTCGTACAGGAGTTCAAGAACGACGAGGGTGCCGATCTGTCACAGGATCCGATGGCCATGCAGCGCCTGAAGGAGGCTGCCGAGAAGGCAAAGATTGAACTCTCAAGCTCTACCTCCACGGAGATCAACCTTCCTTATATCATGCCTGTAGGCGGCGTGCCCAAGCACTTGGTGAAGACTTTGACCCGTGCTAAGTTCGAGCAGCTGGCTCACAATCTCATCCAGGCTTGTCTGACACCTTGTCAGAAGGCTATGGCAGATGCCAAGCTGACCAATGCCGACATCGACGAAGTGATTCTCGTAGGTGGTTCAAGCCGTATTCCTGCCGTACAGGAACTCGTGAAGAACTACTTTGGCAAGGAGCCTTCTAAGGGTGTGAACCCCGACGAGGTGGTGGCCGTAGGTGCATCTATCCAGGGTGCCATCCTGAACAAGGAAGGCGGCGTAGGCGACATCGTACTGCTCGACGTGACTCCGCTGACACTGGGTATCGAAACCCTTGGTGGTGTGATGACCAAGCTGATTGACGCCAACTCAACCATTCCTTGCAAGAAGAGTGAGACCTTCTCTACCGCAGCCGACAACCAGACCGAGGTGACCATCCACGTGCTGCAGGGCGAGCGCCCCATGGCTAATCAGAACAAGAGCCTCGGACAGTTCAACCTGACCGGTATTGCTCCCGCCCGTCGTGGTATTCCTCAGATTGAGGTAACCTTCGACATCGACGCCAACGGTATCGTGAAGGTAAGCGCCAAGGACAAGGCCACCGGTAAGGAGCAGGCCATCCGCATCGAAGCCTCTTCAGGTCTCTCTCAGGAGGAAATCGACCGCATGAAGGCAGAAGCCGAAGCCAACGCCGAGGCCGACAAGAAGGAGCGCGAGAAGATTGACAAGCTGAATCAGGCTGACTCTATGATCTTCCAGACCGAAACCTTCCTCAACGAGAACGGCGACAAGCTCGGTGCCGACAAGGCCAACGTAGAGGCTGCCGTACAGCAGCTGAAGGATGCCCACAAGAGTCAGGACATCGCAGCAGTCGACAGCGCCATTGCCAATCTGAACACCGTGATGCAGGCTGCCTCTCAGAAGATGTACAGCCAGGCAGGTGGTCAGCAGGCAGGTCCCGGTGCCGGTTTCAACGGCGGACAGCAGGCTGGCGGACAGCAGGGCGGCAACTCCGATGAGACCATCCAGGACGCCGACTTCGAGGAAGTCAAGTAAGACTGATAAGTAAAAACGAGATAGCGTGTAGCTCTGATGAGTTACACGCTATTTGCTTTATGGCCCTTATAGGTATACACCGTCTACCTTTTAAGGCGTTTTCTTGCAATTAGCAAACGTAATGACTATATCATTTCTAATATAACCCATCTTCGCGTTATTTTTCCAAAAATGGTTGGGATTATGTTAGTTTTTACTTCCCTTAAAAAAATAGGGAAAGCACGCTATCCTCACGGACAACGTGCTTCTCAAAACATATATATGACAGAAACAAAACATTCAATTTATATCTTTGCGAACGCCAGATTCCAACCTTCCTCGATTTGGGAAGTAACGGGCATCATACCGTTCTCCACGAGGTGCATACCGGTCACGATCTTCACCCAGAGCGCCTTGGCCTTTCTCGGCGACGGCAGCAGGGCATCGGGATTCACTCCTGCCGTTCTTGCCACGCTCTTCACATATTCATCCGTATGGTTCTCCGAGGGCGGAGCCCAGCGCTGGATGAATTGTCGTAAGTTCATACAGCCGTAGAGTACGCGATAGTTCTGCAGCACCTTGAACGCTGCCCTGTAGCCATAAGGCATCGAGCGGAATTGCACGAACGAGCGGTCTTCCTGCCTGTTGCACTGGCCAATCCAGTTCGTCTTGTTATTCTTTCTGATATTCAGCGGATTATTGTTCCGCAAGCCCCGAGGGGCGGTTTTCTTTTCCATATTCGTTTTCGTTAAAGTTAATGTTATCGTTAGCGTTATCGTTATCGTTAGCGTTAGTTTACTTTTTCACTTTTACAAAACTGTCATCTGTCATCTGTAAGAGGTAGCCGCGATGAACCCATTGCGAGAGCATATTGCGGGTGCCTCGGGTGTCCATGCCATTGGCCTGTCTGACGATGTCAGCATCGTGTACGTTAAATTCATCGGGCAGCAGCTCCAGCAGGTTACGGGGACCACGTTTCTGAGTGTGTTCGGCTTCCTGGTTGGCTGCCTCAATGGCCGCGCCGAAGAACTGCATCTTGCACCACAGATCGTATTTCAGCGACCAGCGCACGAAATCCTCGATTTCCTTCGACCATCGGTAGTCGTTGCAGATGTAGAGCACACAACCCTTCAGCCATGCGATCACGTTGGCGCGGAACGAAAGGTTCTCGTACACCCTCGACTGGCTCAGCCGTGAGAACTCGGCGCACTCGTCCTTCAGCTTCTTCGCCAACCGGAATGCCTGCGGACAATCCACCAATCCCGAAGCCCTCGTCAGCCGTTCGATATAGGGGCGCAGCTCCTCGTCGAACTGGGCGTCGTAAGTGCCATAGACGGGCATGTCGGCTCCAATCTCGCGCTCGGGTATCGTGCAGAAGTTGATGCGGCTTATCGGACCGTCGGTCAGCACCCGTGAGAAATAGCGCTGTCCCTTTTGGATGGTCGTGGCTGCGTTCCAGTTGAATCTGATGCAGACCTTCTCGGTAACGCTCTGCGTGCCTACTCGTGTCTGACCGTAGCGGTTGTCTGGGTCGAAAGCCAGGCACATAATCTGAAACTGCTGCGAACCACGGGCCGACCCCCGAAGGGCATCAAACTGGTCAATCTCGTTCATCTTCGTGTAGAGGAAGTGCTCGTCGGCCTCGGCCATACGCATCACGAAGGCAGGGTTGGTCATGTCGGGGTCCACCTCCTGAATGACAAGACCCTCCGGCCGCTGCCGCTTATCCTTGTTGGAACCCTTCGAGTTCACCTCACGTTTCCATTCGGCCTCACGCTTCAGGTTCTCTGCATCGCGCAATCGGATGTCGGCCATGATGCGGTTGATGGGTTGCGAGATACAGTCCTTACCGGCACCCGTTCCCGCCATCAGCACATTCATCAGCGTGGCCTCGTGCTCCACGTTGTCGATGTAACGGAAGCGCACCTTCCACAGATGGGCGGCCAAGGAAGGAAATACCGCATGAGCCACAGCCGGCTTATAGATGTCAGGCGTTTTCGAGGTGAGCAGCTTGATGAGCGCAGGAAGGCGTTTGGGCATCGGGGGCGGCGTAGAGCCAAGACCAGTCTCCCGGGCAGTCGCCACCTCTTTGGGCGCAAGGCTGCCGATGATCTCCTGCAACTGTCGGGGCATGGAGTAGAACCGTGCCGAACAGGCCGAGTGGATCAGTCCGCGCATCTCCTCTTCCGACAGACCGTAGCGGGGCATGATGCTTAAGAGTGTCTGCTCGTTGTTGTCGGTGATGTAGCGCAGATGGGCTGCCAGCCGGTGAAGCCGGTCGTTGCGCTCACCCTTCTGAGGCTCGCCGCCTGTCCTGCGGAACCATTCGGCAATGATGTCCTTGTAGGCAACGCCCTTGAATAGAAGACTCGCCTCCGACCCCTCCCTGTGAGGGAGAGGAGTAGATGGTTCCGAGCCTGCGCAATCCGTCTCTTGTGATGCTTGTGGGCAATCACTCCCCTCTCCCTTCGGAGAGGGGCTGGGGGTGAGGCTGCTTGGGTGCTCGGCAAACAGCCGCTCGTCGGGGCCATAGATGATGTAGTCGCGCGGTACGGCAAACGAGCCGCGTGCCAAGTCCTTCGTCTTCGAATCGTCTTCCACGCCCAACTGAGCCGCCAGCCATTGCTTCGACTGGTCAATCTGCTCCGTCGGCGACAGATGGGAGAACTGGCTGGGGATGATATAGACGATGCGCAGGCCCTTGCCTGAACAGCTCACATGAACCAGCACCACCAGATTCTCCAGTTCCTTCATGAGGAGCACCTGAACGATGCGCTGCCAGGCCTCGCGCGGATGCTCGCCATTCAGTTCGTCGAGGTCGAGGTAGGCCATTCCCGTGGGCACGGCACTCTCAGCGTGGCGGTGGCCGTCGCTATAGTTGGCCATGAACATCAGCAGCGGCAACTGCTGTTTCAGCCGCTTGGCCTCATCGCTGTCGTGGTCTACTTTGGCAAGCAGACGGCAGGTCTGAGCCACCTGCGGAGAATCCACTATCTCGTTGAACTTTTCCAGAGGGCAGGCCAGCACCTGTGCCGACCGCCCGTTCTTGCAAAAAGAAATCATACCGTTACTTGCGTGTTTAAAGTTTGACATTACTTACAGCCTCCTCAGCCTCGCTGATAAACGTCTCAGCCATCGGAATGCCCTCACTCTTGAAAATCTTCAGCGTCAGCTGAATGGCCCCGTCCTTCGTGGCCGACAGCCGCCCGTGGGCCACCTTCTTGATAAGCGTCGCCTTAGAGCGAATGCGGGGCCGTGCGATAAAATCAAACGTTCCGTTCCGCAGCCGCTGGGCCACCCCCTCGTGCCGCCAGCCCTCGACAAACTGCTCCACAGGGTCGTCAGGCAGGAACTGCACATACTTATTACCTTGTTCGTCACTTGTGAAAACGGCCTGGCCGTCCACCTGAATAATTTCGATTTGATTATCCATAAAACCATCGTTGTTTAGCGAGTAGAGAGGAGCTTCAGATGAAAGGTTGCGCAAATGATCCCGGGGACTCCCTCTTTGGCTCGCCTCAACTCAGGTTAGAAATGTAGTTAATTGATTTTCACGATATCCGTGGCCACAATGTCCTGAAACACCTGTCCCTGATGCTCGTGAGTAGAGAAACGGAGCGTGGCCGCAACCAAATCGCCCTCGTAGAACCTGCACGCAGCCAGCGGGCCCAGCATCGAGCACGCAAACTCGTTTTCATACTTCGAGCCGCCCATCTCACGAAGCACGATGTAGCACTTCTGGATCTGTCCCGACTCGCTTTTCTGACTCTGTACGCTGAAGGCCTCGCCCTGGCGTACCACTTTCATGATTTTTGTTTCCATAATAATTGATTATTAAAAGTGAAGAAAATCCTCGATAAAGTCTGCACCCGTGAGCGTCCATACCAGGTAGGAGCGTTCCTTCTGCTCACCCTCCAACGAACGATAGAGGAAGAAGCGGTCTTGCGCCAATCCACGGCCTTCATATTCGGGTGTCAGCCGATAGCGGCCACCCGTCCACTTGATGACACCCCTGTCCACCAGCATGGAGTTCAGCAGTTTCGCATCACCCAAGCCCACTCGCTTGGCCACCTCGCTTGCAGACAGACAGTTGTCAGCCGCCAGGTTCTTCTGCTTCATGGTGCGCTGGGCTATGCGGTTGGCTAGTGTCAGCACCTCCTGCTCCGACAGTTGGCGTCCCTGTGCATCGCGGGTAGGAATGTAACCGCCCGTCTGTCTGATCTGTGGCAGCACCTCCGAGGTAATCCATTTGCGGAACTTGCGTGCCTCTGCCTTTCTGGAGTCAAGCACTACATCGTAGAGGCCGTCCTCGTTGACGAAACTCACCAGCTGCGTTCTGCCCAGTGAGTCAACGATGGGGTGTTTTGAAACCACCCCATCATCGAGGCGTCGTCTCACCTGTTTGCCATCCAGCGCCAATGCCAGGCACACGTCCTTCAGGCAGAACAGCGGCTCACCCTGCTCGCTCACCATCGTGCGTACCATTCCGAAATCCGCACTCTTGAAAATCGTAATTGTGTTCTGTTTCATTTTTTCTCTCGTTTGCCGCATCCTTTTGTGCGGGGTCTTAGTTTTGTCCGAGGTGGGCAAACAAGAACATTGCCCACAAACTCCGTGTTTCGGAATCTGTGGGCAAAGCTATAGTCAGTGTAGTGCTAATGTAGTGCTACACGCAGGGTCACTGTCAGTCCCTGTCGCAATCGTAGTGGTCGCGTATCATGTTGGAAATCTGCGGGTTAAATCCCTTGATAAGTTCGGCAGCCTTTTCCGCGCCTTTAACTGTACTTAACTTATAGCATCCTTCGGCCTGCTCTTTAGCCAGTTCGATAATCTTTTGCCGAAGGGTGGTCTGCTTTTCACCGGTAATCATGCTGACGATATAGGCCAAGGCATCCTGACCGCCCTGTGGCATGTACTCCGTCTGAAGCGAAGAAATGCCAAGCAGTTCGCTGATAAGAATGATCAGTCCTCGCTGGTTAAGTCTCTCCTCTCCTGTCGTATCATGATGTTCTGGCTTTGAAGGCTCGGCAGTGTCTGTCTGACCGTAATTGTTCTGCACGCCGCCTACCTGCACCTTTCCGCCCATCACGCGGATGGCACCGTCTTGAAAACTGTTGTGTATCTGGGGTTGTTGCTCTTTCTCATTTTCCATATTCCTTTGTCAATGATTATGCTGCATTCCGCCTACGCAGGTGTTCCCTCCGTTAGGACGAATGGCGCCGTCGTTGTAGTTGTTCATCTGCATCGTCGGCTCACTTTCTTCTTTCTTGCGCTGTATCTCATCCTGGCGAAGCACCTTGTCAAGACTTTCCGCCTTGCCATAGACTTCATCGCCGACGGGAAGCTTTCGGCTCACCTTGTTCACCATGGCAAAGAAATCCACGCCACCTTGTTCCGTATGGAGTTTTTCCTTTGCCCACTCATATTCCACTCCTAACACCCTATCAACCACCTCCTGAATCAGTTTCCGCGAGTCCACCTCAACCAACATTCCGTCGGGTCTCTGCATTAACAACTTAGCCTCCCCGTCGAAGATCATGGGATAGTCAGCATCCCGGGCCCTGAGCATAATAGGCATGCTCTGGGCCATTGCAAGAGGTTTCTGTTCGTCCTCCTGTGGCGTGTTCAATGCAGCTTCGATAGGTAGCATAGGCTTAAGCGGGTGTTTTTATACGATGGCCTTATGTGTGCGCACTCTCTCCACGGTCATGCCCAGCAGCGAAGCGGCCTTCTCGTCGCCTATCAGCCCCTCGGCCATGGCCCGATACACCAGCATCTGGAACCTCTGGCTACGCTCAGCACGGGTGAACGCCGAGCTCTCCACCCATCGGCGGAAACGCTCGTTGCGGTTCTTCACGAAGCAGAACGACTCATACTTGTAGCGCTTGATGATGCCGGCTTCCATAGCCTTGTGCATCAGGGCCTCGGCCGACATGCCGAAGTTGGCCTGTATGCCCTTCAGCTCCTGAATGCTGATGTCTGTGCGCCGCTCGCCAAGAATAGAGCGCAACATCCGGGTGGAGATCAGCATCTCCGAGGCGAACGAGTGGCACAGGCGCTCCTGCTCCCGTTGCTCCATCCCTGAGGGGAACTGCATCATGATGTGGCCCAGCTCGTGCAGAGCCGTAAAGCGTTTGCGCTCAGTGGTGAACGCATGGGCAGAAGGCCGCTGACCGGTGTTGAACTTCTGGTTGAGCACTATCACGGGCGTCACTCCGTCTATCAGCGCACTCATGCCGTCGAAATCCTCAGGCGCGTCAATCTCAATCACCTTCACCCCGCGTGCCTCCAGCAGCTCAGTCACGTTCTGTATGCCACTCTCGGGTATGCCCCAGGCCTGCCGGACGTCATCGGCCGCAAGCACAGCATCGTCATACGAAACCACAAGCCGTCGGCCGATGGGGTTCACAAACGAAGTCTGTGCGTGCACCGTATCTTCTATCTCCACATATCGCTCCACCTGGTCGAGCACCGTTTCCTTCACCGCATTCTCAGCCTTCACCGAGAGGCGGCTCTTCTTGCGAAACTCCACTTCAGTCAGCTCTACCTTGAACGGACGTGTAAAGTAGTCCATGCCCAGCCCAAGGGCTCCGGCCAACGCAATGTAGTTGGGCATGGAGGGCATCACCCGTCCCTGCTCATACTTCGAGATGGTCATCTTCGTCAAACCGCCACCAAGCAGCTCCACGAGCTCGTCTTGCGACAAGCCCCGCATCACCCTGGCGCTCTTCAACCTCCGACCAAACAGCTGTTTTTGCTCTTCTTCGTTCATATTTTTATGAATTTCCACGGAAAACCCGCTTTTTGGTTTACAAAAGTACTCATTCTTCCTGAAAAAGTATCACGATAGAGCGAGAAAAATCCCCGCATTAACAATTATTGGGAATTGTCAGTGCGGGGTGTTGCCGGTTATATCACGAAGATTGTTTCGTCACCGCAGATGTTACGAATTTTCATGCGCAAAGGGCGTTCGTCGCTCACGATGTAGCCCTGCCAGAACTTCTGCGTCTTCACGCCATTGATGAGCATTCGGCTGGTCTTGGCATTGTTATTAATCTCATGCTTGTTCTTTCGACGCTTCCTTTGATGGCTTCTTGATAGTGCTTTCTATGACCTTGACATCCTCATCGTCCAAGCCAATGTATTTATAGAAAAGGTCATTGATTTTCTTTATTGTTTCTTCATCTGATGATTTCTCATACTCGTGGTACAAATCCAAAATCGCTTTTTCTTGTACATCCGACAATTGAGGTATGGGTATTTGTCCTACGGTATATTTCAGCCAGCGCATAGTACCCATGCCAGAAGTCGTACAGCGCTTAGAGAAGATGTACTCACATACGGAAGAGTTCAAATAGCATAACAGATACTCCAAACGTTTACCTGTAAAAAAGAACACTGTGTTCAGACAATAGTAGCGACCGTCCTTGTCGTAGGCGAATTTTGCTTTATCTGACAATTCCCCCCACATAATTTTGGGCTTTTCAAATTCACGCAGATAGGCACAATTACGCAAGTTATAAGGGGTGTCTCCCTGATCTTCCCGTTTCACCAGTTTTGCGTGAATCTTTTCATCGTCCAGTCGTTTTTTTACACCAGGATATTGACTGATATCTATTGCTGGCAGCTTTTCTTCCTTCAAACCGTTATGAATATTGAGCAACCATATATGGTCATTAACTGTAAACTTCTTCAAGTCCTCACCCCTTACCATGTCAACTATGAGTTCACGTGACTTTGGGTCTTCGGAGATCAGATGGCTAACATCATCCTCGTTACTAATGCAATATACATCGTTAAGGCCTGTTTTAAAACCACTATAGATGATATATCCCATAGAGAATAATGTTTTTGGGGCACTGTCTGCTTCCTCCTTGCACGCTTGATTAACTTTCTCCACAATAGCTTTGTCAGCCTCTGACAGAACCACCCAGGGGCTCTCAGTATCATAGCTGTTCTCTACAAGCCTGTCAGAAATGTATCCGCTTAGATTCAGTTTCTTGTTATAGTCTTCTATCTCGCAGGCCATGGTTTTATAGTTGTTTTGGCAATTGCGAGCCATAAGGATATTGGTGGCAACCGTGACATTGTCGAACAATTGAGCGTCTTTAAAATCGATGAGCAGCATGGGGTCTGAGTAGCACCCCATATATTTTCGTGTCCCGGCCCCAGAATCTGAGCGAAGCCAAGTGTTGGTTGTGATGAACATAAGCAACCCGCCCGGTTTGAGAAGTTTCATCCCGCATTCATAGAACAGCATACATATATCACCATTGCTGTTGTACGAATGGTATCCTATCATGGAAAGAGCCTTCTTGCCTGCTTCTTTCAGGTTAGCAATAGAGATGTATGGAGGATTGCCTACTATACAATCAAAGCCGACAAAACGCCCATTATCGTCAAGTACTTCAGGAAAAGCAAAACGCCATTCAAGAGCACGGCAGAACATTTCTTCACGCTCCTTAATCAGCACATCGAATTTCCCTATTTTAGTGTTTAACTTGGCAATTTTTGCCTGAAGCTTTTCGTTTTTTTCGTCATCTTCACATACAAGAGAACCTCCATATAATGAACTCGTAAGTTCGTTCCATTCCGCTTGGGCTTTATTTCTCTTCCGATATAGCTCGTCGCCATTCCTGATGATTGTGAGAATATTTTTTCTCAGTTCTTCAAGTCTTTCCTCTTTTTCCTTGCGTTTCTTTTTGTCATGGATATTTTTGTAGTCGGCAACGAGTTGTTTATACTCCAGAACAGTCATTCTGGCTCTTGCCATTTCCAGACGTAAATCATCCTTAAGGCCTTTTCGATGTACAACACTGTCTCCACATTTGATGTTGATGTCTATGTTGGGGAGCGTCACCAAATGGTTGCTGTCATCATAGTAGGCATTCTTGAGTAGCTCTATCCAAAGACGGAGCTGGCAGATGTTTACAGAATTGGGGTTGATGTCCACACCGAAAAGACAGTTTTCAATGATTTCTCGTTTCTCACGGAATAATACTTTCTGAAGTTCCAGCGTACCAGTATTGCGGCAATAAGTAAACCTATTACCTTCCTCATCGCGTATTACAAGTTCGTCGTCAATAATCCTGATATTGTAGTCCTTCACGGGCAACCCCTCATCATCAAGCAGGATGCCAAGACGATATTTGATTTCAATAAGCTGGTTCAGGGCCGAAACAAGGAAATGGCCGCTGCCGACAGCTGGATCGCACACGCGGATAGTGTTCACCAACAAGTTTGCCTGCTTGCGGTTCTCCTTATTTATGAGTTCTTTCAGATCATTCATCGTGCTACAGTCCCATCCATTCTCCCTGAATTTCTCTACCACGGTTCGCTCGAGAGTTTGCTGACATATGAATTGAGTAATGGTCGACGGAGTGAATACAGCACCGTCCTTATAGCCATTGATTTTTTCGAATATCTTCCCGAGCACAGAGGCATTGATGAGTTCCTTCTCCTCGCGTGCAAAGCTCAACATCTCTTTCGAGTCAGCCCCGAAGTCATAGTTGTTGAGGAAGTCGACAATATATTTTATGTTTTCTACACCCTTGGGACTTTTCTTTGCATCTTCAGACAGGACAGTCTTGTCAAAGTACTTCATCATGTCTACTTTCAAACTTGAAATGCGGAAGAAATCTGCCTCAATCTTGGAGAGTTCAAAGAGTCGGCTGTTCAGGTAAGGTACAACCTTAAAGGCCTCCTTGATGTTCTGACGGTCTTTTTCTTTCAAGGCGAGTACCTGAAAGAACAACTCATTAAGGTCATTGTAATCCTTGATAGCGGAGTTGGTAAAGAACTTGTATTTGCCTTCATCCCGGTTGAAACGCACAAGCTGAGATTCTACCAGTTTGATGAAAAGCATTCGGTTCACCCACATTAATACCAGTTCTAAAGCCAAGTCCAACTGGGATTCTTCGTCAATACATGTGAATTTGGGGAAATCAGATAATTGGTGAAGCGTATTCTCCAATAACGAGGCTGGTTCACGTTTGCCTTCAGGACGCCGAGTGATTACAGGTCTTCCATTCTTTTTCTTCTCCTCCAGACCGATAATATAGAGCAATTCATTATAAAAACGCTCATTCAAGGCATTCTTGTCATTATAGGATTGCTTGAGTAAAAAATAAGGGCTAAGCATCTTGCAGATGCTCTTGATGCCAACAGTGTGTTCTGACTTATCGAGCGAAAAGCCAGTATAAATCAGTTGGTCAAGCACTCTCTCCACTGCTGGCTTCACTTCCTCCCTATAGAAGTTGTCAGCTTTTGACTTCCATAGAGATGGTGCTTTCACGGCTTTGTACTTATTGAGAAGTTCGTTTGTAGCAATAAGTTCACGTATCATCAACGCCTCGAAAACAAACCAGTCGTAGCCATTGGTCACAATGAGATATTTCACTTCGTAATTCCCCCTTGAAAGCTCATCCAGATAATATGTTATTACCTCATGGAGAGCCTTCCTGTTAAGATGCTCATCAGTAACCATCTCATGATTGTCCCTCCTGGGATTCTTGCACTCAATCAGCACCTGGGCTGCCGAGTTCTCGCTGTTTTCGGAAAATATGCACAGGTCGGTGTTGTTCTCGTCCTTTTTGCCTATATAGTGTTCACCTCTGTAAAATGCGTCAAGGAGAAAGTCACGTACATGAGCCTCATGCACTTTCTCTGAAAAGTTCGTTATTTGGTCGCGGGGTACGATATTTGCCTGCAGGGCTTTTATAAACCTTGCATTCTCTTCATTCTTCAGCGTCACCGTTTTTAGGTGTACATGCTTGAGAGCATCTTGTACGGATAGCCTTGTGCTCATTGTTGTAGTTTCATTTTTGTTTGCAAAAATAGCAATAAGAATCGAGAATAACAAAAAAAACGGGGGATTATTTTTATAATCTCGGGCGATGCAGGTGCACTCTTGTGGACAGTCAATTTTCAGGAGAGGTAGCCAACCTTTTCCGTACACAGTAAAATTCGCCAGCCAATGACAGTTATGACAGATGACAGTTATTTGAAATTGAAAAATGAGGGAGTATAGAAGGTATTAGTATTATATATATTATAATATATATAATACTAATCTATCTTTCAGGCGCAAAATAAAAAAACTGTCATTTGTCATCTGTCATTTCTGCCGCACAAAAAATCCCCTCCCGAAACGAGAGGGGCTCTCTCCTCCCCTCGGGGAGGACGGGAGGGGGTTAATACTCACCCAGGTAGTGCACGATGCGGTTCACCTGTCGGGGTGTGAATGTGCGCTGGCGGCCGGTGTAGCCCAGTTGGGCGAGCTCCTTGGCGAGCGGTTGGCAGTACTCAATCCATGACTTGAGTTTCAACCACGCTTTTTTGCCACTTAACTGCGGGAAATAGAGCATTGCCAGCTCCATCCTTCCGCGTTCCTTATAGTTGCTCATAGCAATGCAAAGTTACTAAAAATTAGTCAGAATGCCAAATTTTTACAACGATAACGTTAACCCTAACGATAACTATTTTCTATCCCCTGCTTGCATTTGATTTAATGGGTGGAAGCAGGGCTTCCATTGGGCGGATGCCTGGTTTCCGATGAGTGGAAGCCCCGGAGGCAGTCAATAAGGTACCCCTAATTCCACATTAGGACCTATAACTCCCCTTTAAGTACCCCGTAAGTCCACATAAGGTACCCATAAGGTACCATCGCGTCAGCAGAATGTCGTATCTTTGTATCGTGAAAAGTGGACGGGGCAAAAAAAAGAACACAGAACCCACAAAAGAACACTGAGGCATTTGCGCAGATGTCTCCCGACAAAACAAAAGACACAGAAATCAGGGCGCCAATTTTTTGTGAATTTCGTCTAGTTGAGTATAGCGTTTTTATCTGTGAATTTTGTGTTCAAAATGCTCC
>ONFE01000054.1 GCA_900316985.1 uncultured Prevotellaceae bacterium
ATGCCTGCCACCAAGGCGCACATGCCGCCCAGCGTGAGCAGCAAAGTCTTGTTGAGGAGGTTGATTTTCTGATAGAGCGAGGTCACGATAATGCCCGCCATGGTGGAAAAGAACGTCGCCAGCAGGATAGGGATGAAGATGTCCGTTGGCTGGGCGGCCCCCTGCTGTGCACGATAGACCATGATAGAAACAGGGATGAGCGTCAGTCCCGAGGTGTTCAGCACAAGGAACATAATCATCGGGTTGCTGGCCGTGTCTTTCTTCGGGTTGATTTCCTGCAACTGCTCCATGGCCTTCAGTCCCAGGGGCGTAGCAGCGTTGTCAAGGCCGAGCATGTTGGCCGCAATATTCATGAAGATGCTTCCCGTGGCGGGATGCCCCTTGGGGATATCCGGGAACAGCTTCGTGAATACGGGCGAGAGCACACGGGCAAAGAGATTGATGACGCCTCCCTTCTCGCCAATCTTCATAATACCTAACCACAGCGACAAGACGCCCGTCAGTCCGAGTGAAATCTCGAAGGCGGTCTTGGAACTGTCGAATGTGGAATTCATCATGGCGGGGAAGACTTCCACGTCACCGAAAAAAATAAGTTTCACCAAAGCAATGACAAATGCGATGATGAAGAATGCAATCCAAATGTAATTTAAAACCATGCCGCAAATTTACAGTATTTTTACGGCATGGCAAAATCTTAAAGGATAAAACTTAAACGAATCTTTATACCTTTTTATTTTTTCCCCTTTTTATGCTTTGCCGACCATCGTTCCAGGCGCTTGTATTCCTTTTTCGTGATGCGCATGAACGAACCGTGTTGCGGACGTGCCACGCCTTCGATGTTCTTCGGATTCTTGAAGTTGCGCATGAATCGGTCGGCCTCGCAGATGCGGTAGTTCCTGGGCTTCGATGAATACTCGATATAGCCAATCATCCACATGTCGGAACCTTCCAGTTGGAAGGCCGAAACTCCCTCACATTTCTTATTTCCTTCAAAATTCACGTAGTCGTCTTCCACGGGTTCGCTCCACGGACCAGTCAGACTGGGTGCCGTGGCGGTGAACAGTCCGGGTTTTCCGCCTTCTTTCTTAATCATCATGTGCCACTGCCGGTCGGCTTCCACCCAGTTGATGTCGGCATCGATGGTGGCGTATCCCCAGTCGAAAAGCAGTTGCGGCTGGGTGAGTTGGGTAAAACTCTCATCGGCATGACTGTAATACATCCGGTCGTATTTCTCCTCTGCGCGGTTCCACATGGAATAGTAAATCATGTAGCCGCCCTTGCGGCCGTCGGGCCATGTCTTCGTCCCACATAATCTGCGGAGCCCATACGCGGTTGATGGTACTCCAGTCTTTATACACGCTTTCGCCTTGTGGGTTGCAGAAAATGGATGTTCCTTTGCGGAAGTCGTAGCCTTTTGATTTCCAGTGGATAAGGTCGTCGGAAGTGAGCAGGCAGATGCCATAGTTGTCCCAAGTCTCCACTTTTCCCATTCGGTTGCGCGAGGCCTGCGAGGCATCCATGTCGGTGAACACCATCAGGTAGCCGCTGTCGTCGTGCTTGCGGCAGATGAATGCGTCGCGCGAACGCTTCTCGATGGGAGCCATCACGGCATCGCTGAATATGGAATCGCCGTCGAGAAGGTCGTGCCAGTGGATGCCGTCCTTGCTCAAGGCGTAGGCCGTCCATGCCGGTCCGGCGTCGTTCATGTGGCAGAAGAGGTAGCGGTTGCCTTTCTGCAGGTTACCTTTTGCGAAAGTATTAACTGAACACAAAGACACGAAGACGCAAAGAACTAAAGAAAATAATCTTTTCATCAGAGTTACTGAATTTGTAGTTTGGTCTTAACAGTCTTGAGCCCGTCGGCCTCAATGGTGAGAACGGGCTTGGCTGCTTGGCGCCCAGCACGCAGAATGACCAAGGCAGAACCGTTATAGAGACTGCGTTTGTTGGTGACGTTCAACTCGTTACTCGTCTGATCACCGTTGGAAACGGCTACGATTTCTGCACCTTCGCTGACGCTGAAAGAGAGTTGCTGCTGCGCATGATAGACGCGGCGTCCTTTCTTGTCAACGGCATAGACGCGTACATGCTGCAGATCCATGCCGTCGGCCTTCCATTGACTATTGTCGGGGATGGCAATAAGTTTCACGGCATCCCCCGTAGTTTCAATCTTATGGCGGGCCACTTCCTTGGGCGTTGGGTGTTGGGTGTTGGGTGTTGGTGGATAGTTGCGGGCTATGGCTTCGCAGTAGCCGTTTTCGTAGGGGATATTGTCCCATCGGATTTGGTTGCGCATCTTGTCATTCTTCTTGTCGTTCTTCTTCGTGCCCATGCTTTTACCGTTGACAAAGAGTTCCACCTCGTCGGCATTGGTATAGGTGATGAGATCCACTTTTGAGCCCTGATGGCGGTTCCAGTGGTCACTCATACCGTCATTGCCCGTTTGTACGCCATTCCACATCATGTCTCCCTTCTTGTCGATCACGGCGATATGCACCAAAGGTTCCTCTGGTTTGAAGAAACTCTTCATGTAATATGCTTTCGGTTTGGGTTCGAGGGTGATATCGAAAACTCCTTGTTCCCAGCCTTTTGCCGGCCATCCCTGACTTTCGCCAAGATAGTCGATAATTCCCCAATAAGCCAATCCGATGACTTTGTCAAGATCCATGGCAAAGTAATTCTCGCCCATGGCCGACACGGAAGCCTCGCTCTGGTAAAACTTCATCCACGGAAAACGCTTGCCGTCGCCAGGGAAATACATATAGCGGTAGTTGTAAGACTGCACGTCGGTGATCATGGCCAGATCAGCGGGCAGCGAGTCGGTCTCCCAGTTACGGTAGCGGGGATGCATGGCTACGGTCACGAGCCGAGTGCTGTCATAGCGGTTGATGAGGGTCTTCATGAGTCGGTACATCGTTACGCCGAAGTCATTGAATGGTTGATTGGGATCTTGCTGCAGCTCGTTGCCCAGACTCCACATCACTACGGAGGGGGAGTTGCGGTCACGCTTCACCCATTCAGGGACATTCTGTTGCCACAACTGTTCAAAGGGAACTCTTCCGCCTGTGTGCTGGCGTGTCCATTTATCGTAGAGTTCGTCGATGACGAGGATACCATATTTGTCGCAAAGTTCGATAAATTCCCGGCTGTAGGGATTGTGACTGGTGCGGATGTGGTTGAGGCCCCATTCCTTTACCATCTGGATGCGTTTCTCAATGGCTCGCGGATAGTTGGCTGCACCCAGTGCACCCAGCGTGTGGTGGTTGGCATAGCCTTTCAGCAGCACTTTCTTTCCGTTGAGCAGAAGTCCCTTCTCGGGAGTCATTTCCACGGTGCGGATGCCGAAGCATGACGACGCTTCATCTACTATTTCACCCTTCTCGTTCTGCAAGGTAACCACTGCCTTATAAAGATTGGGGTGCTCACAATCCCATAACTTGGCGTTCTTTACTTCTATTTCAGGAAGCTTTGCCTCCATGGTACGCGATGCGGTGATGCGCTTTTGTACGGAATTTCCCTCAAATATCAAGGTCCCGTCGGGGGCATAGATTCTCACTCCGACCGTTGTCTCCCTTTCCTTTCCACGATTGGTAAACTCTGCCTTGATGTTTACGAACTGGTTGTTGCGGGTGGAGATGTTCAGAGGATGGCGCTCAAAATAGAGAGTCTTGTCTGTAGCAATGAGTCTTACCGTGCGGAAAAGTCCTCCGCCTGTGTACCAGCGAGAATTGTTGGGCTCACGTGTGTCGGCCCTTACGGCAATCACATTGTCTTGTCCCCATTTCAGCTTGTCGGTAAGGTTAATCTCAAATCCCACATAACCGTAGTCGGTTCCGCCAATAAGTTCCCCGTTCAGGAACACATCTCCCACATACATGATACCTCCAAAATCGAGCAATAGGCGCTTATTTTTCCAGGTTTCATCGGGAGTGAGATGCAACCGGTACCAACCTTTCCCCATCTCTTTGAAACCACGGCTGGAGAGTCGGCTTTTGATATTGGCGGCTACGTCAGTATTGTCGGGCCGTTCATCTGGAGAAGGTTCCACCCACGGCTGTTCTATCTGGAAGTCGTGGGGTAGGTTTATGGTGCGCCAGTCGTTGTCGTTGTAGTCAGTGGCTGCAGCCTGCTGTATATCTCCGGCATGGAATTTCCATCCGAAATCCAGATGGGTTACGGTGCGTCCGGCGTGTGCGTTCATGGCGCACAAAGCCATTAAGAAAACGCTAACGATAATCCTAACATTTCTCATTTTCTCATTTCTCATTTTTTCAACCTATAATATTCCACTGCCCCTAACAGGAAGCAACCTGTGCCGTAGTCTTCAAAGTCGGGAACCTTGTCGTAGGCCAATGGTTGGCCGGCAGAAGGATCTTTTCCCGTACCCTGAACCCATCCGAGGAACCCATCTGGATGTACGGCATCCTTCACCATGGCATTCCAGGCACGGTCGCAGGCTGGCTTATATTGCTTTGCTTTCAAGATGCCGTGGTTCATACCCCAGCTCATTCCATAGAGGAAGAGGGCCGTACCTGTAAGTTCTTTTCCGCCATAGTTGGCTTCCGACATGAGTGAAGGATTCCAGAAACCGTCTTCTCGTTGGCAACTGAGCAGTCCCTGACTCATCAGAATGAAGTCTTTCTTCAGGCTCTTGTAGTATTTCTTCGACTGTTTGGAGAGTTTCGGCATGGCCTCCAGATCTTCGAGTACCTTCACTAAGGCAGCATACACCCAACCGGAACCACGGCTCCAGTAACAATTGTTGCCGTCCTTCTCCTTGTAGGGAGGAACATAGTCGGCATCTCGCCACCACAATCCTTCCTGCGTATTGAACAGTCCGCCGGCCAGCGTGTCGCGGCTCCAGGTGTACATCCGCATGGCATGGTCGATGTATTTCTGCTCGCCCGTGATTCGGTACATCTTCGAATAGACGGGCATGGCCATCTGAATGGCGTCAATCCATGTCCACCAGCCGTAGAGTGCGCCGTTGGCCTTGCGGTCATTACCAGTCTTCATCTGGTGTGCAAGGTTCTCCTTCACATGCACAATCATTTTCTCTTGCTTGGTCATCATGTAACGGTCCAGATACGTCTGCTCGCAGCACTGGTCATCGGCGTCGCACGAGGTGATGCCGTTGCGGGGAGTCCATTTGTGGAAATCGGCCCAGCGGTCAGTATAGTCGATGTAACGTTGCTGGGCATCCACTTTATAGAGTTCCATCAGTCCCTCATAATACACGGCACGCGTCCACAGACTGCTGGGACGGATTTTTCCCACGTTAGTAGGAATGGTGGGGTCGCTGTATTTCTTCATGAAATAGTCATTGACCCGTTGGGCTACACTTAGAACTTCCTGTGGCATCTGTCCCTGAATGTTCGTCAGTGCGCAAAAGGTAAGCATTAGTAAGATAAATCTCTTCATGTTGGGTAATTTTTGATATTTGTTTTTATTGTTAATTATCTAAGATGATATGGTCGGCTTTGTCAATCTGCCGGTCTTTTACGGAACTAAAGCGCTCTATTGTCACACGCCCTGTATTTGTAAGCACCATTTTTGGCCGTTCATCGGGGTGCAGGAAAGAGATGCCGATGTCTTTTAACGTAATGTCTTTTGCATCTGAGATGACGAAACATGATGCCGCCTGTATGCCGTGGGCAGAAGGTTCCGGATAACCCTTCATGTTTGGATTTTGTGTGAAAAAGGGGTTTATACCCCGTTGACTCTTCACATCTTCCATCGTGATGCCTCCGCGGTATTGCAACTTGATGTTGCTCAACGTGACGCCTGTGATAGAGCCCGTTGTGTTTCCCGCTATGATAGAGGCATAGCGGCTGTCGGCATCTTCTACGGTCACGTTCGAGATACGCACATTTTTCACGGTGGAGGCTGGCAGGCCTTCAGGTCCCCTGTTGCGGTTTCCTGCCCGGATATAGAAGGGCGCATTGTTGATGTCCTTCATCCTGATGTCAGTCACCACTATATTTTCCATCTGTGAGCCATCCACTGTCTCCAAGGCAAGACCACGGCAATGGGTGAATGTGCAATTGCGTATGATGATATTGCGGAAATCGCCGTTACTCTCCGTTCCCAGTTTGATTCTTCCCGTCGGGCCGTCTTGATCGGGTGCTTTGCCAATAAGTTTAGTCTTTGTTCCGTCAATCAACGTTCCAATGTCATAACCGGAAACGTGACAGTTCTCTATGATTACGTTGGCTGTAGGCTTCAGACGGTTTAGTCCATACGAGGTTTTCAGTACAATCGCATCGTCGTTCAAGGTGTTTACCTTGCAATCGCGTATTCTTACGTTCTCACAACAGTCGATATCTATGCCGTCGCGGTTGGAGTCTATGGTCAGACGTTCTATCGTCAGTGAGTCCACTCCTGTAAGCAGTAAAGCAAAATGTCCGCAGTTGAGCATCTCGATGTCAGTGATTCTGACCTGCCGACAGTCTCTCAATGCCACTGCTTTGTTTGCAACGGGCAGCCCATTGAGTGTAGGTCTTCCTCTTGAGAGAACACCACTCCCGTCAATCCTTCCTTTTCCCGTGATGGCCACGTTGTGCAGTCCGATGCCCCATATCAGTGAATTTTTCCAGTGGCTATGTCCGAAATCTTGATATTGAGAAGGGTTTTCTTCTGGAAGGTCGTAGGTTTCCTCTGCCGAAGGCATGGCAGCCTTCAAAACAGCACCACTGTCCAGTTGTAGTGTGATGTTGCTCTCCAGTCGGATGGAATAGCAAGGATAGACACCTTCTGGCAGTTTGACCGTTCCTCCGCCTTCCCTAACAGCCTGGTCGATGGCCGTATTGATGGCATGGCTGTCAATATGCACACCGTTGCCCTTGGCCCCGAAATTGCGCACGTCATAGACATGCTGAGCGGGACAAAGGGCAGTGGCGATGAGAGCCCAGAGCAGTAGGATGGTTTTTCTCATTTTATTTCAGATACTGGTAAATCAGATCCAATTTAGAGTATTTTCGTTCTTTTCCGTTATTCCAGTGTTCCATCAAGCCGAGTGGCTTTTCCAGCGGTTTCCCGTCCTGCTGGTATACGGTGCCGCTTTTGGGATGAGGAATGCTGGCGGCCTCAACGAGATATTCGTCGCAGTAATTCAGTGAGCCGAATTCAGGCCATTCGCTGATGAGCAGGTCCATGGCTACGGCATCGCAGGCTACCTCGTCTTGTGAAACGATGAGCGAACAAGCCCAATCATTGTTGAATGGCGGTTTCTGCCATTTGGGGTATGGTTTAAAGTTCACATGGCGCGAACCATAGGTCCCATCGATAAGGAAGAAGAGTGTCTTCTGTCCCAGATGCTTGTGGGCTATGAAGTCAACGAAGGTCTTGTAGCCCGGCTTTCCGTGGCGTTTGTCTGCGCTGAAGTTGTTATGTGCATTTTTCCGCCAGATGAGGTTGATGTCAGTCGCTCCGTACCAGTTTTTAGAGGTAAGGGTTACCCCGGGACCAGTGTGGAGTTTCAATAGTGATGAGTTGATCAGGTAGTCTGCATCGACGATGCATTTCGCCAAACCGCGGGCCAGTTTACCGTTGTCAGTCGAATATTGAATCATTTCTGGATAGTATTCACACTGTTGTCTGCCATCGCCTCCGATATTGTCTATGAATATGGCGGATGGAAACTCTCTGTGTATCTTATCGTAGATGCTGTCAGTAATGGCACGACTAGGTTCACAGAGTATGATGTCTTGCTGTTGAATACCGCCATCATGAACCATCGAGCGCACCAGTGCCAATGTCACAAAAGGCGAAGAGTTCAGTTCTATGGTATCACGATGTGTGAGTGCGTTGTTCAAGTTTAGTTTCACGCAAATCTTCTCGCCTTTGCGATAACCTCGTCTACCGCGTCCATGCTTTTCATTGAAATATTGGAAGAGAGCCTTCCAGGCTTTCTTCGCATTCTTTTCACCCGTTAGCTGGATAAGTGCCTCTCGCACCATGCGGTCAGCCTTCTGTTGTGAATTCCATCGGTCTTCCACCCATAGTCCGGTATGGCCGTCCCATGAAGCCACGCCTGGCGCATGGATCCATGCTACACGTCCCGGATGAATACCCTTTCCTTCACCCACGGGCTGATTGGGTCCTAACATCAGCGGTGGTAGTTCCCGTCCGTTGAAATGACCGAAGAAGAGGCGGTTACGGTCAACGGGTTGGTCTAATGGCTGTATGGTCGTAGCTGGTCCTAAGTCGGGATTTTCCCAAGAAGCAAGTTTCCATACAACCTTTCCTTCTTTATCTATTTCTACTGCCTGCAGTGGAGGATTCAACGTGTCAATAGTTTCTTTGCCCCATTCGTTCCACCAACTGTTGAGGATTGTGTTGCCGTTCTTCAAGCGCACGGCTTTCTGTATTTGTCGAAGTCCAATGTGACTGAGGTCCGGCTGCCATACAACCTGTGCATCTTCACGGGTAATCTCTTTCACCGTATTCCCTTTACCCACAAAGAGCAGGTTCTCCTTAGCCAGTTCGGTTACAGACCAGACTCCAGGCATCTCCCATCTGTAAAGTTCGTTGCCCTGCACACTGTATTCTGCCACATAGCCTTGGCTCATATGGCAAACCAGCAACGTGCCTCGTGAAGACAGCCGTGCATTGCGGAACTGTCCATGAACGCCCTTTGAGGCAGGTATCTCAAACTCATGAACAATCTTAAGCGAAGGAATCTCCATGACACGCACCAAGGCAGGATGGCCATTTTGCACAAACACCACATGATGCTGTCCGATAGGTTGTATGGTATGTATTTCCGTTCCCGGAGGGGCTGCATACGACCATAGTACCTGATGGGCCTGATTGATTTCGGCTATGCCATACTGATGTGCCAGCAGGATATGCCCGTCGGTCATAAGGATGGCGTCACTGAACTCCCCGCGCCAGTTCGTAGCATGGTGCATCCAACTTACCTGTCCGTTTTCTACCTTGAAGAGCCGGAGTTGTTTGCTTTGACCGGCATAAAGGAAATTATGACGACTCAAACCAGACTCCTGAGCCTTCAGTGGCAGGAGAGAGAACATGAACGCGAGAACGGTAACAAATCTTATCATAGAATTCAAATTAATAATATTCTGCTGCAAATTTACATAGAATGTATATTAATAAATAAGGAAAAAAATACGTTTTACGGGTAATTTTGTATGATATTGGAGCTTATTTCAGGAAAGGATTAACGGTCTTGTCAGGCCCCAGATAGAAACCTGTCTGTGTAGGCTGGTTATAGGCCGTGTTCTGATGGGCTACGCTGAGACGGTAGGGAATATCTTCCTCCAGGCAGTTCATGCGATAGTCGGTGGGGATGGTGGAGACATAGAGACGGAGTTCGGTGCTTTCACGATTACGGGTAAGCACCTCTTCGCGCCAGTCGCCAAGGATATCGGCACAGAGACAGGGATTAGACTTACTGCCGTTGTTGAACTGTGTTCCTTCAAACTGGCAGATGGTCTTCATGCGACCCGTCTCCCAGTTGTATTTGGAAACCGCCTCATGGTCGAGCATCTCGCGCAGCAAGTCGCCGTCCCACCAGATGCCAAAGTTGGTGGGAATGCGGGCTCCACGTACACGCAGGGCATTGTTATCACCAAGATCTTCACTCTTGTCAGAGGCATTCTTGGGAACGACCAATTCTCCCTTTATGTTGCGGATGCCACCGCTCTCACTACTCCACATCTCAAGACCGGGGTTGGTGGGATCAATGTCGGCTGCCATGCAGCGGCCTACATCTTCCTTGCTTTTAATCTGGAAGATAACCTCACCTGTACGTGCATCGCGAAAATCGCTGCCATCGCGACGGTTCTCGTGGCAGTCCCACACCTGTAGTCGGGTGGTAGTGGGGTCAAAGGCTGTAAGGTGCATGGCGTCACCATGTCCAAAGCCCGTATTATAGAGTCCACGTCCGTCATTGTCAATAGCCATGGAGCCATAAGTTATCTCGTCGCATCCGTCACCATCCACATCGGCCACACGAAGGTTATGGTTGCCCTGTCCGGCATAACTGGCCCATTGAGGCTCTTTGGTATCGAAAGTCCAGCGGTTCTTCAACAACTTGCCATCCCAGTCCCAGGCTGCAATGACGGTCCGTGTATAATAGCCGCGGCAGAAGATACCACTGGCATGGACACCATCGAGATAGCCCACGGCAGCGAGATAACGTTCAGAACGGTTGGCATGGTCGTCCCCCCAATCTTCCATCTTTCCACGTTCGGGAATGTAGTCGGCAGTGGCCATGGCAGCTCCGGTGAGTCCGTTGAAGACGGTGATGTATTCAGGGCCGTCCATGATGCGCCCCGTTTTGTTGTCGGTGTTTACATTGAGGAAACTCCGTCGGCGGTTGTGGATTTCCGTTTTGGTCAAAGTGGGGGGTAGTGTCTTCTCTATCTCTTGCCATTGCTGCTGGCGGCGGACAGCCTCCTCGCGTTCCTCTTTTATTTTTCTAAGATAGGCTTCGGGGTTGGCCTTGATGGCAGCGATGCCAAAGCGCCAATCAGCCTGAGGATCACCGATGGTTTTTCCTTGCCCATCAATGGTTCCATCTGCCGTTTTCATCATAAGTTCGGCGCGTCCGTCACCATCGAAGTCGAAGACCATGAACGATTCATAATGGGCTCCACTGCGGATATTGTGCCCAAGGTCAATGCGCCAGAGACGCGTGCCATCAAGACGGTAGCAGTCAATGAGCGTGTTGCCGGTGAATCCTGCAAACATATTGTCCTTGGCGTTGGTGGGATCCCATTTGAGGAAAATCTCATACTGTCCGTCTCCATCCACATCGCCTATGCTGGCATCGCTGGCAATATAAGTATAGCGGAAGCCGTCGGGGGAGACTCCTCCGTCAGGTTTTTGAATGGGGATAGACAGATATCCGTCAGGTGATCCTGCGGGAAGGGTGTAGGTTCCGTTGGTTGTTCCTCCACGCACCTCATAAGTAGCGGCAGAAAGTGATGGTTGTTCGTCAATGAAGAAAGTGCCTCCCTTTTTAAGAGGCTTGCGGTTAAGCTTGACTCCATCGCGATAGACATTGTATGATTCGCCGATGGCATCGGAACTGAGCGTACGCCAGCTGACGATAACCTTTCCACCGTCACGTACGGCAATTACCCCCCGGTTCAGTTTTTCACTCTTCAATTTGGATCTGTCGTATTGGGGCTGGGCCCAAAGTACAGAAATGGCTGCGAGGGCTAAGGCCCCGAAAAGCATTCTTTTTTTCATATTAATTGCGTGTTTAGGTCCGTGATTTGTTTTTTCGGCGTAAAGATAGTGAATTAATAATAATGCAGACAAGTAAAAATATTCGATAAATAGTAAAATATGTACAAAAAGGGGCGAAATAGCCATAGAAAAGTACAATAATGGATAGAATTCGTACGATTTTACACATACCTTATAACAAAAAAATAGTAATTTTGTGGCAAATATTTATTAACTATCAACTAACAACTAAGTTTAAACTGTATGAAACAAATTCATCTGAGAGACAAATTGTCGTTGGGCACAAATGTGCTTCGGCGATTGATGTTCCTGGTTGTGGTGGTGCTCTGCGCTTCCAGTTCAATGGCCCAGAAGAAGGTCACAGGAACGATTGTGGACGGTGCCGGTGATCCCATTATCGGCGCCAGTGTGATGGTGAAAGGAACATCGAATGGTTCGGTTACGGACTTTGATGGTAACTTCACTATTAATAATGTACCCGAGAATGGTACATTGGTATTCTCGTATGTGGGTTACCGCACGCAGAGTATTTCTGCAGCAGGTAAGACCAATTTCCAGGTAGCCCTCGAGGAAGATAAGCAACTTCTTGACGAGGTCGTCGTAGTAGGTTATGGTGTTCAGCGCAAGAGCGATGTCACCGGTGCTCTGACCCGTGTAGGTGAAAAAGAACTGAACTCAAAGCCTGTGAACAATGCTTTCGAAGCACTGCAGGGTAAGGCTGCCGGTGTTGACATCACCACCAGCGAACGTCCTGGTACCGTGGGTGGCATTGCCATTCGTGGTCAGCGTTCCATCTCTGCAGGTAAGGGCCCGCTCTACGTGGTCGACGGTGTACCCCTCCAGTCAGGAGGTATCGAGGCTCTGAATCCCCGCGACATCGAGAGCATCGATATCCTGAAGGATGCTTCTTCTACTGCCATTTATGGTAGCCGTGGTGCAAACGGTGTCGTACTTGTTACAACCAAGCGTGGACAGGAAGGTAAATTACAACTGAGCTACAACGGATCTCTTACTTTCGAAAAAATCGTAGACAAGAGTCCTGCGATGAATGCCAGTGATTATATCCTGACAGATATACTCCTGGCGATCAGCCTACACAGGAGCAGGATAAGAACTTCTTCGGAGGTGATGACACGGCATTGGCTAATGTGATGAAAGGTTGGGCTGGCGGCTCATGGGACGGCTCCAAAGTAACAGACACTGACTGGACGGACATCGTCACTCAGACAGGTCTTACTCAAGAGCACACGATTAGTGCCCGTGGTGGTACGAAGAATGTCGCAGGATTTGTATCTTTCGGTTATCTGCGTAATGAGGGAACTCAGAAGGGTCAGACCTATGAGCGCTATAATTTCTCTGCTTCTGCAGATATTCAGGGTACCAAGTGGTTCAAGACCGGTGGCTCTTTCAATGCATCTTATGGTATTCAGCAGTATGGTTACTCCAAGGCTTACGGCACTAGTTCCGGTCCTACCGATCTTTATGGTGCAGCCAAGGCTATCCTGCGCTATACGCTTCCTTACGATGAGAAAGGTGATATTATTACTCAGCCTGGTGGATCAACAACGAATACCTATTCTATTATTGATGAGTGGACAAAGTCCACGGATGAGCGAAAGACTTTCCGTCTGTTGGGTAGTTTCTATGCTCAGATTGACTTCGGACAGATTTATCAGCCTCTTCAGGGACTGATGTGGAAGACTCAGTTCGGTCCAGAGTTCCGCTACTATCGTAATGGTAATTTCCTCGACAGCAGTTCCATCAGCCGTGCCGGTGGTAACAACACCGTTAGCCGTGGAGATGGCCAGCAGTTGGCATGGACACTCGATAACATGTTAATCTACAACAAGTCATTTGGAGATCACACAGTAGGCTTAACATTGTTGCAGAGTGCCTCTAAGAGTGATACCGAGACTAGCAGCATCAGTGAGCAGAAGATTCCGATGCCTTCATTCCTTTGGAACAATTTGGGTGCAGTTGATGTAACGGATCCTCAGTATCAGGTGGGTATCGGTTCAGGTCTTACAGGCAATCAGCTGTCTTCTTACATGGCACGCGTAAACTACTCGTTCATGGATCGTTACCTCCTCACGGCATCAGCACGTTGGGATGGAGCCTCCGTACTTGCACAAGGTAAGAAGTGGGACTTCTTCCCCTCAATGGCTCTCGGATGGCGCATGGAGCAGGAGGAATTCCTGAAGGACGTCAATTGGCTTGATCAATTGAAACTCCGCTTCGGTGTCGGTGTGACAGGTAATGCTGCAGTAGGACCTTATGGAACTCTTGGTGTGATCAGTTCTTATTGGATGCCATTCAGTACAGGTAACAGTCAGATTCTCGTCACCAATGAGCCTTACTATTCTTCAGGTGCGAACCAGATGCCTAACAAGAATCTCGGTTGGGAGAAGACCACTCAGTGGAACTTGGGTATCGACTTCAGTTTCCTGAAAGGCCGTGTCGGTGGTACCATCGATCTGTACACTTCCCGTACCAAAGACTTGATTCTTGATATGACCATTCCTTCACTCTCTGGATATCCTTCCATGAAGACCAATGTCGGTCAGACTAAGAACAAGGGTATAGAGGTGACATTGAATACAATTCCCGTGATTACCAATGACTTCACATGGAGTTCTAATCTGAACTTTGCATGGCAGAAGGATGAAATCGTTGAACTGGCCAACGGCAAGGAAGATGATATCAACAATGCTTGGTTTATCGGTGAGTCAATAGCTGTACATTATGGTTATGAGGCTAATGGCTTGTGGCAGGAGAGTGATGCTGACGAGATGGCTAAGTTCAATGAGAACGGTGAGAAGTTTACCCCAGGTAGTGTTCGTCCTGTTGATCAGAACGGTGACTATAAGATCAATGCTGACGACCGTGTGATTATCGGTAACCGTAATCCTCGTCTGACTGCAGGTTGGTCAAACAGCATCAGTTGGAAGGGCTTCGAACTCACACTCGACTTGCAGGGTCGCTTCGGCTATACTGTAAGCACTGGCGGTGAAGGCCAGCTTGGTATGTACCAGCAGCGCGAGATCAGCTACTGGACTCCTAACAACACTGGTGCTGATTGGCAGAAGCCTGTTTACAGCCAGGCTGGAGGTGATCCCTATGCAGGTCTGCTCGGATTCAAGGATGCATCGTTCATCAAGATCCGTAACCTTTCTCTCGGTTATAATTTCGATAAGAAGTTGCTCAGCCATATCGGTATCAATGGTCTGAAACTGTATGTGCAGGGCAAGAACCTCGGTATGCTCTATTCTTCTATCGATTTTATGGATCTCGATACTGGCCGCACCTACTTTAACCGTGGTGTAACCATTGGTGTTCAGGTTGATTTCTAATCATTGGGTAATAACATTAAGACAAAACGAATATGAAATATTTCAATAGCAAAATAGTTTGCGGTGTATTGTCGATGCTCACCCTTTTGGGTACGACTTCCTGTGGCGATGACTTCCTGGAGGAAGAGGCTGGCCACAAGTATACAGATGCACTGCTCGAGACACAGGATGGAGCCTTAGCTATGGCTGCAGGACTCTATGCAAATATACGTTGGCACTTCGGTTATGAGTGGGCCTATGGTATCACGCTCTATGGATGTGATGAGTTTACCAACGGTGCAGACCTTACTTCTGAACCTTGGAATACCTACGACAACCGTCTGAATCCTCTGGATTGTACTACTGCCTTGGGTGCAGCCAACAAAAACTGTCCCGCCGTATCAGGACTCTGGGATCAGATGTACTACGGAATCTCTACTGCCAACCTGATTATCAGCAAGGCTGACAATGTTACCAATGAAGATGCCCGTAACAAGGCTCTTGGTGAGGCTCACTTCCTGCGTGGATACAATTACTACCGTCTGTTCTGTCAGTATGGTGCTGTGACTTTGGAGACTGAACCTGCCAACGGAACAGTCAAAAAGAACTACACACGTGCCACTGAGGAGGAAACTCTGAATCTGATTATTGAAGATTTTGAGGCTGCCTATAATTTGCTGCCGACCAAGAAATGGCGTGGTAACGGTACTTGGACAAAGTACACGGCTGCTCATTTCCTGGCAAAGGCTCTGCTTTACCGTCAGTCTGAGCGTTGTGCTTCCTGGGCTTCCAAGTACGAGAAGAATGCCGATCTCAATCGCGTGATTTCTCTCTGTGACGAAGTGATTGCTGCCTGCCCATTGGCTCCCGACTACTGGGATCTATATGCAAAGTGGACAGGTATTGACTGCCCCAACGAGGGTCTTGATGAAATCTTGATGGCTGCTGAGCATAATCTGGATAATACTACTCAGGGACGTTATGGTAACCGTACCTATAACTACTTCGATCCTCAGTTCTCCAATTTCTCAGGAGGTTGGGTACAGCGTGGTCAGTATATCGGTGGTATGGACTTCCAGCGTTGCCGTCCTACAGAGTACACTTATTCTGTATTCGACAATGTGAACGATGCCCGTATGTGGAAGACCTTCAAGACTGTCTATGGCCTGAACAATATTACCAAATTTAGAACAGAAAAAGACAAGGACGGAAAGGATATAAGTGTGTACGACCGTGAATCAGTGGCTTCTCAGAACGGAATCACCGTTGATCAGGTTCCCGATTTGGGCGATGAGGGTATCATCTTTATTCTCAACAAGAAGAGCGATAAGCGTTTCGACGGCAATCCTTACGGTACCTTCGGACGTGGTGGAGATGCTCATAGCTTCGTAAATCCTCTTACCAAGAAATGGGTTCCCAATGCTTTCGTGGCCTTCCAGGACGGTAAGTATATCCTGAATACCTATACAGGTAATCCTAAAACCTCTAACGTTTTCTGTGGTATCAACAAGACTGCCGACGGTACCCGTACCGGTGAGAAGGGTGATGCACACCGCGACGTCATCATGGCCCGTACAGGTGAGACCTACCTTGTAAAGGCTGAGGCACAGGTTCGTCTGGGTAAGTATCAGGATGCTATTAGCACTGTTAATGTGCTCCGTGCACGTGGCCAGTGGAAACAGGGAGAAGACCGTAGCTACTACACCGATGGTTCGATGGCTTTCCTGAAGGCTGACGGTGGTAAGGAAGATAACTCTACGGCTGCTGCTCCATCTGTAAAGAAGAATAAGAATAAGGACGGTGAAGTGCTGAACAACACGCAGGCTTACTATGCTTCGATGACTCACACGAACACCTACTACCTCTCTACAGGTATTGCTAAGACAACAGCTGCTTCTGATCTGCAGATCAAGAGTTATACCCAACTGCCTGAAGAGGATGAGGCTGTGCTGAGTAAAATCGGTGCCACAAGTGACTATGACCGTATGCTGAACTTCATCTTCAACGAACGTACCCGTGAGCTGCTTGGTGAGTGGAACCGTTGGGACGAATTGGCTCGTACCGGCTTGCTCGTGAAGCGTGCTAAGGCTTTCAACCCCGAGGCTGCTCCCAATGTGCAGGATCGCCACATGTATCGTCCTATTCCTCAGAAGTTCATCGATACACTCCAGAATGAGGATGGTTCTAACCTGAGCGATGCCGAGAAGAAGGCATGGCAGAATCCTGGATATTAATAAGTAGAATGGTATTAATATACAATTAGGTTAAGATTAGTTATACTAATAAATAGTGGTTAGTATAGTTAGTAGCACTTTTTAATAGTGGGCGGCAGCTGTCGGGATGACAACTGCCGCTTTTCTTTCTTTATGATTCCTTCTGGTATTTGGAAGGTGAGGTGCCGAAATACTGCTTGAAACATCGGCTGAAATAGAGCGGATCGGAGAAACCGCATTGATAGGCTACTTCCGCAACCGTAATCATTTCTCCCTGATGCAGCAGTTCTGCGGCACGGTTCATGCGCTGCAGACGGATATACTCTTTGGGAGAATAACCGGTCACCTCCGCCATCTTGCTGTAGAACTGTGTACGGCTGTAGCCTGTGACACGAGCAAGATCGTCCACGGCGAAGTCGGGATTTGACAGGTTTGCATCAATCTTGGCATCTACAATCTTCCTGAAGTTCCGGTCACGCTCACTGATGATGACAGGTTCTTGGATGTTATCGTTAGCGTTATCGTTAGCATTAACGTTCTTTTGGGTGTAGATGGCGCGAAGTTTATCACGTTGCTGAATCAGGGAAAGACAACGTGTTACCAATACCGATGGACTGAAAGGCTTGGGCAGATAATCGTCGGCCCCAAAACGTAGTCCCTGGACTTGCTTCTCAATACTGCTGATGGCCGTGAGTAGAATGAAGGGGATGTCGAAAAGATTATCATCGGCACGTACTTTCTTCAGTAGCGTCAGACCATCCATCCTTGGCATCCTGATGTCGCTGACAATAAGGTCGATGGTATCCTCTCCTTTCTGCTGAAGACGTTCCAGGGCTTCCTGTCCATTACCAGCCAGTTCGAGCAGGAAATAGGGAGATAGTTCATTCTTGATATAGGCCATGACATCCTCATCATCTTCCACAATCATTACTCTCCGCTGATTAAGTGGAATGGGCGGCATTTCCTTGTAGCTGTTGAAACTGGCAACTTGCTTACCTGCTACTTCCTGCTCTTCCTGAGATAGGCTGGAGGGATTCAGGAAGTCTTCAGGTGCATAGTCCTTATCGGTGTCTGGCAATATGACAGTAAAGATGCTGCCGCCGTTGGGATTGTCATCGTAGCGGATATTTCCGTGATGGGCCTCCACCAGCTGTTTGGTAAGATGCAGGCCAATGCCCAGACTGGATGCTTCGCGGTTGGGCGTGGTAAACCGCGTGAAGAGTTCTGACTGCTTGTCATGGGGTACACCGGGGCCTGTGTCTTCCACCAGCATCACTATCTTGTCATCCTGCTGTTTCAGTCTGACGGCCACTTCTCCGCGTGAAGGTGTGTATTTCAGCGCATTGCTGATCAGGTTGTAGAGAATCTTGTCCATCATGCCACGGTCCAGGTAGATTGTGTGCTGACGGGCAAATGGAAGGAATTGAAGGTTGATATGCTTGTTTTCGGCCACATCCGAGAAACCCTCCACGATGCTGCGCACGAAATGCACCACGTCGGTTTCCTGAAGTTTGAGTGAGAGTTTGCCGTTCTCCAGTTTGTCCACTTCCAGCAGTTGATTGACAAGGCGCAGCAGCCGGTCGGTACTCCGCTGCATATTGCTCATAGGCTGTTTCAGGGAGGCGGGCAGGTCTTCCACTTTGCGCATACGTTCCATGGAACCCTGGATGATGGTGAGCGGCGTGCGGAATTCATGGCTTACGTTCATGAAGAATCGCTGTTTGAACTCGCTCATCGTGCGGTTGATACGGATACGGTTTTGCAGACGGTAGGTGGCCAGCAACAACCTTGCTATATACCAAATGATGGCTCCTCCGGCAAGGAGGTAGAGTATCCACGCCCACCAGGTGTTCCACCAAGGTTGGCGTATGATGACATCCATCTCGCTGATTTGCTCAGGATTCGTGGTCAGACGCACGCGGAAGACGTAATGTCCGGGCTTGAGGTCTTTATAGACAGCCTCGTTCTCGCGAGTGGCTAAGCTCCAGTTGCTGTCAAATCCTTTCAGCATGTACTCATATTCTGCCTTGTAAGGGAATTCGAAACTCAGGTCAGAGAAACGGAAAATCAATGAATTCTCACGGTGGCTGAGTTCGACGGGAATCAGCGCACCTTTTTCCGTGGTCTCGTAGTTATAGGGTGAGCCGTTCACCGAAAAACTGGTGATATGGGCCTGGGTGTTAGGTGATGGCTGTTGGGTGTCGGTGGTTACCTGACTCTCTTTTTGAGAGAGAGAATCGGGATGGAAGATGAGCAGTCCGTGCTTGGTACCGAAAAGAAGTTTCCCATCAGGCAGGATACAGGCGGAATTTTCGCTGTATACCTCTCCCAGTTTATGGGCCGACAGGTAATAGGTGGAAAGTTCACGGGTGTTTTTGTCAATGCGTGTCAGACCGCGGTTCATGCCTATCCAGAGATTTCCCTTGCGGTCGGCAATGACCGTATTGGCCGTATTGTCTGCAAGTCCCTGTTCGGTGGTGATTTGCTGAAACTGTAACGTTCCTGCTTTCTTCGGATGACAGAGGTCTTCGCGGGGAATGTAGTAAAGACCGCCTCCTGATGATGCCAGCCAAACCGTGTCTCCGTTTTCATAAATGTCGCGGGTCTCGTAATAACCCAGCGAACTGTTGCCCTTGTGGTAATAATGGTAGGCGTAGGGATGGATCTGTCCCCCTACGGGTGCTATTGAGTCGGGATGGAAGACGATGAGTCCATTGGCACATCCTACCAGGATATGTCCCGTCTTCGTCTGATGGAGCACAGTAACCGTACGCATAAAGGAGTTCTCCGTCAAGAAGCGTCGGAACTTGTAGCTCCCGTCTGTTTGCGGAAGTGCGAGGCACAAGGCTCCCGTATTAACGGCCACCCATACTCTTCCCCGTGTGTCGCAGAGAATGTCGAAGACTTTTCCTCTGGGCAGTGAGGTGGTATCGTTAGGAATGTTCTGATAGAAATGACCGTCCACGCTGATTCCCTTGTTGCGGGTTCCTATCCATTGGTGTCCCTGACGGTCCTTGCAAATGGACAGCATGTCGTCACGCACGCCGATGTCGAAAGAAGAAAACCTGTAATCTTCCCCCTTCGCCTCTTGTCCCAATATCTGGAACGAACCTCCCGTGAAGTTTCCTGCCCAAAGTCTGCCATCGGCAGTCTCTCTGACCATTCTGAAGAAGTTGGAGTAGTTGGGCGTGAGACCATCATCGGCAAATAACCGAGTAATGCCTCTCGGCATGGTGGAAAGCACACTGATGCCCATGTTTTCCTGAGATATCCAGATGTTGCCGGAGTGGTCGTTCATAATGGCTTGGATATAATCCGTCTCAATGGGGCTCACGCCTTTTTCACGTGGAGAGAAGTGTTGCAGTTGCCGGGTGCTGGGATCATAGATGAAGAAACCGTTTCCCTTCGTGATAATCCAGATATAGCCGTTGTGGTCGGTGGTGACGTGGATGGGGTGGGTATCGGGCTTGTTGATGAGATTTGTCTCCAGCACGGAGAAGTGGTAGATGGCATCACGGTGCAAGTCGAAATAATGGAGCTGTCCATTGATGTCGTTCATATAGTAGTTCCCGGAGTCATCAATGAAAACAGCCTCACCACCCATCTCAATAGGGAAGTTATTGATTTCACCTGTCTGCGGTACCATTGAGAAGGTCGTCGAGGAAGTCACGACCAGAATCTGCCCCTTATAGGGAACGAGTCCGTTGATGGATTTTCCTCCCAGTTTGGCTGCAGATGGATGTTGCAGTATTTGGGCCTTTCCCTGAGCGTCCACCGCATAGAAATTTTTGTCGTAAGTCACGAAGAAAATCTTTCCGTCCAATTCTGTGATATAGCCGACGCCTTTCTCAATAACGGTCCTTAAGCCGCCAATGGTCGTCGGTGCCTTCATATAAAGTGCTTTGTCCGTTCCTATCCATATGTTTCCCTTGCTGTCTTCGTTGAGAAACTGGATGGTGTTCGATTTCAGGCTGCCGTTCTCCTTGCTGTATTCAGTTGCCTTGATTTTTCCGTCTTGATAGTTTACCTCCAGACATCCGTCTCCCTTTCCTTTGTACCACAGCCAGCTGTCGCCTGTATGCGTGAAAAGACAGGAACTGTAGTTCTTGTCATTCTTGTTGTTACCGGAATAATCGATAAAACGACGACGGTTGGTGTCATAGCAACTGAACAGTTCTCCCTGTAGGCGGATAAAGAGCAGGCCGTTATAGGGATTCTGACGCAGTTCACGCAGTTTGTTACTCAACAATAGGGCATTGTTCCCCTCATCACTATGACGGAACACCTCTACGAAATAACCGTCATAACGACATAGGCCATTGTCGGTGGCCATCCATACGAAACCTTGCGGGTCTTGTGCCAGACTGATGATATAGTTACTGGGTAACCCGTTGGTTGTGTCAAGTTCGCGATGTTTAAGTTCTACGGCGGCCAGTTTTGTCACACTTTGTAGCAAAAGCATAAAGACCAGCAGAGCCGTTCTTCTATAGTTAGTATGCATTTTATATAGGTAGATTAGCTATACGGTTGCAAATTTATAAAAAATATGACAAATGTGTATATATTTTTTCAACATATTTGCATACTATTGAACTTTTTTTATCAAATTGCGGACAATAGTCCTTTGGACATTTGGCTCTTTTCTTTAAATTTGCAGAAAAATCGATTGAAAATGAACAAACTTGGAAAATTAATCTCAATAGCCGTCCTTATGTTTGTGGCTTTGATGTCAAAGGCACAGACCACGCAGACACTCTTTCTTTCTGGAAATGGTGACGGCAACAATCCGAAGTGGGATTTCTTTTGCTCTGCCGGACAGAACAGCGGACGTTGGCGGAAGATAGAGGTACCGTCATGCTGGGAACTGCAAGGTTTCGGCGACTATACTTTCGGGCGATATTATCTGAAAAAGGGTGCCGTGCCCAGCGATGAATACGGCATTTATCGCACATCCTTCCAGGTTCCTGCCCAATGGAACGGCCGTCAGGTGAGCATCGTCTTTGATGGTGTGATGACGGATGCGGAAGTAAAGGTCAACGGCACGGTGGCAGGACCCATCCATCAGGGAGCCTTCTATTCGTTCAGTTATGACATTACCTCACTCTTGAAATATGGAAAGAAGAATCTCTTGGAGGTGAAAGTGTGGAAGCAGTCGGCCAATAAGAGTGTGAACGATGCAGAGCGCCGTGCTGACTGGTGGCTCTTTGGCGGCATTTTCCGTCCAGTCTGGCTGAAGGCCGTTCCTCGTCAGCATATTGAGCGTGTGGAGGTGGATGCGCAGCAGAATGGCTTGCTGAGGCTCCGGCTTCATACGCAGCATCTTTCTCAAGGTACGAATTTGCAGATATCCGTGGGAGATAGCCGACAGACTGTATCCCTGGATACGGCAGCCTGTCAGATCGTGGAAACGCGCTGGAAGGATATCCGCACATGGGATCCTGAGCATCCCCATCTCTATCCCTTACGACTGAAACTGCTCTCTTCCGATGGCAAGGTCGTTCACGAACTTCAGGAGCGTATCGGCTTCCGTACCATTGAGTTCCGCGAAGGCGACGGCTTCTATCTGAACGGTCGCAAACTCGTGGTGAAGGGCATCAACCGCCATTGCATCTGGCCAGAGACAGGACGTACGCTTACGCGTCAGCAGTCGTTGGAGGATGCCCGCCTCATCAAGGAGATGAATATGAATGCTGTGCGTTCCCATTATTCACCCGACCGTCATTTCCTCGATATCTGCGACTCTTTGGGCATTCTCTATCTCGATGAGTTCTGCGGATGGCATGGTCGCTATGATACGCTTACGGGTGAAAAACTCCTGCGGGAGCAGATGGCTTCCGACCAAAATCATCCTTGCATCTTCGTATGGGCCAATGGCAATGAAGGGGGATGGAATACAGAGTTGGATAATCGTTTTGCGGAATTTGATTTCCAGCAGCGTCATGTCATTCATCCCTGGCAGGACTGGAACGGCGTGGATGCGCATCATTATCCCGGCTATTACACCGGCACGGGGCGTCTCATGAACGGCTACAAGGTGTTTATGCCCACCGAGTTCCTGCATGCGCAATACGACCGTGGTGCAGGTGCCGGACTTGAAGACTATTGGCAGCAATGGACGGCTGCGCCCAATTTTGCCGGCGGCTTTATCTGGAGCTTCAGCGATGAGGCCGTGCTGCGTACCGATAATCTGAAACTCAAGAAACGTATAGTCCTCGACAGCGATGGCCCCAATGGTCCTGACGGCGTGGTGGGACCTCATCGTGAGAAGGAAGGCTCGTTCTTTACCATCCGCGATGTGTGGAGTCCCGTACAGATCAGTCCGCTTCGCATCACTTCCAGTTTCGATGGGAAGTTGCTCGTCAGCAATCATTTCCTTTTCAGCCGTTTGAACGAATGTACGGCTCGTTTCAGCATCTATGCCGACAGTATGCTCGTTGCCGAAGGGAAGGTGCAGCTCCCCGATATTGCTCCCGGCGAACGGAGCACAGCCAGTTTCTCTCTTCCTGAACACTTCTTCGAGGCCGATGTCCTGAAGGTGGAAGTCTTCGGGGCTGACGGCGCCTGCCTCAATACGTGGTCATGGCCCATTCCATCGGCTCGTCAATATTATGTCCGTCATCAGCAGCCTACGTCCGCTGGAACAGCTGTAGCCATTGGTAACACCCTTTCTGCAAAGGATATTTCCGTGGAATTTGAACAGGGAGCGGTAAAATCCGTCCGCAAAGACGGAAATTTGATTCCTTTCACCGGAGGCATCCCCGTTGGCGTAAAGGCTACCTTCCGTTCCTCCTACACAAGGATGGAAGATGGCAATGCCCTTTTGGTGGCCAAGTATGATGGTGGTCTTGATAGCATCGTGTGGAGGATGACTCCCGAGGGACTTCTGGGAATGCATGCCGTGATGGTCAATCGCAAAGGCGATTTCTACGATCGTCAGATTCATTTCCTCGGCCTTACGTTCGATTATCCCGAAAGTCAGGTGAAAGGCATCCGCTGGATGGGACGCGGACCGTATCGTGTATGGAAAAACAGACAGCGAGGACAGCAGTTTGGCATCTGGCAGAAAGACTATAACAATACCGTGACGGGCGAGCAATACGATCATCTTGTCTATCCTGAATTCAAGGGCTATCACGCCAATCTCTATTGGGCTACGCTCCAGAGTGATACGGCTCCCTTCACGGTCTATAGTGAGACCGACGGCCTCTATCTGCGGCTTTTCACCCCCGAGGAACCTGTTCTGCGACGTGACGGCAAGAACACAATGCCTGCCTTCCCTCCTGGCGATATCTCATTCCTGTTTGATATTCCGGCCATACAGTCGTTCCGCAGCACTTCCGAACAAGGTCCTCACAGCCAGCCTTCCTCCATCCGTCTCAATGCGGGCGATGAAGGACTGCATTTGCGACTCTGGTTCCGGTTTTGAAAAAGTTGAAAATGATTAATGTTCAATGTTCAATGTTCAATGTTCAATGTTCAAAGGTCAATGTTCAATGGTTAATGGTCAAAAATAAGAGGTGCCTTTGATTTCTAATTCCTACTTTTGTGGCATCAAATAATAAAATAGAAAACCGACGACTTATGAAAAAACGTTTTGCATTCAAGATGTTCCTCAAGCCGGGCTTTGAGGATGAATACGCCAAGCGCCATGCCGCCATCTGGCCAGAACTGAAACAGATGATCAAGGACCAGGGCGTAAGCAACTATAGCATCTACTGGGACAAGGATACCAATATCCTCTTTGCCTATCAGGAGTGTGAGGGGGAAGGCAACTCACAGGACACCGACAATGTGGACCCCATTACCCAACGCTGGTGGGATATGATGGCCGACATCATGGAGGTGAATCCCGATAATTCGCCCGTCACCATCCCTCTGCCTGAACTCTTCCACATGGATTAGTCGTCAGCCTCTTTACTTTTTATTTCATCAGCACCTTCCGTCCGTTGATGATGTTGATGCCCTTCTGCGGAGCCTTCAGGCGCTGCCCCTTCAAGTTGTAGATAACTATATGGTTATCGTTAACGTTATCGTTATCGTTGTTGTCGTTAACGTTGACAATCCCCGTAGCCTCTTCCTGCAAATCGTTCAGGATATTCAGGGCTTTTAATAGGAAAGGTACTATGCCTTGCTCATGAGTCAGGAAGGGAAAGGTGCCATAGGTGACGTTTTCCCCGTTGCCCACTTCGATACCCTGGCTTTGAAAGTATTTCACCAGATTGTCGCTGCAAGCCTTATAGACGATTTCATCCCCCGAGGAGTGGAACAGGTAGATTTTGTCTTCCTCCCTGGGAATCCATCCTGAGGTTAGCGAGTTTTTCGCCAGCACTTTGTCGAATGTTTTGAAGACCGCCGAGCTCGTGTCCGTCATCCTGCTACTGATCATTTTCTTCACGTCCATACTTTTGCTGTCCCCGTAGAGAATGAAGATATTGCGGTTTGTGGTACTCGCCCCATAATCGCCATTATAGAAGAAGTCGTTTATTTTGGGCAGCATCGCTTCGTCGAAGAGATCCCCAAGCGTGATGTCCGCAAAGTCGGCATTCCCCTGCGCCCTTTCTATTTGGTGGGCATAGGCCATCAGCATGCCTACGGCCACGGGATAGGCGTATTTGTTCGCCTTCATCAGTTCGTTGTAGAAGGCCTGCAAATCATAGGGACCGCCGCCGCATATGGTATAGTCGAACTTCACCCCACCGTAGTGGCTGTCATTTACAGTCGTTTTCAGGGCAGCCATCGACGTATGTGCCCCTTGGGAATACCCCATGTTCACCAGTACATTTCCCACGTCGTAGCCCTCTTCTTCGAGCAGCAGCAAGGCATTCTCCAAGGCATCCAGCACATGGCGCGCCGTACAGTCGGCATAGAGGTAGGTCTGCGGCTGTTTTACGCCGTCGATGGTTTCCGTCACTCCGAAACCGTAGTAGTCGGCGCATACCATGATATAGTCTTTTTCCGCCGCGATGATATTTCCCTCAATCGTATTCCCGATGATGCGTTCTTCATAGGTGGTGGGTGCCTCGTTCCTTCTCATCACCGTGGGATGGTTCAGCAGGATGATGCCTGCCGCCGTTTTCTTCCGGTCATAGATGTCATTCGGCACGAAGATGGCCGCGCTCATCGTAATACTGTCACCTGGATGCAGAGGATCCACCGAACGGTAGTGAAACGTCAGTCTTCCCATCCCCGAACCGTAAAGGTCAGGCTCATCCTTCACGATACAGGGCAGTTCCGATTGCTGTCCCCAGGCCGTTCCCGTCAAGGTCAGCAGCATTACAATGATTGTCAGTATGCTCTTGCTCATCTGTTCAAACGTTTTGATTGTCTTCCGCCGCCATCATGGGCTCCTCCTCCGGTAATTCGTATCGTAAGATAGTCCTGTCTTGCAGGAAGATTTTGTTCAGCGTGTATGCCAGCGACTCCAGCGTCTTCTCCCGCACTTTCGGCTTCAGTTCACATTCCCATACGGTGATGCAATGCCATCCCATCGAGGCAAGCTGTTGCTGCACTTTCAAGTCCCGCTCTTGGTTCCTTCGTATCTTCGCCACCCAGAATTCATGATTCGTCTTCGGAATCTTGCAGCATACAGAGCTCTCAATTATGAATTGTGAATTATGCATTATGAATTGCGTGTGGTGTCCATGCCAGAAGCACCCGTTCACGAAGATGCACGTCCTGTATTTCCGCATCACGATGTCGGGCTTCCCAGGCAGTCGCGGATGATTCAGCCTGTACCGGAACCCGTGTCCCCACAGCCATTTGCGCACCACCATCTCCGGCTTCGTGTCCTTGCCGTGGATGGCTGCCATGTTTGTGTGCCGTTGTTGTGGAGAGAGTTTGTCCATGTCATTTCAATACATTAATCAGTTCCTCCATCGAGCAGCATACGGCAGAGAACAGCTTGTACATCAGTTCCGGCTCCTGCCGTTCAGGGATATAGGCAATTGTCATACGCCCTTTGCCTGCAAACCATCCCGCCTCCGTATGGGCACTCCTGCC
>ONFE01000095.1 GCA_900316985.1 uncultured Prevotellaceae bacterium
GTCTATGGCCATATCGGCCTGCTCCACCTCACGCCCGGCCACTACCGCCTGACCAAACAAATAGACGGCCGCACCCTCTCCGACGACTTCTACATCCCCGGCACCATCACCTTCCCCACACCTGTCTATAGGTAAGAAGAGAATACACCCCATTTCAATAGGAAGTTGAAGGATAAACGAAAGCCCGTGTCTTTCCGTAACAGCTACGGCGAGACACGGGCTTTTGTTTATTGTGGTATTGCCTTACGATAGTTCCGTTCGAGCATCTGCTCAATATCGCTTTCACGATAGAGCGTTTTACCTCGTAGTTCGATGAAGGCAATCTGCCGACTATTGCGATATTCTTGCAACGTGCGACGGCTAACGTTCAGGATTTGGGACACCTCGGCATCGGTCAACAGTCGTTCGCCGTTCAATATGGGGCGATAGCCGTTCATGAGTTGTTCGGCCTTGCGGCTCGCCTTGCGCAAGGTGGAAAGCGCCTGCACGATGGTTTCGTCACGCAGGGTCAGTACGTTTTCGTATTCTTCCATTTCTTACCTTATTATTTATTAATGATGTACTTGCCCGACTGTCTCAATACCAGTTCTACTTCTTCGGGACGATAGTAGAACTTTCGGCCTATCTGGACATAGCCTATGCGGTGCTTCGAGCGCAGTTCCTGAAGTGAGCGGGGACTGAGGCGCAACAGTTCGCACACCTCGTCGCCGTCTATCCACTTACGACGTTTCCTATCCTCACACTTGCGGGCCAATGTCTCTACCCGTGCCGTCAGCAGTTGCATCTCCTGTAGCAACTGCTCGAAGGCTTTTCTTTCAATCGCTATTATCTCCATTCTTCTTTTTTGTTTGTAAATCGGCGGCAAAGGTATGAAGAACCGAGAAACAGACAGAGGACAGGGACGACGCTGGCCATCGTTGTCGGCTTTCGGACGGCCACATCGGCCAATTTCAGAAAAAAGTTTTTTCAGATTATATCATGTTGAAAGTCTATGTTTTTTTCTTGCCATAATTTTGCATCCGAAAATAAAAAAACAACGAATATGGAGATTATCACAATGGAAAGCGAGGCATACCAGAGTCTGGTTGACCGCATCGGGAGAATAGAGCAGTTCGTCATCGGGGCAACTGCCAAGGAGCATCCCAACGAGGATGACGTATGGATCGGCACACAGGAAGCCTGCCAGATGATGGGCGTCTCGGAGCGCACGATGCAGCAGTACAGGACCGACGGTATCATCAGCTATAAGCACTGCGGCAAGTTCTGCCGCTACCGTCTGTCGGATGTCAAATCACTCAAGGCACAAGGCTATGGAACTGGACAGAGAGACATTTGAGCAGACGATGAGAGCAATGACGGAGCGCTTGGAGCATCAGGAGCGACTGATACAGGTATTGGTGGACGACCTGAAGACACGCCACTCGCAAGGCAAGCTCTACATCCACGGCGAACGCATGTACGACAGTAAGGAACTGGCGCAGATGCTCTTGATGGGCGAAAGGACGCTGCAACGTTACCGCACCAGTGGCGAACTGCCCTATATCAAGCTTCACCGCCATGCCTACTACCGCGAAAGTGATGTCGTGAGACTCATCAACGAGAAAGGCAAATACTTTAATCGGAAAGCGACGGGCGAATTTCTCGCCCAGATAAATAACCCTATTCATTAACAATTAAACAATTAAGATTTATGGCACAGAACCAGAATCAGGGCTATCAGCCCATCGACGAGTCCAAGGTTAACTGGGACAAGATTGAAGAGAAGTTCGGCATTTCCAAGGAAGTGCTGGAGCGAACGGGAGCGAAGGACAATATGCTGAACTTCGGCAAGTCCGGCTTGCTTGACGTGACGATGCTCATTTATGACCAAAAGGTGAAAGCCGCTGCACGTTTGCAACTGACCCGACTGCCGGACGGCACCTACAGCGCGCTGCCTCACTTCGTGCGCAAGGAACAAAAGCTGGAGAATGCGGAGTACATGGGCTATACCTTCACCAAGGAGGATGCCAAGGCGCTGAAAGAGACGGGCAACCTCGGTAAGGTCGTACCACTGTTCAACGTGAAGGACAACACCATGCAGGAGTGTTTCGTATCTCTTGACAAGCAGACGAACGAGCTGGTACACTATCCCGTGAGCAAGCTGCATCTCCGTGAGAGTGTGGGTAACGTGAAGTTCACATCTGAAGAGATGGCACTATTGAAGCAGGGTGGCATCGTGAAGGACAAACTGTTTGAGGGAGAGAACGGACAGAAGTTCACCGTGGATTTTCAGGTGAATGCCGACCGCAAGAATGTCGCCTTTGTTCCAGGCAGCAGCCGCAAGGAAGAAGAGGTACAAGAGCAGAACCAAAAAACCAAGATGAACTGGACGAACGAGGACGGCTGTATCAAGAACCTGACCAAGTGGAAGGGCATTCCCCTGACCGAAGAACAGCAGAAGGACTATCGTGAAGGCAAGTCGGTGAAACTCGACAACTATCCGCTGAAGGACGGCACGACGGCCACGATGTACCTGATGTTCTATCCCGACAAAGGCCAGCCCTTCGCATCCAAGAACGACCCGATGCAGGGCAAGGTTGTAGCACCTGCCAACGAGAGCGAGACACAGGTGGCCGTGAACCATCAGGGCAAGACCAACGAGGCCACCAAGAAGGTGGACGAACCACTGCAGAAGGGACAAGTGGCACCGAAGAACGAGAAACAGAAGCGAGGCCCGAAGCTCTAAATATCAAAAACCACTGAATCCATTTTTACAATATGATTACCATTATCGCAGAGAAACCAAGCGTCGCACGGCAAATATCCCGTGTCGTCGGTGCTATGGAAAGAAAGGTAGGCTACTACGGAGGCAACGGCTACTGCGTCACCTGGGCCTTCGGTCACCTGATACAACTGGCTATGCCCGAAGCCTACGGTGTGACGGGATTCCGTCGCGAGTCCCTGCCCATCATCCCCGATGTGTTCCAGCTCGTCAGCCGTAAGGATGCTAAGGGCAAGGAGGATGAAGGAGTGAAGGAGCAGCTTCGTGTCATCAAGAACCTCTTCGAGCATACCGAAAAGATCATCGTCGCCACCGATGCCGGACGCGAGGGCGAACTGATTTTCCGCTATCTATATCAGTACCTCGGTTGTCACGTCCCGTTTCAACGTCTCTGGATCAGTTCGCTGACCGACAAGGCCATCAAGGAAGGGCTGAAGAACCTAAAGGACGGTCACGACTTCGATAACCTCTACCTGTCTGCCAAGGCACGAAGCGAAGCCGACTGGCTTGTGGGCATCAACGCCACCCAGGCCCTGACGATAGCAGCAGGAAAGGGGACATACTCCCTCGGACGAGTGCAGACTCCGACATTGGAAATGGTATGCCGCCGCTTTTTGGAGAACAGGAACTTCGTACCGACTCCGTTCTGGCAGATGCATTTTACTACTGAAGGTGATGGCAGGGCCGTCAAGTTCCAGACCGCAGACCGATGGGAGGATAAGGCCGATGCCGAAGCCGTCTATCAGAAATTGAAGTCTGCCAACAGCGTAACCATCTCCAAGGTGGAGTGCAAGGAAAAGACGGAGGAACCGCCCTTGCTTTACGACCTCACCGAATTACAGAAGGATGCCAACATCAGGTATGGCTTCACCGCTGAGCAGACTCTGGCCATTGCCCAGAAACTCTATGAGGCCAAGGCAATCACCTACCCACGAACATCAAGCCGTTACATTCCTGATGACGTGTATGATGAGATTCCCGCTTTGCTACAAAGTATTGAAAGTGATGAACAATGGGGTGGACTGGCCATGACCATTGAAAAGCCCAACCGCCACAGTGTCGATACCTCGAAAGTTACTGACCACCACGCCCTGATGATTACAGGCGAGAAGCTACAGTACCCGTCCAACGACGACAAGAAAATCTACAATATGATTGTCGCCCGTATGCTTGAAGCCTTTTCTGAGAAATGTGTCAAGGAACTGACCACCGTCACCGTTGAGATGGACGGAATATCGTTTGTTGCAAAGGGAACGGTCATTCAGCAGCAGGGATGGCGCTTTATCAACAACGAGGGAAACGACCCAGACCGTTTGCCCAACTGGAAAGAAGGCCAGATGCTGCCTGTCACGGGATGGGGACTGACCGAGGGTAAGACCAAGCCTGTACCCATCCATACCGAGTCCACACTGCTGTCTGAAATGGAATCTTGCGGAAGGGGTATCGACGATGAGGAACTGGCACAAGCCATCAAGGACTGTGGCATCGGAACCCCAGCCACCCGTGCTGCTATCATCGAGACGCTTATCAACCGCGAGTACATGATCCGTCTGAACAAGCAACTTATCCCGACCGAGGCAATCGCTTGCCAGAATCGAGCGGGGTGAGTACAATGCTGACGACTTCCGTAAAGGCATTGAGGACTACACTGGCAGTATCGTCCAGGAACTTCTCTCCTTGGAAGACAGGTTTGAGCACAGTGGTATTGGCATCCCATGCCCCAAATGCGGGAAAGGCACAATGCAGTTCTACAAGAAGATTGTCAAATGCGACAATCCCGCCTGTGACTGCCATGTTTTCCGTGAGAAAGCAGGCAAGGAACTGACCAATGACCAGCTGAAGGCATTGCTGACCGAGGGCAGGACTGGTATCATCAAGGGCTTCAAGAGCAAGCAGGGTAATTCCTTCGATGCAGTCGTCACTCTCAACAGTGACACGTTCCAGACCGAATTTTCATTCCCTGAGCGAAAAAAGTCCGCAAAGAAGCCGCAATCCCGAAAATAATGCGTAACTTCGCCGCTGAATTTCATTTTCACTTTTCGTTTACGCGATTTTTTGAAATGGATTCAGTGGTTGCACCTCGGGAGGGATACCCGGGGTGCTTTGCTTATACGCTGATTCTATAACCCATTTAAACGTATTTTGAAAATGAAAAGACAAGAGCAACAAGAGTTGTCCTACTATGGACTGTACCTGCTCCGCTACCTGCTGGAGCAGCATTCCCGCAAGGCCAAAGACCTCAACTTTATCTATAATCGTGAACTTCAGGCAGCAGAGACCTTTGAACAGGCGCGTCTCGACGGTCATTCCGTGGAGGGCGCACAGGAACTGGCAATGGCTGAACTGATGAAGGGACTGAGCATCACCAGTTGGAGCATTCTGACGGAGGTGCTGGAAAAAGAGTTTGCGGCAGAGGTGGACGAGGAACAGAGGATTCCGTTTGCCGAGAAACTGCTGCCATTGGTCAAGCCCGTATTCGAGCCATACGACCTGACACAGCCTGAGTTTGAACTGTCAACGGACTATGTGCAGCTATACACGGAGTTGACAGGTGCCGTGGTACTTTACATCGAGCAGTATGGCGTTCAATAGGAAGGCAAGGCTGCAGGCCAATATCGATGCTATCCGCACGGCATTCGCCCTGCGCGATGAAGTACGTGTACCCACCGAGGCAGAGTGGGAAACCATCTCCCGTTACTGCGGCTTCGGTGGGCTGAAATGTGTGCTGAATCCTGTGGACAATAAGGCTGCATGGTCGAAGAACGACCTTCCGCTGTACGACCTGACTGCCGAACTCTATAGCCTGATCCGTGAGAATACGGGTAGCGAGGACGAGTATAAGCTCTATGTCGCCAGTATGAAGCAGTCCGTCCTCACAGCCTTCTACACACCCAAGGACATTCCCGATGCCATTGCCACCGTCATGGCAGAACTGAACCTGAGGCCGGAGAAGATACTGGAACCGTCTGCGGGCATGGGTGTGTTCATCGACTCCATGAGACTTGTCAACCCCGATGCCCGGATAACAGCCTTCGAGAAGGACAAGTTGACAGGACTGTTGCTCTCCAAACTCCATGCTAATGAAGGCATGGACATCCATGTGGAAGGCTTCGAGCGTATCCAGCCGTCTGAGTTGGGAAAGTTCGACCTTGCTATCTCCAATATTCCCTTTGGCGAGACCAAGGTGTTCGATCCCATCTACAGCAATCACAAGTCTGTGATGAAACGAACCATCTCCAAATCCCTGCACGGCTATTTTATGCAGAAGGGCTTGGATGCCGTGCGTGACGGTGGAGTGGTGGCGTTTATCACGACGCGCAACTACCTCGATAGTCAGAACATGTATCGTCTGAACCTGCTCTTTGAACAGTCCGACTTGGTGACAGCCATCCGTCTGCCTGACAATCTCTTCAAGGAGAATGCCAACACGGAGGCTGGCAGCGACCTGATTATCATTCAGAAGAATGAGCACAAGCAGGGACTGAGCGAGGATGAGCAGCTTATCAACCTGACCTATTCTGCCGAGGACGAGCATATCATCCACAACAGTTACTTCGAGCGTCACCCAGAGAATGTCCTTGCCACGACTACCCTAAGGGGCACTGACCAGTACGGCAAGCCAGCCTTGGAGTATCAGCATTCAGGCGGAGTGCCTGGCATTGCCCGTGACATCCGTGAACGGTTGATGGACGAACTGCCGAAACATCTGAACTTCACGATGTTCACGGGTATTGAAAGTCCTGTTGTCACTCAACAGGCAGAAGTTACGAGTGAGGTGGTAGAAACAGAGCCAGTGATTGAGGATGCAGAAGCAGCGGAAATAAAGGATTCTGAGGAAATCGAGACTCAGCAGACTGAATCTGCCAAAATCGTTGATATGCCTGTCACGTCATCACCTGTACAGCCCGAAGCAGAACAAGTACAGCAACCAGTCCAAGAGCAGAAGCCCGAAGCCAACCAGCAACTATCACTCTTTGATCTCTGGGGAATGACCGTACAGGAACAGCCCAAGCCAAAGCCGGAACCCAAGAAGCCGAAGAAGGAGCGGAAGAAAGAGAAGAAAGCCCGTGAACTTCAGGAGAAGAAGGCTGAAATGGTGAAGAAAAGCCATGTCGAACAGCAACTGGCCGTCTATGACTCACTGGACTGGGAAGAGAACCCGCCCATCAATGGTTTCTATGAGATGATGATGGACTTGTCGCCAGATCGGCGCAAGGAACTTCTCATGTTGGGCCAGCAGAAAATAGAGACCAATGCTGAAAAGCGAGAGCAAAAGGCTAAGTCGGAACAACAGCAGAAATCTGAGGCTGAACGAAAAGAGGCAGAACAGAAGCGTCAGGAGGAACAGATGAAGCCCCGGAAGTTCGAGGGTACGATGTATCAGCACCTGCGCGACGGCTCTGTGGTCGTGGACTATCACCTGCAGTTGGGCGTATTGTCTGATGTCAGGGACGGCTCTGCTGTCTTCAATCCCCTGACGCTCCTTGCCACACAGGTTCCCAAGATGCGCCTGTATGTGACTGTCCGTGACTACTACGAACAGCTTTACAGCTATGAGGCAGACAACCGTCAGCCCAACGACCTGCTGCGTGCCAACCTCAATTCCTACTACGACGAGTTCGTCATGCGCTTCGGCTGTCTGAACGAAAGAGGCAATGCCAAGATGATTATGATGGATGCCGGAGGGCGGGACATGCTTTCGCTGGAGCGCAGCGAGGACGGTCATTTCGTCAAGGCAGACATCTTCGACCGACCCGTCTCTTTCTCTGTCGGCGAAGTGACGCATGTGGATACGTCAGAGGAAGCCCTGTCTGCCTCGCTCAACAAATACGGTGAGGTGAATCTGGGCTATATGTCGGAACTGACCGACAAGACACAGGATGACCTGATAGCGGAACTGGACGGGAAAATGTTCCTCAATCCCATATCTGGGGATTTCGAGGTACGCGACAAGTTCATTGCGGGAAACGTGGTGGAGAAGATCAAGGCTGTAGAAAGAAGTATCGAGGCCAATGGTGGGGAGGTCAACGAGCAGATAGAGAAGTCGCTGAAAGCCCTGAAGGATGCCGTACCCACGCCCATTCCTTTCGAGGACTTGGACTTTAACTTTGGTGAGCGATGGATTCCAGCGTCGGTCTATTCGTCGTATATGACAAACCTCTTCGAGACAGGTGTTGATATTGTCTATTCGCCCAACATCGATGAGTATGACGTGAGCTGTGAGCGCAAGAACATGAAGATATGGCGAGAGTTCCATGTGCAGGGTGAGTACAGGGGCTATGACGGTATGGCCCTGCTTCGCCATGCACTACACAACACCGTACCGAACATCATGAAGTGCGTTGGCACGGACGAGAACGGCAACGACATCAAGGCACGGGATGCAGAGGCTATCCAGCTTGCTAACTCAAAGATTGACGAGATCCGCAACGGCTTTACGGAATGGCTCGACGGGCAGAGTCAGGAGTTCAAGGACAAGCTGACGCAGATGTACAACGAGAAGTTCAACTGCTTCGTGCGCCCGAAGTACGACGGCAGTCACCAGACTTTTCCTGACCTCGACCTGAAGGGACTCGACCGCAAGTATGGCATCAAGGGTGTCTATCCCTCTCAGATGGACTGTGTTTGGATGCTGAAGCAGAACGGAGGCGGGATATGCGACCATTCCGTCGGAACAGGGAAAACGCTCATCATGTGCATTGCCGCCCATGAGATGAAGCGTCTGGGTATGGTGAGCAAGCCGATGATCATAGGACTGAAGGCGAACGTGGCAGAGATTGCCGCCACCTATCAGACCGCCTATCCCAATGCCCGCATCCTGTATGCCAGCGAAAAGGATTTTTCTACTACCAACCGTGTCAGGTTCTTCAATACCATCAAGAACAATGACTTCGACTGTGTGATTATGTCACACGATCAGTTTGGCAAGATACCACAGTCGCC
>ONFE01000055.1 GCA_900316985.1 uncultured Prevotellaceae bacterium
AAGGTGGTGAAAGAACTTCGCCAGAAGTGTTACGATGCCATGAACGACGATTTTCAGACGCAGATAGTTATCAGCCATCTGTTCGAGGCTTGCCACACCATCAATAACCTTGTGGACCATAAGGGTAGCATCTGTGCTGATTGTCTGAAGGAACTCAAGGAGGTGATGCATCTCTTTGCCTTTGATCTATTGGGACTCAGAAGTTCCAAGTTCCAGGTTTCAGGTTCCAAGTCAGAAGCCCGTGAGGAAGCCTTCGGAAAGGTTGTTGACATGGTGCTTGACCTACGTGCGAAGGCTAAGGCTGCCAAAGACTGGGCCACCAGTGACCAGATCCGTGATGCGCTTGCCGCTGCGGGTTTTGAAGTGAAGGACACCAAGGACGGTGCCACCTGGAAGTTGAACAAATAAGGAAGAAATGAAATATGCACTTGTGACGGGAGGGTCCCGAGGGTTGGGCAGGGCCATTTGCCTGAAACTGGCAGTACAAGGCTGGCCGGTGGTCATCAACTACCAAAGCAATGCTGCGGCTGCTGAAGAGACGAAGCGTCTTATTGAGGAACAAGGCGGACAGGCCGAACTCCTGCGTTTTGACGTGAGCAAGAAAGAAGAAGTGGAAGTCGCCCTCGACCAGTGGGAGGCCTCACATGAGGCTGACTACATTGCTGTACTGGTGAACAATGCCGGTATCCGCCGCGATAACGTGATGTTCATGATGGGCGATGAGGAATGGCATTCGGTGCTCGACACCTCGCTCAACGGATTTTTCTATATCACACGCCGGCTGCTGAAACATATGATGCCGCGCCGTCGTGGCGGACGCATCGTGAACATGGCATCGCTCTCAGGACTGAAGGGCATGGCTGGACAGACTAACTATAGTGCGGCAAAGGCTGCATTGATAGGTGCCACGAAAGCCTTGGCGCAGGAAGTGGCTGCCCGTGGTGTGACGGTGAATGCCGTAGCTCCAGGATTCATTGATACCGATATGACCAAGGACCTGCCACAGGAAGAACTGAAGCAGTTGATTCCCGTAGGCCGTTTTGGTCGTCCTGAGGAAGTGGCTGCCGCCGTGGCCTTTCTTGTCTCCGAAGAAGCTGCCTATATCACGGGTGAGGTTATCAGCGTGAATGGCGGTCTATATACTTAATGTTTAACCCTTAATACCTTTTGAATGATGAAAAAGAATGTTTTATGGATGACAATCCTGATGGCTGTCTTGACGGTGAATACCATGGCTCAGACCATCAAGAAAGACAGCCTGTCGAAGATTCCACTTGGATCGCGGGTGGACTTTCGGATGGACTTCTCGAATGCTATGATTCATGACCGTACAGAGACAGAGTTTGCCAAATATGAAAAAGACTGGGAGATTGACAAACCTTCTATCGTGGAGAAGTTCCGTTCGTCGGCCAATCTTGTTCTTGACAAAGAACTGAAATTCGGTGATTATCCAGATGCCGACTATCAGATTGTGATTACTGTAAAAAGTATTACAACAAATGGATTTATGACCTGCGATGCGTTGTTGAAAAACAAACAAGGAACCGTATTCTTCAATATTGAAAACCTGAAGGGGAATAGTGATTCTTTCTTTACACCCGGTACAAAACTTGCCCGCATCAAGATATGGGCTGCCCTGACAGGCGGAGCCTTGGGCAAGATGATGAAATCACGGCTGTGATCAGATGAAACATTTCAAATCCATAGTACTTTGGATGGCCGCACTATTGGTTATAGGTGCTGCCTTAATCTGTTTTGAGGACGATATGCTATGGAAGATACAGCAGTACAACCTTTTCCTTTATTCCTCGCTGTTCTTCAAGCAGATGATGGTTGTTCCGGGGGGAATGCTGTCGTATCTGGGCGCATTCTTCACCCAGTATTTCTTCCATCCCTGGGTGGGAGTAGTGCTGCTGTGCTGCTGGTGGCTGCTGTTGCTATGGCTCACCAAGCGCACGTTCTGCATCCCCGATAAATGGTGCGTTGTTCCGCTGATTCCCGTGGCCATCCTGCTGATAGCCAACATGGATTTGGGCTACTGGGTTTACCTTATGCGACTGCGCGGCTATTTCTTCGTGTCAACCATCGGAACCACCATTGGCGTGGCGCTGCTATGGGTTTTCCGCTCGCTGCCCCGTAAGTTATGGGTGCGCGCTGCCTTTGTCGTGCTGACCGTCGCGGCAGGCTATCCGCTGATGGGCGTCTATGCCCTTGTGGCAGCGCTGCTGATGGCCGTTTGGTCATGGCGGCTGCAAAAGAACCACATGCAGAACGCCCTGCTGACGGGCATCACCCTGCTGGCCCTGGTGGCCATACCCCTGATCTGCTATCGCTACGTATATCATGAGACCAGTCTCGACAGCATTTGGATGGCGGGAATCCCCGGTTTCTTTGTTTCCGAGACGTACCCCGTCTTCAAGGTTCCCTATTATCTGCTGGCATTCTGCTATCTGGTCTTTGTAGTGCTGTCGCGCGGCATTTATCCCGAGCAGAAGGAACAGCCTGTGCCCCAGCCTGCCAGCACCAACAAAAAGGACAAGAAGAAAAACAGCGGCAAGAAAGAATCTGCCCCCAAACGTGACTGGCGCCCCGCCTTGCAATGGGCAGGCCAGGGAGTGCTGCTGTGCGCCCTCGCTGCCGCCGTATGGCATTTCTGGTATAAGGACGAGAACTTCCACCACGAACTGCGCATGCAGCGCTGCATTGAACAGACCGACTGGGAAGGCACGCTGGCCGAGGGAGAAAAGGTAAACAGCGAACCCACCCGCGCCATCGTCATGATGAACAACATGGCCCTGAGCCGTCTGGGTCGTCAGTGCGACGAGATGTACAACTTCCGCAAGGGTTCGAAGAAAAGCAATACGCCTCTGCCCGTCTATATGTATAACACGACCGGACGGCTGATTTACTACCATTACGGCATGCTGAACGAGTGCCACCGCATGTGTCTGGAACAGGGCGTGGAGCACGGCTGGAGCGTGGAACTGCTGCAGTACATGGCCCGCTGCTCCATGCTGGGCGGAGAGACCAAAGCAGCGCAGAAATACCTGAGACTGCTGCGCCAGACGCAGTACTATGGCGAGTGGGCCGACCACATGGAACAGCTGCTTGCCAACCGCAAGTTGATGGCCGAAGACCGTGAGACGGGTCCTGTCACCCACATGCTGCATTACCAGAACAACAAGGGAGCCGACAACGGCTATGTGGAGCAATACCTGATGCAGCAGCTGTCGGCCAACGACTCCGACGACCCCTATTTCCAGGAGCAGGCTGTGCTGGGAGCCATGTGGATGAGAAATCCCGACGATTTCTGGCAGCGTTTCATGCACTATATGGAACTGCGCCCGCAGAAGATTCCGCGCATTATCCAGGAGGCTGCCTGGCTGTTTGGCAACATGCAGGAGAGAGAAATCATCTTCAGTCTGCCCATCGACAAGAGCGTGAAGGACAACTACGACGCTTTCTTGCAGACATGGGGGAAATACGAGGGCCAGGATGCCCGCGTGCTCCGTGGCGCACTCTATTCCCGCTTTGGCAACACCTACTTCTTCGAATATTACTTCCTCAAAGACATTACCTATTTCTGATTTATGAAGAATCTGTTCCAAATCATAGCCGTCGCGCTGCTGCTGACCGCTTGCGGCAACAAGCTGCCGTCGACGTTCAGCGATTCAAAGTCGCTCCCGCAAATATATCCTGACTACACCGGGGTGACCATCCCGGTGAACATGGCGCCGCTGACGTTCGAGATGGAAAAACCCGCCGAGGAGATGGCCGCCAGCTTCACCTTCGGCAATCAGCAGATTGTTTGCAGCGGAACCAAGATACAGCCCGATGCCGGCGACTGGAGAGAACTCGCTGAGGCTGCACGGGGGAAGGCCGTCAAGGTGGAGGTCTATGCCCGCAATCAGGGACAGTGGACGCGCTACAAGCCTTTCGACATCATTGTGTCGCCCGATTCCATCGACCCCTACATCAGTTACCGACTGATTGCCCCCTCTTACGTCACCTACGAGGACCTCACCATCAGCCAGCGCTGTCTGGAAGACTACGATGAGAGCGTGGTCTACGACAATATGCTATGCACCGAAGGTCCGGCGGGCCAGTGCATCAACTGCCACAACTACCAGCAGTACAGCCCCGACAGGATGCAGTTCCATGCCCGCGAGAACCTAGGCGGAACGGTTATCGCCTACGATGGCAAGGTGCGCAAGATAAACATGAAGAACGACAACCTGCTCTCGGCCGGCGTGTATCCCGCATGGCATCCCTGGCTGAAGCTCATCGTCTATTCCACCGACAAGACGCAGCAGACTTTCCATACCGTCAATCCAAACAAAATCGAGGTGTACGACACGAAGAGCGACCTGATTGCCTTCGATGTGGAGAAGAACGAGGTGACCAACATCGAGAACGACCCGAACGAACTCGAAGTGTTCCCCTTCTGGGCACCCGACGGAAAGACGCTCTACTACTGCAGCGCCCACTTCGAGTATCAGGACACCATCGACCCGGGCGTGGAATTCATGCAGCGGGCAGAACAGGTGAAATACAACCTCTATAAGAAGAGTTTCAACCCTGAGACCCTGCAGTTCGGTCCGCGCGAAATAGTGTTCGACGCATCGGCCATGGACAAGAGTGCCACTTTCCCGCGCATCTCGCCCGACGGCCGCTACCTGATGTTCACGCTGGCCGAATATGGCGTGTTCCATATCTGGCACCACGATGCCGACCTCTGGCTGATGGACTTGAATACGCGCGAGGCCCGCGCAATGGCCGAGCTTAATTCGGCTGATACCGAGAGCTACCACTCTTGGTCGAGTAATGGCCGATGGGTGGTGTTCAGCAGCCGTCGCTACGACGGAAACTTCACGCGCCCCTTCTTTGCGCATGTCGATAAATCAGGGAAATGCACCAAGCCTTTCGAACTGCCGTGTGCCGACCCCGACTATCACCGTCAGTTCCTCAGAAGCTATAATATTCCGGAATTCATGAAGGGGCCGGTCACCATTCCGCCTCACGAGTTTGCCGGTGTGTTTAAAGGAAATGGCGACCCCGTTACATATGTTCCGCAACTGAGGAAGTAATCTTGGGTAAGTTTGCTTCCGCCCAATGGAAAGATTGTTTCCACTCATCAGATAGAATGCAAGTATCAATTAGTGGTGGAGCTGATGATAAAACACCCTTATCATTGCGGGCTGCGCTATATTAACAATTATTCACGGTGCCGATTTGGGAGATTGCCGAAGTCGGCTCTTTTGTATTTTGAAAAATTACACCTTATTTATTGCGATTTCTCATTATTAATTCGTACCTTTGCACGCAAATTTTATCTTTATGGCTGTGCAATATCGGCTGTGGCAGGTAAATAGAAGTGTTTGATGTCCTTAAACGACTGTAAAATATTGTCTTTGCAAAATAAAGGGCATATTCAAGAAATGGATGAAATAAACCGACTTGCATCTTGTGCGAGCCGCGCCGTAGGCTTACCCAAAACGCAAAGGCGCTGGTTTATCGCTTTCGTAGGAAACAATCAGGAAAAGTCGGTTTCCCGCCGGTTGGAAGGTATGGGATATAAAGTGTATCTTCCTGTACAAGAGGTGGTTAGTGTGTGGAAGGACGGACGCAGGAAACTTCGTGAGCGTATTGTGTTGCCCAACCTTCTGTTCGTTCGTCTTACGGAGCTTGAGCGCAAGGAGGTGGTGGCGTTTCCCTTCGTGAAACGGTTTATGGTTGACCGTGCAGGTCAGACTGATGCCTATAACCGTCATCCGCTGGCGGTGATTCCCGATGAGCAGATGGAACGCTTCAAGTTTATGCTTGGGCAGAATGAGACGGAAATCTTCATGGAACCGCTGACGCTGAAGATCGGTGATGCGGTACGTATCATCCGCGGAAGTCTTGTAGGGTTGGAAGGCCATGTGTATCAGGGCAATGCCGGCAAGTCGTGCGTGGCCGTGAAACTGGATTTCCTCGGTTGTGCCATAGCAGAAGTTGCCCTTTCAGATATTGAATTGATACAGCAATCATAAAAGATTAATCATATAAACATCAACAATGAGAAGAGTTGTTATTACTGGAATGGGCATTTGGTCGTGCCTCGGAACGAATCTGGAGGAGGTGCGTCATTCCCTTTATCATGGTATTTCGGGGATAGGTGTTGACCAGGACAGAATAGACTATGGTTTCCGTTCCGGACTGACTGGTATCGTGAAGCGTCCTCAACTGAAGGGCTTGCTCGACCGTCGTACCCGCATGGGGCTTTCGGAAGAGGCCGAATATGCCTTCATGGCAAGCAAGGAGGCCTTTCAAATGGCAGGAATCGATGATGATTACCTGCTGGCTCATGAGGTAGGCGTGATTTTCGGTAACGATTCATCGGCTAAAGCTATTGTGGAGTCGGCCAATATCATGGATGAGAAGCACGATTCTGCCATGATAGGTTCCGGATTGATTTTCCAGGGTATGAACTCCACGGTGAACATGAACATGAATACGATATTCCATCTTCGCGGTGTGAACTTCTCCGTCAGTTCAGCCTGTGCCAGCGGTTCCCATGCTATAGGACTAGCTTATCTGCTGATCAAGCAGGGACTGCAGGATGTCGTATTATGCGGCGGTGCCCAGGAGGTGAATAAGTATGCCATGTCATCATTTGATGCCCTGAATGCCTTTTCGGTGCGGATGGACGAGCCGACGAAGGCAAGTAGGCCTTTCGACCGTGACCGCGACGGACTGATACCCAGCGGCGGTGCTGCCGGACTTGTCCTGGAAGAATATGATCATGCCATGAAGCGCGGTGCCACAATCCTGGCAGAGGTTTGCGGCTATGGTTTCTCCAGCAATGGCGGTGGTATCAGTCAGCCCAGCGATGAAGGAAGTGTGATAGCGATGACCCGTGCGATGAGCGATGCCGGTGTGGCACCGGATGATATCGACTATATCAATGCCCATGCTACTTCCACCCATCAGGGCGACATGTTTGAGGCCATGGCACTGAGCCGTCTGTTTAGTGGCAAGCACGCTTTGATCAGTTCTACGAAGAGCATGACCGGCCATGAATGTTGGATGGCGGGAGCCAGTGAGGTGGTGTATAGTACCCTGATGATGCAACATCATTTTGTAGCTCCTAACATCAACTTTGAGAATCCCGACGAATATTCGGAACCGCTAAATATCGCGGCAAAGACCGTGGAGACGGAGATCAAGACCGTGTTGAGCAACTCATTTGGCTTTGGCGGCACCAATTCTGCCCTAATTCTAAAGAACATTGAGCGGTAATAAGAGACATGAAGGCATCACCTATGGTAATGCCTGGATGCACAAGACGCTGATTAAGCTGCTGAAGGTAGTGGACATTAGGGTGTTCTATGTCTTCATGTATATCTTTGTGATTCCGTTCACTTTGGTGTTCAGCAAAGGTTCGCGGCTTACTTATCAATATTTCCGTTGCCGCAGGGGCTATGGGCTCCTGAAGTCTCTTTGGGCCACCTATCGGAATCACTGTATTTTCGGAGAGACGGTAATAGACAAATTTGCGATGTATGCTGGCCACAAATTCAAGGTGGCATTCAAGGACGAGGACAGATACAGAGTGATGACGGAAGGTCCGGATGCTTTTCTGCAACTCAGTGCACATATCGGATGCAGTGAAATCCTGGGTTATTCGTATCATGTGAGCAAGCCCTGTAATGTGCTGGTCTTCGGAGGCGAAAAGCAGTCGCTGATGGGTTACCGCAGTTCGTCGTTCAGCGAAATGAACGTAAATATGATTCCCGTTGGCGTGGAGAACACCCACAGCGAAGAGATTGTGGAGGCATTCGATCGCGGAGAAATCGTGATAGCCTTTGCCGACCGTCTGATGAATCCCAAGAAGGTGATAACTTCCACTATTCACGGATTCGGGGTCCGTCTTGCAAAAGGACCTTTCTCGATGGCGGTGACCCGTGGAATAGACGTTGTCGTGGTCAATGCGATGAAGGAAAAAGACGGTTCCTACAGTGCTTTCTTCACACCATTGACATACGACAAGACGCTCCCTGCCAGTCAGCAACGTCAGCAATTGGCAGATGCCTATACGGCAGAAATAGAAAGACTTCTGGAGATGTATCCTCTGCAGTGGTTCAATTATTTTGACCTATGGACAGACAACGATTAGTGGTAACATAAATGAAATAAAAGAAATGAATCTGTCACCTTCGTTAAAAGAAAAATATACTCAAGAAAAGATAAGCGCTCGGGATGCCCAGCGTATGGCTGAGTTTATAGCATGGGGCCCCGTCGTGTTCCAGGCTTCCCGACTGATGCTGAAGTTCGGTATCCTCGACCTGCTGCGCGATTCGGACGATGGACTGACGCGTGAGGAGATAGTGGAGAAGACGGGACTCTCCGACTATGCCGTGAAATGCCTGACCGAGGCGGCGCTTTGCATCGGTACGATTCTGGTGAATACAGAGACCGACCGTTTCACGATTTCCAAGGTGGGATGGTTTTTGCTGAACGACCCTGCCACCCGGATTAATATAGATTTCAATCACGATGTGAACTACGAAGGATGGTTCCGGCTGGAAGAGTCGTTGTTGAATGGCAAGCCCGAGGGACTGAAGCATTTCGGTGACTGGCCTACGATTTATGAGGGACTGTCGAGTCTGCCCGACCAGGTGAAGAAAAGTTGGTTCGGCTTCGACCATTTCTACAGCGATTCGTCGTTCCCCCAGGCCATCGAGATTATCTTCAACGAGCATCATGTGAAGTCGCTCTACGATGTGGGCGGCAATACCGGTAAATGGGCGCTTCAGTGCGTAGGCTTCGACTCTGACGTGGAAGTGACGGTGCTCGACCTGCCGCAGCAAATCCAGATGATGAAGGAGAATGTGGAAGGGAAACCCGGTGCCGAGCGCATCAAGGGAATAGGCGTCAACCTGCTCGATGAGGCTTCAAAAATCCCCGCCAGAGAGGGTGGTCTCGATGCCATCTGGATGAGTCAGTTCCTGGATTGTTTCAGCATGGAACAGATTATCGGCATCCTGAAGCGGGCCAAGGAAATCATGACGCAGCAAACCCGGATATATATCATGGAGACCCTGTGGGACCGACAGCGATTCGAGCCTGCGGCATTCTGCCTGACCATGACGAGCCTTTATTTCACCGCCATGGCCAACGGCAATTCGAAAATGTATAACACTGAGGACATGGAATACTGTGTCAGGGATGCCGGTCTGGAGATAGAGCAGATTCACGACCATTTGGGACAGGGGCATTCTATCATAGTCTGTAAACTGAAAAACTGACACCACAAAGATGGCTGACAAGGAATGGGCTGGAACCACTTTCGGTAACAGGTGGATGCATAAATGGCTAATCCGCTTGACGGGGTGGATGGATGTAAGGATATTATATGCCTTCACATCCCTTTTCATCGTTCCTGCCACGATGCTCGTCAATAAAAGCTCGAAAATCATCTATAGCTATTTCCGCGAGCGTCACGGATATGGCGTCTGGCGGGCCGCATGGAGCACGTATGTCAACCATTGCCTCTTTAGTCAGGTCGTCATCGACCGTTTTGCCATGTATGCAGGGAAGAAGTTCCATATCGAGACCGAAGGTTATGACAATTTCCTGCAGTTGGCCCGGCAGAAAGAAGGATTCATTCAGCTCAGTTCGCATATCGGTAACTATGAGATTGCCGGCTATACCCTGGTGGCTGAGGAAAAGCCTTTTAATGCACTGGTGTTTTTCGGTGAGAAAGAGACGGTCATGGAGAGCCGGAAGCATATGTTTGCGGGCACCAATATCAAGATGATTCCCGTCAGTGAAGACATGAGTCATCTGTTTGCCATCAATCAGGTGCTCGACAATGGCGAGACGCTGAGCATGCCGGCCGACCGCATCTTCGGTTCGCAGAAGTCCGTCTCGGTTTCTTTCCTTGGTGCCCCCGCCGAATTTCCACTGGGACCGTTTATCGTGGCCACCATGCGCGGACTTGATGCCCTGGCGGTGAACGTCATGAAGACTTCATCGAAGGGATACAAAATATACGTGACTCCGCTCAGCTACAATAAAGAAGCGCCGCGAAAACAGCAAATCGCTGAATTGGTACAGTCGTATGTCCAGGAACTGGAAAGAATGTTGAAGATTTATCCCGCACAGTGGTATAACTTCTTCGACTTCTGGAAATAATTCCAATAGCAGCACATCAAACAAAAACATTCATATTAATTAAGGTATTTATCATTATGACAAGAACAGAAATTGAAGAGAAAGTAAGGAATTTTCTTATTGAAGATCTCGAGATTGAAGAGGAAAACATCTTCCCCGATGCCCGTCTGAAGGAAGATATGGGTATCGACAGCCTTGACTATGTAGATATCGTTGTTATCGTGGAAAAGAATTTTGGTTTCAAGATTGTTCCACAGGAGATGGCCTCTGTCAAGACGCTTTCCCAGTTCTACGACTATATCCAGTCAAAAGTAGGATAAAAAGACAGCCATGCAATTCCAGGATGTTCCCATAACCCAGCTGATTCCCCAGCGCCCGCCATTTGTCATGGTTGACAGGATTGTCAGCTGTGATGTCACAGATGCTGTTGCCGAATTTACGGTTCGCGAAGATAACATCTTCCTCGACGACATGCTTTTATCTCCGGCCGGCATCATCGAAAACATGGCACAGTCGTGTGCTGCCCGTATGGGGTGTATCAGTATGATGGGCAACGAGTCCATAAAGATAGGTTATATCGGCGACATCCGTAATTGCATCGTCAACCGCCAGCCCCGTCTGGGTGAAATCCTCACCACCTATATTCATGTCGTGGAAGAGGTCTTCAACCTGACACTGGCCGAAGTGAAAACCATGTGCGACGACGAGGTTATAGCCACGGCCCGCATGAAAATTGCACTTACCGACTGATGTCTGTTCCCTTGCTCCAGTCCTCATTGCGCTTTCGTATCCGCTTCAGCGAGATAGATGCCATGCGGGTGGTTTGGCATGGAGCCTATGCCAAGTATTTCGAAGATGCCCGCGAAGCCTTCGGACGCGATTATGGTCTGGACTATTTGATGATCGAACAGAATGGTTTCTATGCCCCCATCGTGGATTTGTCGTTTCAGTACCGACAGCCCTTGAAATATGGTATGGAGCCCGAGATTGTCATTACCTATCGCCCCGTGGAGGCAGCAAAAATAGTCTTCGACTACGAGATTCGCGGTACCGACGGGGAGGGTGTGTTTGTCACAGGCCATTCCATTCAGGTTTTTATGGATACCCAGTACCAACTGGTATGGGAGAATCCTGATTTCTATGAGGAATGGAAGCGCAGGTGGGGTGTCATTCAGCATGAGGATTAGTAGAAAATGATTTTTAGGATTAGCGATAATATCCTGTCACCCTTGGGCGAGACAACCAAGGAAAACTATCAGGCCGTCCGCGACGGCAGGTCGATGCTTTGCCGCTACGACGCGTACCCCGGTATTCCCCAGCCTTTCACGGCCTCGCTTTTCAGCGATGAACAGAACCGTCTGATGGCAAGCGCAGGACTGACGCGCTTTGAGTCGCTGGCCTATGCATCGGCCAGTAGGGCTATCCGCGAGTCAGGCATCGACCCGGGTTCATCCCGCGTCGTATTCATCCTCAGCACTACAAAGGGGAATGTCGAACTCATATCTCAAGGCCCTTCAGATGAATCAATACTCTATCCTTGTACGGCAGCACAGCATATCGCCCAGCGGCTGGGCATCACTACCGTTCCTATCACCGTCTGCAATGCCTGCATTTCTGGCGTATCTGCCATGGTGCTTGCCCTCAGGCTTCTTGAGGCCGGAACCTACGACTATGCCGTTGTCTGCGGTGCCGATACACAGTGCCAGTTCACCATTTCAGGCTTTCAGTCGCTGAAAGCTGTTTCAGAGAGCCAATGCCGTCCCTTTGATATCGAGCGTCTGGGAATGAATCTCGGAGAGGCTGCTGCCACCATTGTTTTTGCTCGCCAGTCAGAAGGTGACGCCTGGGCCGTGCAAAGTGGGGCCGTCCGTAACGACGCTTTCCATATCAGTTCCCCGTCGAAGAACGGTGAAGGTGCCCGACTGACCATCGATGCTATTACCAGCGAAGGTGATATTCAGAAACTGGCCTTCGTGAATGCCCATGGTACGGCCACCTTGTTCAACGACCAGATGGAGTCGATAGCCATTGAGCGGGCAGGACTGCAGGGCGTTCCCGTGAATGCCCTGAAAGGCTATTATGGTCACACTCTCGGTGCCGCGGGTATCCTAGAGACCATTCTTTCGATGGCATCCGTTGACGACCATTGCATTCTGGGTACCCGCGGATTCACCGAGATTGGTGTGTCGGGGCAGATAAAGGTTTCGTCGGAAAACATTCCCACCAGCAAGCAGAGTTTCATCAAGATGATTTCCGGCTTTGGCGGATGCAATGCCGCCGTGCTTGTCACTAAGGATGCCGAGCCCGTTTATGAGTGCAAGCCATCTCCCCGTTTAGAAACAAAGCACCACGTCAGGATTACGCCGACTCAGGTGTTGGTGGATGGCAATGAGATAGCGTTCGAAGGTGAGGGCAAGTCGATGCTGACCAATATCTACAAGCGCCGCATCAACAACTACCCGAAATTCTACAAGATGGACAGCTTGTCGCGTCTAGGCTTTGTGGCCTCTGAACTGTTGCTCGAGGCCGAGGGCCGCCACCCGGATTCTTCGTCCTCTGACCGTGCTGTCATCCTGTTCAACCACTCTTCGTCCGTTCAGGCCGACAAGGCCTTTCAGGCATCCATTCAAGACCCGGCCGACTATTTCCCCAGTCCCGCTGCCTTTGTGTATACCCTGCCCAACATTGTGGCCGGCGAGATATCCATTCGCAACCATTACCAGGGCGAGACCTCATTCTATGTCCTGCCCGCCAAAGACGAGCGCCTGATGGAACTGATCATAAACGCCACTTTTGGCGACAAGCACACCCGGAGTGTGCTGGGCGGCTGGCTCGACTATAAGGACGACGCCCGTTTCGAGGCAGATTTATTTATTGTTGAAAACCAAACTCTATAAAATATATTATGGAAGAACTTGTAAAAGAATTAAAAAGTGAGATTATCGAAGCCCTCAGTCTTGAGGACATTACTCCAGACGATATCGATGCTGATGCTCCTTTGTTCGGCAGCGGACTGGGCCTCGACTCAATTGATGCTTTGGAACTGATTGTGCTGATTGAGAAAAAGTACGGCATCAAGCTGCAAGACCCCACCAAGAGCAAAGAGGTGTTTAAGTCGGTCAATGTGATGGCACAGTTCATCGCCGAGAACCGCACGAAATAACCGCTGATGAACGGGCCGATATATATCACAGGTGCGGGCATTGTCTCGGCCATAGGTGTCGGTAAAGAATCCACCTTGGATTCTCTCGTTGCCGGGAAGTCGGGCATTCGCAGGATGAAATATCTTTCTTCCTGCCATCAGGACATTCCCGTGGGAGAAGTCCAACTCAGCAATGCGGAAATGGCAAGTATGCTGGGCATTGATGACGAACCGGCCTTCACCCGCACGGCACTTCTCGGCCGTCTTGCGCTTCGTGAAGCTTTGGATGAGGCACAGCTTTCCGGCGAGGCACTCCGCGAGGTTCCTTTTATCTCGGCCACAACCGTGGGAGGTATGGACCGCAGGGAATTGTTTCATGATCAGGAGAAAGACTGCGACCTGGCTCATGCCATTATTGCCACCCATAATTGCGGAACTAGCACCGAACTCATTGCCAGTCAGTTTGGCGATTTTGCCTTGCTTTCAACCATCTCTACGGCTTGCTCGTCGGCCACCAATGCGATTATTGCTGGTGCTGACATGCTGCGCTGCGGACTTGCGGAAACCGTTGTCGTGGGTGGGGCAGAAAGCCCGCGCAGGACTGAATCTTGGTGAGGGAGCTGCCTATCTGGTCATGGAGACCGCCACTTCCGTCAGTCGTCGAGGAGTCCGTCCGCTGTGCAGTCTCGACGGTTATGGTAATGCCTGTGATGCATTTCATCAGACCGCATCGTCGCCCAATGGCGAGGGGGCTTTTCTGGCCATGACCGAAGCCCTGCAGATGGCAGGACTCGAGCCGGCCGACATCCAGTATGTGAATGCGCACGGTACGGGAACGCCTAACAACGACCTGTCGGAAAGTGTTGCCCTGCAGCGGGTGTTTGGCGGTGAAATCCCGCCAGTCTCAAGCACCAAGTCGTTTACGGGTCACACTACCAGTGCCTCAGGCAGTGTTGAGGCCGTGATATGCATTTTGGCTATGAATCGGCAGTTCTTGCCTCCCAACCTTAATTGGGAAACACCCATGGAGGGGGGCATTATTCCCGTCACGGGCAGTCATTCGCCTGTCGAGCTCCGTCATGTTATGAGCAATGCCTTCGGGTTCGGCGGTAATGACTCCTCAATAATTCTTTCACGATATGAAGGCTGACATGCAGCACAGACGTATCTACATACAGGCGGCAGAGCAAATCTCCATCCAGCAGCCACTGTCTGAGCAGTGGATGGATGAACCTATACGTTACGATGATGTCTTGGTGAAGGCCGTAAATCCCGCTTTCCGTGATTATCTTGCCCCCAACGACGTGCGACGCATGGGGAACCTGATGAAGCGTGCGCTTGTCGCCACGCTGAAGGTACTCGACGAAACCGGTGTGCATCATCCCGATGCCATCATCACGGGTACTAGTCTTGGCAGCCTCGACTATTCCGAGCGTTTCCTTGATGCCATGGTTGAAAACGGAGAACAGACCCTCAGCCCCACCTATTTCATGCAGTCAACCCACAACACCGTGGGTTCCACGCTGTCCATATACACTAAGAATAATGGTTACAACACCACCTACTCACATGGCGCACTTAGTTTCAGTCTGGCCCTGCTCGATGCTTGGATGCAGATTCGTCTGGGCAGGATATCCACGGCATTGGTAGGCGGTTTCGACGAGATGGTCGATAACTATTACGAGTTGCTTGCTAAGACAGGCTATGTCGGAGTTCGCGGTATGGTTCCATGCAGCGAAGTAACAATGTCGATGCTGCTGAACACCGATGCTTCCCCCGACCATCTCTGCGAGTTAGCTGGGATTAGTGTCTCCCACCATCTCGACCACGTTAGGCTAAAGCAACAGGTGGAAAAGATGCTGCAGGAAGCCGAATTATCGTGGACTGACCTTTCAGCCGTGATGACAGGCATCAATGGAAACAATTCGAACGACGAACCCTATCATCATCTTGTCAGGGAACTCTTCCCCGACCTGCCACATCTCCATTATAAACATATCTTTGGAGAAAACCACACCTCGTCGGCACTGGGAATCTATGCGGCAGCACATTGTCTGAAACGGGGCGTGATTCCCCAGTTCATGTATGCTGAACCGCCCGCTTCTCCATGTGCATCACCGCGGAACATACTTTTTGTCAATGTAACAAATAGTCGTGACTATTCATTTGCCTTGCTGAAGAAACAATGATACTTAAGCTATTACCCATATCGCTGATTCAGTGTGCATTGCTCACAGGTGGGCAGGTGCTCATGAAGTACGGGCTTACCGAAGTGGGCGATTTCTCCTTCACATGGCAGTATTTCCACCGGCTGTTTACCAACTGGCAGTTTATATGCTGCGGACTCTGCTTTGCGGCAGGCTCCATTCTGTGGATGTATATCGTCAAGAACTTTCCTTTCAGCATGGCCTATCCGATGGTCAGCCTGAGCTATGTGATGGGCATGTTTGCCGCCATCATTTTCTTTCACGAACAAATTCCCCTGCAGCGATGGATAGGTGTATTCCTGATACTGACGGGCTGCGTGCTCATTGCACGATAAATAAGTTAAATCAAATTTCACCCAAACTATGAAGAGAATCCTATTTGTCATGCTGGTTGCCATTGCGGCACTCCAGTCATGGGGGCAGATTAAACTCACCCCACAGCAACAGATACAAATACTGGATAAAATCGAGAAGTCGTCCTCGGCAATGACCAGTATGCAGTGCGACTTCACCCAGACCAAGCGAATGAAATTGCTGAAGAAGGAAATGGCGTCAAAGGGTGTCATGTACTTTAAGAAAGACAATAAACTGCGCTGGCAATATACCACGCCCTATGATTACATCTTCATTCTTAACGGCAGCAAGGTGCGCATCAAGTCGGCGAAGTCAACCAAGAACATCGATGTGCAGAAGAACAAGATGTTCCGCCAGATTACGGACATCATCCTCAACAGCATCACCGGCGGTGGTCTGAAAAAGACATCCGACTTCCAGGTTGAGATGTACAAGACGGACAAAGCCTATTTTGCCAAGTTGTATCCCAAGAAGAAGGAACTGAAACAGATATATCAGACCATAGAGATACACTTCAATCCCACCCTGTCCATGGTCGACAGCGTCATCATGATGGAAAAGACTGGCGACAGCACAGTGGTCCGGCTCACCGGAGTGAAGCTAAACGTGCCCATCAATGAGAAGATGTTTTCTACTGACTAACCTCCTGATACTGCTTTGCCAGTTGCCCTGTCGTGCCCAAGAGACGGCAGGCGACTCTGTAGTAGGCAGCGAGTACACGTTTTTCATGCAGGCTCGTGGTCAGGAAATCACAGGCATCTGCATGGTCAGTCAGTCTCCTGACGGCCAGACCACAGGAACCATTGTCAACGAATTCGGGGTGAAGGCCTTTGATTTCATTATCAGCAAAGGCAAGGTAAAGATTATCAATGTGATTAAGCCCCTTGACCGGTGGTATATCCGCAAGGTGCTGAAAAAAGATTTTGGTTTTGCTTTCCAGCATATACGTGAGGGCAAGGACATTTCCGTTGGGAAGAGGCGGATTACGTTCCGTGAGAACGGTGACATTGCCATCGACAACGACAGATATAATATTCACTATGTGTTTACCCCTATAACCGCCAGCAATGAAACTGATCAATGACTTTTTCCAAATCATATCGACCGAGACCGCCGATGGCGGTTTCAGATGTCGCACGCGGCTAAATGCCGGTCACGACTACTATCGGGTGCATTTCCCTGGCAATCCTGTCACTCCTGGGGTTTGCCTGTTGCAGATGGCCACCGAGATACTCAGTCAGGAATACGGCAAGAAGCTCGTCTTTTGCAAGGGTTCCAACATCAAGTTTAAGAGCCTTGTAGGTCCCCATGAAGAACCAGAGTTCTTGTTTACAAAAACCCGTATGGAAGATGGACTGCTCTGTACCAACGTGAGCATAGAGCGTGGTGAGACACAATTTGTGAAGATGTCGTTGCAGTATAAAATCGTTGACTGATGGTTTCCAAAACGGACAATAAGCGGTTGTGTGTGATTATCCCTACATATAATAATGTA
>ONFE01000097.1 GCA_900316985.1 uncultured Prevotellaceae bacterium
TTTCGGCGACATCGTGCATGTCACTTTTTGTGAACGGGATAAAGAATAGCCGTGGGGACAGATCTGAGTCATACCCAAGCACCTGTCCCAGTGACTACATCAGAGAGTTCGTCAGGATGCTCGGCGAGAGTACTTCTGTCTTGCGAATGGATATCATACAAGATAACCGCTGACGGTATCACATAAACTTCCGTCCTTCCACCCAGGCGTTTCCGGCTTTTTCACCAAGTGAGAAATACTGGTTGTTGAACGACTCATAGAAGATCATGCCGATTTTTGACGTGTCGATCTTGCCATTGGCGCCCAGCACCGATTCGTCGGCTTTCAGGTTTACCACACGGGCCACGATGCAGTTGAAGTTGGGAATATCCACAAACTCAATCACCTCGCACTCCAGCACCACCTTGCTGCCTACGATGATGGGCGCATCAACCAGGTCGCTCTTCACGGCCTTCATACCGGCTTTCTCAAACTTGTCTGGCACACGATAGCCCGACACCGTACCCATATAATCCACTTCGGCCATCATCTCCTTCGTGGCCAGTGTCAGCGTAAATGCCCCTCGCTTCTCGATGTTCTCGTGCGTCTTCTTGGGTTTGCCGATACACAGTGCCAGATGTCCTGCGTTTGTACGGGTACATTCATGCAGGTTCATCACATTTACATTGCCGTCATCATTATACGTGGCAACCATCAATACCGGACTTGCATAACCGTAGTTGAATGCTCTTGCTCCTAAATCTTTCATCATATCTTTCAATAATTAATTGTTTTCGGCTGCAAAGGTATGGATATTTTATGATACCAATGTAACACAAAATCTTGCAATAATGTCACTTTTCTAAGATTTTCTCTTGTTACATCGAAAAATATGTGTAAATTTGCAGCCAGAGGCATACAAAACATCCAAATATGGCAGACGAAAACACCATAAATACAGGGAAATATATCATCCGTGAAGACGATGTGGTTTTCACGGAAGACATCGTCGATGCCATGAGCGACAGGTATCTGCACACCTGCCTTCATTTTGTGGTGTTGGCTGGAAATGTGACATTCTCTGTTGGCACAAAGACCTTCAATGCACAGGTGAACGACTGCGTGATTATCCCCAACCGTCCAGAGGTTTCCCAAATCCATCCATCGTCCGATTTCAGAATGACGGCAGTCATCGTTTCCCGTGAGTTCATGCAGGTGTCGCTCCCCAAGAGCAGCTACGAGACGGCGGGATTGACGGCCATGGCTCAGAATCCCGTTATGCCATTGACGGATGCCGAGGCCGTTCAGATTCTCGATGACTTCCGCCACGTGCAGCATCGTTTCCATCAGGTGGGTCATGCCTATTATGCCGACATGGTGTCGCGAAGTGTCGAGATGATGGTGCTCGACATGTATCATATCCATGCCCTTCAATACTCCGACGACCTGAAAGGTGTTGACCAGAGCGCGTGGATCATGCGGCGCTTCATCGACCTGTTGCAGCAAGGGCTCATCCGCCAGCATCGTACAGTAGAGTATTACGCCTCGCGCCTGAATATCACGCCCAATTACCTCACGGAATGCTGCATCAAGACGAGCCGTCATAATGCCAGTTTCTTCATCGAGCACTTCACTGCCGAAGAAATTGCCCGCCTGCTGAAACGCGAAGACCTGTCGATTACGGATGTAGCCTATCAGCTGGATTTCAACACCACCAACTACTTCACCCGCTACGTGAAGCGCGTTCTTGGCATGACTCCCAGCCAGTATAAGGCAAAGTTTAGCGTAAAAAAATAGGGAAAATCACCCCATCAGTAATTTGTATACACCTTTCAGTAATTTGTTTAGCGATGGTTCGGTGAAATCGTCGTACCTTTGCAGCCGAGAACAAATAACAGTATTAATAACTTAAAAAAAATTGCGGTTATGAAGAGAACAATTATCATTACGGGTGGTACAACAGGTATCGGTAAGGCTACGGCTTACCAGTTTGCAAAGAACGGTTGGAATGTGGTTATTACAAGTAGAAGTGAAAAGAAGGGTCAGGCATTCGTCGAGGAAGCCAAGAACGAGGGGTTGGATATGACCTTCTTCCAGTTGGATGTGACGAACGAGGAGCAGGTGGCTCAGGTCATCGAGCAGACGGTGGCCAAGTTCGGCAAGCTGGACAGCATTGTCAACAACTCTGGCATCTCGCTGGGTGCCGCACCGCTGGCTGACACCGAGACGGACGAGTTCAAGCAGCAGCTGGACACCAACGTCCTGGGCGTTTATTACGGCATGAAGTATGCCATCCGCGCCATGCTGAAGACGGGCGGTGGCACGATTGTCAATCTGGCATCTATCGCAGGACTCAACGGACTGATTTACACCGCACAATATTGCGCAACTAAGCACGCCGTGGTGGGACTGACCAAGGCTGCTGCCATCGACTACGCCCAGCAAGGTATCCGCATCAACGCCGTTGCTCCCGGTGCCATCAAGACCGACATCCTGAAGCACGCTATCGAGGCTGGGGCTTATGATGAGAAGGGCATTGCTGCCATCCATCCGATGAATCGCATGGGCGAGGTGCAGGACATTGCCCTGGCTATCTATTATCTGGCTAGTCCCGACAACAAATTCCTGACAGGTACCATCCTCAACGTTGACGGCGGTTATAATTGTAGATAATATGGAACTGATTGACTATACCAACAAATGGTTGACTGGCGAAATTCAGGAGGATCTGGCAATGGTTGCAGGAGGCGTGGTATGCCTCCTGCTGGCCCTTGTGGCATGGCGTTGGGGCTCGTCGGAGTCGGCTCGCGCCATCATTCTGCCATTGACGGTGGTGGCGGTAATCTTTATCGGAGGAGGAGCTGCATTAGCCTATAATAATCATCAGCGGAGCAAGCAGTTCGTGGAACAATACCAGGAGTCGCCTGAGAAGTTTCTGGAGAGCGAGAAGGCTCGCGTGGCTGCTTTCATGAAGATCTATCCGCAGACCATCATCGTCTCTGCCGTCATGATGGTCATCGCTGTCTGCGTGTTCACCTTCTGCGATAAGCCCTGGCTCCGAGCATCTGCCCTTGCGCTCATCCTTGTAGCCCTCGCCGCCCTGACAATTGATTTCTTCTCGAAGGAGCGTGGCGTGATTTATCAGCAAGAGTTGGACACCGTGAAGATAGAAAATGTAGGATGATAGTCATTATCTGCGAAAAAATTTGTATCTTTGCGCCATGAAGATAAGACAAATCCATTTCCCCACCGTGTCGGCATTCATGCATGCCCTCGGACGTGACGATGTCCGCCATCCGCTCATTGAGGTCATCCATCTCGACGACCTTGCTGATTGCAGCTCGTTTGGCAACACCCGCTATACGTTTGGCTTCTACTGCGTGGTTTACAAGGATGCACGCTGCGGCACCGTGCGCTACGGGCGCAACGAGTACGACTACGACAACGGCACGCTGCTCTTCTTCGCCCCCGACCACGACGTTGAGCTGGGCACGCTCGAACAGAGCTACCAGGGCGTGATGCTCATCTTCTCGCCGGCACTGATGCAGGGATTATCGATGTCGCCCTACACCTTCTTCGGCTATTCAGTCAACGAGGCCCTGCACGTATCGGAGCGTGAGCGCCAGCAGCTGCACGACATCCTCGGCAACATCGAGACAGAGTTGGAACGCGGCATCGACCGCCACACCCGCCAGCTGATGGCGCAGAACGTCGCCCTGATTCTGAACTACTGCGTGCGCTTCTACGACCGCCAATTCATCACCCGCGAACCCGTCGACAGCCAGCTCATGCAGCGCTTCACCGTCCTGCTCGACGACTATTTTGCCCGAGGCCTAGCCGCACGTCAGGGAGTGCCCACCGTGCGCTACTTCGCAGACGCGCTGAACCTCTCGGCCAACTACTTCGGCGACCTCGTAAAAGCCCAGACGGGCAATAGTCCGCAGCAGCTCATCCAGCAGCACCTCATCGCTCAGGCCCGCCACCGCCTCACCACGACCACCGACACCGTCAGCCAGATAGCCTACGCCCTCGGCTTCGAGTACCCCCAGTACTTCTCCCGCCTGTTCAAAAAGCAGACCGGCCAGACCCCGCAGGAGTTCAGGGCTCAGGCGTAATGGTGGAATTAAATCGACAGAAATCTACTGTTGTGACAGCCAATGTTTAATGACGTTTAAATAATTGTCAGCATCAATTAATCGAGTTTAAAATCGGTGCCATCCTGACCGAATCCGAGTGCCATTTTGACAATCGGCATGCAAGTTGCTTTTAGGTGAGTGAAAGCCGACGCTAAATAGGCCGAGGCAATCAACAACATACGTTAAACTAAAAGTATAATTAGGAGGTATTGATTATGTTGAACGGATTGATGAAAAGCAACGGTTGGTTCCCAACGATGTTTGATGATTTCTTTAACACTGATTTCATGCCT
>ONFE01000023.1 GCA_900316985.1 uncultured Prevotellaceae bacterium
ATAAATAACTGGAATAACTGGAATTGGAATTGATGGCCGAAAGAAGAATATCTAACAAACTGATTTACAATGAAATACGATATCACTAAACCAACAGCTCCCGTAATGCCGAACCTCGGCAGGGGCACGGAATGTATCAAATTGCTGCTCTCACAGGCGTCAAAAGACATGCACGAACCCTTGGTTTCGATGTTTTTTCCTATACTTGGCGCACACATGGGTGGCACAGAATTTCAGTATCCTGACCTCAGTTGGAAGGAACCGACCGGCATAATGGCCAATCTTGTAGCAAATAGTGGCGACAACAAGGGCCAACTGACACTTTTGGGCGGATGATGTTTTGGAGTCGGGCGGATGATACTTTGAGGGCAGCGGATGATGTTTTGGCTGCTTTAGGTTTATATCACCATACGCGAAAAATGAAAACAAAACCTCTATCCCTTCTATGATTGATGTAAGCTATTGGTTTTTAAGCCGTTATTGGTAGACAGCAGGCCTTTAAACCCTCAATGATCCCCCTACCGAACCCCCTTCTTTGCCGCTTTTTCGTGTTTTTTCTTAAAAAAAGCCATTCAAGCGAATGCTTTGCTTCTGATGGGTGGAAGCATCGTTTCCAACAAGTAGAAGCCTTGCTTCCAATGGGTAGAAGCATTGTTTCCAGTTGAGATTTCAGGCGATGAAATTACGATGCATTCGGGTATACAAAAGAAAAAAAGTGTTATTTGTTTTGATATTCCACACAATTGATGTAATTTTGTAGGTGATTCCAACAATGATGAAAATGAAAAGAACTCTTATCTCAGCACTCGTCCTGCTGCTGGCGGGATGGTGCAATGCTGACGCCAAATGCGAAGACGGCAGCCGGCTGTGGCTACGCCTCGACACCACGAACGCCGTGAAAGCTATTACAGGCGTGAAGGGAACGGCTATGACCGAGTTGCAAACCTACTGGAAGGGCGGGCCCGTGACGCTGAAACGGCAGAAGGGAATTGCCAACGACGGCTATACCATCAAGAGCCAGGGCAAGAAGACGGTGATTGCCGCTGCCACCGATGCAGGACTGCTCTACGGTGCCTATCACCTGCTGCGTCTGCAACAGACGGGACAGCAGACCACGGGGCTCAACATCAGCGAACGGCCGTTCTTCGACCTGCGCATACTGAACCACTGGGACAACCCCAACGGAACGTGCGAGCGCGGTTTTGCTGGTAAGAGCATCTTCCTGAATCCCGACCCCAAGCGCATGAAAATGTATGCCCGTGCCAATGCCTCGATAGGCATCAACGGAACGGTGCTGAACAACGTGAACGCGAAGCCGGAGGCGCTCTCGGACGAGAGTCTGAAGAAAGCGAAGGGCATTGCCGACCAGCTGCGCCCCTACGGCATCAGGGTGTATCTCTCCATCAATTTCGCCTCGCCCATCAGGCTGGGCGGACTGCCCACGGCCGACCCGCTGAATGCCGACGTGGTGAACTGGTGGAAGAAGAAGGTGAACGATATCTACCGGCTGATTCCCGACTTCGGCGGCTTCCTGGTGAAGGCCAATTCGGAGGGTGAGCCGGGACCGCAGGACTTCGGTCGCTCGCATGCCGACGGAGCCAATATGCTGGCCGGGGTGCTGAAGCCTCACAACGGCGTGGTGATGTGGCGTGCCTTCGTGTATAATCCGCAGAGCAGCGACCGTGCCAACCAGGCCTACGAGGAGTTCATGCCGCTCGACGGACAGTTTGCCGACAACGTGATCATACAAGTGAAGAACGGTCCGGTGGACTTCCAACCGCGCGAGCCCTACAGTCCGCTGTTCACCGCCATGAAGAAGACGCCGATGATGGTGGAGTTCCAGATCACGCAGGAGTATCTGGGCGCTGCCAACCACCTGGTGTACCTGGCCCCGATGTGGGAGGAGTTTTTCTCGTTCGTGAAGCCTGCCAGTCTGAAGGCAATGGCTGGCGTGGCCAATATCGGCGACGACACCAACTGGTGCGGCCACCATTTCGCGCAGTCTAACTGGTATGCCTTCGGGCGCCAGGCATGGAACCCCGCGCTGACCTCGGAGCAGATTGCCGACGAGTGGCTTCGCCAGACGTTTACAGGCGAGGAGCTGGTGCGCCCCATGAAGCAGGTGATGATGGACAGCCGCGAGGCCTGCGTGAGCTATATGATGCCCCTCGGACTGCACCATATCTTTGCCGGAGGCCACCACTACGGTCCTGAGCCTTGGTACCAGCCGCGTGGTCTGAGAGCCGACTGGACCCCACCCTACTATCACAAGGCCGACAGCATTGGACTGGGATTCGACCGCACCGTGAATGGCTCGGCCAACGTGAAGCAGTATCCCGACGAGCTCTGCCGTCTGTACAACGATATCAACAGCTGCCCCGAGAACCTGCTGACGTGGTTCCACCATGTGCCCTGGGACTTCCGCATGAAGAGCGGCCGCACCTTCTGGGACGAGCTATGCCATAAGTACGACGACGGTGTGAAGCAGACGCGCCAGTTCCTGGCCACTTGGGATGCCATAAAGCCCTATGTGGACTGCCAGCGCTTCAAGGAGGTTCAGCACAAGCTGCGCATTCAGGCGCGTGATGCCGAGTGGTGGCGCGATGCCTGCCTGCTCTATTTCCAGACGTTCTCTAAACGACCCATCCCGCAGGATATGGACCATCCCGTGCACAACCTGGACGAGATGATGAAATTCAGGATTCCCATCAGCATGTACGAGAATCCTGAGTGCGGATATACGAAATAAACTATTTCCCCAGAAACTCGCTGGGCGTAAGGCCTGTGATGCGCTTGAAAAGGCGGGTGAAATGATGAGGGAAATCGAAACCGAGCAAGCGTGAGGTCTCGCTGATGTTGTGCCCCTGCATCAGCAGACTTTTCGCTTGATTTATTATATAGTTGTGGATGTAGCCGATGGCCGTGCCGCCCGTGGCCTTGTGGACGAGATCACCGAAATAGCGCGACGAATAGGCCAGTTCGGAGGCGCAATAAGCTACGGTGGGCAGACCGAGCGACAGTTGCCGGTTTTCGCGGAAATACGTTTGCAGCAGGTTATGGAAGCGCTTCAGCAGGTCGTCACTGCCCTTGTTTTCCTCGGAAATCTGGCGCTGGTAGATGCGGTTGCAGTATTCCAGTATCAGGCGCAGATAGGCCAGCAGGATGGTTCGTAAAGAGGGCGAATCTTCGTTGTTTTCCAATTCCTGCCGCATCTGTTCAAGCAGCTGGGTGATGCTGAGCCATTCGTCGGGTTCCATGAGCAGCGAGCCGTCGAAGAAATACGAGAAGAACTGATAACGGTCAATCTGACGTTCCAATTCGGAACCATGCAACAATTCCGGCGACCACATCAGCACCCATCCGCTCAGCGAGATGCGCTCACCATCATCCTCCAGTCCGCCTATCTGACCGGGTTCCACGGCAATAATCGAGCCATCGCTCGTCTGTACCGTCTTCATGCCATACGAAAGATTGTGGGGAAACTGGCGTTGGATGAACAGCCCATACACGCCATAGTTGTTCAGACTGTGACGGAAGGGCGCCAGCTCGTCATAGTGGATGATGCTCACCAGCGGGTGCAGCTCGGGAGCTTCCACAAAGCGGGCATAGTCGTTGGGAGTGTCAACTTTCAGAATCTTCTTCATCATAACAGCGCAAAGATAAGAAAAAAGCCATAATTTAGACTAAAAATGGTTGATTTTTTGTGATTTTTAAGTACCATCTGCGAAATTGGTATATAATCAGCCAATTTGTGTAATACCTATGTTATATATTATATCTATCTTTGCAACGAACATTTAAAACAATTATAAATGAAACAGATTCTTATGTTAATGGCGGCTATGCTGCTCTGCTGCTGTTCATCCGACAGCGAAGTGAAGGCTGAGGTTCCTGCCAACGCAGGCAAGACGCTGGTGGTGTACTACAGTTACACGGGCAACTGCCGCGAGATCGTGAACTCGCTGAGAAGCCAGATAACGGCCGACGTGCTGGAGATTCAGCCCGCCGAGAAGGGACAAAGGTACGAGGCCAACAACTATGCGCTGGGCACTCAGCTGCTGAACGCCATCAAGGCCAATCCCAACAGCGCAAGCAGCTATCCGGCCATCGACCCTGTGACAACCTCGCTCACGGACTATCAGAACATCATCATCGTGACGCCGCTTTGGTGGAGCCAGATGGCAGCCATCATGCAGACGTACCTGTTCAACTATGGCCCGCAGATGGCTGGAAAGCATGTCGGACTGATTGTTTCAAGTGCCAGCAGCGGTATCTCACAAGTGGTGGCTGATGCCAAACGACTTGTTCCTGATGCCACATGGATGGGCGATGCATTGTGGATAAACAATTCCAATCGGAGCAATGCCGCTTCGCTCATAGAGAACTGGCTCAAAAAAATGAATTTTGCAGAAAACAACAATACAATGGATAAAATATATATCACCATCGGCGGACAGACGCAAAGCATCACGCTCGTTGACAATGCCGCCACACGGGCACTTGTCCAGAAGCTGCCTGTCACCGTGACGCTCAACAGCAGCGGCGGTTTCGAGATATGGGGCGCGCTTGGTTTCTCGCTGCCCACAAGCAATCAACAGATTACTGCCCAGCCTGGCGACGTAGTTCTCTACAACGGCAGCAACATCTGTCTGTTCTACGATTCCAACTCGTGGAGCTACACCCGCCTGGGAAAGATTGACGGCCTTTCGGAGAGTCAGCTGCGCACATTCCTGAAAGCCGGCGAAAGCAACATCAGCGTCACCCTGGCGCAAACATCGGGCGCAACAGCTATTCGAAGCCTCACCCCTAACTCCTCTCCAAAGGGCGAGGGGAATATCTATTCGCTGAATGGTCAGCGGGTGACGAATCCTTCTGCAGGCGTATATATCAAAAACGGCAAAAAAGTTATATTATGAACGTCAACAAACCTATCAGCCGAAGAAAAGCACTCAAGGTCATGGGCCTTGGAATGCTTGCAGTCTGCGTTCCTACGCTTCCGTCGTTTGGAGAGTCCCCAAAGAAACATGAGAAGAAGACCAAACGTCTGATCTTCTATTTCTCTGCAACCGGCAATAGCCTTTACATAGCCAGGCAATTGGGCGGAGATGAAGCGACCTTGTTGAGCATCTCACAAGAAATTCACAACGAGCATCCTGATTATGAGGCAGAAGAAATAGGATTCGTGTGTCCCGTCTACTGTTTCATTCCTCCTGCCATTGTTCAGGATTTCATTGCGCGTTCATCTTTCAAGGCCGATTATTTCTTTACAGTGGGCACTTATGGAGCCCATAGCACGATATTCCCAGAGTTCGTTGATGACTTTGCCAAGAAGCACGGTTTTCAGATGAATTATATCTCCACCATCCAGATGGTCGATACTTACCTGCCGTATTTTGACGTTGAAAAAGAATTGGCCGACCCGAAGATTCAGCGTATCCCCGAGAGACTGGCCGCTGTGCTTGCCTCCATCAATAAACGTGAAAACTATATCCAGCCGGTTACAGAACAGGACAGGATGATATGCAACGGTTATTACCGCATGTCTGGTCGAGACCGTCAGCGTCCTACGGTGACAAGGTCTGAGAAAATTGTCTTTGCCACGGATGATTGTGTCGGATGTGGAATATGTACTTCGGTTTGTCCTCATGGCTCATGGAAAGTGATAGATGGTCATTCGGTTGCCAATGGGGAATGCGAAAATTGTCTGGCATGTGTGCATAATTGTCCTCAGAAAGCCATTTCCATTATTCCAACTCCTCCAGAACCCGAAGAGGCAAACAGGAATGCACGATATCGTAATCCTAATGTCAGCTTAGCTGATCTCATCAAAGCCAATAGTCAAAAATAAAATGAAAGTAATTTTAGCCGCAGTTCTGATGGGCGGATTGCTCACAGCCTGCACAAACAAGGAACAAACTAAAATAGAAGAGAATATGACAACATTGAACTTAGTGCAGGAGTGGGACAAGGTGTTCCCGCTGAACGAGAAAGTGAACCACCAGAAGGTGACGTTTGAAACACAATACGGACTGACTTTGGCAGCCGACCTTTATACCCCGAAGGATGCCGAGGGCAAGTTGGCGGCGCTGGCCGTTTCCGGTCCTTTCGGAGCCACCAAGGAGCAGTCGAGCGGACTCTATGCCATGCGGATGGCCGAGCGCGGTTTCGTGGCGCTGGCCTTCGATCCTTCGTATACCGGTGAGAGCAGCGGAGAGCCCCGCAGGACGGCTTCACCCGACATCAATACCGAGGACTTCATGGCGGCTGTGGATTTCCTTTCCAAGCAGGATAATGTGGATGCTGAGAAGATTGGCATCATCGGCATCTGCGGCTGGGGAGGCATCGCCCTGAATGCTGCCGCTGCCGACACCCGCATCAAGGCTACCGTTGCTTCTACGATGTATGATATGACACGCGTCAGCGGTAATGGCTATTTCGACAGCGAGGACAAAGAGGAGTCTCGCCATGCTGCCCGTGAGGCAATGGCCAAGCAGCGCCTGACCGACCCGATGGCAATGGCCGGTGGAGTTGTAGATCCCCTACCCGATGATGCACCACAGTTTGTCAAAGATTACTTTGACTACTACAAGACCGAACGCGGCTACCACAAGCGCAGCGGTAACTCGAACGACGGCTGGCGCACGATTGGCACACAGGCCTACGCCAACAGCCGCTTCCTCTATTACATCAACGAAATCCGCTCTGCCGTCCTCGTGATGCATGGCGAGAAGGCCCATTCACGCTACTTCGGCGAGGCTGCCTATCACTATATGGTGGATGGCAAGGCCGAGGGCTACAACGTGGTTGGCAAGCCCAATCCCAACCCTGCCAACAAGCAGCTGCTCATCATCCCCGGAGCCTCCCATTGCGACCTCTACGACGGAGGCTACACGGAGCTTGTAGGCAAGGGCGAGCCGAAGAATCTGATTCCTTGGGACAAGTTGGCTGATTTCTTTAAAGAGAATCTGAAATGAAGCATGTGAAAAACATGAAAAGAATCGTTTTAATAATTATTGCTGTATTGACTATGACAACCATAAACAGTCAGACGCTGACCGAGCGTCAGAAGGGATTGGCCGCATGTGCCTGTCTGATGGCACAGGGCGACTTAACGCGTTTAGAGCCTGCCGTTCGGATGGCACTCGACAACGGAGTGACCATCAACGAATTGAAGGAGGCTTTCTCGCAGCTCTATGCCTACACGGGATTCCCGCGCTCGCTGAATGCGCTGGGCGTGCTGAACAAAGTATTGGAAAGTTCTCCCTCCTTCGGGGGGAGCCAAGAGGGGGGCTCTGGCTGGCAGGAAGGCAAGCCCTGGACGCGCCCAGCCGAATGGGATGATGCCAAGAAAGCTTACGAACTTGGCGTGAAAAACCAGACGCAGCTCTCAGGACGTCCGTTCAACTACGATTTCTGTCCGCAGGACGACTACTACCTGAAGTCGCACCTCTTTGGTGATATCTTCGCAGGCGATCAGTTATCTGCTGCCGACCGCGAGATAGTGACCGTGGCAGCCCTGAGCGGACTCGAAGGTGTTGCCCCGCAGCTGGCCGCCCACAAGCAGGGAGCCGTCAATATGGGCAACAGTCAGCAGCTCGTGGATGAGCTCTGCGCTTGGCTCGGCAACGAGGGCTACACGCTGTTCACCAAATGGCCCAAGGGCGAGCCCAATCCCTACGGAAAGTATTTCATTGGTCATAGTTACCTGGCCGACGTTGGCGGAGGTGTGATGAACGTCACCTTCGAGCCCCGCTGCCGCAACAACTGGCATGTTCACCACAAGCAGGTGCAGGTGCTCATCTGCGTGGCTGGTCGCGGCTGGTATCAGGAATGGGGCAAGGAAGCCGTTGAGATGACACCCGGCACCGTCATCGCCATTCCCGCCGAGGCCAAGCATTGGCACGGAGCCGCCAAAGACTCGTGGTTCCAGCATCTCACGTATCATAAGGACGTACTGGAAGGAGCCTCCAACGAGTGGCTGGAGCCTGTCACCGACGAGGTGTACGACAAGCTGAAATAAACCTTATTGACTAAGAGTTTAGAAACGACCAGAATGACTGCCAAGTCTCGCCAACGTCTTCAGCGTTGAAGCGGTCTTCAAAAAAAGAAACTTGGCAATCTTCCTTGAAGGGTGCCCAATTACCACATATCGTGCCGTCATAGGCGATTATTGGCTGAAAGATTCCGCTGTTGTTATGAGCCCTGTGCTTATAATCAGGGGGTAGAACGATATCCCGACTCTTGTAACTGATGAGATATTCGTCGTAGGGAGGTATCAGGAGGAACTTCCCACGGCGGAATCCCCGTGTGCGGCAATCATCTGTCATATAGAACTCCCTTCCTTTCCATCTCTCTAAATGAATGGTATCTCCCAAGAGCGCAATCCCTTTTCGGCAGTCGCTGATATTCAAGCCCGACCACCATGTGAAATCCTCCAATGTGGCCGGCTGACGACTCTGGAAGTATTTACGGGTTAAGTTCATCAGAGCCTCATCTCTATCCACCTTGTCCTTCCGCTGCACCTTATTGGCTGTAAGCGCATAGGTCGCCTTCATGGGCAGCAAATCCCCACTACATAGCGTGCCCAACATCTCTGCCATGCGGATATGATACGAAAGGCGATGATCACCCATATGAAGATTCTTTTCAGCCATCGCTCTTACAAAATCGTCCTTGGTCACACTCCCCAAATCGGAAGCCGTCTGGGCAAGGATATCCCTGACCTGCATATATTCTGTTTCGGGGATAGAGATATTGTTGCTGCTCATCCATCCCTTGGTCACAGCAATAGCTTTGGGAGACAAGAGGTCTATCATGGGCCAGTAGTCATCGGCTGATACCAGCTGCCAGGTTCCCCGCATGAGGTGAAGACGTAAAATCCTTCCCGTATCGAATGCTTTCTTAAATGCTTTGTGAGAGGGTCTACTTGTGCGCATCCCCACAGCCCACCGCATCATTCGGTATTCCTGAGCCTGCATAGCCCCCATATAGCGGACAACATCTTCAGGGGTCCTGAATTGCTGGGCTGCGAGTTGCTGGTTAAGAAGTCGGATGGATATGGGGTTCATATAAGAGAATGTTTTTGTACTGAAGTTTACAATGTTATTTGCATTTTAGTCACAATCGTTGAGCAGTTTCTCAACTAACGGCACATACCAAGTACGAACTTCTTCAGCCGTCGGGGTATGTCCGCCAGGGAAATGGAACGAATGGCTATAATGTTCCAGGAAGAGCGGCTCAAAGTGTGCCAACGTGTCCTGTTCACCAAACAATCCCCAGACATGGTCTTTGCCGTTATTAAGGTTACAGTCATCAAACTGAATGCTCTCCAGTGCTGCAAACTCCTGAATCAAAGCTTCGTCAATGATAAACTTCTGATTCCCGTCCCTCCGGGGAGACTTGAACTGATGCTCCCCTATCCTCGACTTCAAGAATTCTGTCATTTTGAAATGCGGGTTGCCAAGCAGCGCAGGTTTTCCTGTAACAGAAGCCACCATCTGCGCATAAAACGAACCGCAACTGTTACCGACAAGTACGGCAGGATGCTCCTTGTCACATATCTCCATAATAAGATCCAATGACGCTTGGGGATGAATGGACAAATCCGGGGTCAGCACGTCTGCCCTACCCTTAAACGCGTCCTTTAATGCCAAGGCAGGAACACATTGGCCGCTGGCATAGAAACCGTGTAGGAACAGTATCTTTTTATCTTTCTGTACAATCATCTCTTCTTGGTTATTCGTGCCAGGTAATCATAGTGTTCCCCCTGCTGAACGACCTCAATCTGATAGCCACATGATTCAGCACAAATCCGGAGCGTATCAGCATCTATGTAGAGCCAAGGGAAAGACGCGCCCTTCGTATCGCGATATTGCATCTTGTAAGTCAGTTCACCATAATAGCCGTCAATGTCAGGAAGTTCTATCACGCCATTATCATTCTCAAAGACATAGCTTATATCCGACGAATCGCAGAGTAACTGGCCGCCGGGTTGAAGGATGTTATCCAAATGACGGAAGAATTCAGGCATACGGCTGACTTTCCCGACAATACCGATTCCATTCATCAGCATCAGAATCGTATCGAAGCGTTCCTTCACATCAAAGAAGTCCATCAATTGGACATTCGAAACGCCCCGAAGTTTCATAGTCTCAACTGACAAGGGCGAAATATCTATGGCACATACATCAACACCTTTCTGTTGAAGCGCCAAAGAATGACAGCCTGCTCCAGCCCCGACATCAAGTGTTTTGCCACGAGTCATACTGAGAGCCTTGCGTTCTATGAGGGGCATGTCTTCTTCCTTGCGGAATAATGTCTTAACGGGAATCTCGTCCTCGTCAAACATCGGCGAGAAGACGCGTAGCCTCACAGCCTTACCCGTCATAAAGAATTCCTTTATGGCTCTTCCCATCGGGTCAGTCTCGTAGGACAGACGATGCAGAGAATGGGAAACATTAATTGAGGCCGTATCTTCACTCATTGTGTTGACATCATTTACGTTTATCCTTGCAAAGATACGAATAAAAATCATTTCCGCAATAAAAGAAGCAGGAATTTAAGATTATTCCCCGTCAATGTGACAGACAATATTAAAAAAATACGAAATCTGTAACTTTTTTATCGTTTTTCGTTATAAATTGATTACCTTTGTGCCCAAATTCAAAAAATCAATTAAAAATGACTGAAAAAAATTCTATCGTAGGACTCAAAATCAAAGGGATTCGCGAGTTCAAGAAGATTACCATCGCTGAAATGTCAGAGCGTACTGGTCTTTCCGAGAAGCAGATTGAATCGATTGAAAACGATCAATATCTGCCATCATTGGGACCGCTCATCAAAATAGCACGTGCATTGGGTGTACGCCTGGGCACATTCCTGGATGACAACGACGAACTAGGGCCCGTGATCTGTCGTGCCAAAAAGAGCACTGAAGGCATCAGTTTCTCTAACGATGCCACAGAAGCCCGCCAAAATATGATTTACCACTCTTTGGCTCACCAGAAAGCCGGCCGCACGATGGAGCCATTCGTCATCGACATACAACCAAGTGAAGAACGCCACTTCAAGCTTTCTGCCCATGAGGGCGAAGAGTTCATCTATGTACTCGAGGGTGAAGTTGAGGTTGACTACGGTAAGGATACCTACAGGCTGAGTGAAGGTGACAGCATTTTCTACGACAGTATTGTAGAGCATCACGTACACGGCGTTTCGGGACAGGCAGCACGCATTCTGGCTGTGGTTTACATTCCATTATAATATACGAAGGATATGGGTGAATTATTGGCAATGAAAGATGCCCGCCTCTGGGAACGCACTTTGGGTGAATGGCTGGAGTACTGGGCAGAGACAACTCCCGATAAAGAATATATTGTATACTCTGACCGCGACCTGCGGTTCACATGGAGCAAATTCAACGAGCGCGTGGATAGTCTGGCCAAAGGTCTTCTGGCCATTGGCGTCACGAAGGGTTCCAATGTGGGTATCTGGGCAACCAACGTACCCGATTGGCTTACTTTCCTCTATGCTACGGCAAAAATCGGAGCTGTGCTCGTAACGGTGAACACCAACTACAAACAGGCTGAGTTGGAATATCTTTGCAAAGACTCTGATATGCATACACTCTGCATTACCGACGGAACTTGGGAGTGCGACTATGTGGACATGACCTACAATATGCTTCCTGAACTTCGTACCAGCCAGCGCGGACATTTGGAGAGCGAGCGTTTCCCCTATATGAAAAACGTTGTTTACATAGGTATGGAGAAACACCGCGGAATGTTCAATACGGCCGAGCTGCTGCTTCTGGGACGCAATATTGACGATGAGAAACTGAACGAAGCAAAAAGCAACGTTACATGTCATGACGTGGTGAATATGCAATACACCAGCGGAACCACGGGATTCCCCAAAGGTGTGATGCTTACCCACTATAACATCTCGAATGACGGCTGGTTTACAGGACAGAACATGGGATTCACGCAGGATGACAAACTTTGCGTATGCGTTCCTTTGTTCCATTGTTTCGGTGTGGTGCTTGCCACGATGAACTGCCTGACCCACGGCTGTACGCAGGTGATGGTTGAGAAATTCGATCCATTGTTGGTTCTGGCCTCCATTCACAAGGAGCGTTGTACCGCGGTCTATGGAGTGCCCACGATGTTTATCGCCGAACTCACCCATCCCATGTTCCCGATGTTTGACATGTCGTCACTCCGAACGGGTATTATGGCAGGAAGCCTCTGCCCTGTGGAACTCATGAAGGAAGTGAGCGAGAAGATGTTCATGACCATCACCAGCGTGTATGGACTCACGGAGAGTTCTCCCGGTATGACGCAGACCTGTCTGACGGATACTTTCGAACAGCGTTGCACAACTGTGGGACGCGACTTCCCATTCGTGGAAGTGAAGGTGCTCGACCCGGAGACCAACAAGGAATGTCCTGTAGGCGTGCAGGGTGAGATGTGCTGTAGAGGCTTCAATGTGATGAAGGGTTATTACAAGAACCCGAAGGCTACCGCAGAAGTTATTGACGAAAACGGATTCCTACATTCCGGAGACCTTGGCGTGAAGGACGAGGATGGCTACTATCGAATCACAGGCCGCATCAAGGATATGATTATCCGCGGCGGTGAAAATGTGTATCCTCGTGAGATTGAGGAGTTCCTCTACCAGATGCCTGGCATTCAGGACGTTCAGGTGGCTGGCGTACCTTCAAAGAAATACGGCGAACAGGTGGGTGCCTTCATTATCCTCAAGGAAGGCGTGAAGATGGAAGCCGAGGACGTGCAGGACTTCTGCAAGGGAAAGATAGCCCGCTACAAGACACCCAAGTACGTGTTCTTCGTTGATGAATTCCCATTGACAGGAAGTGGCAAGATTCAGAAGTTCAAGTTGAAGGAACTGAGTCTGAAACTCTGCGAGCAGCAAGGAATTGAGGTGATTTGACCTCACCTTATTAATTATTGTAGGATGGAAAACGTATCCCGAATCGGGGCGTTTTCCATCCTTTTTGTATGTGTGTGACGTAAACACTTTTGCAAACGTTTGCGTGTGAATAACCCCTTCTACCCTATTGAAAAACAGAAAAACACGGTATCTTTGCAAACAGAAAACCTTTAACTCTCTCAAATAGAATCATTAATTTTGCAAATCAAAAAACGACTATTACGATATGAAGAAACTTTTACTTTCGCTCTTTCTGTCTCTGATGTTTGCCGGCATTACATGGGCTGACGACACACAGACCGTTACCGTTGACGGTGCTGATACCGGCAAGACGGTTAAGCAGATCACCTTTAATGGAGATAAAATCATCCTCCATTACACAGACAATACAACCTACGAAGGTGAAGACCTCTCGTTGGTTGTCATCACCTTTAATAACGCCACAGGTGTCTCAAAACCCAATCAGGCACTCGACACCAATGCCGTATGGTACGACCTCTCAGGCCGTCGCCTCCCGGGTGTTCCCACCCAAAGCGGCACCTACATCAAAAAATCCGCAAGTAAAACCATTAAAGTTCAGAAGTAGTTATGAAGAAAATAATATCACTCCTTGCTGCAATACTGATATCAATAAATATCTCGGCACAAGCAGAATGGGATTTCGGCGAAATCTCATCTGTTGATTTCTCTGAACTTAATAATGATTCTGAGAACTGGTATTACGACGCTGACAAGGATCGCTATAGTTTCCAGAAGGCTTTGACCGAACAGGAACTCGTAGCAGGCGGATCTGTCTTAGGTTTAACCCAGGGACTCTTCTTCACCGCTCCCGCCATTGCCGAGGGCAAGACTAAGGCAGACGGCATAGTGCGACTCGACATAGCGCACCTTTGCCTTAACCTCAACGGTAGTGTGACGGTGAAAATAAAGAACCAGAAAAAGGGCAATGTACTGACTATTATTGCCTCATCGAGCAACTCATCTACCGCCCGAACCATCAATATCATTTCAAACATCACCAACACCAACTCATTTGGTGAGACCTCAACGAAAAAGCAAACCTATACCGGCACCGTGACCGAAGACGGTGATATTGCATTCCAGACTGGCGGCGGACACTATGTATATTCGATTACCATCGAAGATCCGAGCCAAGTGATTCCAGACGACAACACCAACAACGCTGTGGCCTTCAATCTTTTCAAGAACCAGGCTAACCTGCAACTTCATAATGGTGACACGAAATACTATAATACGGAGAGTCTTAGCAGCATTGACATAGACGGTTCCACCATAACCGTAAATGCCGCTGGTGCAAATGAACCAGATGTTTACAATGGCACGGTGGCGAAACTGGGCTTCAAAAAAGCTGTTGCCGACGATGGAGCACAGGGAAGTGCCGACAACTCGGATGCCTCAAAAGTTCAGATTACAGAGGCTAAGGGATGGCTCGAATCTGCCTATGTGAAATTCACTTATTCAAACGCCGATTCTTTCATCGTAAAGATAATGGGGGGACAATATAGTGACTGGCATCAACTTGACCCGCAGCTCATCCGAAAGTATGACAGCTATTATCGAGCTGACGCCGTTGGATTAATTGCTGCCGAGGACTATGCCTTCCAGGTAATTCCCGCAACAACCAATGCCCTCATTACGGAAAAGGCTAACCAGGTTGCAGGACTGGTTGTCAAGAACTACAACCGTAGCGGATTTGCCCACAAGAACTATAGTGGCGTAGGAGCTTATGCTGACGATGGCCAGTTGAAGAGTGGTGCCAAGGTGTTTTATGTAACTGCAGCAAATGCAAAGACTATATCTACGACCGTCAAGGGTGCAAAATCTAATCCTTGCGTAGGCATCCAAACTATCATTGACGCATATGAAAAAGGAGAAGACGCTACTCCTATCGCCTTCCGTCTCATCGGAAAAGTGACCAAAAACAACCTAGACCATATATCTTCAAGCGCTGAAGGACTTCAAGTAAAAGGAAGGAACAACACTTCGCCGATGAACATTACTATTGAGGGCATCGGTGAGGATGCAACTGTCAGCGGATTCGGATTCCTCATCCGTAATGCACTAAGTGTGGAATTCCGTAACTTCGCCATCATGGATTATATGGACGACGGACTCTCTTTCGATACGGACAATTCACATTGTTGGGCTCACAATATTGACATTTTCTATGGACAAGTAGGTGGTGACAGCGATCAGGCAAAAGGTGACGGATCTGTCGATGTGAAAGGCGATTCGCAATATATGACTTTCGACAACATACACTTCTGGGATGCCGGAAAGAGTTCTCTCTGTGGTATGAAGAGCGAGAGTGGCCCCAACTATATCACCTATCACCACAACTGGTTCGACCATTCAGACTCTCGTCATCCTCGTGTAAGAACGATGACCGTTCATGTTTGGAACAACTATTTTGACGGCAATTCAAAGTATGGCGTAGGAGCCACTACTGGTTCAGATGTATTCGTCGAGAACAATTTCTTCCGCAGCTGCAAGTATCCCATGCTCACCTCTTTGCAAGGTTCAGACATGCTTGGAGGGAAGGGAACTTTCTCCGGCGAAAGTGGCGGTAGCATCAAGTCATTCGGCAATATATTCACCGGAAAATATATCTACGCGCCCTACTCTGAGAAAAACACCGTAGAATTCGACGCCTTTGAGGTTTCTTCCCGTGACGAGCAGGTTCCTGGCAAGGTGACAGCCAAGAGCGGCGGAGCCACCTATAGCAATTTCGACACCGACAATTCCGTGATGTACAATTATATTCCTGATGCAGCAGAAGACGTACCGGCTGTGGTTTGCGGATGGTACGGTGCCGGCCGAATGAACCATGGTGATCTCCAATACGCTTTCAACTCATCTGAAGACAGCAACTATGGGGTCATCAATGCCTTAAAGTCACTCATACAGAACTATACTTCGCCTGTGAAAAAAATCTATGGCATAAACGGTACCAGTTCAGAAACCGGTGGTGGCGAAGAAGGTGGCGGTTCCGGTGAAGAACAGCCTGGAGGCACAACAATCTCGGCAGATGTGGAGTGCACATTTACAGGTAACACCCCATCAAGTTCACTCTTCACTATTTCCGGAAACTACTCAAACAGTAAGGGCACAGCAACGGTGAACGGTAAGACATATAACATCTGCTTAAAGATGGAAACTGCAACCAGCATCAAGTTTTCACTTGAAAAGCCAATGACCCTTACTTTGGTATTCGGCCTAGCAGAAAAAGGAAAGAAGGTTAAAGTAGACGGTACGACATACACCACAGACGACAATGCAAGGGTTACCGTTCAATTGGCAACTGGCGACCATGTTATAACGAAAGGTGACTCTATAAACCTATTCTACATCGGACTCAGCGAATAAGCAATAAACATAACACCAATAAACACCGAAGTCACCGGTTTCCCCTAACAAGAATCGAGGACTTCGGTATTAATTATCATCATATTCTCATGTTTGTCATCCGATGCCAACATCACCACGAAAAGCATTTTTTGGAAAAAAGTTCCGAAAATATTTGGTGGTATCAAAAAAAGGCCGTACCTTTGCACCCGCATTCGAGAAACATGCACCCGTAGCTCAGTTGGTAGAGCACCTGACTCTTAATCAGGGTGTCCAGGGTTCGAACCCCTGCGGGTGTACTAAGAGGAAGAGAAATCTTCCTCTTTTTCGTTGTTAGACAAAGCATTATTTATGGCTTTGTTTCCACCCATTGGAAGCATTCCTTCTAACCATTGGAAGCATCACTTCCAGACTTTGGAAGCAACCTTTCCACCCATTGGAAAGAAACATACCGTTATAAGAAGCCTTTAAGCCCCCTTTTTTAACGAAATTTCCGCAAAATTTCTTCGTATCTCAAAATTTATTAGTAACTTTGCGGCCAAATATGTGCTTTTCTGCACATTATGGTAATTTTAGAGACAAATTTTTAAAGGAAATATGGCAGAAGAAACAAAAAACACCCAAACGGAACTGCAACCGTTAGCCGAAGAACAATCGTTCTTCAGCCTTGAATCAATTTTCAGAATGCTTGTGCTTAACTGGCAGTGGTTTGTGCTCAGCCTTATCGTTGCCTTGGGTATAGCATTCCTTTACCTCAGATACACCACCCCGGTGTACAACACTTATGCCAAGATTCTTGTGAAGGGAAGTGAAACTCGTGGTAGTGGTGCCAGCCAAGCTTTGAGCATCGGTGACATTATCCAGAACTACGGACTCTCGAATGAAAGACAGATTCTTAAGTCATCTACGACTGCTGCAGAAGTGGTCCGCGACCTCAAGCTATACACTTCATACACTTTGAAAGGACGTGTGCGTGACCGCGTGATGTACAAGAACCAAGAGTTTATGGTAGATATGGACGCAGAGCATCTGGAGAAGCTAAACACTCCTGTCTATATGAAAATAGAAAAGGAGAAAGGTGCCTATCACATCACGGGTTCCTATCGTGTGCCCATCGATGAGCTAAACTCTTCTGCTCCCTATGGCATCGACCAAACCATCAAGAATCTACCTGCCACAATCAAGACAAAGGCAGGTACGATTTCAATCTACACAAATCCTGCACCCGTAAAGCAGAAGATGACTGATGGTCAGGAGATTATTGTGACCATCAATTCGCCTATGAACGTGGCTAAGGGATATGCTGCAAGACTTGGTGTGGCAGGTAACGAAGGTTCAGATGTGATTACACTGAGCATCAACGACCAAAACACGACACGTGCCGTTGACTACCTGAACCAAATGCTGATTGTTTACAACCGTCTGGCCAATGAGGACAAGAACGACGTAGCTCGCCGCACAGAGGCTTTCATCAATGAGCGTCTGGCAAAGATTAACGGAGAGTTGAATGCTACCGACAGCGAGCTGGAAAGTTACAAGCGTCGTAATGGTCTGGTGAACCTCCGTTCGGATGCTGGTCAATCAGCAGGCAACCAAGATGCTTACGAGAAGAGACTTAGTGATGCCAACACCCAGATTCAGTTGATTAATACATATCGTCAGTATATAAACAAGCCCACGAATAAAGGTCAGATCATGCCCTCGAACGTTGGTTTGAATGACGGTCAGACAGGTCAACTTGTTTCAGAATACAACCAGCGCGTACTGGAGCGTAACCGCCTGTTGCGTACTGCTTCAGAGCAGAGTCCTGCCGTTCAGAAATTGAATGCTGATATCGACGACCTCTACCAGAGCGTTCAGCAAAGCCTGACCAATGCCTACCAGCACAATATGCAGACGGCTCAGATTCAGCGCAACGCCATCTCCGCACAATTGGGACGCTATTCGGGTGAGGTTAGCAAGACTCCTGAACAAGAGCGTATCCTGACACAGATCGGTCGCCAGCAGGAAGTGCGCAGCGGTCTTTACCTGATGCTTTTGCAGAAACGTGAGGAGAACTCCATTTCACTTTCTGCCACAGCCAACAAGGCCAACATGATTGAGGTGCCACTCCACGGTGGACAGGTGAGCCCGAAACCCAATATGATTTATCTCACCGCCCTGGGTATCGGATTGTTGCTTCCCGCTCTTATCATGTTCGTACTGTCATTGCTCCGCTATCGCATTGAAGGTCACGATGACGTGATGCGCCTCACAGCCCTGCCCATTCTGGCTGATGTGGCTATTGCAAGCGATACGGCAAAGACCAAGGCTGACATCGTGGTGCACGAGAACAAGAACAACCAGATGGAAGAGATATTCCGATCCATGCGTACCAACCTGCAGTTCATGCTGGGTGAAAACGACAAGGTCATCATGTTTACCTCTACAACCTCTGGTGAAGGTAAGACTTTCAACTGCGCCAACCTTGCCGTTTCTTTCGCTCTGCTGGGCAAGAAAGTACTCATCGTTGGTCTTGATATCCGTAAGCCTCGTTTGGCTGAGTTGTTCGAGATTAATAACCACCACAATGGTATCACTCCCCTACTCACCATGGAAGAGCCCAAATGGAGCGATATTGCCGAGCAGATTCTGCCTTCAGGTGTTAACAAGAACCTCGACTTGCTGATGGCCGGTCCTATTCCTCCCAACCCTGCCGAGTTGATGGCCCGTCCTTCTTTGGAAGTCATTTTTAATGTGCTTCGAGACAAGTACGACTACATCCTCGTGGATACAGCTCCTGTGGGACTGGTAACCGACACACTCCAAGTGGGACGCGTTGCCGACGCCACTATCTACATGTGCCGTGCCGACTATACCGCCAAGTCTTCTTTCGAACTGATCAATGGTCTGGCCAACGACGAGAAACTGCCTAATATGTCTATCGTCATCAACGGTATTGACATGTCGAAGAAAAAATACGGTTACTACTACGGCTATGGTCGCTATGGTAAGTATGGCCGTTACGGACGCTATGGACGCTACAGCAGCTATGGCAAGTATGGCTACGGCAAGTATGGCTACGGCCGTTATGGTTATGGAAACTATGGTTCATATGGAAGTTACGGCCAGTATGGTAACTACAGCCAGAGCCATTACGGAAACAAGGACGACGACTCCATTAAACACTAATAGGAATGACTATCGCAGTTGATTTCGACGGGACAATCGTTACCCACGAGTACCCAAAGATTGGCAAAGAACTACCCTTCGCTACCGACACGCTCAAACTTCTCATCAAAGAAGGACACAAACTGATTTTGTGGAGTGTGCGTGAAAACGAACTGCTTGACGAGGCCGTGGAATGGTGCCGTGAGCGAGGGGTTGAGTTCTATGCTGTCAACCGCGATTATCCAGAGGAGACCACAGAAAACAACAATCACTTCTCGCGCAAGCTGAAGGTAGACATCTTCATCGATGACCGTAATATCGGTGGTCTTCCTGACTGGGGAACCATGTACCGGATTATTTCCCACCATCTGTCGCTCACCGATATTATCCGCGAGCGGATGGGTGAAAGCATGAGCCACGAGCAACCTAAAAAGAAACACTGGTGGCAGTTTTAATGGATAGATTCTAAAGAATAAAAAAGAAGGAGAAAGATTCAAATGTCTTTCTCCTTTTTTATTGAATAGCTGAAGTTGTTTTTACAAAGCCTCACATTCTTTCAGCCACAAAGCCGAAGAAGCATCTGAAGGCATTCGCCAGTCTCCACGGGGCGACAGGCTTACGCTACCCACCTTAGGACCATCGGGCAGACACGAACGCTTGAACTGCTGAGCAAAGAAGCGACGCAAGAAAGTGGTGAGCCATTTCTTAATCTCAGTGTCCTCATATCTTCCCTTAAAGGCATGCTGAGCCAATAGGAATATCTTTTGAGGGCGGAAACCGAAACGCAGGAAGTAATAGAGGAAGAAATCATGGAGTTCGTAAGGACCCACCAAATCTTCGGTCTTCTGCTTGATGTTGCCGTTTTCATCAGCTGGTATCAGTTCCGGTGAGATAGGCGTATCCACGATGTCAATCAAGATTTCGTACGTCTTCTGGTCATTCTTCTCCTTGCGTTCTGTCTCAGCCACATAACGTACGAGATGCTGTATCAGCGTCTTGGGCACACTGGCATTCACACCATACATCGACATATGATCACCATTGAATGTAGCCCATCCGAGTGCCAGTTCCGAAAGGTCACCAGTACCAACTACCAAGCCTCCCAACTGATTGCTGAGGTCCATCAGTATCTGCGTGCGTTCGCGGGCTTGTGAATTCTCATAGGTCACATCATGAATAGCAGCATCGTGGCCGATATCCTTGAAATGTTGGGTTACCGACTTGGCAATCGAAATCTCCATCAGCGTGATGCCAAGGCTCTTCATCAGATTGATGGCATTGTTATAGGTACGGTCGGTGGTTCCAAAGCCGGGCATAGTCACGCCCACGATCCCTTTGCGGTCCATCTTCAATTTGTCGAAGGTCTTCACGCAAACGAGTAGGGCCAGCGTGGAATCGAGTCCACCGCTGATACCCACAATCACCTTCTTGGAATGGGTGTGCTCAATGCGCTTGGCCAATCCCATCACCTGAATGCTGAAAATCTCCTCACACGACTGCTTCATGTCAGCCGTCTTAGGAATGAAGGGATGGGCATCCACCTCACGAATCAACTGGAAGTCACGCGGCTGAATACTATGGGCATTGATAATGTTGGCCGAATAACTGTGCTGTGCATTCACATAGGTGCTGTTGGTGCGACGCTCCGTACGGAGTTTCTCCACATCTATTTGCGTTATCATCATTTGTGGTTCAAGTGAAAAACGGTCAGCCTCAGCCAAGAGTTTACCATTCTCATAAATCAACGCATTACCACCATAAACCACATCCTGCGTACTTTCGCCATACCCACAGCCGCTATAGACATAGCCTGTCATGGTACGGGCGCTTTGCTGAGCCAACAAGGATTTCAGGTAGTCATGCTTTCCAATGAGTTCATCGCTGGCAGAAAGATTGAAAACCAGTTCTGCACCCGACAAGGCAAGATGATTGCTGGGAGGAGCCGGGGCCCAGACATCCTCACATATCTCAACACCGAAATGTACCCCCTCACAAGTACGGAAAAGCGTAGGCTCAGCAGAAATACGAATAGTATTTCCGGCAAACAGCAAATCGGTATCATCCAAATCCTGAGCAGAAGCAAACCAACGCTTCTCGTAGAATTCGCTGTAGTTGGGCAGGTAGGTCTTAGGAACGAGTCCCAGGAGATCGCCCTTCTGAATGACGGCAGCACAATTGAGGAGCAGGTCTCCACAAACCACCGGAAGTCCCACAATGGCAATAATATCAAGAGAACGCGTGAAGTCAAGCAGTTTCAGGACTGCCTTCTCAGCCTCATCCAACAACAGTTGCTGACAAAAAAGGTCCTGGCATGTATAACCCGTAATGCACAACTCCGGAAAAACGATTACTTCCACACCTTTGCCTTCAGCTTGGGCAATCAGATTCTCCAACTGTTTCTCGTTATAGTCGCAGTCGGCCACCTTCACCGAAGGGATAGCAGCTGCCACCGTGATAAATCCGTGTTTCATATCTTTTGATTTTTAGTTATCTTATAGTTATCTGAGTTGCACCATAGCCGTATTCGCGGAAAGAAGCATCCTGATGGGGATACTGCTTGTAACGGTAATTCAGCTCGTGGATGATAGCAGCGCGCAACACCCCTTCTCCCTTGCCGTGAATGAAGACAATCTTCTGCCCTTTCTTGTTCTTGTTTTCCTCAATAGTCCTACGGAACACTTCAAGTTGATGATTCAGAATGTCGGCATTATTCATTCCAGCCGTAGTCTCAAGCAATTGGTCCACATGAAGGTCAACCACAATGGGTGCATCCTTATCAATGGGTTTACGGGCTGGCTGGATGACAACTCGTGTTTTGTCAGGTTCCGCCTTCTGCATCATCTGCTGCTTGAGTTGTTCAGGATTCACATCTATGCCCAAAGAAACCCGGTCGTTTTCTACGATGGTTTGTACAAGGGCAGGTTGCTCGAAGAAATCATTTTTCTGGAAAGTATGAAGTTTATAGAACTTCACCGGATCCACACGCAGCTGAACACCTATGGGCTTTTTCAACAGGAAAGGCTTTTCACGCTTGTATGCAAACAACTGAATGGAAACACGCTCCATCTGATTGAGCGACTCGCGTCCGAACTCCTCGATAAACAGCTTGGTATTAGGTTCTATCTCACCCGTTGAACGCAAGGTCCATGCACTTCCTTCAGCCACCATATAGGCGTAGCGGATATAATAGTTGCCATCATTGACAATGTAAGTTTCAAATCGTGTATTTGAAATCATCTTCACGTCGACCGGAACAAATGCCAGATAAACACTCAGCACATCACCTCCCCGACGCTCCTCAACGGGAGCCTTGAAGGTAACGGGCTTATCGGCAGGTTCCACCTCGGGTTCCTCCACAGGTGTATTTACCTTCGGATTCACCTTAGGGGCCACCACCTTGGCTATGTTATAGTCGTCGGTATCAATCACCACAACCTCCGTAATGGGCGTAGGTATTTCAAAACCGTCCTCATCCTCAACCAACACAATATCCTTTCCACGGAAACCAGCCACTTTGCCGCCTCCTATATCGGAAAGAAACCTTACTTTATCTCCTATTTTCATCTTTAATATCTTTTACGGAATCAACAAGCTACTGTCGCCATAACTCAGAAAACGGAAGTCATGAGTCAGGGCATAGTCGTATATCTTATGCCAGTCACCTCTTACGAAGGCACTCACCAAAAGAAGCAATGTGGATTGCGGCTGATGGAAATTGGTGACCAGCATCTTAACAATCTTATATTCATAGCCGGGCGCTATGATAATCTGTGTACTCGAATGGAGCGCAGGCAGATGATTACGATCCAGCCAGTCGAGCAAATGCTTCAAAGCCTCAACGGGAGGAATCTCCTCCCCTGCCCTTTCCTCATAAGGTTCCCATTGGTCTATGTGTAGCTCACGCTCCGACAAATCGGGATTCCTAGCCAGTCGGCATCCCATATAATAGAGACTCTCAAGCGTACGCACACTTGTTGTACCTACAGCAATGGCCTTTGCATCATGGGCAATCAGTTTCTCCAACGTTTCACGTCTCACACAGATATATTCCGTATGCATCTCGTGGCCTTCTATCTCCTCGCTCTTCACGGGTTTGAAGGTACCTGCTCCGACGTGGAGCGTCACTTCCTCACGGTCTATGCCTTTCTCGTCAATGGCGTGCAGCACATCCTCGGTGAAATGGAGTCCTGCCGTAGGAGCAGCCACGGAACCTTTTATCTTCGAATATACGGTCTGGTATGTTGTCTTGTCACTTTCTTCTGTGTTCCTATTTAAATAGGGAGGGATGGGCAGTTCGCCCACTTCCTCAAGAATCTCCGCAAAGGTGACGTTTGCATTGTTCCATTCCAGATCGACCCAATGACTATTACCCACCATCTGCCTACGTGTGGCGGTCAGCGTGAGTGGCTGGCCCTTGATGTTGAAGTCGCGTTTGAGAGTTCCCTCTTTCCACTTCTTCAGATTGCCAATCATACAAAGCCACGAACAATGGCTCGTCAGTTGGAACATCAGTTCGTAGTCGGTAGGATCAGCGGGTTCGAGAAGAAACACTTCGATGAGTGCTCCCGTTTCCTTGCGGAAATGCATTCGGGCCTGAATCACCTTCGTGTTGTTGAACACCATCAATGCGCCCTCTGGAAGATAATCGGGCAGATGATAGAATGTATCGTCTGAAACCTCTCCGTGCCGATAGACGAGCAATTTGCTATGATCCCGTTGAGCTATGGGAAACTTTGCAATCCGCTCATCAGGAAGGTTATAATTATAATCGGAAATACGAATATGCTTGGGGTCAATCATACTGACAAAACAGATTTGAATAGTGCATATAATAGTATAAGTACAAAAGTGGCAATCACCATATCGATGTCGCCGATGGAATAGCCGGTCTTTGTGAAAGCTTCAGAAACATAACGGAAATGGGGCGTCACCTTATAATAAAGTTTCAGATGAACCCAATAGGCCACACTACCAACAATAGCACCGAAGAGCAGTCCACAAAGGACATCGGATGGATAGTGTACGCCCAGATACAGACGGGTATAGCAGTTAACCAGCGACCAGGCAGCCATCGCTATCGTGAAGGCACGGTTACGCACCAGAAAGATCATAAAGAGGGCCAACGTAAAGGTATTGGCAGCATGGGCAGAGAAGAAACTGAAGTTGTTCTCCCGATAGCCAAAGGCTGTATCTATCGTGTATTTCACCAGCAAATCCTGAGTAGGACGCAGACGGCCTACAAAAGGCTTCACCAGCATATTATCGATACTTGCTGAGAGGATTACACCCAAAGCACAGCAGCCGACAATAATGAAAATCTGAGACATAGACTCGTTGTTCTTCAGCACCATCACAAACAAGGCAATGTAAAGCGGAATCCACGTCAATCCATTCGTCAGGGTGAGAATGAACTGATCGTAGATAGCCGACTGACTACCATTGAAGAAATGAAGCAAAGCGAGGTCTATCTCCTGGAACATACCGTAGCCTGTTTATATCTTTTCTATCTCTGAAGCAGGAACCCAGCCTTCACGACCATCAGCCAGACGAACGGCTTTCCAGTCGCGCATCGTGTCATCCGTAATATCCACACGGGTTCCCTCATGGATAACGCTCACATCCGAACTGCTCTTCGAAGGTGTCTTCTTGATCGTGAGCGACGGACTCATCACAATCGCCCCTTTACGGTTCTCAAAGAGTTTCTTCTGCTGATAGGCAAACACATTGCTCAGCAGGAAAAGCACAATGAGAATGATGCCGCCGAAGAATCCGATCTTACGCAGCCAGACCTGTTCCGAGAACAGATAGGCCAGCAGCAGCAAGAGGGCAAGCGAGATGAAGAGGATGGAACAATAAGCCCAGCCGTCGGCACTCATCATACCTACGAGTGAACGCCACCATGAAATGAAGAACATTTCTGATTCGGGCGTAATCTTATCGATGGTCTTCGAACGGGCCATCTGCAGATTAAAGCGGATATCATCATCACCGGGAGAGAGCATCAGCGCACGCTCGTAGGCCAATACCGACTGTACGATATTGTCAGAACGATAGTAGGCATTGCCGAGATTGTAATAGAGTTCTGCCGTCTTGTTCTTCTTCAGCAGTTCCTCATAGTCCTTGATAGCCTGTACATAGTTGCCCTTGCTGTACTCTGCATCGGCATTCGCCTTGGTGATAGCCAAAGCAGGCACAGCCGACAATCCCATCGTGACCATGAGGAGCACGAGGCGCATCGTGGCATTCCTGGAGCCTTTTTTATTCATCTTCATCGCGTCTTCAATCTGTGTGATGGCAGTCATTGCCGAAGTGAATGTCTTGTTCATATTACCGGCTGCATCACCTGGTGCATAGCGCTCAAACTCACATTCATCAAGAGCCGTCATAAACTTGCTGATGGTGTCATCGTCAACATTGCGTTCACGCAGCTTGTCCTCGATGTTCTCTTTTGACAGTTCGCTGACAGGAATATTGAGCTTGTCGCCCACATAGCCCCAGAGAGCCCGGAGCACTTCATCATAGAATTCGCCCTGCCGTTGCTGCTGCATCAGTTTGTTGGCAGTCTTCAATCGCTTCGTAGCCACCTTGTTGGCTTTCTTCGAACGCATCTTCACGATGTCAGCATTCTCAATGGCACGATGACGGAATGCCACCAGCAGCGCGATGAACACCAGCAGGATCAATGCCAGAATCACCCAATAGGAAGTGCTCCCATAGAACATGCCGCCCACTTTGTTGAAACGACTCGTTCCCAGCTTGATACCGTGGATATCCTGATTCTTCTGCTCTGCATAGACAGCAGCCGAAGCATTGCCGTCACCCTTCTCCACGTTCACCTCGAAGGCCTGCGTCTTGATGGTCTTGTAGGCATTGGCCGATGTATCATAATAGGTGAACTCCACGGGAGGAATCTGATACTTACCCTGATTTCTCGGCACCACGAGGAAGTCGTAGATCATATTACCTTCCACGCCATTGGCCGTCAGTTTCGTCTTGTCCGTAATCTTCGGGTCATACTTGTCGAAATCCTTCGGGAAGTTGGCAACGGGCTGCTTGATGAGCTTCAGGTTTCCTACACCGCTTACCACCACACGGAGCGTTACAGGGTCATTGGCCCTGATTTCAGTCTTATTCAGTTGTGCAGAGATATTGAATTTACCTACGCCTCCTGAGAAATTGGCCGGACGAGTAGGCAGCGGATCCACCTGAATGGTCAGTCCCGGAGCCTTGATGGTGCGCTTTACCTCCACATATCCGCTACCTCCGTTGAAGAAAGCCTCAAAGGGGTCAACGGCACGGTTCTGCTGAACCACGGTTCCATTGAAGTTGATGCTCGGAATCTCCAGCTGGCCGGTCATCTGGGGATACATCACATACTGTTTCCAGGTTACGCTCCGGTAAGGCCTTCCATTCACTTCCTCCACATGGAAGCTCTTCTGCTGCGGCAGACTTACCTCCTGTGTATGGAAACCGGTCAGGTCAGGCATCTTTCCTTCCAGCGTTGTCAGGTCAACGAGCGTATATACCTTATAGGTAAGCAAGACAGGCTCCTGCTCGTGAACACGCTTTTTGTTGGCACTTACACGGATAAAGAGGTCGTTACCCGTAATGGCACTACCGGCCTGACGCATCTGATGGCCGTCATTGTCCTCATGCATCTTCGGGGCTCCACCCGTATTGGCTGCCTGTCCGGAAACGGTTATCTTCACAGGACTGGAAGCTATCTGCTTGCCGCCGGCATGCACGTGGGCAGCAGGAATCGTATAGGTACCGTTCTTGTTTGCGCAGAGAATGAACGTATAGGTGATGGATGAAGAACTGCTGGTATGGCCGTTCACCATCTGGAATGAAGACTGGCTTGAGGTATATGGGCCGGTAATGATCTCCAGCCCTTCAGGCACATTGCCTACACGGAAATTCTCCGCATCCTGCGTGTTGACCGTATAGGTCAGACGGAAATTCTCACCAGTCTGCACATGCGACGGTGCATTGACGGAAAGACTCTGCGCTCCCACCGCCATACTGACCATCATCAGTTGTAATATGAACAGATATTTCTTCATATATGTATTCCTATTCTTTCCGAAACGTTAACAACATTACCAGTTCTTCTGCACATTCCTTCTCTGAGGCTGTTGCATGGCCTTCTTCATCCGTTGCTGCGTGGCCTTCTCGTTCTGGATGGCCGCATTGAGCAACTGTTCGGCATTGTCCTTGCTCATCTGGTCTTTCTGTTCCTGTTGTTGCTGTTCCTTGTTCTTGTCCTTATTTTCATTTTGTTTCTGATCCTGCTTTTGCTTATCCTGATTCTTGTCTTTGTTCTTGTCCTGATTCTGCTGGTTCTGCTGCTGGTTCTTGTTCTGCTGCTTACAGAGGGCCAGGTTGTAGCGGGTCTCATCGTCTGATGGATTATCTCGCAGCGACTGCTGATAAGCCTTGATGGCATCACCGTACATCCTGTGATTCTGACAGATCACGCCGATGTTGTGGTTGGCCTTTGAACGGCGCAGCTTGTTGGTTTCCACCTGGGCGGCTTTCTGATATTGGATGATGGCTGCCGAATCCTTCTGCTGCATCATCAGCGCACATCCCAGGTTGTACAAGGCCTGCGGATTCTCGGCATTCTTCGAGAGAGCCTTGCGGTACTCTACCTCAGCCTGGGCCCATTGCTTCTGATGGTACAAACGGTTGCCCTGACGGATACATTGGCGGTCCGTCTGGGCTTGTGCCGTCACAACCACAAGAAGAAACATATATAATAGTATCTTTCTCATTTTCTCTTGAACAATTTAACGTTTTTGAGCATGGGGTTCCTGCTCTCCAACACACATACTTCGATGATGAGCAACAACAGCACGAGGATGCCGAAAGCCTGGAACTGCTCGTCGTATTCGCTGTAAACGACGCTCGAGAGCTCACCTTTCTGCAGCTTCGTCAGTTCATCGTTCAGCTGCTCCTGGGCGGCATTGGTGTTGTCCACATGGATATAGGCACCTCCACCGGCTTTGGCAATATCCTTACACATCTGCTCATTCAGGGCCGACATCACCTCCTGGCCCGAATTGTCTTTCATATAGCCGCCTTCACCGTCGGGAATGGGAGAACCCTTCGAACTGCCCACGCCCAGCACAAACACGCGCATACCTTTCTTCAAGGCGGCCTGGGCAGCCTCCACGGCTCCACCTTCATGGTCCTCACCATCTGTAATCACGATGATGGCCCGCCCAATCTTCTCCTGCTGCGTGAAACTGTTCATCGAGATATCGATGGCATCGGCAATATTGGTTCCCTGTGTGGCAATCAGCGAGGGATCGGTATTCTGGAGGAACATCTTGGCCGACACATAGTCGCTCGTGATGGGCAACTGGATAAAGGCATCGCCGGCAAAGACCACCAGTCCCACCTTGTCGTTGGTGAAGTTGTCCACCATCCGCTCAACGAGCATCTTACTCTTATCCAGACGCGACGGCACCACATCCTCGGCCTTCATCGAGTTACTGATGTCGAGGGCTATCATCGCCTCGATGCCATTGCGCTTCTCACGGGATATCTTTGTTCCCATCTGCGGACGGGCCAGCATCACGATCAGCAAGGCCAAGGCAGCCATCAACAGCCAGAACTTCACTTCCGGACGTATGCGGGAGACATCTGGCGTGAGTGTCTTCAGCAGTTCCGGATCACCGAATTTCTTCAGCTTCTTCCTGCGCTTGCTGATGACATAAAACCTGATGAGCGCCAATATCGGAATCAGCACCAGCAGGTAGAGATATATGGGGTTTTCAAATCTGAACATTACGGTATTCTTCTAAACCAGGTAATTCTTAACAGTATCTCAAGCAGCAGCGTGAGGAATGCAACCAATGCGAACGGCTGATAGGCCTCATAATGCTTCGAGAATTTCTTCACGTCCATCTTCGTCTTCTCCAGCTTGTCGATGTCGCGGTAGATCTGCTTCAGCTCAGCCGTACTTGTGGCACGATAGAAATGGCCGTCAGCCGTGGCTGCTATCTGGCTCAAGGTCTGCGTATCCACATCGGCCTTCACGTTCACGTACTGGATGGTGCCGCCCACCTGCATCGGATAGGGAGCCACACCCTTCGTACCCACGGCAATGGTGTAGACGCGGATATTCAGGCTCTTGGCTATCTGGGCAGCGGTCAATGGCGAGATGTCACCCATGTTGTTGGAACCGTCCGTCAGCAGGATCACCACCTTGCTCTTCGTCTTCGAATCCTTCAGGCGGCTGACCGCATTGGCAAGTCCCATACCAATAGCCGTTCCGTCCTCAATCAGTCCTCGTGCGGCAATGTCGGTACGCACGTTCTGGAGGAGGTTCAGCAGCGAGGTATGGTCGGTGGTCATCGGGCATTGCGTGAAGGCCTCACCGGCAAAGATGGTCAGTCCGATGTTGTCGTCAGGACGGCCGCTGATGAATTCGGTAGCCACACTCTTGGCAGCCTCTATTCGGTTGGGCTTCAGGTCCTGGGCAAGCATGCTGGTGGAGACGTCCATGGCCAACATGATGTCGATGCCTTCCGTGGTTCGCTTTCCCCAGCTATTATGAGTCTGCGGACGAGCCAGGCACAAGACCACCAGCACGAATGTAGCCATCCTCAACACATCGGGCAGCCACACCAGCCGCTGGCGAAGGCTCTTCGGTGCATAGCGATAGGCATTGGTGTCGCTCATCTGCATCGTGGGCTCGCTCTTCTTGCGGTAAAGCAGATACCATAGCACATACGGTATCAGCAATAGCAGCAACAGCAGGTATTCTTTATTTACAAATTCCATAATCTCTTATCCTATGAGCAGGAAAGCCCGGTAAAACACATAGACCAGCAAGGCGGTGGAAATCACGGCTATCACGCCGATGGCCCACTTCAGGGCAATGCGTGAACGCTGGGAGCGAACCTCCTGTTCGGTCAGCTTGGGCTCCACCCGCTCCGTGGTAGGCTGGTTCTCCTGCTTGGTTTCGTTGATAAACTGAACGGCATTCACCAGGTTCATGTCATTCTCGTTGATGAGCGTGGAATACTTGGCAAACTTCACCAGGTCGGCCGTTGTGAAAAGCTCACGCAGTTCATCAATCATCTTCTTGTCATCCGCCTGCTGCAGCCGTTCGATAATCTCCGAGGAGGTCATCTCCATCGCATTGAATCCGAACCGCTCCTCGATATATTTGCGGAGGGTGTCGGTCAGACGGGTATAGTAGGCCTTCTGGTCTTCCGAGCTCTGCATGCGGTCGGCCTTCAGCTGCTCTATCTCCTGCATGGCTCGCTGGTGGGGCAACACTCGCTTCACGATGCGCACCTTGGCCAGGATGGGCTTGTTGTTCTTCAGGCGTGAACGCAGATAGACAGCCAGGCACACCAATACCAGCAGCAGCACACTCAGCCAGAACAGCGGACTCCATTCACTCCATTGGAACGGATTGTCCTGCACGTCCTTGGGCGGGTAAAACTGCTCGGGATGAAGCGTGTCCACGGGAACGGTCAGCACCTTCAGGGCCAGGCTCTTACTCTGATAGACCTTGCCGCCGGCCTTCACCTTCATGGCAGGCAGATAATACAGCTGTTCGTCGAATGAGGTCAGCGTATAGACTTTGCTCACCTTAATCATGTCGTTGTCCAGCTCAGCCGTATCGGCCTGGGATGATTCCAGCACTTCCACACCGGGCGTGATATACTCGGAGGGCTTGAATTCCGGTAACTCCAGCTTCTGCCCTTTCTTCATCGAGACGCTCAGCGTAACGTGTGCCTGCTCGCCTATCAATATCTGGATGGAATCAATCACGGATTCCACCTGGACTTGAGCCATCGAACACAACGGACAGCAAATCAGCGCAATATATAATATCAGTCTCTTCAAAACCTTTTACTATAAACTATTAACCATAAACTATAAACCATCAACTATCAACCATCACCCCTCAGCTCCTCATCCGGAAAAGCATCAGCAACTGCTTCACGTAGTCATCGTTCGTGGCAATGCTCACGCTGTCCACGTTGCTCTTCGTGAACGAATCCTTCAACTGCTGCTGGCGGTTCATCCAGTAGGCCGTATGGGCACGGCGGAGTTTCTTGCTGCTCGTGTCGATATACATCTCGTGGCCGGTCTCGGCATCACGCACCTTCATCAGTCCCACGTCGGGAAGGGTCTTGGCACGCTGGTCATACACCTGAATGGCCACCACGTCGTGCTTGCGGTTGCAGATGGTGAGGGCCTGGGTGAAGTCGTTGGGCGAATAGAAGTCACTCAACATAAAGGCCGTGCAACGGCGCTTGATGACACTCGTGAGGAATTCCACGGCCAGCTTCACGTCGGTCTTACGGCTCTCGGGATGGAAGTCGAGCATCTCGCGGATGATGTAGAGGATGTGCTTGCGGCCTTTCTTGGGAGGGATATACTTCTCAATCTTGTCGGAGAAGAAGATCACGCCAATCTTGTCGTTGTTCTGAATGGCACTGAAAGCCAGCGTGGCGGCAATCTCCGTGACCATGTCCTTCTTCAGCTGCACCTGCGTACCGAACTCCAGAGAGCCCGAAACGTCAATCAGCAGCATCACGGTCAGCTCGCGCTCCTCCTCAAAGACCTTCACGTAAGGACGATGAAACCTGGCCGTCACATTCCAGTCAATGTCACGCACATCATCCCCGAACTGATACTCGCGCACCTCGCTGAAGGCCATTCCCCTACCCTTGAAGGCAGAATGGTACTGGCCGGCGAAGATGTTTGAACTCAGCCCGCGGGTCTTGATTTCAATCTTCCTTACTTTCTTCAGTATCTCTGATGTCTCCATCACAAAAACTCAAAACTATCAACCATCAACTATAAACCATCAACCATCAGGGCACTTCCACCTTGTTGATAATCTTCGAAACGATTTCCTCGCTGGTCACGTTGCTGGCCTCTGCCTCATAGGAAAGACCGATACGATGACGCAGCACATCATGAGCCACGGCCCTTACATCCTCAGGAACCACATAGCCACGGCGCTTGATGAAGGCATAGGCACGGGCTGCCTTGGCCAGGTTGATGCTGGCACGGGGAGAACCGCCGAAGGAAATCATGTCCTTCAGTTCTGCCAGTCCGTAACGCTCAGCATAGCGGGTGGCAAACACGATGTCGGCAATATACTGCTCAATCTTTTCGTCGATATACACCTGGCGAACCACCTGGCGGGCATCGATAATCTCCTGAGCCGAGCACACGGGACGTACCGTAGGCAGGGCTCCCTGCAGGTTCTCGCGGATAATCAGCTTCTCCTCCTCCAGCGTGGGATAGTCGATGACCACCTTCAGCATGAAACGGTCCACCTGAGCCTCAGGCAGCGGATAAGTACCCTCCTGCTCGATGGGGTTCTGCGTAGCCATCACCAGGAAAGGATTCGGCAACTGGAAAGTCTCGCTGCCGATGGTCACCTGATGCTCCTGCATGGCCTCGAGCAAAGCACTCTGCACCTTGGCCGGGGCACGGTTGATTTCATCTGCCAGCACGAAGTTGGCAAACACGGGGCCTTTCTTCACCTGGAACTTCTCATCCTTCTGCGAATAGATCATCGTACCGATCACGTCGGCAGGAAGAAGGTCGGGAGTAAACTGAATACGACTGTAGTCGGAGTCGATGAGCTGAGCCAAAGTCTTGATGGCCAGCGTCTTTGCCAATCCCGGCACACCTTCCAGCAGGATGTGTCCATCGCTCAGGAGTGAGATCAGGAGAGAATCCACGAGGTGTTTCTGACCTACAATCACCTGATCCATACCATGCACCAGGTTCGTAACAAAGGCGCTCTGTTGCTCAATGCGAACGTTAAGTTCGCGGATGTCTATAGCTTCTGCCATAATTATTTTATAATTTAAATTTGTCCATTTTTAAGCAGATGCAAAAGTACTACATACCCTTGAGATAGCCGAATAATAGTGGCTAAAAAGTATTAAAAAAGTTTCCAAAAACTTACATTTAAGAAACTTTATAGGAATAACTATTGAAAAAAGTCCCCCTC
>ONFE01000056.1 GCA_900316985.1 uncultured Prevotellaceae bacterium
GTAGTCAATTCAAATCGTCACCGCCATTTTTTCGCTCTAAAACTCTATGTTTAAGTAATTTACAAACATTTCCGCATATTTTTAGTGGACACTAGTGATATATATACTATATTCTATAAAAGTTATAGAAAAAGGGTTCACAGGGTTCACACCATAACGTGGCTTCCGTTGGGTGGAAACGCGTTAGATGATATACTGGTCGCTGATGCTCTTGTTTTCAAGCACGCGGCTGATGGTCTCCGCAAACATGTCGGCCACGCAGGGCTGCTTCACCTTGGGACGATGACGTGGAAGAAGGCGATTAAACACCAATAACCGATACATGAGCGGCACCCGAACGGAACTTGTGTACAAGAGTCCGTCAGGGTGCCGCTTTTTTGATGGCATATTGATGACGAAAGGCTTATTCTTCGGAGAGGATCTTCATGTATTCTTCGTAGCTAATGTAGCGGCCACCCATGCTCTTAAGATGGGGAGTCTCCAGTTGGCAGTCGATCATCCTGCCTCCTACGTCTTTCATGGTTTGGGCCAGCGCGATGAGGGCTACCTTGCTGGCGCTGGGTTGCAAGGAGAACATGCTCTCGCCGATGAAGCAACGGCCAATGGTTACGCCGTAGAGACCGCCCACGAGTTGGCCCTCATCCCATACCTCCACGCTTGCAGCCAGATGCTGACGATGGAGTTCGGTGTAGGCTTTGATCATGTCATTGCCCAGCCAGGCTCCTTCTTCTTCATAGCGCAGTTGGCTGCAATGACGGATTACACTTTCGAAATCGCGGTTGATGGTTACTTCATGGCGGTTCTTGTTGAGTAGGGAGCGCATGGAGTGGGAGATATGAATCTCTTCGGGGAAGATGACGAAGCGCTTCATGGGACAGTACCAATGGGGTTCATCGTCGTCGCGGAAGCTGTACCAAGGGAAGATGCCGTGACTATAGGCTAGCAGCAGACGGTCAACGCTGAGGTCGCCGCCCACGGCTATGAGTCCGTCGTCTTCGCCCCAATGCGGGTCGGGAAACCAAAGTCCTTTATCGAGTTGTATCACCATAAGTTTTGCAAAGTTACGAAAAACTTCTTAAAGAAGATGAGGAATTTGAAAAATATGCTTACCTTTGTATGCAAATCAAGAAGTATCATAGCATGCCAAAGGAACAATCGAGCATCAAGGAGCGTAGCCGGATTGGCATCCGTGAGCCCCGACGCTATAAAGTGACTATCTATAACGATGATTTCACTTCGATGGAATTTGTGGTGAGGATTCTGATGGAAGTGTTCTTCAAGAGCCAAGCCGAAGCTGAGGCGCTGATGCTCAAAGTGCACCATTCCGACAAGGCTGTGGTGGGCATCTATAGCTATGACATAGCCGTGAGCAAAGTGGAAAAAGCCACGCGGATGGCCCGCGAAGAAGGTTTCCCGCTGCGGCTTACCTACGAACCTGAATAAATCATAGAATTTTCTGTTATGCCAAATATTCCGAATACAAAGTTTACCGACCAGGTGTTTCAGGACACGATGAAGAAGTGTGTCGATATGCGCCACCAGTTCGTCACGCCGGAACATCTGCTCTACGGACTTCTCGAACAAGACCGCTTTGCGGCGGCCCTCGACTATTATGCCGATCTGACTATTTTGGTGCCCGACCTCAACGACTATCTTCAGAAGATGGAGAAGGTGCCCGAAGGCATGGCGTATAGGCCCGAGACCTCACAGCAACTGTCGGAGCTGCTGGAGGCAGCCTATCGTAATGTGTCTTTTTCGAGTGCTGAGAGCCTGGACGTGCCCCATCTGACTCGCGCGCTGCTCAGCCTGGACGACTCGTGGGCTGCCTATATGCTGAAGAAGGAGCTGGGCGATGACGTGGAAGAGTTTATGGGCGAACTGATTTCCTATTATGAGGAAACGGATGAAGAAACCGATGATGCGGACGGTGATGCTGAGGAGAGTCATGACCGGCAGCAGTGGAAACGGCTGGTGACCTGTCTGAATGATACCGTGGCTTCGCATCATCCGCTCATCGGACGCGAGAATGAACTGCAGCGTACCATTCAGGTGCTATGCCGCAAGAATAAGAACAATCCGCTCCACGTGGGAGAGCCCGGCGTGGGAAAGACGGCTCTGGTCTATGGACTTACGGCGCGAATCGTGAAGGGCGATGTGCCCGACCGTCTGAAGGGCTGTAAGGTTTTCCAGATGGATCTCGGCACGATGCTCGCCGGAACTCAGTTTCGCGGTGATTTCGAGAAGCGCATCAAGCAGGTGATGGAGGGCGTGCGTAATGAGGGCAACGCCATTGTCTATATTGATGAGATACACAATCTGGTGGGAGCAGGTCGTGGCAGCGACGGAGCAATGGATGCTTCCAATATGCTCAAACCATATATGGAACAAGGGGATATAAGATTCATCGGTTCAACTACTTATGAGGAATATAACCGCTACTTCTCGAAGTCGCGTGGTATCGTGAGGCGCTTTCAGCAGATTGACATTCTGGAGCCGTCGGTTGACGAGACAGTCCATATCATCGAAGGCTTACAGAAACAGTATGAGGATTTCCATCACGTGAAATACAAGAAGGATGCCATCCGGTATGCCGTGGAGACGAGTGCGAAATATATCAATGAGCGATTCCTGCCCGATAAGGCCATCGACCTGATCGACGAGGCCGGGGCCTATCGCGAGATTCATCCCACAGACAAGAAGACTCAATATGTGGATAAAGCCCTCATCAACGATATCCTGCAGCGCATCTGCAAGATAGATGCCGTGGCGCTGAAGGAAGACAACAACCAGACGCTCGAAACACTTGAGAAACGTATCAAGGCGCGTATCTACGGTCAAGACGAGGCCGTGCGCCAGGTGGTGGAAGCCGTTCAGATGTCGAAGGCTGGCCTGCTCGATGAAAACAAGCCTTTGGCTTCTCTGCTCTTCGTGGGACCTACAGGCGTGGGCAAAACGGAGGTGGCACGCGTGTTGGCACAGGAATTGGGCATTCAGCTGGTGCGTTTCGATATGAGTGAATATACAGAGAAACACACCGTGGCCAAACTCATTGGCTCGCCGGCGGGCTATGTGGGCTATGAAGACGGCGGCCTGCTCACCGATGCCATCCGCAAGACGCCCAACTGCGTGCTGCTGCTCGATGAGATAGAGAAAGCGCATCAGGACATCTACAACATCCTGCTGCAAGTGATGGATTATGCCTCGCTGACCGATAACAAAGGGCGCAAGGCCGACTTCCGTAATGTCATTCTCATCATGACCAGCAATGCGGGTGCCCAATATGCAGGACAGACCGTTGGGTTTGAGGTCAACACCAGCCGAGGCCAAGCGATGCTCCGACAGGTGAAGAAAACCTTCAAGCCGGAGTTTATCAACCGCCTTTCGGGAACCGTGGTGTTCCACGACATGGACCTGAAGATGGCCGGTATGATTCTCGACAAGAAACTCCACGAGCTTCAGGAGAAGCTTACGTTGAAGAATGTGGTGATGAAACTGTCTGCCGATGCCCGCCAACACTTGCTCGACGAGGGATTCACCCGCGAGTATGGAGCGCGAGAGATGGATCGCGTGATTGCCTCTCAGCTGAAACCCTTGCTGATGCGCGAGATTCTTTTCGGCAAACTCAAGAAGGGCGGTGAGGCCCGCGTAGATTTACATGATGGAAAACTGATTATAGATGAAGGACAAAAATAATTCATACAACCGCCAGGGCGACTACGAGACCTTTGCCGTAGAACAGGAGCAGCCATTGCTGGAATTCTTGTTGGAGCACGTGAAGACGCTCAGCCGCTCGAAGATCAAGCAGACACTTCAGGGCCGTGGCGTGATTGTCAATGGCAAGCAGGTTACGCAGTTCGACTATCTGCTGAAGCCTGGAATGAAGGTGGCCGTGAGCCGTTCGAAGAAAAACAACGAGACGCTTCGTAGCCGATATGTGCGTATCGTGTATGAAGACCGCTGGATTGTGGTAGTAGAGAAGCAGGTGGGTATTCTCTCCATGGCTGCCGGTCACAGTTCGCTCAATGTGAAATCGGTGCTTGATGACTATTTCCGTAAGTCGCACCAAAAATGCAATGCCCATGTGGTGCACCGGCTTGACCGCGATACGAGCGGATTGATGGTGTATGCCAAGGACAAGCAGACGGAACAGGTGATGGAGCATGCATGGCACGAGATGGTCTATGACCGCCGCTATGTGGCCGTGGTGAGCGGACAGATGGAGCAGGATAGTGGTACGATACAGAGCTACCTGAAAGACAACAAGGCCTACATCACCTATTCATCGCCTACGGATAATGGCGGCAAACTGGCTATCACGCATTACTTCACGCTCGACCGTTCGCGGGATTTCTCGCTGGTGGAATACAAGTTGGAAACGGGCCGCAAGAATCAGATTCGCGTACATTCAGCCGATATCGGTCATCCCGTATGCGGCGATGTCAAATATGGTGATGGCAGCGATCCTGTTGGCCGCCTTTGCCTTCATGCTTTCCTGTTGTGTTTCGAGCATCCCGTCACGCATGAGCGAATGGAGTTTGAGACTCCGTTTCCTCGGTCGTTTACGGATTTGTTCAGATAAAGGATTAAAAGATTAAGAATTAAGCATTATAATTGTGTTATGCAAGACTATTATTTTTATATTTTCGCCCTGGTGGTGATTGTCGTGGCTTTCGTGCTGCTGAAGAAAGTGGTGAGCTGCCTGCTGAAGTCGGTGATTATGCTGGCCATTATTGGTGCGCTGGCGTACATCTATTTTACGTACTTCATGCAGTAGTCTCTTCGTCGTAGAGGCGGTCGAAGATTTGACGGAGCTCCTGAGGGCGGGTAATCAGCCGGCGGATTTCTTCCAATTTCTCCTCGTTGGGAGATTTTGGCATCCACAGGCGTATATATCCGTGCACGGAATACTTCTCGTCCATGTGGTCCATAAAGCGCAGCCAGTGCTCCTCCTTTGACTTTTCGGGATAGTGGGAAAGGCCGAATTGGACCGTTCGGCGGAAGACACTCATAGGCTCCAGATCACGGTCAGCTTCGGCCACAATCTTCCCGTAGATGCTTCGCGGGGCATGACTGGCGGATGCACGATGATCCTCAACGGCTTCTTTCATCACCTTTATCTGTTCGGTTGAAAACCAACGCTTTAAGCGGGCATCTGCCATTAGGATTTTCCCGCTGGTGAGATGGTGGATGGCGCGAGGCCCTTCCAGTCCCAGGTCATGATAGGCGGCAATGGCGTAGGCCATGTTGAGATCCGCTCCGGCACGTCGGGCTATCTCCAGCGAACGGCGGATGACGCTATTGGCGTGAGCAAGATTGTGGGCTTTGTCGAATTCAGTATAGCGGGGCAGAATCTTCTGCTCGATGAATTCCATCAAGTCAAGGCTTACGTTATTTTCCATGAAATGCTCCTTATTTTTTTGCAAATATACTGAGAAATGTTTAACTTTGCAAGAAATTTTCTGAAAATGAAAGATTGAGACAATGAGAAATACGTTGAACGAAGATGAAGTAAGGCTGAATTCGGCAAAGGCATGGCTGCTGGCCGCAAGGCCGAAGACGCTGACGGGAGCCGCCGTGCCGGTGATGATTGCGCTGGCGCTGGCTTGGACTGACCGTTCGGCGGAGCATCCTTTCATGTGGCTGCCTGCCGTGCTTTGCATGCTATTTGCCTTCGTGATGCAGATAGATGCAAACTTCGTGAACGACTATTTCGATTTCATGAAAGGTACTGACGATGAAGAACGACTTGGCCCGCGACGGGCTTGTGCCAATGGTTGGGTGACGGCCAAGGCAATGCGTGTGGCGATGGGTGTGACAACGCTGCTGGGCTGCATTATCGGACTTCCGCTTATTTACTATGTTTCCTCTATACCACCCATCTGAGTTACATGGGACTGGGTGACTTGTTGGTGCTCGTGTTCTTTGGAATCGTGCCCGTCTGCGTTACCTATTACTTGCAGATGCAGACGGTGACGTGGGAGGTATTTATTGCTTCTTTGGCCTGCGGCCTTGTCATCGACACGCTGCTACTCATCAACAACTACCGCGACCGCGACAACGACCGTCGTGCAGGCAAGATAACGCTGGTAGTGAGAGTAGGGGAACGCGGAGGTGAAAGGATGTATCTATGGGCAGGCTTTCTGGCTTTTGTGCTCGGAATGGTGTTCATTCATAACGGCCATCCTTTTGCCGCCATCTTGCCTGTTCTCTATATTTTTATGCATTTCCAAACCTACAAGAAAATGAAGAAAATCAATCACGGGCGCCAGCTGAATATGATTCTCGGAGAGACTGCCCGCAATATGTTTATCTATGGCCTGATGGTCACCATCGGACTGTTGCTTTCACCTTTGAAGGCCAATGCCCAGAAATCAGAAATGAGCCGTGTAAGGGTGACGATGAACGACGGTACTCAAAAAGAAGGCAATGTTACCCGCTATTGGAGCGATGGAGGCGGCTTTAAGGTGATGAACCGCAAGTTCCGGATGATTGAAAATGGCGTAGAGCGGGAATATACTGCCGACGACGTGAAAGCCGTTGACTTTGTGATGAAGAACCCGCAGAGTACGCTCAATGAGAACGTGGTTTCAGCCGATGTGGCTAATCCAACGACATTCTCTCCGAAAAAGGTAAAGCGCCAGTTTGTACACATTGAAGGAACCACTAACAAAGGCACCATCTACTGGTGGAACGGCGTTGACAGCCAGCAGATGCAGTTAGGCTCGCTCACGGTGAGCACTATCTTCGGCGTAAAGTTGGCTGGTGAAGAAATTATCATTCCTTTTATGACGGGTAATGTGATTTCGCTCAATGCGATGCGCATTCGCTATAAGAAGACAGCCCGCAAGGATTTGGTGGAATATCTGGACAAACGTGTGCTGAAAGGAGGTCAGAAGTTATGGGACAAAATACAGCGTGACCCGATGTTGTTCCTTGAACTGATCAATGAATATAACAACAAATAAACAATAAAAAGACAATGAGAAGTATTGCATCAAAGTGGTTTGAGACAAAAATCAAGTATGACAAGATGATGGAGGACGGCACGATGAAGCCCGTTCCAGAGACTTACGTGGTAGACGCCTTGAGTTTCACTGAAGCCGAAGAACGCATCACCGAGGAAATGTCGAGTTACGTGAGTGGTGAGTTCGATGTGAAGGGTATTGCCGAAGCCTCCTATAAAGAAATATTCTTCAGCGACCTGGACTCTGCTGACAAATGGTACAAGGCCAAGTTGCAATTCATTACACTCGACGAGAAGACAGAGAAAGAGAAGCGCACCTCCGTATATTATCTGGTTCAGGCTGCCAACTTCATGCAGGCTGTGAAGAATATCGAAGAGGTGATGGGTGGCACTATGATCGACTATATCATCGCAAGCGTTGCCGAAACTGCCATTATGGACGTTTTCGAGCATACTTCGAAGAAAGATTAAAGTTTAAGGTTTCAAGTTTAAAGTTTCAGGTGATGTACGACGTAAAGGGAAATCTGCGGAAGGTATTGGGCGATTTGCCGGATGGTGTTCGACTTGTGGCCATCAGCAAATATCACCCTAATGATTATATCATGGCAGCCTACGAGGAGGGCCAAAGGGTGTTTGGAGAGAGTCACGAGCAGGAATTGCGCCAAAAGGTGGAGTCGTTGCCGAAAGACATTGAATGGCATTTTATCGGTCATTTGCAGACCAATAAGGTAAAGTATATCGCGCCTTACATTCAGATGGTGGAGGCCGTGGATTCGTTGAAACTACTGAAGGAAATCAACAAGCAGGCTGCAAAGAACGACCGTGTAATCAAGGTGCTGCTTGAACTTCATATTGCAGAGGAAGAGACTAAGTACGGACTCACGCTTGATGCCTGCCGCGAACTGCTGGAGAGCGGCGAATGGCGTGAATTGAAGAACGTTCAGATCTGTGGCTTGATGATGATGGCTTCTTATGTTGAAGACGAAGCACAGATACGTTCTGAGATGATGCTGGCTTCCGATTTCTTCGATGAGTTGAAGGAACGCTATTTCAAGGACGACGACAATTTCTGCGAGCGTTCCTGGGGTATGAGCCACGATTATCCGATAGCCTTAGAGTGCAATTCCACGATGGTCCGCATAGGGACAACCATCTTCGGGCCGCGTGTTTATTGATTCCTTTAAAAGAAGCATTGCTTCTGCTAAGTGGACGGCTTGTTTCTACTTAGTGGAAGCAATGTTTCTGATGGTTGGAAGCGTCGTTTCCAATGGTTGGAAGCAATGCTTCTAAAGTCTGGAAAGAAGGCTTCTGATATTTGGATGCAAACGATTGAGTATCAGAGCATTCCCTTGGTGCTTGGCAATTCAAACTTGTAGATATCGCGCTTTACCGCCATCTTCAGGGCACGCGCCAAAGCCTTGAATATTCCCTCTATCTTGTGATGCTCATTCTCGCCCTCAGCCTTGATGTTGAGGTTCATGCGGGCAGCATCTGAAAGACTCTTGAAGAAATGGAGGAACATCTCCGTGGGCATTTCGCCGATTTTCTCACGTTTGAACTCTGCATCCCACACGAGCCAGGGGCGGCCTCCGAAATCGAGGGCCACCTGACAGAGGCAATCGTCCATCGGCAGACAATAGCCGTAGCGCTCAATGCCTCGCTTGTCACCTAATGCCGTGAGGATACATTCTCCCAAGGCGATGGCTGTGTCCTCGATAGTGTGGTGTTCATCCACATGAAGGTCGCCTTTCGTGTTGATGTAAAGATCCATCATTCCATGTTTGCCAATCTGCTCGAGCATGTGGTCAAAGAATCCGAGACCTGTATGAATATCGCATTTTCCCGTTCCGTCAAGGTTTAGGCGGATATCGATGTCGGTTTCCTTTGTGGTACGACGAACACTGGCCGTGCGCTCACCTGCAAAGAGTAGTTCGGCAATCTTGGGCCAATCCATACCGTCGCGACCAAGGATCAGCGACTTGCAACCAAGATTCTCAGCCAGTTTCGCATCGCTCTCACGGTCTCCGATGACATAACTGCCCGTCAGGTCGTAATCCGGATTGTTGATATATTCGGCGAGCATTCCCGTGCCGGGTTTGCGGTTGGGATGATTGTCCTTCGGAAAATGCGTGTCAATCAACTGGTCGTCGAACGTGATGCCTTCACCCTCCAAAGTCTGAAGTATGAAGTTGTGGACAGGCCAGAATGTGTTTTCTGGGAAGGAATCAGTTCCCAGGCCATCCTGGTTACTGACCATCACAAAGCGGAAGTCGAGTTTCTCACGGATGAAGGCAAGGTTCCTGAACATACCCTTTACGAATTTCAGTTTCTCGAAAGCGTCAATTTGTTCGTCTTCGGGTTCCTCTATGAGCGTTCCGTCACGGTCGATGAAAAGAATCTTTTGCGGTTTCATTTTATCAATCTGTTTATATTCTGAGTGCAAAGATACGTATTTTTATTTTTTTAATCCTTTAATTCTCTATATTTTTGTTTTTTGATGTACCTTTGTAGAAAAATATAAACGAATCACGATGGAAAGTATCATTCACGAAGAACTCTATAAGAACCGCGGATTTGGAGCTACGCTGAAGGCGGCCTACAATATGTTTCTGACTAACTTCACCCGTATCTTCCGCCACATGTGGTGGGCCGCGCTGGTGTTTGCCTTGGTACTACCTTTGTCGGTAGTTGCCAATACGCTGATGGTGAAAGGCGGTGGAAGTCTGGGATGGATATGGGCGCCGATAGTACTTTTGGTTACGGCTGCCCAGGTGGTATATGTTTCTCGTACAACAATGCTTTTCAACAATGAGTCGTGGAAGTGGAATATCATCCGCATGCTGAAGCTGACATTGGTCTTTCTTATCTTGATCGTGGCGGTCAGCTTCGTTTTCGGCTTTTCCAAAGGGCTGATGGAAAATTGGATGATGGCAGATCTTCAGGAGAAATTGAAAACCGGTGCTGATGCCCAGGCTGCTATGGCAATGACTGCCAATGCCAATATGAAAGTAACGGCAGTTTTGCTTTGCGGAATGATGGTAGTCATCATGCTGCTGTTACCTCTTTATTATACGGCGACGAAATATATTGTGGAAGTGAAGACCCGCCTTCGCAAGATATTATGGCCTTCGTACAAGAAAGGTCTCCGGCGGTGGGGTTACATCTTTGTGTTACTGTTGTTGACCGGGCTTGTGATGTTCCCATTTGTGCTGATAGTTTGCATGCCGCTTATCATCATGGTGACAAGTCAGATTCTTTCTGCCAACGGAGTGCTTCAAGGTGATCCATCAGGATTGCCCGGAGGCTTTATGTGGCTTTATTATGTGGTATATGTCGTGACGGTTTTTGTGCTGGCCTTCTTCACGGTGTTCGAGCTGATGGTTACCTATTTCATGTATGGTACCATCGAAACCCGTGAGCAGGAGCGCCTGAAAGCTCGTGAATTGAAATTAATGGGCGCAGAGGCATGAAGCAGATTAATTGGGGATTCATCGGTTGCGGTGAAGTTACAGAGAAGAAGTCGGGACCTGCCTTTAATGAAGTGGAAGGTTCAAGGGTAATAGCCGTGATGAGCCGAACGGAAAAGCGTGCACGCTCTTATGCTGAACGCCATCATGTGCCGAAATGGTACACCGATGCACAGGAAATCATCAACGACCCCGACATTAACGCCGTCTATGTGGCTACGCCGCCATCATCCCACGCTACTTATGCCATTATGGCCATGCATGCAGGCAAGCCTGTCTATGTGGAGAAACCATTGGCCAGCAGTTATGATGAATGTGCGCGCATCAACCGAGTGAGTGAACTGACGGGTGTTCCTTGTTATGTTGCTTATTACCGAAGGTATTTGCCATATTTCCAGCGTGTGAAGAAGATTATCACGGATGGGGTGATTGGCAAGATAACCAATGTTCAGATACGTTTTTCCGTTCCTCCACGTGAATTTGATGATGCTTCGCGTAAGAACCTGCCATGGCGTCTTCAGCCTGAGATTGCGGGCGGAGGTTATTTCTATGATCTGGCACCACATCAGCTCGATTTGATGCAGGACATCTTTGGCGTTATCACAGAAGCATCTGGAATCAGCACGAATCGAGGCGGATTCTATGAGGCAGAGGATAGTGTGAGCGCCTGCTTCCAGTTTGAGAATGGAGTTCCGGGTTCCGGTTCGTGGTGTTTCGTAGGTCACCATTCTGCCGAGGAAGACTGTATTGAAGTGGTTGGAACGGAAGGCATGCTCAGTTTCTCAGTGTTCAATTATGACCCTATTCTGTTGGTGACCAGCGAAGGAACGAAGAGTATCACCGTACCCAATCCTCCCTATGTGCAGCTGCCTATCATCCGTAGCGTTATCCGAGACCTGCAGGGCATAGATATCTGTACGGCGACAAGTGTTTCGGCTACGCCCGTCAACTGGGTACTGGATCGTATCCTTGGAAAATTCTAAATTGAAGTGAGAAAAAGTATAGTCATTATATTCCTGATTTGGACTTCCTGCTTGTCAGGTAGAGCTGAAACCTTGAATGAAAACAGGGATTCCCTGCAACAAGACGAGCAAAACTTTTTCCAACGTCTCAACAAAAAAATCGACGTCATTCTGCGTTCATTTAGTGAAAAAGATACGAATTACATTGAACCGCAGAAGTTTGACTTTACCGTAATGGCCCAGCATACTCAGGTGTATCAATATACGAAAGTGACCGCTGACAATGGGAATATTCTGACGCTCTCCCCGGATGTTGTCTTCAAATTTGGTCCCTATTTCGGATGGAAATGGCTTTTCCTAGGATACACCCTTGATGTGAAGAACCTGTTCAAATCCTCGGAAGGAACCTATATCGACCTTAGTTTCTATAGCAATCAGGTGGGGCTTGATTTCTATTACATAGACAATGGCAGCAATTTTAAGATACGTCATTTTAACATAGGAAACGATATAGACACTTCTCCATTAAACGGTCTTCCTATGGAAGGTCTTTCAGAGCGCTCTAGAGGCTTTAATGTCTATTACATTCTGAACCACCATAAGTTCTCATATCCTGCGGCTTTCAGTCAGAGTACACGGCAGAAGCGTAGCGCTGCTTCTGCGATGGCAGGTGTTGGCTATTCTCACCATACGTTCAAGATAGGTTACGACAAGTTTATTGAACAGGTCACAGACAATGTTCCGGATTTGAATGAATCAATCGGGAGATCTTTTTTTGGAGGTGATGAGATTAACGGCGTGGATTACAGGTCGTTCACAGTTTCAGGAGGCTGGGGTTATAACCATGTGTTCACGCCTTGTCTGCTTGCGGGCGGAAGCTTGATGGGAGGAGTTTCCTACAATGTGACTGAATCGGAGTATCGCTCTGGATTCTACAACGTGATGAAGAACATTTCCATCATGAACGTTTCGCTTGATTTCACAGTCCGTCTTGGTTTGGTTTACAACACTTCCAAATGGTTCACCGGCTTTAGTGCCATCATACATAATTACAATTACAAGACAAAGTATTTTCGTACAAACAATTTCTATGGTACTTTGAACATTTACGGTGGTTTTTATTTTAACATCAACAAGAAAAAGAAATGAGGAAGTTTTTCATAGCAGCATTATTAATGGCAAGTCTGACAATGTCAGCACATCTGCCTCAGTATGTGCATCAGGACTCGGTATGCGTGATGCAAATCCTTCATGATGCCAGTAAGGTACCTTCAGGCACGAACCTTATATTATATATAGCCCGAAAGTTTAAGGATGTTCCTTATGTGGCTCATACATTAGAGCCAAATGACGATGAACGGCTCATTGTGAACCTTCGACAATTGGATTGTACAACATACGTGGAAACTGTGCTTGCGCTCTATAGGTGCGTGAAAGCCGGTAAACTGACTTTTGCCGATTATTGCAAGCAACTGCAATTGTTGCGCTATGAGGGTGGGGGAGAACCGCACTATACGAAGAGACTGCATTATTTCACTTCGTGGATGGAAGACAATCGTCTATTAGGTGTGTGTGACGAGGTGCAGAGTCCTAATCCGCCATTCACAGCCGTACAAAAAGTGAGCGTTAATTGGATGACTACCCATGTGAATAATTACCGTATGCTAGCTAACCGACCAGAGTGGGTACCTGCCATCCGTGAAATGGAAAAGAAGATTGAAGGTAAGCGCTACCGCTATATTCCTAAGACACAGGTCAAGAACACACGCTTGCTTCGTAATACGATTAAGGATGGCGATGTTATTGTCATCATCACGAATAAGAAAGGACTCGACACGCAACATCTCGGTTTTGCCTCATGGCATAAGGACGGGCTTCATCTGTTGAATGCTTCGAGTATTCACCACAAGGTGATTGAGGAACCGATGACGCTTCGTCAGTATCTCTATAAACATTCTACGATGCCTGGTATTCGCATCCTACGCATTAAATAGATCTGTATAACATAAAAGAAAATCCCGCGATTCTCAATGAACCGCGGGATTCTTTTTTATAGAAGTAGTGATTTACTCACCCTTTTCGAGCTTAGCCTTCAGTTCAGCCAGAGCATCGAGGTCACCGAGAGTGGTACCGGCAGCCACGTTGTTAATAACAGGTGAGTCTTCCTTCTTAGGAGCGCGCTTGCGTGCAGCCTTCTTTGCCTCTTCCTTAGCCTCCTCAAAAGTGCGGCTGTGAGAGAGGATGATACGCTTGGTTTCCTTCACGAACTCGATCACCTTGAACTCGAGCTCCTCACCCTGCTGGGCCTGAGTACCATCTTCCTTAGCGAGATGCTTAGGAGTAGCGAAACCTTCACCACCTTCGTTCAGAGCGATAACGGCACCCTTATCCATCATCTCAGTGATCTTTCCCATGTGAACACTTCCAGGAGTGTAGAGGGTCTCATAGGTATCCCAAGGATTGTCTTCGAGCTGCTTGTGACCAAGGCTCAGACGACGATTCTCCTTATCGATTTCGAGCACTACAACGTCGATTTCCTCACCAACCTGAGTGAACTCTGAAGGATGCTTTACCTTCTTGGTCCAAGAGAGGTCGCTGATGTGAATCAGACCGTCAACACCTTCCTCCAGCTCAACGAAGATACCGAAGTTAGTGAAGTTGCGAACCTTAGCGGTGTGCTTGCTACCAACAGGATACTTAACCTCAATGGCCTCCCATGGGTCTTCCTTCAGCTGCTTGATGCCGAGGCTCATCTTGCGCTCGTCACGATCGAGAGTGAGGATAACTGCCTCTACCTCGTCACCAACGTGCATGAATTCCTGAGCAGAACGCAGGTGCTGGCTCCAAGACATCTCAGAAACGTGGATCAGGCCTTCAACGCCCGGAGCAATCTCAACGAATGCACCATAGTCGGCGATGACAACAACCTTACCCTTCACGTGGTCACCAACCTTGAGCTCGCTGTCAAGAGCATCCCAAGGATGAGGAGTGAGCTGCTTCAGACCGAGGGCAATGCGCTTTTTCTCGTCATCGAAGTCGAGGATAACGACATTGATCTTTTGGTCAAGGGCTACAACTTCGTGAGGATCGCTTACGCGGCCCCAAGAAAGGTCTGTGATGTGGATGAGTCCGTCAACACCACCGAGGTCAACGAATACACCGTAAGAAGTGATGTTCTTAACGGTACCTTCGAGAATCTGACCCTTTTCGAGTTTGCCGATGATTTCCTTCTTTTGCTGTTCCAGTTCAGCCTCGATGAGAGCCTTGTGAGAAACAACAACGTTACGGAATTCCTGGTTGATCTTAACCACTTTGAACTCCATCGTCTTACCTACGAATACATCGTAGTCACGTATGGGATGAACGTCGATCTGGCTACCCGGCAAGAAAGCCTCAATTCCGAATACATCAACAATCATACCACCCTTAGTGCGGCACTTGATGTAACCCTGAATAACCTCTTCGTTATCAAGAGCAGCGTTAACGCGCTCCCAACTCTTGGAGAGGCGAGCTTTCTTGTGAGAGAGCAGTAACTGGCCTTTCTTGTCCTCCTGATTCTCCACATAAACCTCAACAATATCACCAACCTTCAGGTCGGGATTGTAACGGAACTCAGAAGCGGGGATAATACCATCGCTCTTGTAGCCGATGTTCACGATAACCTCTTTCTTGTCAACAGAGATCACCTTACCATCTACCACCTGGTGCTCACTAACCTTGTTCAAGGTCTCATCGTAAGCCTTGGTGAGTTCATCCTTGCTGATGTTCACTGAAGAACCATTCTCAAACTGTTCCCAGTCGAATTCAGCCAGTGGCTGTACGTTCTTAAAATCTGACATAAAATAAAAAACACTTTTGGTACTCAGTACCCATTAAAAATTAAACATGTGAATAAACTCTGCTTATCGCGTACGCGCAGGTACGCAAAAAGCGGTGCAAAGGTACTGCTTTTTCCCAATATGGCCAAATATTTTTCCTTTTTTCTTGCGTTTTAAGGTGAAAATCAATGATTTACTCCTTATAAACCAGTCTCATCAAGTGGTTGAGCCATCCAAAAGTGAAGCGGAACCATCGGTAACTGCTCACTTCCTTACCACCAAACTTAAGAATGAAGTCGCGATAATGACTCTTTTTGAAAGGAAGTCCTACGTCCATAAAAAAGATGTGCCTGAACTTTCGTTCATAAGCGTCGCTGATGGCTCCCCAAACGGTAGCTGTGGCAGGATAGAGCAGTGGATGGCTCTTGCGCTTAGAAGCAAGATACCACAGATAGGCATTGTTGTTGGAATAGATGCAGACACAACCTCCGATAACCTTGCCGCGCCAGATTGTTGCAAACAAACGACAGTTATCGCCCTGGCCCAATTCCCAAAACTGTTTTGAAGGTGGCAGATAGCGACGGATTTTTAATGAAGGAAATTGATTGAACATCTTGTAGAATTTGCGGAATTGTTCATAATCTTCCACTTGCTTGAATTCCACTTCCTGTTTAATAATACGACTGATGCGCTCGCTCATCTTTTCATCAAGCCGGTCTTCTGGTGGCATAGAGTGTAGGGAGTTGTGTACTTCCATCCAATGAATAGGAAAATAGCCCTCTTTCTTGAAATGCTTGTAGCCAAACATCTTTTGCGAGAGGTCACTCAATTCGATGTTCATGCAGAGTTTACGTTTCAGTTTTTGCGTGATAGCCGAAAGCATCAGTTTGAATACATCCTCTTTATTGACATTCGCATTGTACTCTCCTTCACCATAGATTCGTCCTTGTGTGAAAAGATAGGGAGGGATCAATGATCCACGACGTCGCAAAGTCGCTAACAAATGGGCAACAACAACTCCGTCTTGTTCTGCTACCACCATATAAGGAGTTTGTCCTGAAGTTTTTTCACAAATGCGGAAAAGTTCAGGACTATGGAAGAAATTCCGACTATCCATAGGGGGTAGTTCTTCGCTTTTGGTGATGATGCGTATCTCAATCACAGCGCGAAAATAATAAATCTTTTTAAAATCTGCAACAACTTTGCACTTTTTAAGTGAAAATGCGTACCTTTGCTAAACAAATTGACAATATTACGCAGAATACGAAAATGAAAGACTTTAAGGATTTGGCGCAGATGCGTCGCTCACACAGAAAGTTTACAGACGAGGAAATAGCGGCAGAAGACGTCAAACTGATTCTTCGAGCAGCATTGATGTCACCAACTTCAAAAGGCCAGCGTGCATGGCAGTTTGTGGTAACGGATGATCCTGCCGATATTGAGAAACTTGCTGATGCCAAAGACATGGGTGGCCAGTTTTTGAAAGGCGCAAAGATGGTTGTTGCTGTCTTGGGTGATCCTTTGCAGAATGACTGTTGGGTAGAAGATGGTTCCATAGCTGCCATCTCTATGCAATACCAGGCAGAAGACCTCGGATTAGGTTCCTGTTGGGCACAGATGCGTGGACGTGGTTTGGCCGATGGTACGAGTGCAGATACAGTTATCCGTGGAATCCTCGATATTCCTGAGAATCTATCCTGTCTTTGTCTCTTAGGTTTTGGGCATAAGGCAGATGAACGCAAACCTCAGAATGAGGACCGTCTGAAATGGGAGAATATTCACGTAGGTAAGTTTTAACTGAGTCATTGGGTTTTAGGAGTTGACGGAGACTATGAAAATCGGATTGATTGGCGCAGGAAATTTGATGACAAATCTTGGCAAGTCATTAGTAGCAGTCAAGGAAAACGAAATTGTGCAAGTTTGGAGCAGGACCGAGAAGTCAGCAAAAGCATTGGCTTCCGATTTAAACACATCTTTCACGACTGATATTGAAAACGTTCTTGAATCAGACGTTTATATCCTGGCCGTAAAGGACAGCACCCTTGAATCATTGATTCCGCCATTAACAAGACTCCATCCTCATGCGTTATTTTTGCACACGGCAGGTTCTATGCCGATGAATGTCTTTAAAGGTTTTGCCCAACAATATGGAGTCTTCTATCCGATGCAGACCTTCTCAAAAAATAAAGAAGTGAATTTCAAAGAGATACCTGTTTTTATTGAAGCAAATAACGAACAAACACTTGAAGTCGTTAAAGCACTAGCTTCAACAGTTTCTGACTGTCTTTACGAACTCACAACGGAGCAAAGGAAATACCTTCATCTGGCTGCCGTCTTTGCCTGCAACTTTACGAACCACTGCTATGATCTTGCCGCCAAAATACTTGAGCCTCATGGAATTCCCTTCAGCGTGATGTTGCCGCTTATTGACGAAACTGCCCGCAAGGTTCATGAACTATCGCCACATGATGCGCAGACTGGACCAGCCGTACGATATGATGTGAATGTAATCAATCGTCAGATGTCTCTGATTGATGATGAAAATACAAGACAGATTTATAAACTTCTAAGCCAAAGTATTCATGATAAACTATGACCTGAAAAAGATTCGCGCCATCATTTTTGATGTGGATGGTGTACTCTCGGCAGAAACCATTCCGCTTCCTGCCGTCAATCCTATGGATAGTGATGATGGTCAGCCGATGCGCACCGTCAATATCAAGGATGGCTATGCGATTCAACTAGCTTTGAAGATGGGTCTTCATCTTGCCATTATCACAGGTGGCACCACTCAGAGTGTACGTCTCCGATATGAGCGCCTTGGGATGAAGGATATCTTTATGGGTGCTGCCGTGAAGATTAAAACCTATGACGAGTTTAAAGAGAAGTATAATCTTAAGGATGATGAAGTCATTTATATGGGTGATGACATCCCAGATATACAAATTATGCAGATTGTGGGTTGCCCCTGCTGTCCGGCCGATGCATGTGCTGAAGTAAAGGAAATTAGTGTTTACGTCAGTCATAAGAACGGAGGTTACGGATGTGCACGCGATGTCATTGAACAGGTGCTCAAGGCTCAGGGATTATGGATGGCTGACGCGAAAGCTTTCGGATGGTAAAGGATTTTGTGAAGAATGAAGGAATATAAAATCATACTGGCTTCCAACAGCCCTCGGCGCAGAGAACTACTGGCAGGTTTGGATATCAATTTTGAAGTGAAAGTACTGCCGGGAATAGATGAGAGCTATCCGGAATACCTGTCTGTAGATGAGATACCGCAATACATCGCTCAAGAAAAAGCCGAGGCTTACCGCAATTTGATTGATGAGGACACGCTGGTGATTACGGCTGATACGGTTGTGGTTTTAGGCAATGAGATATTAGGGAAGCCAAAGGATGACGAAGATGCCTGTCGGATGCTTCGACAATTGAGCGGAAAGACGCATCAGGTGATTACGGGCGTCTGCTTGACCACGCTTCAAAAGCAGAAGCGTTTTGCCGTTACCACAAACGTCACTTTCAAGGAATTCACCGAAGATGAAATCAAATACTATGTAAGCCACTATCACCCGATGGACAAGGCCGGAGCCTATGGCATTCAGGAATGGATAGGCCACATCGGTGTCACAGCCCTCAATGGCAGTTACTTCAATGTGATGGGCCTTCCCGTACAGCGCATCTATTCCGAAATGCAGCGTTTCTGAGCAATTTGCCCTCATGTGTGCATACTTACCGTCTGCTTTTGGATAGTGTGAAAAAGTTTTTCCTCATTTTTGCTATCACTGCTATCACTAAAATTAGTAACCTGCTGAATGTCTGTAAGTTGTGGGCAATATTTTAGTGATAGCACAGGTGATAGCAGTGATAGCAAAATGGCTCTGACTCGTCCTGAATAAGGTTGATGGTTAAACTAATATAATCCCGGTATAGGTTGTCAAATTATTTCTCATACCTTCTTAATCCTGTAATCGGTTTACT
>ONFE01000057.1 GCA_900316985.1 uncultured Prevotellaceae bacterium
AATTTCCACCGTGTGGTCTTCTATGGCGACATTCGTCTGGGAAGATTCGACAAGCAGGTGGAAGTGAGCAAGGGATTTGTAAAGCATTCGGGTATCAACGATGCCACCTTGCGCAATGTATGTGTAGGCAACGACTGTCTCATTGAGAAAGTAGGCAACTTCATCAACAACTATACCATCGGCGACGATTGCTATATCTCGAACATCTCTACCATGGAGACGCTCGAAGGTGCAAGCTATGGTGCCGGTTCCGTCATCTCCGTGCTCAATGAGATGGGTGATGGCAATGTGGTGCTTTTCCGCGAACTCAATTCTCAGTTGGCCGCCTTTATGGTGAAACACCACGAGGATAAGGCGCTGATCAACATCCTGAAACAACTCATCGATGATGAAGTGCGGCTCTCGGCTCCAGAGCGCGGCATCATCGGCAACAACGTGAAGATTATCAACACCAAAGAGATTACCAACACAGTCATCAAGGGTGACTGTGAAATCAGCGGTACCTCCCGTTTGGCTGACTGTACCATCATGTCGTCGAAAGATGCATCGGTATATATCGGCACCGGTGTTATCTGCGAGAACTCCATCATCTGCGACGGTTGTTCCATCAACAACTCCGTGAAGATGCAGGACTGCTTCGTGGGCGAAGCTTGTCAGATAACCAATGGCTTCACGGCAGAAGCCTCCCTGTTCTTTGCCAACTCATTCATGGCCAATGGTGAGGCCTGCGCTGCCTTCTGCGGTCCCTTCTCGGCCAGTCACCACAAGAGTTCTCTGCTTATCGGCGGACAATTCTCTTTCTACAACGCAGGCTCCAACACCAACTTCTCCAATCATGCCTATAAGATGGGCCCACTCCATTACGGAACGCTTGAGCGCGGCACGAAGACGGCCAGCGGTTCCTATGTGCTGATGCCTGCCACCATCGGTGCCTTCTCCGTCTGCTTCGGCAAGCTGATGCACCATCCCGACACCCGCAACCTGCCTTTCTCCTATCTGATGGCATACGGTGATGACTGCTACCTGATACCAGGACGCAACATCACAACTGTGGGACTCTACCGCGACATCAAGAAATGGCCCAAGCGCGACAAACGCAGTAAGCAGTCGAAGAAATCCATCATCAACTTCGACTGGCTCTCCCCGTTTACCGTAGGCGAAATTCTGGAAGGCCGTAAGATTCTCGAGAATCTCCGTCAGGCCAGTGGAGATAACGTTTCCACCTACAACTTCCATGAATATGTCATCAACGCCACTTCTCTTCGCAAAGGCCTGAAATACTACGACATCGCCCTGCGTATTTATATGGGTGCCGTGCTGAAGCGCGCCGTCAAGGAAGGATTCCTGGGAATGCCCAAGACGGAAGTGGGCAAAGGCCGTTGGGTTGACCTTTCCGGTCTTCTGCTCCCCGAAAGTGAAGAGAAGCGTCTGGCTGACGATATTCTTAACGGGACTTTGGAGAACATTCAGGACGTGCTTAGCCGCTTCGATGAAATCAACAACCACTATAGCGACTACCGCTGGGCTTGGAGCTATCAGCTCATTCTCGACTATTACCAGTTGGAAGAGCTCGACGAGGCAGCCATTGAGCATATCCGCGAAGATTACATCAAGGCCCGCCGCGCCTGGATCGTAGAGATTCGCAAGGATGCTGACAAAGAGTTTGCCATGGGCGACGTGGAGAGCGAAGTCTATGAGAACTTCATCCAGCAGCTCGACCACGAGGTGGATTATGAGAATTAAGAGTAAAAAGGTAAAAAAGTAAAAAGGTAAAAATGAAAGATAATGTCATATATAAACTAAGTAAAAGTTTTGCATTAAGAATTATAAAATTATATAATTACTTATACAATGACAAAAAGGAGTTCGTCATATCAAAGCAAATATACAGAAGTGGTACGAGCATTGGGGCCAACATCGCAGAAAGTATATATGCTCAAAGTGAAGCTGATTATATAAGCAAACTTAAAATTGCACTCAAAGAAGCAAGTGAAACAAAATACTGGCTGGAACTCCTTTATGAATCTGATACTCTCAGTGAAGAGGAATACAATTCCATGAATAATGATGTCAGTACTATTATTGGAACAATCGTAAACATTATAAATAAAGTCGCAAAGAAATGAAAAGAATCCTGTGTATTTTTTTACCTTTTTACCTTTTTACCTTTTTACCTTTATCAGCTAAGGATTATAAGTATGAGACCGTACCGGGCGACTTGATGCAGACGCGTATCTACACTCTCGACAACGGTCTGAAAGTGTATCTGTCGGTCAATAAGGAGAAGCCACGCATCCAGACCTACATCGCCGTCCGAACAGGTAGCAAGAACGATCCTGCCGAAACCACCGGACTGGCTCACTATCTGGAGCACCTGATGTTCAAGGGTACCATGCAGTTCGGCACCAACAACCCCGTGGCCGAAGGACCCCTGCTCAACGATATCGAAAAGCGCTATGAGGAATACCGTACCATCAAAGACCCGGAGCTGCGTCGGCAGAAGTACCACGAGATTGACTCCGTTAGCCAGTTGGCTGCCCAGTATTTCATTCCCAACGAGTATGACAAGCTCATGGCTGCCATCGGTTCCGAAGGTTCGAACGCCTACACCAGTAATGATGTGACCTGCTACGTGGAAGACATCCCCGCCAACGAAGTGGAAAACTGGGCCAAGATCCAGTCAGACCGATTCCAGAATATGGTCATCCGCGGTTTCCATACCGAACTGGAGGCTGTCTATGAGGAGTACAACATCGGCCTCAGCAGCGACCAGCGCAAGCTCTTCTATACCATCAGTAAGATGCTGTGGCCCAACCACCCTTACGGATTGCAGACCACCATCGGTACGCAGGATCATCTGAAGAACCCGTCGATTGTTAATATCAAGAACTATTTCAACAAATGGTATGTGCCGAACAATGTGGCCATCTGCATGGCCGGCGACCTGGATCCCGACAAGACTGTCGCCATCATCGACAAATACTTTGCCTCTTGGAAGCCTGGTGCTGACGTAAGGCAGCCCGCTTTCCCCGCCCTCACTCCACTAAATGCCCCCAAGGATACAACGGTCATTGGACAGGAAGCCGAACAGGTGTGGATGGCTTGGCGAACCAAGCAGGCGAATGCGTTGCAGTCGGACACCCTGCAACTGCTGGAAGATGTGCTGAGCAACGGACGGGCAGGACTCTTCGACCTCAACCTCAACCAGACCATGAAAGTGCAGAGGGCTAACGGTGGTTGCGAACTGATGCACGACCACGGTGGTTTCTTCCTGATGGGAACACCCAAGCAGGGACAGAGTCTTGAAGAGGTAAGAATCCTGATGCTCGCAGAGATTGATAAGCTGAAAAAGGGTGACTTCCCCGAAAACCTGTTGCCCAGCATCATCAACAACAAGAAACGCAGCTACTACCAACTGCTGGAGAGCAATAGCGGGCGGGCCGACCAGTTCGTCGATGCATTCATCAACGAGATTGACTGGAAGCAGCAAGTGGGAACCATCGACCGCATCTCAAAAATCACAAAGCCCGAACTCGTGGCCTTTGCCAACCGTTTCTTCACAAACAACTATGTGACTGTCTTCAAGAAACAGGGCATCGACACCAATCAGAAGAAGATCGACAAGCCAGCTATCACGCCCATTCAGGCAAACCGCGACCAGATGAGTCAGTTCGTAAAGGACATACAGGACTCACAGGTGGAACCTATCCAGCCAAAGTTTGTAGATTACAAGACGGATTTCTCATCCTCTGACATAAAGAAAGGTATGCCACTATATTATGTGAAGAACAATACCAACGGACTTTTCAATCTGGACTACAGGTATGAGTTCGGACAGAGTGCGGACAAGCGCTATGATATGGCAGCCGACTACATCCGATACCTGGGAACAAACCGCCTGTCGGCCACCGATATCAAGCAGAAGTTCTATGAACTGGCATGCGACTGGAACATCAGCGTGGGAGAGGAAAGCATCACGGTCAGTCTTTCAGGACTCAGCGAGAATATGTCAAAGGCCATGACGCTGCTGGACGACTTGTTCCAGCATGCCAAGGCAGATCAGGAGGCTTACGATCAGTTGGTGGATCTGACTATGAAGAAACGCGACGATGCCAAGAAGAGCCAGCAGTCTTATTTCGCCTATCTATATGCCTACGGCACACAGGGCACCCACAATGCCTACCGCGACCTTGTGTCAGAGCAGGAACTGAAGAACACCAAACCGCAGGTATTCATCGACCTGCTGAAGAAGTTGAGACAGTATGAGCACAGCATCCTCTATTACGGACCGATTGATGAGAAGACTGTTGCCGCAACCGTTATGAAACAGCACAGTACGGCGAAACAGCTTTCAGTCGTACCTGAGAATAATCCCTATCTGCAACAAATGGCCACCACGAATGAGGTATTGCTGGCTCCCTACGATGCGAAGAACATCTATATGCGCATGTACCACAACGAGGGACGCGACTGGAATCCCGACGAGGCTGCCGTCCGCTCGCTTTTCAACGAGTACTTCGGCGGTGGCATGAACGGCATCGTGTTCCAGGAGATGCGTGAGACACGAGGACTTGCTTACAATGCCTATGCCATGTACTACCGTCCCAGCGTGAAGGGACGCAAGGAGTCGTTCATGACGCACATCATCACTCAGAACGACAAGATGATGGACTGCATCGGACACTTTAAAGAGATTCTTGACGAGATGCCCGCCAGCGAGAATGGCTTCAACATTGCCAAGGATGCTCTGACAAAGCAGCTGGCTAGTATGCGCACCACGAAGATGAGTATCATCTACAGTTTCCTGAGTGCGAAGCGCCTGGGTATCGACTATGACCTCAACGGCAAAATCTATCAGGATCTGCCGAAGGTAACGCTGCAGGATGTCGTCAACTACGAGAAACAGCTGATGGCCAACAAGCAGTATCGTTACATCATTCTCGGTGACGAAAAGAACCTCGACATCCCATCGCTGGAGAAGATCGCGCCGGTGAAACGCCTCACTACTGAAGAAGTCTTCGGCTATTAAAACTAGAAATACTAGGAATCCTAGAATAACTAGAACAACTAGAATGCTAGAACAACTAGAATGCTAGAACAACTAGAAAAATATAATTAAAAAAAACAAAACATTATGGCAAACAAACCTGAATTCAAGTACGCTCCGATGTTCCAGCTCGGCAAGGACGACACGGAGTACCGCCTGCTCACCAAGGAAGGCGTCAGCACAAGCGAGTTTGAAGGACACAAGATTCTGAAAGTATCGAAGGAAGCACTCACCCTGCTCGCCCAACAGGCCTTCCACGATTGCGAGTTCATGCTCCGCCGCGCTCACAACGAGCAGGTGGCAGCCATCCTCAGCGACCCCGAAGCCTCTGAGAACGACAAGTATGTAGCCCTGCAGTTCCTCCGCAACGCAGAGACTTCCGTCAAGGGCATCCTCCCCTTCTGTCAGGATACCGGCACCGCCATCATCCACGGCGAGAAGGGACAGCAGGTGTGGACGGGATTCGAGGACGAGGAAGCACTCTCACTCGGTGTCTATAACACCTATACTGAGGACAATCTGCGCTACTCGCAGAATGCTCCGCTGAACATGTACGACGAGGTTAACACCCGCTGCAACCTGCCTGCTCAGATCGACATCGAGGCCGTAGAAGGCGCCGAATACCGTTTCGTGATGGTTGCCAAGGGTGGAGGCTCGGCCAACAAGACCTACTTCTACCCAATGACCAAGGCCACCATCCAGAACGAAGGCACCCTGCTGCCCTTCCTCGTGGAGAAGATGAAGACACTCGGCACGGCCGCCTGTCCTCCCTATCACATTGCCTTCGTCATCGGCGGCACATCGGCCGAGAAGAACCTGCTCACGGTGAAACTCGCCTCTATCAAGTATTACGACAACCTGCCCACCACGGGCGATGAGACCGGACGTGCCTTCCGCGACATCGACCTCGAGAAGAAGCTCCTGCTCGAAGCCCACAAGATTGGACTCGGCGCACAGTTCGGCGGCAAGCATCTTGCCCACGACATTCGCGTCATCCGTCTGCCCCGTCACGGTGCATCGTGCCCCATTGGCATGGGTGTGAGCTGTTCGGCCGACCGCAACATCAAGGCCAAGATCAACGAAGACGGCGTATGGCTGGAGAAGATGGACGACAACCCCACGGAACTGATTCCCGAGGAGTATCGCCGTCCCGGTGAGGGAACGAAGGGTATTGAAATCGACCTTGACAAGGGAATCGATGCCGTTCGTGCCGAACTGACCAAATATCCCGTCAGCACCCGCGTGAACCTGAAAGGCACGATTATCGTTGCCCGCGACATTGCCCATGCCAAGCTGAAGGCCCGTCTGGATGCCGGCGAGGGAATGCCTCAGTATTTCAAGGACCATCCCGTGCTCTATGCCGGTCCTGCCAAGACGCCCAAGGGCTATCCCTGCGGCTCGATGGGTCCCACCACGGCCAACCGTATGGACCCCTATGTGGATGAGTTCCAGGCCAACGGCGCTTCGCTCGTGATGATTGCCAAGGGCAACCGCTCACAGGTGGTTACCGATGCCTGCCAGAAACACGGCGGTTTCTATCTCGGCACCATCGGCGGTGTGGCTGCCGTACTGTCGCAGTCGAGCATCAAGAGCATCGAGTGCGTGGAATATCCCGAGCTCGGCATGGAGGCCATCTGGAAGATTACCGTCGAGGACTTCCCCGCCTTCATCCTCGTGGACGACAAGGGCAACGACTTCTTCAAGCAGCTGAAGCCCTGGCCCGCCACCTGTTAACATCCGACATCCATCATTTGAAAGTATTCTAAAAGATACTGACAACGAACAAACCCTTCACCGTAGCATGGAGCACCTTGATTCCCAGCGCTTTACGGTGAAGGGTTTTTATTTCTGTAAATTGTCGAAACAATAATTATTCCTCTCCCCAAATATCTTGGAAAGCACTAGGCAGATAGTCGAGCGGATTATGCTCGAATGAGCGCAAGGCCTTGTCGGTTTCTTCAAAATCGGTGGACTTGCTCTCGGCCTGACTCTGGCTGCCTTCCTCTCCGGGGTCAACGGGAATGGTGGTGCCAACCAGCAGCTGGCACTCACCTGTTTCTTCGTAACTATTCAGTTCGGGAGCCTGATAAATCTTTCTTTTCATAATCATGCCTCCTTTCAGATTATTTTACGATGACCTTGCGGCCATTGATAATATTAATACCCTTGCGCGGAGCAGAGAGTCGCTGACCGCTGATGCTATAGACATGGCCGTCGCGGGCAGGTTCGTAGTCAACCTTCTCCGTACTTTCAATACCGGTTACAACATCATCATCCCACAGTAGCAGTACGACACTCTTGGCACCACCAGAGGTAGGACTAACTTCTGTTGTCAGCAGCGGCAGATAAGCACGATGGGCTGGCATCTTGATGTCCTCGTTTCCAGCTTCCTCTTGCTTAATCTTGATGAATCGTCCGCCCTGCATTATGTAGTTCGTGTACTCACCGACCACGGGCTCAACATGGGTGCTCTCCACCACGGGAACCAACTTATTGCCTTCGGTTGCCGAACCAGCCTCAGATGTATAGCGCAACTGATAGGTCTCGCCCGGCATTCCGCTGAGCAGCACGCCCGTGTTCTGATTGATCACCTTGCCGTCGATATTCAGAATCTTGATGGCCAGTCCTTCGTCCACCTCCTTCAGATAGGTGCAGAAGTGAGCCTTCAGTCCGTCGGGCAGCGTCAGGTTGACATCAGCCGAGAATGTGCCGATACCCGATGCGGGAACGGTGTAGTTGTAGAGGCTCTTGCTCTCGAAGGTGACTGAACGTGCCTCGCTCCATGCGCCCTTAGAGTCGCCGCAGCGCCACCACAGCGTATGAATGCCAGCCTCCACATCGCTGATGTCGATGTCCATCGTACCCGAAGCCGAGGTAAGCGGCCCAGTCTTAAAGTCAGCCGTCTCTTCGTCGAACCAATACATATAGCGTGTAATGGTGGTTTCTTCCATCACGTCGTCGTCTTTCACGATAAAGTATTTGGCCACCTGTGAGCTCCACAGTCCGGTATTGTCCTTTACGCGAACGGTAAGCGAGTGCAGGCCAGGCTTCAGCGTTGAGATGGGGATTTGTGAAGGCTGCGTTTCTGATGAGACGATGGCATCCAACTTTCCGTCAATCCAATACTGATGCAGCACGATACTCTTATCACCCACACTGGTTTCCGCCGTAGGCACAATGAAATACTTTGCCACTTGTGAACTCCACATTCCGGTGTTGTCCTTTACTCGAACCGTGAACGAATGCAGACCAGGCTTCAGCGTCTGGATGTCGATGGTTGAGGGCTGTTGTTCCAGTGTTACCCTTGCCTCAATCTTGCCGTCAATCCAGTACTGGTGTTCCTTGATTGTCTTGCTGGTAACATCGTTGGAAACAAATGGAACGATGAAATACTTGGCTACCTGCGAGCTCCACAAACCTGCTTTGTCCTGCACACGCACGGTAAGCGAATGGAGTCCGGGTTTCAAATCCCCGATAACGATGGCCGAGGGCTTCGAGGCAGAAGTGACCGCTGCCTGCAAATCTCCGTCAATCCAGTACTGATGTTTTTCTATCGAATTACTGGTAACGCTGGTGGAAACAAACGGCACAATGAAATACTTGGCCACCTGACTGCTCCACAAGCCATCAGAGTCCTTCACGCGGACGGTCAGCGAATGGAGTCCGGGCTTCAAATCCCCGATGCCGATACTGGTGGGAGACTCCGCCAAGGGTTGTGGATCAGTTATATTGCCGTCAATCCAATACTGGCGTTCGGCAATGGTCTTTTGCGCTGTCGCAGCGGTGTACATCAAGGCTGCCGCCGCTATCAGCAAATATCTAATTCTTTTCATAGACTTTCGTGTTTACAATTTATCTTACTCCAGCCTGATAGTTAACTTTAAGATCAGTACCATCAACTGTAGCGTTCAAGTTCTTCACGTATGGTATGGCAGGAATTTTTACCCAATCATTAATACCAATAGGTTTGTTGTCGTTGCCTTTGTACGTATCTTGGTCTGCCAAAGTGAATGTTCGGTCTGTTGCATAGTCAACCCCAGTGCCACCATCAGAGAAGATATTGTTTATGTCAACGCTAAACTTGTTGTTTTCCGAAAGGACATTGGCATTCAGTCCATCCACCACAAAAATACAATACTTTGCCGTTGCACCGGCTGTGATTATGTCTGTAGAACCACCCCTGTGGGTTATTATACTATTGGTATAAGTGGCCCTCGAATGAGAATAGTCATTCCAGTTATATGAGTTAGAATAAGTCATGATACAATGGTCGAACAAGACAAGACTTCCTACCTTTACATTTGTCACACGGCCTGTCAGATAACAGTTGGTGAAAGTAAGACTATATACATCAACGTTGCCGCAACCTACGTTACCACCATAACATTGAGTCACTGTAATATTCTTGGCGTTGTTTCCATTCACATTAAAGGTGTTAAAACGCGACTTTCTTACAATCATTCCATCGGTTTGCCTAACATTGATAGTACCATCCACAAAGACACCCTCAAGTACAATATTGTGCAGACTGGTAGCATCATCTCCTGTCTGATAGTCAAGGCCCTTAATAGTAGTGGGTATCACGCCGTCAGTATCTTTTTCCCATCCTATTCCATAAATAGTAATGTTTTTACTAATAGCCCCTGGATTATTGAAAATACCCGATGACAGGGTTATCACACAGCCGTCCTGTGCTGCAGTGTAAGCACTTTTGAGAGCATCCTGTCCATAATAGACAGTTGTCTCTTCACCATTCTGCAGGATTGCACTGATTTGGTCTGTACTCTGCGCCCCCGCCACAACTATGCAGCAGAGCGCAACGATTGATAATAGAATCTTTTTCATATTTTTGTCGTTTTTATTATTCTATCTATGCACGTCACTACGGTTGAGGATTTGTGCTTCCTACTCCTGCCACGTAGTTAACTTTAAGATCGGTACCATTGACCGTTGCATTGAGGTTCTTCACGTATGGTATCGAAGGTACCTTATACCAAAGATACTCGCCGCCGGTGACACCCACCGGTGTTCCGTCAGTTCCCTTGTAAGTATCTGGATCAGCTATGGTAAATGTCCGATCGGCGGTATAATTGGCATTTGTAGCACCATCACTAAAAAAGGTAGAGAAATTAACAGCGAACTTATTATTTTCAGAAGTTACACTTTCTGGGATAGTGCCTATTGCAAAAGCATTATTGGCAGCATAAGAGTTATCTGCCACTCCCGAACCAAGCCATCCTTGACTTAGTATAATATTATTTGTATAAGACGCGCAAGCATGTGCATATCTGTCACGGCCGCCATAAGAGAGAATGTTATGATCAAACAACACTTGGCTACCTGCCGATATTCTCCCTATCTCTCCAGAAATATAGTTATTCTTTAAAGTAATACCCTCTATCTGGTAATTACTTCCATCGAAATTTCTGAAATAACATTGACGCACTAGCATGCCTCCAACACCGGTTCCTTCGATTACCAAATCAGTGAACTGGCATTTGGCAATAGTGAGATTTTCAGAATGGTTCACATAAATACTGCTATTCACATAAACACCTTCCAACCTAGCATTCTGCACAGTGTTGCCATCTGCATCTGCCTTAAAGCCTACCGTTCCATTTATAATAGTTCTTTGCACTCCTGGTGTGGCATCGTTCTCAAATCCAACACCATATATTGCCACCGACTTCTTGATGTCCACAGAAAAGTTAAACTGTCCTGAAGTCAGTGTTATCACGCTACCGGTTTGTGCAGCGGCATTATATGCGCTCTTCAAAGCATCTGCTCCATAAAACTGTGTAGTTTCATCATCAGTCTGGAGTATTGCACTGACAATCTGTGATGAGTTCTGCGCCCCTGCCACAACTGTGCAGCAGAGCGCAACGATTGATAATAGAATCTTTTTCATAGTTTGATTATTTTTAGTTTATTGATTTCTTACTTCTGCCTGATACGTTACGCCGAGGTTGGTGCCGCTGACAGTTGCGTTAAGGTTCTTCACAACGGGCGTAGATGGAACTTTGTTCCACGGGAAGGCACCACCATGAACACCCACCTGCGTGCCATCGCTGCCGATGTAGGTATCAGGAGATTTGAGCTCGAACGTGCGGGTGGTGCTGTAGTCGGCACTATTGGCATCCTTAAAAACATTACTCTCACCCACATTATACCAGTTGTCGGAGCATCCGGCATTGACATTAAATGCAGCATTAGAAGGACTAAGACAGAAATTGTAAGTTTGATTAGAAAGTCTGTAAGGACTCCATAAGATAGAATTCCTACATGTAAAACGGTCATTAGAGCTATAAAAATAACCGCCTGCACGTAAAATGGAATGGTCGATAACGATAGAACTCTCATCATTCAATGGATAAATACGTGCGCCCAACCAACTGTTTTGAATAAACATTTGATGAGCTTTAACATCTCCGCGGATATACGACTGCGTAATGCCACAACGGGTGGCAGGTGAAGAGGTGCTATAGTTTCCAACGCTGCTTTTAATTAATGTGAGCCCGTCCACAGCCGATTTAATTAAAAGGTCCGTATTAAAATAGACACCCTCGATGACGATATCATGAGGACTGGCTATCTCCTCAGGGATATTAATTGTACAATCTCCACTGATATTGGTCTGGTAGACATCCAGACTGTCAATGGCCTGAAAACCCGAACCATAGATTCTCACACACTTATTGATGGTGACGGGATTGAATTGTCCTGAGGAAAGCGTGATGACTCCCCCCTTGTCTGGAGCTGCCTCAATAGCACTCTTCAGCGCACTGGCCCCATAAAAGACCTGAGGCGTTTGGCCTTCTACTTGTAGCACAGCACTGATTTGGTCTGTCTGTTGCGCCCCTACCGCCATTGAGCAGCAGAGCGCGATGATTGATAGTAGGTACTTTTTCATAATAATTGACTGATATTTTTTTCATGATTAGCTATTTGATATTTTTGCTTTGATAGATACACGCATTATGGGGCAAAGATAAGAAAAAGCAAGATGACTTCAAAAGACCTGCAGGAAAAGGTTGTGCCATATCGTACAAGGGATGTGCCATATCGTACATTTAACGTTTGTTAGGAAAATTCATAGTTTTTAGAAGCCAGATTCTGATACGTTATATCGTTTCTTTGATTATCTTTGTCCCATGATTCATCTGATAGTATCTTTTCTGCCGTTGGCAGTATGCGCTTTCTGGTCGGTTGCCATTACCTTGAACCTTTGGGAACAGGGTAAACGTGCCGCCCGCCGCCAACTGTTGTGGTGGGCAATTACCGCCACGCTGCTCTACACGGGTCATTTCGTATTCTTTAACCGGATGACGAGTGAGATTCCCGTGAGCGATACCATCTATGTGGTCTGCAACCTGCTGGTCTATCCGCTCTATCTGTACTACATAACGATGCTTACCCAGGGAACGGTGAGCAGTCGCCAGCGATGGCTCACGGTGCTGCCGCCCATGATAATCGGCATCATTGTGGCTATTGTCTATGCAATGATGAGCGATGATGAAAGCCGCCAGTTCGTTGACACCTATTTATATAAGAACTCCATCGTAGGGCTTTCGGGACTGGCCATGGTGCAGGCAGTGGTCCATCAATTGGCAAAATGCCTCTTTGCCATCGGTTTACTGGTTGTGCTTTTCGTGGGCATCCGCCGCATACGCCGATACAACAGTCTTATCGACTCCATCTATGCCGATAACGACGACAAACGGCTCTACGGCATCACCACCATATTAATACTAATGGTTCTCACCGGCATCCTGTCGTTTGCGGTAAACGCTGTCGGACGCTTTGTGTTTCTATCTTCCGAGATTCCTTTTGCGGTGCTTGCGTGCTTCTTCAGCGGTCTGCTCTACCTGCTTTGCTACCGTGGGTTCGTGCAGCAGTTCTCATTTGCGGATATCGCGCAAGAAGAGTGCGAAGAGACCATAGTGGAAACTCCAGAAGAGGGGTATTCGCAACTATTGCAGAAGATTGACGACGAACGGTTATACCTACAGCCGGGACTTACACTGGCAGAACTGGCTCAGCAGCTGGGCACCAGCCGTTTGCAGAGTTTATCAACCGCAAGCGCATCGCCTATGTGAGAAGGTTGGAAAAGGAAAATCCTGAAGCGCGGAAAGAGAACTTGGCTGAGCAGGCCGGCTACACATCCATGCGCTCCTTCTATCGCAACTATAATCTTTATAGCGATTCCTTGTAAGCATCACGACAACGATAACGACAGCTCTTCATTGGGTCGCTCGTCGTTCGCGTGCGCGCGCGTACGCGAGGATTTTCATTTTAAGGGTGCAAGGGTGTCAAAACCCCGATAAACACAGGGCTTGCACCCTGTTCAGAAGGGTGTCAAGGGTGACATAAGGGTGACAGCTATTTTTTAAATTCTCTAGAGAATTATCTCCAACGCATCATCCGACGGGGTACAAACTATCATCGGAAAGAAAAAATTCTCTAGAGAATTTTTAAACGATAACAATAACCTTAACCCTAACTCTAAAGACATAACTCCCTCCCTAACAGGGAGGGTTGAGGTGGGTCTCAGGGGTGGTTCTCCCTTACACCCTTATTACACCCTTTACAACCTTCTGAACAGGGTGCAAAGCCTGTGTACATCGGGGGCTTCGCACCCTTACACCCTTAAATCAAAAATTACTAATCATAATTTTAGAATTAATTTCTAGGGCGAAGCCCGACCAAAAAAAATAATTATGTGAATTACGGTAATTTCCATTTTGTATTTCGCTCACTTATTCGTACCTTTATGTTGTTTCACGCCATGAAGGTAGGCTGCATTCGGAAAAAATCAAAAAATATTTTGTTTTTTCACTCATTTGCACTACCTTTGGCTTCGCCGAAGGTACTCCGTCTCGGCAATAAAAATAAATACGAATTTATTTTGTATTGCGCTCAACTTTTCGTACCTTTGCACCCAACTTACAAAGGGTAAGTTAAGGGGTGTCCGCCGTGGGTGGGCTGAGATTAGACCCTCGAACCTGATCCGGGTAATGCCGGCGTAGGGATGAACAGACCGATATTCTCAACAAAGGTGACAAAACGTGAATCATTCTCTTGCACCTTGCCCCTTTAACCTATAACATTTATTATTAAGGTAAAAGGTAAAATGAACAAAAAGATTGTGATGGCTGCATTGCTCGGGATGAGCGTGATGGCCGTGAATGCTGCCAACGAAGCGGATGGAGATTCGCTCCGTATGGAACAGTTGCAGGAAGTAGTGGTGAAAGGCGTCTGGGTACAGAAGAACGCTCCTTTCGCCGTGGCAAACATCAAGAAAGACGAATTACAGAAATTCTCGAAGACGGGTAAGGAACTGCCTTTCCTCTTCTCACAGACGCCGGGCGTACTGGCATGGGGCGAGAACGGACTAGGTACAGGCACCAGTTATCTGCGCATCCGTGGTGCAGGCGACTCCCGTATCAACGTGACGCTCGACGGTGTTCCTTTGAACTCACCTGAAGACCAGGCCGTGTTCTGGGCCAACATGAACTCCTACAGTTCGCTGCTGGGAGGTGTGCAGATTCAGCGCGGCGTAGGAACGAGTACCAATGGCGACGGTGCCTTCGGCGGTACGGTGGCCCTCTCGTCGAAGACGCCTTCTGAGAAAGCCGGCGGCGAAGTGAACTTCTCCTACGGTTCCTACAACACGTTCAACGTGGGCGGTGCATTCTCTACGGGTCTATTGTGGAACCATCTCATCTTCGACGGTGCCTACCACGAGACCAACACCGACGGTTATATCCACGGCACCAGCGGCCGCTCGGAATGCCGTGACTGCCGGTAACGACGACCTTTCGCTGATGGACGGCACCTATGGCTCGAAGACTGGCATCAAGACCTACAAGGATCTCTACGACGTAGGACTGGGGCGCTACAACTCGCTCTACGAGCATTTCACATACGATGCTGACGGGAAGTTTGTGCGTGATGCCAACGGGAACTACCAGACAGAACGGTACGTGATGAACAACGGGGAACCCTGGGACAAAACCACCGATAATTTCTGGCAAAACCACAACATTCTCTCTGCCGCCTGGAACATCAACGAAAACTGGAGCACCACGGGCTCGCTCCACTATACCCACGGCTATGGTTATTACAAAGAGTTTCGCTACGACAATAAAATCAAGAAACTCGGTCTGCCTAGTCCCGAATTCAACGGTGATGCCTTAGGAGGTGCAAAGAGAACCGACTGGGTGCGCAAAAAGGGACTAAAGCAGGATACCTACGGACTGGTATGGAACATCAACTACAAAGACAACGACTGGGACGTGATCGGCGGTCTGTCGGTACAACAGTTCGACGGTAACCACTTTGGCTATGTCACCTATCTGAGTAACGATGCCCTGCGCACCCTTCTGATGAAGAACGGTGACTATCAGTATTACGACTCCGATGCCAAGAAGTTCGACGGTAACGTCTTCATCAAGGCTCTCTATCACCTCACCGACAACTGGGATGCCTTTGCCGATATTCAGTATCGCCACGTGACTTACAAGACCGATGGATACAACGACAAGTTCATTTACGACGAAGATGCCTACCTCTACAAGAAGCACTACCTAGACATTAACGAGAAGCACAACTTCTTTAACCCCAAGGCAGGCTTCAGCTTCCACAATGGCGGGCATCGCGCCTTCGCTTCACTGGCTTTAAGCCATCGTGAACCAGAAAGAAACAACTACACAGACAACGGTAACTACCCCGCCCCAAAGGCAGAGTCGCTGCTCGACTATGAGATGGGCTACAGTTATGCCACTCCGAAATGGCGCGCCGGTGCTACTCTTTATTACATGAGCTACGACAACCAACTGGTTCAGACCGGTGCAAAGAGTGACATCGGCGAACCGCTGACAGCGAACGTCAAAGACTCCTACCGTACAGGTATCGAGCTGACGGCAGGATACGATATCACCCCATGGCTCACCGTTGAGGGGAATGCAGCATTGAGCATCAACAAAATCAAGGATTTCGATGAGTTCGTGGAAGACTGGGATGACTGGAAAGACAACCCCGATGCGGCAAAATACCATTGTGACGGCAACGGCGACGAGCTGCGCCAGTTCCATTACGACAACTCCACATTGGCCTTCTCTCCCTCGGCCATCCTCAACGGATTCCTTAACTTCCACTACAAAGGATGGCAAGCCGTATGGCACACGGGGTATGTGAGTCGTCAGTATCTGGATAACACAGAGAACAAAGACCGCTCACTGCCTGCCTACTCTACTACGAATGTCAACCTGAATTATACGCTTCCGTTGAAGGCCATCGGTGTGAAGGAGGCCATATTCGGCGTGAACCTGAGCAATATTTTTAATGCCCGGTATGCCAACAGCGGATGGGTATATTCTGCCATTGCCGAGAGCTATGGACACACCAACGACAACCGCTACTACCAGATTGGCTACGTGCCCTCGGCTGGCTTTACCGCCATGGGCAGCATCACACTGAAATTCTAATCGCACATGGAACTTCATCCATTCATCATAGAGCACGGCCTCGACATCTTCACAACGGTGTTGGGCCTGCTCTATATTTGGCTTGAGTACAGGGCCCACATTGCCGTATGGCTCGTGGGCATCATTATGCCGGCACTCGACATCTACCTCTACTACAGTCACGGCCTCTACGGCGATGCCGGCATGGCAGGCTACTACACTGTAGCGGCCATCTACGGCTATGCCATGTGGAAATTCGGCAAGAAGAAAGGCCAGGGCGAAAATCAGGAAATGCCCATCACCCATGTACGGCCCATTCTGTATCTGAACATGCTCGCCACCTTTCTTGTCCTCTGGGCTGCCACCTACTACGTACTCGAGCATTGGACCAATTCCACCGTTCCTATACTCGATGCCTTTACCAATGCCCTGAGTTTCGTCGGTCTGTGGGCGCTGGCCCACAAATACGTTGAGCAATGGATTTGCTGGATTGTGGTCGATGCCATCTGCACCTACCTGTATATCGTGAAAGGGATTCCTTTCAAGGCATTTCTCTACGGGCTCTATGTGGTTATCGCCGTCATGGGCTACTTCAAGTGGAACAGCATGGCCCAGTCTTCCCAAAAGAATGAGACGGCCAACACCTGATATGCAAATGAACAGCCAGCCCCACTTCGATGCCGTGATTCTGGCAGACGGTGAATTCCCGACAGCCGACATTCCTCTGCAGATACTCAGGAAAGCGAAATTCCTCTGCTCTTGCGACGGTGCTGCTGCAAAGGCCATCGAACAGGGTTTCATGCCCGACGCTATCGTTGGCGACGGTGACTCTCTTACACCTGAATTCAAGACACGATATGCCGCCATCATCCACCTGGAGAATGAGCAAGACGACAACGACCTGACCAAAGCCACCCGTTTTTGTCTGGAAAAGGGATTTCAACGTATTGCCTATCTTGGAACAACCGGTAAACGCGAAGACCATACCATCGGCAACATCTTCCTGCTGCCCCGCTACGTCAGGGATTTCGGCATTATCCCCGAGATATACACCGACCATGGATGGTTTTCAGTCGTAAACGGAACAACGGAACTCAACACCTTCCCCGGCCAGCAAGTCAGCCTCTTCAATGTTACTGCCCGGAAAGTAGAAGGCGAAGGTTTCACTTGGCCTCCATATACATACAACGAATTATGGCAAGGTACATTGAACGAAGCGAAAAGTGATCGTATCCTGCTCAAAACTGACGGGATCATGATTGTATTCCGCACCTATTTAGCAAAAAAAACATAAAAAACAACTGAAAACATAGGTTTATGTGGGAGCGTACTTGCAATAATGAATTTTTTTCGTATATTTGCAAAATCAAAAAAAGAACAATAATTTAACGATATATTATTTTATCGCTATTGCGTTAAAATAGTTCATACTTGTGAAAGTATGTCTTTATTTTGAATGATTGTTCGATGCTTGAGACCTCTTCCTGGAAAGCGGCATCCACCTGCAGGCGTTTGTCAATAGTATTGCAACTGTGGATAACCGTACTGTGGTCTCGTCCTCCAACCAACTTACCAATACGGGAAGCAGGCAACTTGGTGTATTTCTGGGCCAGATACATCGAAATCTGACGAACCAATACAATCTCGTGCTTACGGCTCTTACTGGAAAGGGCTGACTCACTCACATTGTAATGACGGCATACTGACTCCACAATATCGTCGATGGTCAGCGGCTTGTCATCCAGCTTCACCGCACGCTTGATAATGCGCTCTGCCAATTTGAGATTGATGCTGGCATTATCCACGATGGAATAGGCAAGCAAAGAATTGATGACACCTTCCAGATCGCGCACGCTACCATTGGCCGTCTCAGCAATATACTGAACCACATCAGCAGGAATCTTCAGACCGTCGCGCTTAATCTTACTGTTGAGGATGTCCACACACAGCTGCGTATTAGGCTTCTCCACCTCAGCAATCAGTCCGCAAGAGAAACGGGTAAGAAGGCGTTCCGGCATTCCCTTCAAGTCAACCGGAGGACGGTCACTTGCCAAGATGATGCGCTTGCCGTTGCGGAACAGATGGTCGAAGATATGGAAGAAGGTCTGCTGTGTCTTCGGAGCCGTCATCCACTCCTGAATATCATCCACTATCAGCACATCGATGGTCTGATAAAAGGCGATGAAATCGTTCGTGCGGTTTTGCATCACGGCATTTGAGAACTGCACTTGGAACAGACGTGCACTCACATAAAGCACACGCTTCTGAGGATAAAGTTCCTTGGTACGCACACCGATGGCATTAATCAGATGCGTCTTGCCGCAACCAGATGGGCCATACACGAACATCGGGTTAAACTGCGTGCTATTGGGATGCTCTGCAATGGAAAGGCCCACAGAACGGGAAAGTCGGTTGCTGTCACCTTCTATATAATTAGCAAAGGTATGATGTGGATCCAGTTGCGAATCAATATCCTGAGGCTTTACGGTATCGAGAACCGTCGGCGACTGATTACCACGAGTCTTGGGCTTGGGTGCATCAATATCGGCAGACTCCGCTCCTTCCACTTTCTGCGAGAGATTGTTCTGCTTGTCGGTAAGCACACTGTAATTGAGCTTCGTCCCCTCGCCGAAGAAGCGAGTCAGCGTCTTCTTCATCAGATCCACGTAGTTCTCTTCCAAGTATTCGTAGACGAACATACTTGGAATGCCAACGAGAATCTCCCTTGTCGCAGGTTTGTACGACTTGAAGACAATCGGCCTGAACCAGGTGTTGAACTGTTGCTCCGAAACGTTGTCCTTAATCAATTGCAGACAATTGTCCCAAAGCAAGCGAGGGTTAATACTCATATTTAAGTTAATGTAGCCTTATGCTATTCGACAAATTTTCAAGTGCAAAATTAATTCTTTTTCCTGAATAAAACAAATGCCACTTTTTATCAATTTTTAAAACTTTCATCGTAAGTCGCGTAAATTAGGCACTTTATGCGTCATCAAAAACAATGTACAAAAAGTAGGTATTGCAAAATTGCAAACCACTGAAATATAGCAACTTAAGAAAATAAAGCTCAAAAGGGCACAGGTTAGTTTGAGTGTGCAATAAAACGTCCGAAGTGTGTTATTTTCCGAGACTTACACGAAGTCACGCAACACTTTCTACACGCGTCCAGTAATTTAGACAAAATTTAAATTACAAGCCTTCGCAAGGATTTTTTTATTTTGATTTGTCCTTCCTTCCGAACAACGAAAAATGCACATAGCGTTTGGGGTGTGCTTTCAGATCTATCAGCAGCGAATCAGCATCATTTGCCGTTGAGCTGAGGTGGTTGTAGAGAGAGGCGTCACGCATCAGCAAGCCCAGACTTCCTTCGTTGGAATTGATCTTTTCTGTCAACGCCTGCACATTGGCCAGCGTCGTATTGACTTTGGCCATCGTAGCGTCAATATCCACCTTGGCAAGGTTGCCAGTTAACGTATTGGCATTGTCGAGAACACCATTGGCCTTCCCCATCATACCCGGTACCTGAGAATTCAACGTACCCATCAGCTTATTGGCTTCGCGGGTGGTAGTCGTGAGATTATAGGAAGTCACCTCCAGATTCTTCAGCGACTGTGCAATGGCGGGATTGGCCAACAGGGTGTTCACACTATTCAGGATGCTGTCCAGCTTGGGAAGCATCTGCTCCACGACAGGTATCAGCGTGGCAGCCTTGGCCATCAGTCCGGAAGCAAGTTCTCCGGGAATGGTCTCACCCGGCTCCACCCGCTCACGGGGATTGTTGGCTAACAACAGATTCACACGTACATTGCCCAGCATGTCGCTCTCAATCACTGCTGTTGAACCTTTGGGGATGCGCATCTTGGAATCAATGTCAATCTCCACCTTGGTTTTTCCTTCGTTCGAATAATCGAAATCAATAGAACGGACGGTTCCTACCGGATAGCCGTCAGCATATATGGGACTCGAAGAAGCCAATCCCGAAACATCTTTGAATGCCACGTAATAGACATTGCCTTTCGAAAATGTATTGATTCCTTTCAGAAAGTTCATACCTACAAAGAGGATAAACAATCCGAACAATGCCACAAGGGCTATCATCACTTCTTTTCCGTGTTTCATCTGAATATCTTAATTCTTTATTGTATTATTTCCTTAGAGTCCTTAAGGTCCTTATAGACCTTAAAGTCCTTAAAGTCCTTAGCTCTCAATTCATTTCCTCCGGCTCCGATATTCCCGGATGGCAGCCTGCACATCCATCTTCTCCCCATTCTTGAAGGCGATGATGAACGCCTGAGGGAATTTGGTCAGCAGCGACTTGCGCAACTGATAGATTTCCTGATAATCGGCGGATGAGCCCACCGTGTATTTGTACAGGCCTTTCTCCAGATAGCAGTCGGCATTATTTTCGCCCTTCAACTGACTGCTGTTCTTTCTCAGTTTTGTATCGGTTGCCAGAATCTGCACCTTGAAAACAGGGACTCCGTCATTAACTGCAGGTAAGGGCTCCACTTCCGAACGGACAGGTTCCTGGACTGCAGGTGTCTCTATCGGCTTGGGCTGTTCAGCCACACGACTACCTGAATTTGCCTGCTCCTCATTTCTTCTTAGCGGTTCTTCCTTTACTTCCTGCGGAACGATGGTCGGCAGTGTTACCTGCTCTTTTTTTTTAGGAGCTTCGTAGGGCACCACGATATTCTGGTCGTATTTCTTCCGATAGCGGTTGAAGGCACGGTAGATACCACGGGCATGGTTCTCAATGCCACTCTCCGAATTGAGCAGGCGCTCCTCGTCACTTGTAGTGATAAAGCCCAACTCAATCAGACAGCTCGGCATCGAGGTGGCACGAAGCACCAGGAATCCAGCCTGATGAACTCCTTTGTTAGGACGGCTGGCCTGTGCGCAAACTTCCTGCTGAATCATCTTCGCCAACTCAACGCTCTTGGCCATGTTCTTGTCCTGTATGAACTCAAACATGATGTAACTCTCCGAGGAGTTAGGGTCGAAGCCCTGATAGCGCTGCTTATAGTCTTTCTCCACCAAAATCACGGAGTTCTCACGCTTTGCCACATCCAGATTCTCAGCGGCACGGTGCATACCCAGCGTATATACTTCAAAGCCACGGGCAATCTTTCCTTTGGGCAGGGCGTTGGTATGCACACTGATAAAGAGGTCGGCCTTGGCCTTGTTGGCAATATTGGCACGTTCATTCAGCGGGATAAAGACATCGGTCTTGCGGGTATAGACGACTTTCACGTCAGGACAGTTGCGCTCCACCATTCTGCCGAATGCCAGAGCCACCTTCAGGTTGATGTTCTTCTCTTTAGACATACTGCCTAAGGCACCGGCATCATGGCCGCCATGTCCTGCATCAATAACAAGCGTGAAGCGATGGTTTGCCGCTTTGGTCGGAAGGACCAAAGTCAGCATCACAGCTATGATGAAAATCAATCTTTTACTCATTATCGCCTGCAAAATTAATGATTTCTATTGAAAAACCGAAGAAACGGCCAAGTTTTTATAGTTTTCAGCTCCCAAAGGCCCCTAAAGTCCTTTAAGACCTTAAGGTCTAACCCTCACAAACACCGTCGCCCCATCGCAATCGGCACCCATGGGCGGATTCCGCTTGGTAATCTCAATGCCAACGGAAAGAGCCTGGGGGAATGCGGACAAAATGCGCTCGCCAATCCGGCCTGCCACATGTTCGAGCAGGCAGGATGGCGTTTGCATCTCCTTATTTATGATTTGATATAGTTCCGCATAATTCAACGTATCTTTCACATCATCACTTCCGACGGCCTTCTCCAAGTTGCAGTCAACGCGCACGCTGACCACATACTCTCCGCCCACCACTCTTTCCTGTGGCAGGACACCGTGCTTTGCCGTAAAGCGCAGCCCCTTCAGTTCAATATAACCGCTTTCAACTCTCATCGGGTTTCAAGTTCCATGTTTCAAGTTTCAGGTAATCCCTCCCTTCGGGAGGGTCAGGGGTGGGCTTTACCCGCACCTGCTTGCCCCGCAGTTCGTGCAGATCAGACAACCTTCCTGATACACCAGCGTCTCCTGACCGCAGTTCGGACATTTCAGTCCCGAGGCAGCTGTACCATCGGTGACATATTTCTTCAGCGCACGCTCCACACCGTTCTTCCACGTGTTGATGCTCTCGCTCTTCAGCTGCAGCGAACTCACCAGTTTGATGACATGGTCGATAGGCATACGGTAGCGCAGCACACCGCTGATCAGCTTGGCATAGTTCCAGTATTCGGGATTGAATTTCTCCGAAAGTCCCTCCACCGTGGTCTTATAGCCACGCTTGTTCTCAAACTGGAAGTCGTAGCGCTTCGAGCCGTCGGGATTCTGCTGCTTGATAATCTTTCCCTTGGTCACCGTCTTCGGCAGTACGATACCTTCGTCATCATCCTGCAGACCAGTGAATATCTCATAGGGATAGCCGTCGAGCAGTCCCACGAAGGCCACCCATTTCTCCTTGTTGTTCTGGAAGCGCACCACGTCGCACTCCAATGTCTGTGGACGAACCTCCGTCACTTCGGGATGCTTGCAGGGCACGGCCTTTTTCTCGTTATCGTCATCGTTTACGTTAGCGCTATCGTTAGCGTTATCGCTCTTCTTTTTCTTCTTTTCGTCCACTTGGATCATCACACCCGAGCGCGAGCCGTCACGGTAAATCGTGCAGCCCTTACAGCCACTTCGCCAGGCTTCCACGTATAGGCGGTTTACCAATGCCTCATCCACATCGTTCGGCAGGTTCACCGTCACGGATATCGAATGGTCCACCCACTTTTGGATAGCGCCCTGCATCTTCACCTTCATCAGCCAGTCCACATCGTTGGCGGTAGCCTTGCTGTAAGGCGAACGGGCCACCAACTCGTCAATCTCTTCCTTGGTGTAACGCTTCTCGGTATCGATGCCGTTAACTTTCATCCACTCCAGGAACTTCTTGTGATAGACGATATACTCCTCAAACGAGTCGCCCACTTCATCCACGAAGTCCACATGCACGTTCGTGTCATTGGGATTCACCTTGCGGCGACGCATATAGACGGGCAAGAACACGGGTTCGATACCACTGGTGGTCTGCGTCATCAGCGAGGTGGTACCCGTCGGCGCGATGGTCAGACAGGCAATGTTCCTTCGACCATATTTCTGCATGTCCTTCCAAAGTTGCTCGTCGTTCTCCTTGATGCGCAGTACGAAGGGATTCTGCGCCTCACGCTTGGCGTCATAGATTTCAAAGGCACCGCGTTCCTGGGCCATCGTCACACTTGAACGGTAGGCATTCAGGGCCAGCGTCTTATGCACATTCACAGAGAAGTCTGTAGCTTCCTGTGTACCGTAGCGCAGTCCCATGGCGGCTATCATATCGCCTTCGGCCGTGATACCCACACCCGTGCGGCGGCCCATTCCACTCTTGCGGCGTATCTTTTCCCAAAGATGATACTCGGCCCCCTTCACCTCCTGGCTTTGCGGGTCTTTCTCAATCTTATCCATAATCAGGTCAATCTTCTCCATCTCCAGGTCCACGATGTCGTCCATGATGCGCTGTGCCATCTGCACGTGCTTCTTGAACTTGTCGTAGTCGAAATAGGCATCCTTCGTAAACGGATTCACCACGTATGAGTAGAGGTTGATGCTCAGCAGACGGCACGAATCATAGGGACAGAGCGGAATCTCGCCGCAGGGATTCGTGGAAACCGTGCGGAAGCCGAGGTCTGCATAGCAGTCGGGGATGCTCTCTTTCAGAATGGTGTCCCAGAACAGCACGCCGGGCTCGGCACTCTTCCAGGCATTATGGACAATCTTCCCCCACAAAGCCTTGGCGTCGATTGTCTTCCTTCTTCCCCCACAAAGCCTTGGCGTCGATTGTCTTCCTTACTCTCAACTTCTCCTCTTCCTTTTCATAGTCGCTGTCGCTTACGGGGAACTGCTGTACATATTCACCATCGGTGGTGGCGGCCTCCATGAAGGCATCGTCAATCTTCACGCTCACGTTGGCACCCGTCACCTTGCCTTCGGTCATCTTGGCATCGATGAAAGCCTCCGCATCGGGATGCTTGATGCTTACCGAAAGCATCAGCGCACCACGGCGACCGTCCTGGGCCACCTCGCGCGTACTATTACTATAACGTTCCATAAAGGGAACCAATCCCGTGGAAGTCAGCGCCGAATTGTTCACCGGACTTCCTTTCGGGCGGATGTGACTCAGGTCATGCCCTACTCCACCGCGGCGCTTCATCAGCTGCACCTGCTCCTCATCGATGCGCATCACGGCACCATAGGAATCGGCATTGCCGTCCAGGCCGATCACGAAGCAGTTCGAAAGCGAAGCCACCTGATAACTGTTGCCGATACCCGTCATGGGAGAGCCGGCCGGTACGATATAGCGGAAATGATCCAGCAGTTCGAAAACCTGCTCCTTTGTCAGCGGGTTCTTATACTTCTGTTCGATACGTGCCACCTCGCTGGCAATACGCCAGTGCATATCCTCAGGACTCTGCTCATAGATATTGCCGTAGCTGTCCTTCATGGCATATTTGTTCACCCACACACGGGCGGCAAGCTCGTCGCCGTCGAAATATTTTAAGGAAGCGGCAAAGGCCTCCTCGTAAGAGTAAGTTTTCTTTTCCATGATGATTGTCAGATTTTCTGTTTGCAAAGTTAGTGTAAAAATTCGATTTAACGAAGAGAATACAGATTTTTTCTTCTCCAAAACGAAAATTTTCTTTCCGCCAAGCAAAAGAAAGTTTTCCAAAAAGAGAAACTCTCTCCACAAATTCCCCGCCAAAGTTTCCTAAAAAGAAAACCTTAACGATAACGATGACGATAACGATAACCTATTCAAAAACACAAAACTCACAAAAATAATCTCATGGTACACAGCAGACAAAAAACACAGAAGCCTACGCGTATGTTTTGTGAATTTCGTTCTGCTTCTCGCCTGTGCAATATCTTTCTGAGAATTCTGTGTTCATCTTTCTTTCTAATCTTTAACCATAACAAGACTCCCTCCCTATGCAGGGAAAGGCTACGGGTAGGCGAGCACCGCTCGGGAACCAACGGTCGCTGGCCGAAGGGAAAAGCAATGGGCTGGGGTGGGTCTCCAAAACTTCCACCCATTGGAAGCCTTGTTTCCAGACTTTGGAAGCGATGTTTCCAACCATTGGAAGCAACCCTTCCAACCATCAGAAGCAAAACATCATCCGCAGGCCTTCAAAGTATCATCCGCCGGACTTCGAAACTTCATCCGCCCAAAGGCAAAGTATCATCCGCCGGAAATGGCTTTTTATTAGCAAAAAACGGGGAAAAGCCCCAAAATAGGGGGTTCAGTAGGGGGTTCATAGAGGGTTTAAAGGCCTTCCGCTGAAAAATCGCCCCTAAACACTCAGTTTTTCGCATACGCGCTTTTATCTCTCGCAAAACACGCTGTTGTTTCACGCAAAAGCGCGAACCAGTTGCAATACTCCTGCAACCCATCCGCAGTACTACTGCACATCATCCGCAGTACTACTGCGGAGGCTTCGCAGTAATTTAACGCATCATCAGCCATCATCCCATTCCTAAGAAAACTCACGCCGAGTCATAAGAGTTCGCAGAGATATTATTCACTCTGCAGACTCCATGCACGCTGCATGAATAATCTCAAAAAACGGGCTTTTTATCATAAAAATCAGGATAAACCATCAACCTTTTTCAGGATTTCGGCATTTTGCTATCACTGCTATCACAAGTGCTATCACTAAAATTTTCTCAGCAACTTATTACAAACCAACCATTTACTGATTTTAGTGATAGCAGTGATAGCAAAAACAGGAAAATTTATTCTTATGTGAATAATATGAACTAGAGAATTTATCAACGCTAACGAAAACCTTACCCCAATGTCAAACTCCCTCCCTAAGCAGGGAGGGCTGAGGTGGGTCTTCCATTTAAAAAAGGAGCCCACCCTGCGGTGAGCTCCTCTTCCAATTAATTCAAATGATTTATTTACTATTTACAAGTGTTATCATCATTTTTACCATTCGTCCCAGATCATACTACTCTTGGCGCGAGAATCGATAGTAGCATTGTCTTCACCCATCTCGACTCCCTCCAATCCATCTTGGGTCGTAGTCTGTGTCTGTTGCTCATTCACCCAATCAGATCTACCATAATTACCTGTTTCGTTACCAAAACGACTAATAGCGCCTTTAGTATCACTCTGGCAAAACATATTTTGGGCTTCCATTAAAGTGATTCCTGTTGTTGGAATTATATATGCTTTTTTCATCTTTATAGTCCTCCTATGTTTTATTTTACCAAATACTTTTTACCATTGACAATGTATATTCCGCTAGGCAAGCCTTCGATAGAAGTAGTATCACGACGCACCACTTTTCCGTCTATGGTCACGATTACATTCATATACTTGACATTCTCGCCCCTTGCCTCAGCATCTTCGACAACCTTCTTGATGGTGGTAGCATCAACCATTTCCACCTCACAGAAATCCACATTGATAGACTTCGCACCACTAGCAGGAGTAGTACCATTTTCCCAAGCCTTTGCAGCTTCATCTGGAATAATAATAGCTGTAAACTGACTCCAGAAGCCTTTAGTACGACCTTCATTATATGTGTCAGAAGCAGTCTGTCGATAATACTTCGGATAGTGATTTGAACCTTCTACTCCAAGGAAATAACTGCGGTTAGGGATATAGCCATAAGGACTGATTCCATCATACTCCTCAAGGTATCCAATCGACTCACTAGTAACAGTTTCTTTCTTTGGCAAGAAACGTCCGATGAAAGTATAACTACCGTTACCAGAATCCGTCAAAGTGACTTTCTTTGTTGCTGAGATTTCAGCAGAACCGTCCGAACTTTCTGTCATCGTAGAGAGAGGTAAAGTAACAGCCTGATCAAGATATATTTGCTTAATTTTCTGATAAGCAGTCGCCTTATCAGGATCATCATCCTTAAGCACGTTATAGTGATCTATATAGCTCACATTCTGAATAACACATTCCTGAGGATTTCCTGGAGTTGCCACCTTATCAGGGTGAATCATATAGGGATGACCGGCAACAGCCATTACACCATCAACATCTTCAAGAGCTGCCCACAATGTAGGATTGTTGGATTTCGTAATTTCGGATGTTGTACCTTTCAGCACATAAATATTATTTCCGTTGTCATCTTTCAATGTCCTTCCGCTTGCATCAGCTTTACGGTTGTATTCTGTTCCTTCATAGGTATAAGTAGCCAATGGAATATGTGTGAACATAAAGGCCACTGCCTCTTTTCCACTTGCATCCGTAGTTATGGCAGCACCTGTAAATTCACAAAGGTTATAACCAGGGTTAAAAGCACCTGCCAACTGGTTATTGGTCACATCGAACGGGAAACACATCGTGTACCAAGTATCATCATAATTTCCAGCAAAGTGGTCTTCTGGATTGTCAGCATCAAATCCAGACTTGAGAACAAATTGCCTCCAGCCAATCTTTGATGGTTCTTGTCCTGCCGTTGGATAGGCTTCGCCACTTACAAGTGAATACTCGGGTGACCCCATGGCAGTACACCTAACATAGTCTCCATGATCCGCACTTACCCACAGCCTATCTTGCTTATCAGGTCCATATCCATAAGAATCTGACAAATGGTCGGCATTACGCAGTTTCTCTGCTTCTGCATCAGCTGTAGAGGTATAAGCACCATCCCAAAAATTCGCATCATTTAGCTTCATTTCAGCATTCGACATACCCTTCCATGGATTCGGATCAATAAAGTCACGCAGGTTTTCATTGTAATGCAAATATGTAATGGTATTGCCACCTGTTAATTCATTCCGGTATTGCTGTTCAACCTCATCAGTAAACTTCTCACTTGTACCTGCCATCTCAGCTACTGAAGGAGCCGTATTATTGGCATTCATACTATTAGCATTAAAAGTAGCGTCAGAACGACCTGTGGCGACATTAGGCCCCATCGAATAAATGGTAGGTATTTCATCTATAGAAGTCGCCATCAGATAAACATCTGTAATCAATGCCTGATAGAACACTTTATGCCCCATTGCTTGAACACTACCAGGTATGGCTATGGTCTGCAAAGATGTACAGTACTCAAATGCGCCATCATCTATCAAGGTCACAGTCTCGGCAATACGTATAGCATCCAATGAAGAGCAATGAGAAAACATATATTTAGATATCCTGGATGTACCAGCTGGAAGATTGATATGCTTCAAGCCTGTACATTCCTGAAATGTATGAGGTCCAAAATGAAGTTCACTTGACCTGTCTTCAAAAACGACATCTGTCAAACTGGCGCAACCTTGGAAAGCACCCATAAGACTTGACATGCTTGTTCCTGTTTGTTCTTCCTCTGTAGCACCTGGACAAATTGAAGAAACAGATTGAGGTATAAATAATGACTCCAAACCATTGCAATAGGCAAAAGCACCATGTTCAATCTTAGTATAGTTCTCGGGGATATTGAGAACCTTTAAGGAGCTCTTCATATTATTTCCATTATCACCACCAAACATCAAGTTTGCTGGAATAGTGGTATATGCTGGGTTTGTAGGCAGTTTCAATTCCGTGGCTCCCTGCGAGCCCGGATTTGTAATACTCCCATTAGCTGGGAACAAATCCTTAATTTGCATCCAGCAGTCATCCACTGTTTTAGTTGTTGTTGTTATATTTCCCCAATTATCCTTTGTATAAGTTTCATCACTAAAAACTGCATCGCTAAAATCCACATAGCCAGTTAAGGTTAATGGAGAAAGGCCATATAAACCGCCTGTTCTTATAGCATTCCCGTTAGAATCAGTTGATCCTGCATAATCATTACCATATTGAGCCACATTAATGTTAAAATCGATCCAATTTAAACTACCTGACAACTTCAAATTAGCTGGGGTTACATTATTATTTATAGGAGGATTCCACTGATAAGGTTCTGATCCTGCATCTACCCCAAATGGAGCACCGTAATACTGCAAGGCATTACGTACATTTCCTGCAGTCTTTGTGTATATACCAAGCGTTCCACCATTTTCATAGCCAACAATCCATTCAGCGTTAGGCCACATCGTAGAACTTGCCTTAGCATAGTCTGCACATGCTCCTGGGAGTTTAATCTTAGTAGCATTAGTAAGACCAATGCCTTTTATGTCAGAAGCACTGGTTACACTAACACCACTCAGGTCAACTTCAACGAACTTTGACCACATATCGCCAGTAATAGCAGAAAAGTCTGCTGCATTCATGGAACCAGAAATCACAAGTTTTGTTCTATTAGTATTAGAAGCAAACGAAGTCCTTTGATCATCAGTAAGACCATCATACCATGTCTTTAATGCACCAGGACTTGTGATTTCAATCTTCTGGACATCAGAGCCTTCATCAGAAAGTGTGATTCCATCGCCAGAACCAGAATACGCCCACGCCCCTATCGAGACGCTAAGCATTGCGAAAAACAGTAAAAGTTTTCTCATGTTTGAATTAATTTTATTTATATTAGTTATCGATATATCGCTGCAAATGAGAGGCAAAAGCAGAGCTTTTCCTCCTTGTCCAGTGCCCTTGCGGGAGTTCTCATGCGCTTTGGGTTTTCTTGAGTTTTTTCTTAGAAAATGAGGTTATTAGCCTATTCATTCCTCATCGCTCAACGCCCAATCATTTTGAATTATCGGCGGCAAATTTAGAAAGAATAACTGAAATAAGCAAGTTTTGAGGCGATTATTTGCGAAAAACGCCACGTAAACGTTTACATATTTAGAATTTATTCAAGTTTATGGGATTCCAAAAAGCATTATTCCGATTTAGAAAATCACTTGCTATGAGCACAAAATTCATTGAATTCATTATTAAAAAACACAAAGACACAAAGGCACAAAGATCTTATGAAACAAAAACAAAGAAAACAGCTTTTTGTAAAAGCATCTGTGCTTGCACACAGTTGTGTCAAAAGCAGTCCATCAGCATCCTGCAAGCAAGCTTGCCGCCTGCTGAAGACCTTCTTTCGACAGCCCTATGGGCCTATCTTTTACATAAAGCGAAAACCTTAAAAACCATCGCC
>ONFE01000060.1 GCA_900316985.1 uncultured Prevotellaceae bacterium
AAGGTGAACAAGCGTGCGCTCCCGAAGCCTGAGAAGAAGGCAGCCGTTGTGGAAGAGTCGAATGTGCCCATGAATGTGCTGGAAGAGGAACTCCACGAGATGATTGCCGGCATCGTGAACACCACCGACTTCGGCATCACCACCGTTTTGGGCTATGCCGGACTGACCTCCATCTCGGCCATCAAACTGGCCGTGCATGTGAACAAGCGCTATGGTGTGACACTCGACTCCAAGTCGCTGGTGAAGAACGGAACGCTCCAGAGCATCGAGAACGAGATTCTGAAGTCGATGATGAGCGGAATCGGAACGGCAGCCAATACCATTGGAACCACCGAGGAAAAGCAACGGCCTACCTGCGTACCTTTGTCGTATGCCCAGACCGGCGTTTATTTCGACTGCCTGAAGAACCCCACTTCCACCATCTACAACATCCCCTACCTTCTCACCTACCCCGCCGACACCAATGCCGACAAGTTGGCCGAATGTGTTAAAAAGGTAGTTGGTCAGCATCCCGAACTCAGCGTTCATTTCACCACCCAGGGCGACACCATCGTGCAGACCACCGAGGACAGCGTTCCCGTGGAGGTTCCTTTCAGCGTGATGAAGAAGGAAGAGCTGGATGCATACAAAAACGAGTTCGTTAGACCATTTAACTTGCAGAAGGCTCCGCTCTATCGTTTCGAAATAGTAAAGACCGACAATAATGTCCACCTGCTGATGGATATCCACCATCTGGTGTTCGACGGCGGCTCGGCCGACTTGCTCATCCGTCAGCTGAATGCCGCCCTCGAAGGGAAGGCAACCGACGATGAGTCGTACACCTATCTTGACTTCGTCACCGACCAGCAAAAGGCTGAGGAGTCCGAATCCTTCACCAGCGCCCAGCAGTTCTTTGCCGAAAAGCTACAGACTTGCGAGGGTGCCAGCGAGATTCCCGCCGACCTGCCGAAGACTGATCAGCAGGGATGGATTGGCGAAGTGGTTTGCAAGCCCGACTTCGAGCGCGCTACAGCTTTCTGCCGCCAGCAGGAAATCACGCCTGCCCATCTGTTCCTGGCAGCCACAGCCTATGTGGTATCACGCTATACCAACAATCGTGAGGTGTATCTCTGCACGGTCAGCAGCGGTCGTTCGAACCTGAAGATTGCCGACACCGTGGGTATGTTTGTCAACACACTCGCCCTGGGCATGAACATCGACGATGTTTCGGTCAGCGACTTCCTTCGCTCTACCAGCGAGACCTTCGACAAGACTTTGCGCCACGAGGACTATCCCTTTGCACGCATTGCCACCGACTACGGTTTCCGTCCCGCCATCGCATACGCCTACCAGGTGGGAGTACTCTCTGAGTACACCGCCAACGGAAAGGTCATCGGACAGGAACTCTTGGAACTGAAGGTGCCAAAATTCAAAATCAATATCAAGATTGAGTCACGCGGCGTGGTGGTGCAATACGACGACAGCCTCTATTCTCCTGCGCTGGCCCGCGGTCTGGCCGAAAGCATCGTAGCCGTTGCCCATCACATGATGGAGAATCCCGCCAAACAAGTGCGCAAGATTTCCATCGTTAGCGACAATCAGGAAAATGAACTTGCTTTGTTGCGCCAGACGGCAACAGGCGATGCTCCGTTCAAGTTCTTCCACGAGTGCATCTCGTATTTCGCCCAGACACAGCCCGACCATGAGGCGCTGGTGGCTACCGATGCGAAATTCACCTACAAGGAAATGGACGAGGTAACCAACCGTATTGCAAGAGCTCTTCGCCAGCAAGGCATGAGGGAACGTGACCGTGTGGCATTGTTGCTCCCACGTACCAGCCGACTCATTCTCTCGCTCTTCGGCGTGCTCAAGTTGGGGGCTGCCTACATTCCATGCGACCCCGAATATCCCGCCGACCGCATTAAGCTCATCCTTGAGGACAGCGAGGCCCGCTACATCATTACCACTGCCGACCGCCTCGATTCGGTTCCTGCCGACAAGGCCATCGATGTGGAGACACTAATAGCATCAGAGGCAACCACCGATGCCGTTATGACGGATATCACCGGCGACGATCTGGCCTACCTCATCTACACCAGCGGCTCAACAGGCCGCCCCAAGGGAGTGATGCTCCGCCACGAAGGCATCTGCAACTACCTCTATGGCCATCCCGCCAATGTGTTTGCCAATGGTGTGCTGACCGATGCCAAGCGCGTGCTCAGCGTCACCACCATCTCCTTCGACGCTGCCCTTCAAGACATTGGTATGGCTTTCTACAACGGCAAGACGCTGATTGTTGCTACCGAAGAGCAGGCCAACAACCCGCTCGACCTGGCAACGCTTATCAACGAGCAGCACATCAATATGGTTTCGGGAACACCATCCCGCTGGCAAACTTGGCTCACCAGCCCCGACTTCTGCCAGGCCATCGCCAACATAGCCATCTGCAGGGCCGGCGGTGAAAAATTCTCCGACCAGTTGCTCACACAGATGCGAAGCGTTACTAAGGCAAGAATCTTCAACTGCTATGGTCCGACGGAGATTACCGTAGCTTCGAACAACAAGGAACTGACCAATGCTGAACTGGTGACGGTCGGTAAACCACAGCTCAATGTGAAGGAATTCATCGTTGACCAGGACGGCAACGAACTGCCCGTGGGTGTTGTAGGTGAATTGTATATCGGTGGTCGTGGTGTGGCCCGCGGTTACAACAACCTCGACCAAATGACGCGTGAACGTTTTATCGAATATCACGGCGAACGCATCTACAAATCAGGTGATTACGCTAAATGGCTACCCGATGGCGATGTAGTGATTCTTGGCCGTACCGATCATCAGATTAAGTTGCGTGGATTGCGCATCGAACTCGGTGAGATTGAGAACGTAATGCTGAAGGTGGAAGGCCTGAAGAAGGTGGTCATCCTCATTCGTAAACTCAACGATAAGGAGCACCTTTGCGCCTACTATACCGCCGACCGTGAGATAGCACCCGATGCCCTGAAGGCTGAGATTTCGAAGAGTCTCACGCAATATATGGTGCCCACGGCCTACCTCCAACTCAAGGAGATGCCCATGACACCCAACGGTAAGACAGACGTCAAGGCCCTGCCCGAACCGCAACTGGCCATCACATCGGCCTATGAGGCTCCGGCCAACGACACCGAGCGTACTTTCTGCGACATCTTTGCCGGCATTCTGCAAATGGACAAGGTGGGCGCCACCGATAACTTCTTCGAACTGGGCGGTACCTCACTCGTCGTCACCCGCGTCATCATCGAGGCCGACAAGGCTGGCATGCATGTAGCCTACGGCGATGTGTTTGCCAATCCCACGCCAAGAAAACTGGCACGCCTCATCACGGGTGATAGCGACGCCGAGGGAACCGACGAGGTGACGAGTTTCAACTATACCGCCATCAACAACCTCCTTCAGCGCAACACGCTCAATGCTTTCCGTCAGGGTAAGCGTCAGCCCATCGGCAATGTGCTCATCACGGGCGCCACGGGCTATCTGGGCATTCACATCCTGCGCGAGCTCATCGATGCCGACGTTGACAATATTTATTGTCTCATCCGCGGAAAGTCTGTAGAGGCCGCCGAGAGCCGCCTGCGCTCGTTGCTCTACTATTACTTCGCCGATGCCTTCAAGCCCCTGTTCGGCAAGCGCATCCATGTGCTGTTGGGCGATGTCACTCAGGACTTCGACGAGAACCTCGACATCCAGACTGTCTTCAACTGTGCCGCCATCGTGAAGCACTTCTCCGAGGGCACCGAAATCGAGGATGTCAATATCGGAGGCGCACGTCATTGCGTTGACTTCTGCATCAAGAAAGGCGCCCGTCTGGTGCATGTCTCCACTGCCAGCACCCGCGGACTCTGGGCTGGCGAGTCCAAGGACGATGTCTTCACCGAGAAGCGTTTCTACATGGGACAATTCCTCGGCAATAAATACATCTACTCTAAGTTCATGGCCGAGCGTCTCATCCTCGACGCTGTTGCCCTTCACGGACTCGATGCCAAGATCATGCGCGTGGGCAACCTTGCCGCACGAAGCACCGACGGTGAGTTCCAGGCCAACTTCTCCACCAACTCGTTCATGGGCCGCATCAAGGTATACAATATGCTGGGCTGCTGTCCTTACGCCATGCGCAACAAGAAGGTGGAATTCTCGCCCATCAACGAGGTCGCTCGTGCCATCGTGCTGCTCTCCACTACTCCGAAGGAATGCACCGTGTTCCATCCTTACAACATCCACGGCCAGTTCCTCGGTGATGTGCTCATGGGGCTGAAGTCCGTTGGCGAAGGCATCCGTTTCGTAGAGCAGGAAGAGTTTGCTGAAGCTATGGAGGCCGCAAAGAACGACCCACAGAAGGCTAACCAGATGTCGAGTCTGCTGGCTTATCAGGACATGGCGCATGGCCAGAAGACCACCGACGTTCAGCGCGACAACGACTATACCACGCAGATCCTCTACCGACTCGGCTTCTCCTGGTCGCCCACATCATGGGACTACGTCGAGCGCATGCTCACGGCCATCGGCGGATTTGGATTCTTTGAGTAAACAAACAAGAAGAATTATGAATGCGGAATTAAATAAGCAGTTTTACAACTACCTCGGCGCTTACATCCTGGTGGCGCTCTCGGGCTGCTTGGGCAATGTGGTCGACGGCATCATCGTGGGCAATCTCATCAGCGAAGACGGCGTCAGCGCCATTAACCTGGCCAAGCCCATCAACCAGTTCATCTTTACGCTCCACCTGCTCATCAATGCCGGAGCTGGTATGTTGGTGGCCTATGCCCTGGGACAGAAGAACATCGGCGAGGCCCGTCTCTTCTTCTCTCGCGCGCTGATGCTGAGCACCGGGATAGGTGTGCTGCTCTCCATCTTCGGCGGCGTACTCTTCCCCGACCAGACGGCACGAATGCTATGTAGCAACGAGCATATCCTGCCCCTGGCCCGCGACTATATGCAGGTGCTGCTGCTGGGCAATCCCGCCTTCATCGTCATGTGGGGACTCTCCACCATGGTGGGCGTCGATGGGAAGCCCAAGCTGGTATCGGCCGCGGTCATCATCGACAATGCGGTCAACCTCTTGCTCGACATCGTTTTCATCCAATGCTTCGGTTGGGGCATCATCGGTTCATCGGCAGCCACCGTAGTGGGCCATCTCGTCGGCATTGCCATCTTGCTCAGTCATTGGTGGAATCCTGCCAACAGACGACTGAGGCTCACGTTCTCGTTCGACGGACTCCTCCCCTCTTGGCAACGCATCATCTCACAGGGCGCCCCACTGGCCATTGCCTCCATCTCGCTCACCTTATTATTATTATCGGCCAACACCATCGTGCTCTCCACCCTCGGACGCACGGGCATCTTTGCCTTTGCCGTCTGCATGAACCTCCTGCAAGTCTATAACCTGTTCTTGTCGGGAACGTGTCAGACACTCCAGTCTTTGGGGGCCATCCAGGTGGGAAAGAAAAACGAAGAGGGTCTGCACACCATCTTGCGCCGCGCCTTCCGCTTTATTACCGCGGCCATGGCCATCACCTGCATCCTCGTATGGGCATTCCCCGAGTCCATCGCCAGGCTGTTCGGTGCCGAAGATGCAACGATGCTCACCGAGTGCAGTCATGCCCTCCGCATTTTCGCCCTGAGCTTCATTCCCTTCTGCTACATCTACGTCATCATGATTGTCTACAAGCTCTACGGACAGCATCGTATGGCGCTTTTCATCTCCTTCGCCCTTTCGCTAACGGTCATTCCCGTGCTTTGGCTCGTGGCCCGCATCCAGCCCTCCATGCTTTGGTACAGCTATCTCATTGCCTACCTCATCGAGGCCATTGCCATCTACACGCTCCACCGAATGAACCATGTGGAACTAAAATTGAAGATTTGAAAAAATTCTTCACTCTTCACTCTTCACTCTTCACTTTTTTGTTTATCTTTGCAGCCGTAAGCAAATAATATGAGAATAGACATCATTACCGTGCTGCCAGAGATGATTGAAGGATTTGTAAGGGAAAGCATCCTGGCAAGGGCACAGAAAAAGGGGCTCGCTGAGATTCATCTCCACAACCTGCGCGACTACACACTCGACAAATGGCGCCGCGTGGACGACTATCCCTATGGCGGTTTTGCCGGGATGGTGATGCAGATAGAACCCATCGACCGATGCATCTCGGCGCTGAAGGCCGAACGCGACTACGACGAGGTTATCTTCACCTCGCCCGACGGAGAGCAGTTCAACCAACACTTGGCTAACGACCTCTCCCTGAAGGAAAACATCATCATACTCTGCGGCCACTATAAAGGCGTGGACCAGCGTGTGCGCGACCATCTCATTACCCGCGAGATTTCCGTGGGCGACTATGTGCTGACCGGCGGCGAACTCCCTGCAGCCATCATTGCCGATGCCGTGGTCCGCGTGGTTCCCGGCGTTATTGGCGACGAGCAGAGTGCCCTCTCCGACTGTTTCCAGGACGATCTCCTGGCTGCTCCCATCTACACTCGTCCAGCAGAATACAAAGGCTGGAAGGTGCCCGACATCCTGCTCTCTGGCCATGAGGCCAAGATCAAGCAATGGGAAATGGACGAGGCCCTTCGCAGAACCCGAGAGCTACGTCCAGATTTGTTGAAAGATTAAAAACTAAATACTAATTAATAACATGAACAAAATTACAGACAACATTTATTACATCGGTGCCGATGACCGCGAACTCGATTTGTTCGAAGGACAGTACGAAACCCCCGAAGGCATTTCCTATAACTCACACGTCATCGTGGATGAGAAAGTGGCCGTACTCGACACTATCGATGTCCGCAAGGCCGATGAATGGAAGGCAAACCTCGCCGAAGTGCTCGGCGACCGCAAGCCCGACTATCTCATCGTGAGCCACATGGAACCCGACCACTCCTCGCTCGTCAAGGAGATGATCGACAAGTACCCCCAGATGCAGGTAGTCTGCTCCGCATTGTGCGTCAAGATGATGGCCCGTTTCTTCGGTGAGCCCGTGGCCCCTGAGCGCATCATCACCGTAAAGGACAACTCCACCCTTTCGCTCGGCGAGCACACCCTCCAGTTCTTTACCGCCGGCATGGTCCACTGGCCCGAGGTCATCGTGGAATACGAGCAGAAAGAGAAGATCCTGTTCTCCGCCGACGCATTCGGAAAGTTCGGAGCCCTGAGCTTCGACGACCCCGAAGGATGGGCCTGCGAGGCACGCCGCTACTATTTCAACATCGTGGGCAAATACGGCCCTCAGGTACAGGCGTTGCTCAAGAAACTCAGCGGACTCGAAATCAAGAAAATCTGCCCGCTCCATGGACCGATACTCGACGAGAACCTGGAGTATTACCTGAACACCTACAACACCTGGAGTTCCTACGAGCCCGAGGATAAAGGCATCTTCATCGCCTACTGCTCATTGCACGGCAACACAGAGAAAGCCGCCCAGAAGCTTGCAGAGATTCTCAGGGAGAACGGCGATACAAAGGTGAGCATTGCCGACCTGCGCCGTGATGACCTTCACGAGTGTGTGGAAGACGCCTTCCGCTATGACCGTCTGGTGCTCGCAGCCCCCACCTATGATGCCGGCGTGATGCCCATCATGGAAGACTTCATCCACCACCTGGCCATCAAGAACTATCAGAAACGCCGCGTGGCCATCATCGAGAACGGCTCATGGGCACCCGCTGCCGGCAAGAAGATGCGCGAGGCCATGGAGGCCATGAAGCAGATCACCATCGTTGAGCCCATCGTCACCGTGGAGTCCACCGTCAAGGCCGACACCATCGAGAAGCTCACCGAACTCGCCAAGGCCCTGCTGGCATAGAACGAGAAACCGGTAAGAAACAAAAATGAGGATGCGTCAATTCAGGCACATCCTCATTCTTTTTATGACCGAATCCTGCGGTCCCTTATAGATTATCTTCCAGCGACTTGGAAATATCCAGTTGATCGAGTGTTTCATTCAGCATCGTACGGAAGCGGATAGGGCTGGCAATAAACTGATAGGTGTTGACCACCTCGCCAGTAGTAATCTTGATGGTACCGTAATTAAACAGGCGCCCGAGCATCGTCTGCTCCACCATCACGCCCTCGCATTTCACGAGCCGTATCTCGGAAGTGTTCCGTTGCACGATGCCCTTCTTCACGATGAGCCTTTTGTTCGTGATATAGTATTCCGTGTTCTTGCTCACCAGCCACACATAGAAATACCCCACGAGCAACGCCAGCAAGGTAACCACCACAAACGCCCATGCCTCAGGCACGTTTAAGGCAATAACCACCATTGCCACAGCCCAGAGTGCCGCTATCAGCGCCAGTCCCCCAGCATAGGCAAACCAATGCAGATGTCCCTTATGGACAATCTTCTCATTATTCGTCAGATTCTGTTCTATGAATCCCATATTTTTCGATAAATTTCAGGTTTACGGTGGCAAAGATATAAAAAACTTTGGAATTGCACTTATTAAAATGCGAAAAAAAAATATTGCACTGCATTTAGTGCGTTTATTGTCATTTCTTAAAAGGAATCGAGGAATCTGCCTTCATTTGATTGCCTTATAATTAAATAATCTGCGTACAAAGTAATTTAGTTTGTACCCAGGCGGATGATGTTTTGTAGTCGAACAGATGATACTTTGAAGTATTTCACTATCGGGTTTTGGGATTTATGTTTTTATGGGATTAAACAAATAAAATCGGCCTACTCGAACTACTCTGCATTGTAACCTATTGATAATCAGCGAAAATACGGTAGGCCTATGATTGAATATTGTACTACTTTGGCAATACTGACGACCTACTGTATTATTTTGTTGAAACTATTTCGGCTATAGCCGTAAGGTCTTTTGGCCATAGCCGCAAAGTATTTCGGCTGGAGGCGTACGGTACAAAGAACCATCGGAAGTACCTGATTTCTTGAAGTTTAACCCCGTATTCTTTGATAGTAAACCCCGCGAATACATATTGTATCTATAGGAACAAAACATATTTGAAGGATACAATCTCAGACGTCGAGTAGGGTCTGAGTAGTATCAGAGTAGTGCAATATTCAATCATAGGCCTACCGTATTTTCGCTGATTATCAATAGGTTACAATGCAGAGTAGTTCGAGTAGTGCGATTTTTTTGAGATTAGTATGGTATTTCTTCTATTTGCACTATATTAAATAAGTTACTTACGCACGACAAAACAAATTAAAAACGAGTTATATTTGGTTTTGTGCTCGCTAAATCGTATCTTTGGCTCCGCCGAAGATACTTTCATTCGGAAATAAAAAGGAAAGCTAAGCTTTCCTTTTTATTTCACTCATTTATTCGTATCTTTAGATAAGTTACAATGCACTCGGCATAAAAAATAAATGTATTTATTTTGTTCTGCTCTCGTTTTTTTGTAACTTTGCAGATTGAAAACCTAAAACAAGCAAATATGTTCAAAAAAGAAGTCTATACAGAGCGCCGTAAGGAACTGCGGAAGCGCGTGGAGAGCGGCATCATACTGCTCTTCGGAAACAATGAGGCTCCCTGTAACTATCCGGGCAATGCCTACTATCCCTTCAGGCAGGACTCTTCGTTCCTGTACTATTTCGGACAGCAGCGCGACGGACTGGTGGGTGTGATTGACATCGACAACGGCACGGAGACGCTGGTGGGCGACGACATCGATATTGAGGATATCGTGTGGTTCGGTTCGGTGGACTCCGTCAGGGATATGGCCGACCAGGTGGGCGTTGAGCTGACGGCTCCGATGAAGCAGCTCCAGGTGATCTGCAACGAGGCGCTCAGGCAGAAGCGGAAGATTCATTTCCTGCCTCCCTACCGCCATGACACGAAGATCCAACTGTTCGACCTGCTGGGCATCCATCCCGCACAACAGAAGGAATCGGCCTCGGTGGAGCTGATCATGGCCATCGTACACATGAGGGAGGTGAAGTCGGATCTGGAGATTGCGGAGATTGAGAAGGCCTGTGCCGTGGGCTATGAGATGCATACTACGGCCATGAGACTGACGCGCCCGGGTGTGACGGAGAAACATATCGGCGGTCAGGTGGACGGCATGGCTCATTCGCTGGGCATGCATGAGAGTTTTGCGACCATTTTCACTCAACACGGCGAAATCATGCACGGCAATCCTTCGTTCAACAAACTGGAGGAAGGCCGTCTGGCGCTCTGCGACGCAGGAGCCGAGAACGAGGAATTCTACTGTTCCGACAACACCCGCACCTATCCCGTCAGCGGAAAGTTCACCCAGCGGCAGCTGGAAATCTACAGCATTGTGGAGGCCTGTCACGATTATGTGCTTGATGTTGCCAAGCCTGGCATCCTGTGGTATGACGTGCACATGGAGGTGTGCCGCCTGATGACGAGCCGGCTGAAAGAAATCGGACTGATGAAGGGCGATGTGGACGAGGCCGTTGCAGCCGGAGCCCATGCCATGTTCCTGCCCCACGGACTGGGACACATGATGGGCATGGACGTGCACGACATGGAAGGACTGGGACAAAACTACGTGGGCTTCGATGATGAGATTCAGCCCTCTACCCAGTTCGGCACCAATTGCCTGCGTTGTGGCAAGCGGCTGAAAGAGGGTTTTGTGATGACCGACGAACCGGGCATCTACTTCATTCCCGCACTCATCGACGACTGGCGCAGTCAGGGACTCCATAAGGATTTCATCAACTACGAGCTGCTGGAAACCTACAAGGATTTCGGCGGCATACGCATCGAGGACGACATCCTGATTACAGCCGACGGCTGCCGCTTCCTCGGCGAGAAGCGCATTCCCTACCACCCCGCAGAAATGGAGGACTTCATGGCAAAATAAGACCGTTATTAAAGAAAATTCACTAATTAAACAACAAAATAAGCAAAATGAAAAAATTGATGATTTTTACACTTGCAGCCATGATGACTGTTAGTGTGCAGGCAGCTGAGAAGAAGGATTCGGTGAATCCCAACAAGCCGGTGTTTACCACCATCAAGGAACTGCCTATCACCAGCGTGAAGAACCAAAACCGCTCAGGCACGTGCTGGGCCTACTCCACCCTCTCGTTTTTCGAGAGCGAAATCCTGAAAAAGACGGGCAAGACCTACGACTTGAGCGAGATGTTTGTGGCCAGCAAGGACTATATGGACCGCGCTTGGCTGACCGTACGCATGCATGGCGACAGCCAGTTCTCGCAGGGCGGCTCGGCAGGCGACGTGCTCGTCATCCTTCGCGAGAAAGGAATCGTTCCGGAGTCGGCCATGGCTGCTCCCGGCAGCATGACTGGCGACTCGCTGGCCAACTTCAACGAGTTCTTCTCGGTAATGTCACCCTATGTTGACGCCGTCAGCAAGAGTTCTGCCAAGAAGATGTCGGGACAATGGGCCGTGGGTCTGCAGGGCATTCTCGACGCCTACCTGGGCAAGTGTCCCGAAGAGTTTACCTACGAGGGCAAGAAATACACCCCGAAGAGCTTCGCCCAGAGTCTGGGCCTCAACTGGGACGACTATGTGAGCATCACCAGCTATACCCACCATCCGTTCTATACCGACTTTGCCGTTGAGGTGCAGGACAACTGGCGCTGGGAGCGCTCTTACAATGTTCCTATGGACGAGATGATGCGCATCATCGACAACGCGCTGGCTAACGGCTACACCATCGCATGGGGCGGCGACGTCAGCAGCGACGGCTTCACCCGCGACGGACTGGGCATCGCCGTTGACGACAAGGCTACTCAGTCTCTGGCTGGCAGCGACCAGGCCAAGTGGACCAAGATGACTGCTGCGAAGAAGAAGAGCGTCATCGACTCACTGGGCGTGAAGGCTCCCGAGATTGTACCCACCCAGGAACTGCGCCAGCAGGAGTTCGACAACTGGACGCTGACCGACGACCACGGCATGCACATCTATGGCATCGCCAAGGACCAGAACGGCAAGGAATACTACATGGTGAAGAACTCTTGGGGCGACACCGGCGAATACAAAGGCATCTGGTATATGACCAAGGCTTTTGTTGCTGCCAACACCATGGACTACCTGGTAAACAAGAACGCAATTCCAAAGGATATCCGCAAGAAGTTGGGTATCTAAGAAGACAAGCTCTGCCCCATCCTGCTCAGGGTGGAGAAAAGAGAAAATTGTTTTCCAAACGTTAAAAAAGCAGTGATTTTTGAAGATTTTTGTCAAAAATCACTGCATTTTCGTTTTTATTTGTTAACTTTGAACCGCATTATGTGCATACTGCACATACACACCATATACCCGTTTCAACAGCGGCCCCCTTTCTGAAAAGAAAATAAAAACGATATAAATGCATTTCAAATGGAATTACGAAGCACCTA
>ONFE01000062.1 GCA_900316985.1 uncultured Prevotellaceae bacterium
CGAATTCTTGCCTATCAGAAAACTGCCTTTCCCTTCTTTGCAGACAAAGACCTGTTCCGTGCCCAGAGTTCCGCATTTCACCTCCGCTTTCAATCGCCACTCTTTCTGCATATCTTGATAGAAGAGTGGATTCTTGTCGTCAATCTTGTATTCGCTGACATTCAGACGTAACTCCTTGCCTGGTTCATAATCCTTGATGTTCCAATCTTGGAGGGTATATACTTTTTGTGCATGAGCGCAAGTTAGTGCAAGTGCGAGTTGTAATGTGATAAATCGTTTCTTCATAAATGTTTATTCTTTACCGTGATAGGATGGGTGCTCATTATCAGGATTAACAACTAACTTCTCAACTACGATTTCCGGGTCTATCATCACAACTTTAATGGTATGATTGCCTGCTGTAGGCATGTCGAAATCGATGCTGAGCCATCGAAGGTTGTCAAACACCTCGCTACGCATCCGTTGACGTGAGCCAGGCAGATGAAAGTACGCCGGCCTGCGTGTGTGGAAATGGCGTCACATTTTTTCATTGTGGTGGTATGACGTTTGTTTCTGATGATGTTACCGCTCTTCTTGCTTTTTCTTCTCTCTGCTGAGAATACGACTTTGTACTTCATGTTTTTTATCGCAAAGGTAAGAAGAAAAAGTGACTCGTCAAAATTCTGGAGGATGCGAGATATTTCAAGAAGAACCCATGATAAGGTGGAATATGAATAGAATGGCTGGCAAACCCGCAGATTGTCAGCAGCCACAATACAATAATCTTTGTTTTCTTTTCCATATTTGCTTTCTTTACTATTATTTCTTTCCGTAAATGATTCCTACTCCCGTCAACATGCCAGGGACCTGCATCCAATGTGGGATGGGTATCTCCTGACAGGAATCGGCATAGTGGATCTCACTGACGGCATCTTTTTCCAGACTGTCTAACACATTCTGAAAGTCTCCATAGACGGACTTCTGTCCGAACAGATCCTGTAGGGCAAAGCAACCGCCCTTCTTTAGAACACGAAATGTCTCGCGAAGCAGTTCCTCCTTGCTCCGCCCGCCGTTCACCTCGTGATAGACGAAGTTGCTGACGACGGCATCGAAGGTATCATCCTCTAAGTCAAGACAGTTGGCGTCGCCATGCTGGAAAGTGCAGCGGTCCGCCACCAGCTCTGCCTCGGCATTATGCTGGCACATTCGCTGACTATAGTCCCACTTGATGCCCCAGTAGTCGATGCCTGTACATTGCGACAGAGGGAAATGCTTGGCACAGCGGATGGTCAACGCTCCGGCTCCACAACCTACGTCGAGCAGCCTTCCCTGACCATCCCATGGCAGACGCGAGACGACGTACTCGTGTACCTTTCCCATCATACCACCACCGCTGAAAGAAAAGGCATGATGGAAAGCGGTCATGTAAGAAGAGAAGAACAGTGAAATGCAAAGAAGGACTGCCAAGAAGATGGCGATTGGAATTATCCATTTACAAAAAATGGAAAGACACAAAAGGATGGCAATGGTCAGCGACGTTACATAGAGCAATGCAAGCAGCTTCGTGGGAACCCAGTTCCCGTAATCGGGTTTCATCTTGTCTTTCATTTCAGTATTCCTTTGATGGTTGCATACGACGGTTTCCGCCTGAAGACCTCCACATCGCTGAAACCCGCCTGTTCCAGCATGTCTTTCAACTGTTCGGGCGGATAGACAATCATCCCCTCAACGACATTCGTCCACTTGGAATCACCCTCTATCACTTCCAGCATGATGGCAAACTGTCCGCCAGGCTTCAGCACACGTTTCACTTCCTGAAAGCATTTAGGCAGGTCGGGCCAGAAATAGACGGTCTCCACGGCTGTCACCACGTCAAACATCTGCTTCTCCCACGGCAGGCTGTCGGCTGAGCCCTGTTCCACGAAAACCTGACTGCCCAGCAGCTGCCTGTTCAGGTTCCTCGCCTTGGCTACACTTTCCCCGGAGATGTCTATGCCATAGACCTTGCCGCCTGTACTTCTCTTGAGCAGACGCTTCAGTGTGGCACCTCCGCCGCAGCCGATGTCGAGCATGGTCATTCCTTCGCGGAACGAAACATGGCCAAGTCCCCAGTTGGTGAGCGGTGCATGGCCGAAATTCATAAAACGCAGCATGCATCGCCCCCAAAAACCTTCAGGACGGGCACACTGACTGAAAAAATCCTTGAAAATATTCTTCATACCTTAATCGTATAATAGCTGATAATCTTCTAGCTGCAAAGGTACAACGACTCCGAATAACAGGCAATACTCAAAAATCGGTAAATCATTTTTGGGATTTCATCATTTCATGTGATTTAAAACTGAATATAAAGTTAACCTCCCCTTTAGTGGAAATTGTAGAAATATTGAATAAAAATACCTATAAATCGGTATTGCCAAAACAGTAGGGTCGTAGTAACTTTGCATCACATTAAAGATGTAGATGAAAATTAAACGACTATTTATCATTTCATTCGTTCTGCTGGTTGTCCAAGTGGCTGATGCTCAGAAGATTCTGGAAGGATTAGTGTTAGACGGCGAGACGCTGGAGCCCATTGTGGGGGCCACGGTTTCGGATGGTTCTAAAGGAAAACCGCTGTCGGTGACGAATGCCGACGGAAGATTCCAAATACCTAATAATCATTATGCAAGCCTGCGTATTACGTATGTGGGCTATAAGCCCCTGGTTACTGCACCGGCGAAAGACGGTCGCTATATGTTGCAGACGGAGATGAGGAACGTGGGAGAAGTGGTGGTGACGGCTCAGGAGAGCCGCGGACTTGCCACAGCTTCGAAGATTGAGAAACATGCCATGGAGCATCTGCAGCCTTCCAGTTTTTCCGACTTGTTGGAACTGCTGCCTGGCGGACGTGCCCGTACTCCTTCCTTGACAGCCCCCAATACCATCAACCTGCGTGAGGCAGCAACGAGCGGCGGCAACTATGCCACGTCGTCCTTGGGAACAAGATTCGTCATGGACGGTGCACCCATCTCTACAAATGCCAATATGCAGTACCTCAGTGGGGCATGGGATACACAAGCCACTACCCGCGACTTTACCAATGCCGGTGTCGATATGCGTAGTATCTCGACCGATGAGATACAAAGTGTAGAGGTGGTGCGTGGAATCCCGTCCGTGGAGTATGGCGATCTGACCAGCGGTCTCATTAAGATAGAACGTAAGAAGGGCGGACATGACCTCAACTTCCGTCTGAAGTCGGATATGAATTCGAAACTTTTCTATGTGGCTAAGGGACTGGAATGGAAGGAACGTCGCCTGAGTCTGAATCTCAGTGCTGACTACCTGAACGCGAAGGCAGACCCGCGCAACCGCTTGGAGAACTATAAGCGTGTGACCCTGTCTGCCCGTCTGAACAAGACTTGGGAGCGACCAAACTATACCTCGGCCTTTACGACCAATGTTGACTATACTGGCTCGTTCGATAACGACAAAGAGGATCCTGACCTGAATAACCATGGAGAGGATTCCTATAAGTCGAAATACAACCGTCTAGCCCTGCTCACCTCATTTAATCTGAAAATGAAGCGTCATACATGGCTGAAGAGTATCAGCCTGACAGCCTCAGGGGCTTATGAGCACGACCTGATAGACCGTACCCGCCTGATACAGCTGCAACGGATGCAGATAGCGGCTACCACTAGAGAGGAAGGTGAGAGCGATGCCATCATCCTACCTTATAAATATACGGCATCGCATAGCGTGGACGGCAAACCCCTGAACCTGTTCCTGAAAGCCAATGCCCGTCTGCAGGTGCCCAGTAGGCTCCTGGCAAATGGTTTGCTTGTGGGTATTGACTGGAATCTGGACAAGAACTATGGTGACGGTCAGGTGTTCGACCCCACGCGCCCTCTATATCCGGGAATGTCGGCCCGTCAGCGTAAGTTGTCGGACATTCCGGCCAACCACACCCTGTCGTTCTATGCCGAGGAAAACCTGAAACTGCCGCTTTGGGGCGGTTCCGTGGAGATGATTGCCGGTATCCGCGGACAGCGCATGCTGAACCTGCCTTCAGGGTATGAGATGCACGGAACGGTTTATTTCGATCCCCGTGTCAATATCGGATGGACCTTCCCGAAGTTCACGGTCTTCGGGCAGCCCACTTTCGTACGCCTGTCAACAGGTTGGGGCATGCATACCAAGAACCCCACGATGGAGCAACTGTTTCCTGACAAGGTGTACCTGGACCTCGTACAGTTGAACTACTACCACGATAACCCCGACTTCCGCCGCATCAACCTGATGACATATGTCCGTGATACCAGCAATCCACTGCTGAAGCCTGCCCGTAATAAGAAATGGGAGATGTCTACGGATATCAATGCCGGAGGCCACAGGCTGTCGCTCACCTATTTCCGTGAGAATATGACATCGGGATTCCGCTCGCAGGCCAGTTATGAGCCCTATACTTACAGGAAATACGACACTTCGGGCATTGATGCCGCTACCTTGGAAGCGCAGCCCGACCTCTTGAGTCTGCCCTTTACGGAAAAACAGGAACTACTCGGGTTGGGAATGTATACCAACGGCAGCCAGACTCTGAAACAGGGTGTGGAATATACCCTGGAGACTAAGCGCTTTCCCGTTATACTCACCCGTTTGACCATCAACGGGGCCTATTTCCGCACTACATACCGTAACTCACAGTTGGAGACCTATCGTCCCAGTCAGGTGATTGACGGAGAACAGATACAATATGTAGGACTGTATCAGGACGATGAAGGGTCGGTTTATGAACGTATGAACACCAACTTCACACTCGACACCGACGTACCGAAACTGAAGTTGGGATTCTCGGTCTCTGCACAGTTCCTTTGGTTCACGACCCAGCAGCGTGACCCCGTCAGTATATATCCCGACCAGTATATTGCTCCCGACGGTTCCATCCACGACTGGGAGTCTGGCGATGAGGACGACACCTATTTGCGCTGGCTGGTACGTAAGAACTCGAACACGCTCACCGAGAAGCAACGTGTACCCATGTCTATGAATCTGAACTTCAAGGTGACGAAAAAACTGCTGAAAGACCGCCTCAATGTGGCGATGTTCTGTAACAAGATATGGGACTACACCCCCGACTACGAGAGCAACGGCGTCACCATCCACCGTTATGTGACGGCCTACTTCGGACTGGAAATGAATGTGAAATTATGAAAAGGTTTATATATATATTAATTGGTGTGATGGCACTGATGTCATGCCACAAGGACGAAGACGACCTCTTCACCCAGGCAGATATCGTCCTGACAGCTGGTGACGGACAGACTGTTGAGCAGGTGCAGGGCACGGCACGTATCACCAACCTTAACTCAAAACAGGTCACCATCACCTCCGACTTTGACGTGGCCACCATCCGGTTGCAACTCCTTCGCAGCAGCTATAGCGTGGATGTGGAGGGACTGGTGCGCTACCGTGACCATGACGGCCGTACCTTAACGAAGCACATGCGTGCCCATAGTGACTACATAGACCTCTCGGCCACTGGCTATAACCATAAAGAATTATCTATCATATTCTTGGAATGATGAACAGACGACACACTACCACCCTACTGCTCTGGCTGCTGCTGGCCATCCATCTGTATGCTGCACCGGCTGACTCTACGCTGATGGAGAGGGGCAGCCTGTGGAAAACCATTGGGCAGACTGCCTGGCAGAACCCCGCCCTGCATGGGAAAGCGTTCAAGTCGTCGTTGACCCAACTGTACGTGGTGGCTGACTGGCAAAAGCAAAGCGAGGCTTTCGTTCAGGAGAAGGGAAAAGGATTCCTGCTGCCTGCCGCTCACGCAGATACCTATCTCAGGTTGTCGGAGCATGCAACGGTATGGGGGCATGCCTCATATCTGAACGGCAAGCATTATGACATTTGCTGGAACTCTACGTCAGACTACGATCTTCTCCAGCCCCACATCCTTGCCGACAGTGTGGGAGGTGATACCGACTTCGAGCGCTATGTCTTCGAAGGAGGCTATGCCACCCAATTGAAGCAATGGCTTTTAGGAGCTGAGATGTTATTCCGCGCAGACCATGAATATCGTGACATCGACCCCCGAATGAGAGGTATTGTGAATGAACTGACCATACGTCTTGGAGCTGGTCGTGAGGCCATGGGCTATCATTGGGCGGCAGCTCTCGAGGGCAATGTCTATAAACAAAGCAACAGCGTGGATTTCTACCGCGAGTTGGGTGTCAGTCCCGAATACCAGATGACAGGTCTCGGAACCGAGTATGCCCGTTTCTCAGGCGACAAGCGCAGGCTGCACTATGAGGGTGGAGGTGCCCGTCTGCTGCTCGATGCTGTACCAGTCGGCGAACGGGGTCTCTATGCCCATCTGGATTTGAACGAGCATCGCTATCACCGGCAGATTATTGAGAATTACACCTTGCCATTGACCGACCTCTACAGCCAAGGCTTAAATGCTGTCGTAGGCTGGAAAAAGGCAACTGGGAGCCAAATGGCCGTCTATGCCACGCTCGACTACGAGAAACGTTCCGGCGACGAACGTATCATCGGCACCTCAGCATCTACGGCATTCCCCGAACTGGGCGTGCTGACGATGTATAGGAACAAACGGCTGAACACCTCGCTGACGGCACTCTATGGCAACGGTCGGTGGCAGGCTGTCGGCTGTGCCGGGTATCGGAATGATAATCAGGAATATGTTTACCCTGAGCGCAAGCTGAACGTGTCGCATCTTTATGGGCGCTTAGAGGGACAGCTGTTCTGGAAGCCTGCCGACCGTCTGCTGCTGACATGCGGGGCCGAGGCCTCTTATTTCGCAGGTGCAGGCGATGAACTGGTGATGCCCTTCGCCAATATGAGTGCGGCCTCTGCTGCCAAGATGAGCCATCAGTATGAGTATGCCAAAGCCAACTATACCAGCCTGTCGGCACAAGTCAGGGGGGATTACCAGCTGAAGAGTATCGGACTCTTTGCAGAACTGGGCGGTGGCTACACGGCCTGTTCTGTGGGAGAACACCAGACCGATGCGCACCTTGTTTTCGGAATCACATTCTAAAAGACGAAGTCAAATATCAAAATTATTAATAAACAAACGAGTAAAAGAAAATGAAAAAGAATTTAATCTTAAGTATGATGATGCTTGCTGTCATGAGCACTTGCTTTGTTTCTTGCAGCAGCGATGACGATCCTGTTATTGTGAAGAACGGAACAGTAACCTTAGAGATGCCCATCAATGTCACCGACGTGGTGTTGAAGAGTTTTGAGGGTACAGCCACCGACGTACAGACGGGCAAGGCTGTCACTCTGCCTACTCCCGTGAAGGATGGAAACAACTACGTCATTACGATTCCTGAGATTGAGGAGGGCAATTACAACATTGCCGCCAAGGGCGCTATTTCTTTCTTGAAAGACGGTATTGCAGGAACCACCGACTTCGAGGTTTCCAATACCAATGTCCTCCTGTCCGAGAAATCCAATTCCCTGAAGCTGGCAGTCAACTCTTTCCAGGCAGAGGGCGGTTTCGTGATCAGCGAGATTTTCTTCACGGGCACTACCACTCCCGAGAACAAGCCATACAGCAACGATCAGTATATGGTCATTACCAACAACTCCGACGTAACGCTCTATGCCGACAGTATTGCCATACTTCAGTCTGAATTCAGGACAAACGACAAGCAGGACTACACCCCCGACCTGATGAATACGGACTTCTCCGTGGACTTCGTATTCATGATTCCAGGCAGCGGTACTACTGTTCCCGTGGCACCAGGCCAGAGCCTTCTGGTGGCTATCAATGCCATCAACCACGTGGAGAACAACCCCAACAGTTTCGATCTCAGCGGTGCCGACTACGAGTTCTTCGATGAGTCGTCGAACCCCAACTACACAGATGTAGATGGAACAGCTAAGAACCTTGACCGTTGGTACACTTATTCTGCAACCGTAACCGGTTTCCACAACCGTGGCTTCAAGAGTTATGCCATAGCCAAGATGAAGACCGGCAAGGATACCTGGCTGAAGGACTATGCCTACACAGCCGATTACGTCTTCACATTCAACGAGTACTCATTCCCCATGTCAACGGACACTTACCGTGTACCCAACGATTGGATTCTCGATGCCGTCAACCTGTGCGTGGAGTCTGAGTTCCAGTGGATTGTCACATCTTCTGCCCTCGATGCCGGCTGGACCTATTGCGGTAAGGTGGATAAAGATCCCGAGCGCTACAACAAGGCTGTCATCCGCAAGCAGGATGCTAATGGCAAGTACATAGACACCAACAACTCTACCAACGATTTCAATGCCGAGGTAAAACCCTCGATGATGAAATAAGGCGAAATTATAAGATAAATCATTTGTTGAAATGAAGCAAAACATATTATCTCTCATAACCCTTGTGCTGCTGCCATTATCGGTGGCGGCACAACTGCCTTCCGACCCTGCAGTCAGAATCGGCAAGCTCGACAACGGGCTGACCTACTACCTGCGCCATAATGCAAAGGAGAAGGGACTAGCCGATTTCTATATTGCCCAGCGTGTGGGGTCCATCTTGGAGGAGCCGCGCCAGCGCGGGCTTGCCCACTTCCTCGAGCACATGGCTTTCAACGGCACACAGCATTTCCCCGGCAAGGACGGCCAGCTGGGCATCGTACCCTGGTGTGAGTCTATCGGAGTGAAGTTCGGCGCCAACCTCAACGCATATACCTCTGTCGACCAGACGGTCTATCATATCGGCTCAGCCCCGCTGAAGCGCGAGGGTGTGCTCGACTCCTGCCTGTTGGTACTCAATGACTGGAGCCACTACATCCTCCTTGAGGACAAGGAGATTGACAAGGAACGCGGTGTCATCCACGAGGAATGGCGCACCCGTCGGGCCGGTATGGCTATGCAGCGGCTCCAGGAGGATGCCTTGCCCGTCATCTACAAGGGCTCGAAGTACGAAGACTGCATGCCCATCGGTTCCATGGAAATCGTCGACAACTTCCCCTATCAGGACCTGCGCGACTACTACCAGAAATGGTATCGCCCCGACCTGCAGGCCATTGTTGTTGTAGGCGACATCGACGTTGACAAGGTGGAGCAGAAAGTGAAGGCTCTCTTCTCGCAGATTCCAAAGCCTGTCAATCCTGCTGAGCGCATCTACTATCCCGTGCCCGACAACGACAAGATGATCGTCAGCATTCAGAAGGACAAGGAACAGCCCATCGTGCTGTGCCATCTGTATATGAAGCGCGATGCGACGCCCGACAGTGAGAAAAACACCGCGAAATACCTGCGTGATGATTATATCGACAATCTCATCGGCTATATGTACAACAGCCGTATGGGAGAAATTCGCGAGCAGGCAGACACGCCGTTCCTGAGCGGCACAGGGCATGCCTCCACATTCTTTGTCAGCCGCACCAAAGAGGCTTTCTCCATTTCCGTCAGTTGCAAGCAAGACCAGATACTCGGTGGTCTGACGGCTGCCGTTGCAGCCGCCGAGCGTGCCCGCCAGCATGGTTTCACCCTCGATGAGCTGAACCGTGCCAAGAAAATTCAGCTTACGGCTGCCGAGCGCCGATACAAGGAACGCAACGAGCGCCGCAACAGCTACTTCGTCAATCAGTGCGTGCAGCACTTCCTCACATCAGAGCCCCTCACTTCAGAGGAATTCGACCTGAAGAACATCCAGAAACTTGACCGCGAGGTGACCCTCGACGAGGTGAACCGTGCTGTCCGTGAACTCATCACCGACAAAAACCAAGTATGCGTGCTCTATGCTCCGGATAAAGAGGGCGTGCAGTTACCCACCGAGGCTGAATTGGAACAGACCATACTTGCTGCCCAGCAACAGACCTACGAACCTTATCAGGAAGAACAGCTTGCCAAGGAACTGATCAGCCAGCTGCCTGTACCTGGCAAGATTGTCAGCGAGAAGCCCTACAAGCACGGTTTCACCGAGTTCGTGCTTTCCAATGGCATGAAGGTATATGCCCGCACCACCGACTTCACGGCCGACCAGGTGCAGATGACCATGAAGGCAGAGGGAGGCACATCGCTCTATCCCGATGCCGACATTCCCCAGTTCTCACTGATTTCCAGCGCTATAACAGAAGCAGGAGTTGGAACCTTCGATGCCACTGCGCTGCGTAAGATGCTGACAGGCAAGGGCGTCAGCGTGTCACCCTCAGTAGGGACACGCACCCAGAGTATCAGCGGATCGGGCTCTGTTAAGGATATCAAGACGATGTTCCAGCTGGCCTACCTCTATTTCACCCAGCCTCGTCGTGACACCACAGCCTTCCGCAGCCTCTACAACCGCACCCACTCGTTCCTCAGTAACCGCAATGCCTCTCCCCGTGTCGACTACAACGATTCCATCAGGGCCGTGGTCTACGGACATCACCCGCGTATGGAGCCCGTCACTCAGGAGGTTCTCGAAAAGGCCGACTACGACCGCATTTTCCAGATTTACAAGGAGCGATTCTCCGATGCTTCCAACTTCACCACCGTTATCATTGGCAATGTACCGTTCGCCCAGTTGCGTCCCATGCTCTGCCAGTATCTTGCCACGCTGCCCTCTGCAAACCGTCACGAACAGACCAACTGGGACAATGTGGCGCGCGTAGTCGATGGCGTGCAGACCGTCAGGTTCACAAAGCAGCAGGCCACCCCGTTGGCTAACGTCAGCATCTACTACACCGCCGATGTTCCCTTCAGTCCGCAGAGCGACCTTGAGCTCGACTTCCTGAAGCGCTGTCTTTCCATCGCCTATACCGATTCCGTACGCGAAGAGAAGGGCGGCACCTATGGGGTAAGCGTAGATTTCGACCTCGACCGCGACGAGCGCCCCAATGCCACACTGAAGATTTCCTATAATGCCGACCCCAGCCGTTATGCCGAGCTCAATCCCATCATCTATCAGCAGCTGCGCAACATAGCTGAGCATGGTCCCGAGCCTTCCAGCATGGACAAGGTCAAACAGTACCTCACCAAACAGTACCAGCAGCTCGCCATCGACGACGGCTATTGGGATTATGTCATCTGGCATGAGTTGGAAGACTCTGTCGATTTCGACCTCAACTATTGTCAGATGGTAGAGCAGATGACTCCCCAGCAGGTACAGCAGATGGCACAGCGCCTGCTCGATGCCAAGCGTAGGATTGAGGTTACGATGCTCTCTGGAACGCCGAAGACCGCCATGCTCCGCATCGACGACATGCACTGCCAGAAATGCGCCAACCGCATACGTAGCCGGCTCGAGAAGCAGGCGGGTGTAGATCAGGTAACTTTCGAGCTTGAAAACCATTGTGCTGTTATCCGCTTTAACTCGGACCTGACCACGCAGGATGAGATCCGTTCCATCGTGACCGATTTAGGCTACACCCCAGTCAATTATTGCCGTTGTGGAAAAGGTGCCTATGCCTATTTCCTCATTCCTGATGACAAAGCAACGGAACAGACAGTCGAGAGGGTACTCGCCATCGATGGCGTAGAAGATGCCAACGTTAACAGCCTTCGCCACTCGCTTGCGGTGAAATACCATCATCAGGACATATCTGCCGAAAAACTGCTGAAGAAGATTCGCAAGGCAGGCATCAAGGCAGTCCTTCCCAAACCGCATGAATGCAGCAAGGAGAAATGATTTAAGGTTATTTCCTGACCAGGTAAGAAACTAATCAAATGAACAACAGAATGGTGGGCCATGGGCTTCACCATTCTGTTTTATTTGCCACTGGTTCGCTGCTTGGTGTGCAGGGCTATGGTCAAGATGAGAAGAAAAAGTGCACAGGCCAAGAGCATCTCCACGGTCAGACATTATGAGAGGTAAACCAAAAATCATGAATGTAGTTCGTAATTTTTGCACTTTGCTATATTATAAAGGAAAAGCGCGCTATCCTCACGGACAACGTGCTTTTTTCATGTTAAGGTTATGGTTATGAAGAAGGACATTATCAAGGCAATCATCCAGATGGTTATTGCCGCTCTCACGGCCCTGCTCACCTCCCTCGGCGTTGTCAGCTGCCTCTAGCCCAAATGAAAGAGAAGCTTCTCCCGCAAAAGGGAGGGGGGGAACCCTTTATAATATAGCAAAGCGCAAAATTTACGAACTGCGTTCATGATTTTTGGCTGCACTCGGCATAGCTCAAGCAAGCTTGGCTCTGCACTCGCTTGCACAAAAAGTCCCTTTCTCCTGTTTTATTATCAAAGCAAATCTATATCAAACAAAAGGGAGCAGCACCTTGATTGGTGTTGCTCCCTCATAGTTCCTACAAGTATGTGTCTACAAGACCTCGATGGCCTTTGCCGCTTTCTTCTCCTCCTTTTCCACCTTCGGTAGGACAACCGTCAGGATGCCGTCCTCTACCTTGGCCGAAATCTTGTCTTTCTCAACGTCGTCTGGCAACGTGTAGTTCTGCTCGTAGTTCGAGTAGCTGAACTCACGGCGCAGATAGTGGTGATGCTTGTCCTCATGCTTGTGTTCCTGCTTGTTCTCGATGGCAATGGTGAGGTTGCCCTCGTCATTGATGGACACCCTGCAATATTCCTTCTTGATGCCAGGGGCTGCAAGCTCCATGGTGTAGGCCTTCTCGTCCTCCTTGACATTGACTGCGGGTGCCGTTGTATTGGCGCGAGGCATGAAATCAGTGTTCAGGAAATCGTCAAATACTGTTGGGAACCAACTGTTTTTA
>ONFE01000066.1 GCA_900316985.1 uncultured Prevotellaceae bacterium
CCGGTATCGGAACCGGCATGCGTGAGCGTGAGATTGTTGAGCCGCAAGATCCACGTTCTTGGCAGATGGCGTTCCAAGTGGTTGTAGCAAGGTACCGATGCCCGGATCATGTAAGGTGTGAGGAATGTGGTAATCACCGATACTGCCACAACCACCGGATAGAGGAAATCGCCAATGACACCGAGCGAAAGGCCCAGTGACGCAATAATGAAAGAGAACTCACCAATCTGAGCCATGGAGAAGCCGCACTGCATGGCAGACTTGAGCGACTGGCCACTGATCAGGAAACCAAAGGAACCGAAGATGGCCTGACCCAAAAGAATGGTAAGAACAAGTATCACAATAGGAACGGCATACTCTATCAGGATGTTCACATCAACGAGCATACCTACGGAAACGAAGAATACGGCTCCGAAGAGATTCTTCACTGGTTCCACAAGACGCATGATCTTCTCTGCCTCAACGGTTTCAGCCAAGATGCTTCCCATCACGAAAGCGCCGAAGGCACTGCTGAAGCCAACCTTGGTGCTGCCGACAGCCATGGCACAACATAAGCCTAACGACACGACAAGCAGTACCTCGTTGTTCATCAATTTGCGCGTAACACGCAGGAACCAGGGGATGGCAAAGATACCCACCACAAACCAAAGAATCAGGAAGAAGCCGATCTTCAACACAGCCCCCACCATCTGTCCGCTGGCAGGATTGTTGCCCGAAGCGATGGCCGCCAGCATCACCATCATCACGATAGCGAGAATGTCCTCAAGAATCAGGACACTCATCACGAGTCCGGAGAATCGCTGCTGCCGCAGCCCCAAATCATCAAAAGCCTTATAGATAATAGTGGTGGAACTCATGGCAAGCATACCGCCCAGGAAGGTGCAGTCCATCGAATCCCAGCCGAAGAGATGCCCCACTCCGTTGCCAAGAATCATCATGGAGAAGATAATGGCAAGCGTGGCAACGATAGGCGAAACGCCCATCTTGAGTATCTTCTTGAACGAGAAATCAAGACCTAACGAGAAAAGCAGGAACATCACACCGATATCTGCCCAAGTCTGGATGTTCTCCGTGTCGGCCACAGAAGCCGTTAGGGGCATATGAGGTGAGACAAGGAATCCGGCCATTATATACCCCAACACAAGTGGTTGCTTGAGTTTCTTGAATATCAGTGTGACCACACCAGCCACCACAAGTATAAGGGCGAGGTCTTCAACAAGACTTGGAATTTCGGCCATAACCTAAATCAAATTATTTAATACCACTGTACCGCATTGGTATAACCGGAACGCTTGTCATATTTGAGAGCATCGGTAAGCGTGGCTGCATTACAACGGAAGGAGAAGTTGTAACTGGTGTATGGTGCTAACGTTACCGTACAACTCATATTGAAGCAGTGAAGATCACGCGAAAGAGAAGCCGTGGTCATCGACAATTTATGGTAATTAAAGTCGTAACCACTTCCGAACGTGATGTTCCACCCTTCACTGATACGGATGTTTCCGCTGAAGTTGAGGTTCTGCGTGAACATATAGGGATAACGCATACGTTCCTTATTGAAGGTGCCACCGGTATTCTCAGACATCGTGATTCCATAACCAATCGTGAGAGACCATGGCAAGGAGAATGACACATAGCCGTCTTCATCCGTTTCGGCTTTACCGCCCTGGCCTTCAGCGCCATGTTTTCCTTTCTCCAGGTCTTCGTCGATATTGGTTTCCACACCAGTGTCATATTTGTCATCCAGATTCCGTTCACGTTTATCATCGTCATCATCATCCTTCTTTCCACTGAAGAATTTCCTCAGTTTCTCGGGAGTGAGCGTGTACGAAAATGTTTGAGAGGTTCCCTTGAAACGCCCGAATCGACCATAGCTATATTCGGTACGGGTACCGATATAAGGTTTACCGTTTTCATCGAGTTCGTAAGCATATGTGGCAAAGGATGCACTCATGTTGAACGTATAGCTCTTCGAGAGTTTCAGTCGGATGTGTGTGTCGAGATCGCTCCAAGGCCTAACTTTGGCTGCTAAATTATAGGACATTGATGCACCCAATTCATCAATCAGGCTAACTTTCTTCACACCCGTAGAATCCTTGTCCGACTTAATTTTCATTTCCAAGTTGTTGGAAAGGCTCAGCGAAATACTTCCGGCACGACCTGTCCCGGGAGGCGATGAAATACCCATGCCGGAATATGGTGAATAGCGTACAAGCGACACATTGCCGTTGGCATCAGTCTTCATATATGTCTGATAGATTCCATAGCGTTCCGCGCCAAAGTCCGGATGAACCGTGAAACTCACTGTCGGAGTGAGCATATGGCGGATAGCCTGCACCTTATCGCCGAAAATCTTTCGGTTGGGAATGAAGAATCCATATAGTTTGGTAGTAGTCTGAACACTAAAATTCCAGTCAAACACATTATAGAAACCTCTCACCGTATCTATTTTCTCCACCTGTCTCATGGCATCCCAAGAGCGTATAGACTTGTTCAGATACATGCGGTCGGTGAAACTGAACTGAGGGGTTACGTTCAGATAATTAAATAAGGTAAATGTGGCACTGATAGGAATTCTGTGCTCCATACCGTTTTTCCAATCCTTAGTCAGGCTTGAATGCAGCAGTTTGTTCTCCTTGGTACTGATAGAGTTGGAAAAACGTCCGGTATAGCTCATTGATATCTTCTCATACCATCGCTCAGATCCTGCTGCCTTTTTCCGTTTGAACGGGTAAAAACGTGCCACGGTGATGTCGAGGTCGGGCAACTTCAAGTCAATGATTGAATCATGCATGTTCTGGCTCAGGCCCACACCGCCACTAAGCGTCATGCCAAGACTGGAGAATGAGGTGGACCATGAAACCTCCGACGTGCGCAGGCTCTGTGTCATAGCCTGGGGATTATAAAGACTGTTGAGGTTGTTGCGCTCAAAATTCGTAGTGGCAAAGTTAACATTCGCCGAGAAGGTGGTGAACGGATTTGCCTTGGCATCTTGCCGGTGTTGCCACTGAATCTTGAAACTCTCTTCTTCCGTGAAATCGGGCATACCCTTGTCGCCATTCTTCGTATCCTGATATCGAATCAGGAAACTGCCGCTGTAGCGATAGCGTTTGCGGTAGTTGCTGGCAGCAGACAAGCCCCACGAACCCTTGGTATAGATTTCACCCAGCACTTTCAAGTCCCATATATCACTCATGGCGAAATAATAGCCACCTTCGCGAAGATAGAATCCACGCGTACTTTCATCACCGTATGTGGGCATGATGAAGCCGCTGCTGTAACTCTTTGTAAAGGGGAAGAATCCGTATGGTATGGCTATAGGAAGGGGGACATCGGCCACCACAAGGTAGGCTGGCCCGAATACCACATCCTTTCCCGGACGAACCTTAGCACGCGAAAGAGCAATATAGAAGTCAGGATGCTCCTCATCACAAGTCGTATAGCGGCCATGCGTCAGATAAAGAGCGCCCGAACTGTCGCGCTTGGCACGCTGACTGCGAAGGAATCCGTCTTCCTGCTCTGTATAGACATTGCTGATCAAGCCCATCTTCGACTTGAAGTTGAAAGCCATCGTATCGTTCTCGTAAGTGTCAGAACCCATTTTGAAGACAGGTGTGCCTTCCAGTTTTCCCGTGGAATCTGCTACACCCGTGGCATGTACGATACTACTGTCAAGACTCATATAGACCTTCTCACTCGTCAGATCCATATTGGTATACTTCACCTTGGCATTACCGTAGAGATGGGCTGTCTTGGTGGCCGCATCATAGACGAGCGAATCCTGCGCCTCATAAGTTACAGGGGCATCGATACCACCGGCCTTTGCCCTGAAAATGCTGTCTGCCTTGATAGAGTCGTCAACGGCCTTGTTGTGTTTATAGATAGCCAGTTCCAGAGAGTCCATCTCGGCAGTATCAGGCTGATTCTCCAGAGACGCACTGGGGATAGAGTCTGTTTCCAACGAGTCTGAACTGATAAGCTCGGCCATCTCCAAGGAATCTTTCACAACCTGTTTGTTCTTTCGTTTGAAAAGAGGCATGTTGGTATCGGCCATCATAAAAATGAAGGCGCCCAACAACAGAAATATCAAAGTCTTTCTTCTCATAACGAAACTGGATGCAAAGGTAGCAATTTAAACGAAAAGTGAAGAGTGAAAAGTGAAGAATCTTTCAAAACGGCCTTTATTTTCACCTTTTTTTTTCATTCTTCACTTTTCACTCCATTCCCGAGCGAGGCTCGCCTACCACCCGTAGCCTTTTACTCTTCACTCAAACAATTGCACCCATCTACGGAATCTCGACAAGCCCTCTTCACCGAATTTTGCCAGCGAGCGCTCTGCCTGCGCAATCGTTTTTTCCTGACTCAATTTTGTCTTTGAATAGAATTTATCCGCATAGCAAATGACCTGTTCCGCCATTGTCTCGGGCAAGAAATCCTGAGGGGGCAACGGCAGTCCCTGCCCAACAATCTCCTTTTCACTAAGTCCGGCACCTGTATGCCGCTCGCATACCCGTGCCAATGCTTCCACATCAAAACCTGACACTTGAAGTCCCCGCAGCATTTCAGCCCCCAACCGTCCATGGCAGATATAGGGTTGGGTGCCATGGCAATGAATCGAAGGGGCATCACACTGAATGATGCCAATGTCGTGAAGCATCGCTGCTGTCTCTACAAAATTAGGGTCGAGTCCCAATTCCGGATGATTCCTGCAGATAAGCAGTGCCCTGTCGGCCACCTGCCGACTATGCACAAGGAGGATGTGCCTCAGGGCATCATCCTCCTTGTAAAAATGATTGATAACGGATTGATAATCCATACTCAATTAATCTTTCGAACGCTCTATCCAAGCCAGATTCTGGCCTTTCTGCACCTTGGCACCCTGCTTGGCTGAAATCTCTACGAGTTTACCGCCAAGTGCTGCGGGAACGGGAACAATCTCGCCCCAAGTGGCCTGAATATAACAGAAGGTATCGCCTTCCTTGTATTCTGCACCGATAAACGGCTCAATGCAGGGAGCGCATTCGCCCTCACCAGAGAACTGGTAATAGACCTGTCCCTTCACGGGTGCCACCAGGGCATCAGCCTTGGCATGCTTGAAGGCAGAGAGTTCTTCGGGAGAAAGTTTCGAACCAAGGCGGGCATCCTTTGCCTTCTGCAGGTCAGCCAGCATGCGTTTCTTGGCTATGCCGCTCTTGAAGTCGCGATACTGTTCGGGGTGCATACCCAGCTCATAGAGTTCCTCATCGTCGGGTCCGTAATCCCAGCCGTTCTCATCCATCTCCTTGCGGAAATCGTCGAGCGCATTGGGAATCAGCGTATGCGGGTCGGCATCGGTGAACTCGCGGCCCTGTTTGGCGGCCAGTTCCTTCAGTTCGGGAGCAATTTCTCCAGGAATCTTTCCGCTCTTTCCGAGAATCATGCCCCACATGGAATCGTCCATCATCACGAAGCGGCCCTTGCCCTGTTCGATGGTGAGGAGGTTCATCAAGGCAATGTTCTTCACATACTGTGAGAACGGCGTCACCAATGGAGGATAACCCACACGTGGCCATACATACTCCACTTCGTTGAAGAGCTTTACGAGCATTTCATCTGTATTATACTCGGGCAGACCCTTCTTGGCGCGGATAGCATTGATGGTGCGATGCATACCGGCAAGGTCGGCCATCATCGATCCCATCATACCGCCGGGAAGTCCGCAGCCCAACAGCAGACTGGACATATGTTTGTTGCCGGGATTGATGAAATAACCCAGCCAGTCGTCAATAAACTCCTGTGTCAGCGTACGAGCCTGCATATAAGCATTCATGTTGATTTCTTTCACCTCAAAGCCCTCATTCTTCAGCATCGACTGAACGGAGATGATATCCGGATGAACCTTACCCCAGGAAAGCGGCTCAATGGCAGTATCGATCACATCGGCACCATTGTTGCAAACTTCCAGGATACTGGCCATGGAAAGACCCGGTCCGCTATGGCCGTGATACTGGACAATGATGTCCGGATGCTTGGTCTTAATGGCCTTTGTGAGTGCTCCGAGCATAGCAGGCTGTCCGATACCAGCCATATCCTTCAGACAGATTTCCTCGGCTCCGGCTGCAATCACCTCATCGGCTATACCGCTGTAGTATTCTACGGTATGAACAGGCGACGTGGTGATACAGAGAGTGGCCTGTGGTGTCATACCGGCAGCCTTGGCCCATTTGATGCTGGGGATGATGTTGCGGGTATCGTTCAATCCACAGAAGATTCGGGGAATATCCACACCCTGAGCGTGCTTCACCTTATACTGCAGTTCACGAACATCATCAGGCACGGGATACATACGCAGGGCATTGAGACCACGGTCCAACATGTGCGTCTTGATGCCCACTTCATTAAAAGGCTTACAGAAAGCACGCACGGCAGCATTGGGGTTCTCACCTGCCAGCAGATTCACTTGTTCAAAGGCACCACCGTTCGTTTCCACACGGTCAAAGCATCCCATATCGATAATGACAGGAGCAATACGTTCCAACTGATCTTTACGAGGCTGGAACTTGCCGGAACTCTGCCACATATCACGATAAACGAGACTAAACTGAATTCTTTTCTTCATAAATAGTAAGTTTTAGAATATTAGTCGGTTGAACAACTATTGTAATTGATTTATATATGCGATTGAAATTGTATTTAGAATGCAAATATAGATATTTTTTCTTAATTGGGAATCAAATAAATGGAAAATTATTTATCTTTGCAACAAATTTAACGAATAATGAGAAATAACATCCTATTATTTATAGCCGCCGTCCTCGTTCTTTTTTCGGGATGCGGAACCAAAGAGGAACAAAAGCCAGAAAAAACGATAGGTCTCAGCACCAATATTGAAGGTGATTCAACACTCTACGGCCTGGCCTGTGACGGTTGCACGGATTCCGTTTTGGTATTCCTTTCCGGAAAGGGAGGAGATCCTGTCACCTACGACATTATTGATGCCCGCAAGCGGCAGCACATCATCGGACATCCGAATGTAGGCGATTGGGTATGCCTTATTGTAAATGGCAAAGACAAGAAGAAGGCCGATCTCGTTATCGACCTTGACCAACTGAAAGGAGAATGGGTAAATCTGGAAAATCCTGTCAGACGCGAGAGTGCATTCGCAGGTTCCATGCCAAAGATGGACGAAGAGACTAAAGCCGCATTAGATTCCATGCTGGAGCAGCAGATGAAGCCTGTGGAGATTGGCTTTGCCCTGAAACGTTCCTACACGGCTCAACCTATCGGCAATCAGTACAGTCGCAATCAAAGTAAGGAAAGTCCCGTCATCTATCCCACGCCCAAACGTTACACGGAATGGCATATCTTCAACGGCAAGTTGGTGCTTACCGAAAGAAGACGGAATCTCGACAACAGTCAGACTGTTGAGGAAAAGCCCAAAAGCGATACGGTTGATATTCTTTTAATGACAAGGGACACGCTGAGAATCCGCTACAAAGACGGAACAGAAAAAGGATACTACCGCAAAGAATAGGATTTAGAATTGTTGATGAGCGAACCGTTCTTCGGCTAACCGCTCATATTTCGTGCCGGGACGGCCGTAGTTGGCATAAGGCCAGATACTGATGCCGCCTCGAGGTGTGAAAAGCCCTTTCACTTCAATATATTTAGGATTCATCAACTTGATCAGATCCTTCATGATGATATTCACACAGTCCTCATGGAAATCTCCGTGATTGCGGAAAGAGAACAGGTAGAGTTTCAGGCTCTTACTCTCCACCATGAGTTCATCGGGAATATACATAATCCGGATTTCAGCAAAGTCGGGCTGCCCCGTAATCGGGCAAAGGGTGGTGAACTCCGGACAGTTGAATCTCACCCAATAATCGTTTTCGGGATGCTTATTCAGGAATGTCTCCAACACTTCAGGGGCGTAGTCATCCCGATATTTCGTTTTCTGCCCCAACGCCTGCAAACCTTCGTCCTTTCTCGTTTGACCTTTATCGCTCATCATTGTTGTCGTTGTCGTTATCGTTAACGTTATCGTTATCGTTATTTATATATTTCAGCAAGTTTCTCGCCTAAAGCTTCGCCTCGCAGGTTCATACCGATAATCTTGCCTTCAGCGTCGAGCAGCACACTGGCAGGAATCGATGTGATGCCATAAGCCTTTGCGCCGGCACTCTCCCACCCCTTCAGGTCACTCATCTGCGGCCAAGTCATGCCTAATTCACTGACGGCCTTCTTCCAGGCATCGCCCTTGCTATCAAACGAAACGCCTACAATCTCGAAACCCTTGTCGTGGTATTTCTTATAATTGGCCACTACATTGGGCATCTCCTGGCGACAGGGACCGCACCACGAAGCCCAGAAGTCAATCAGGACACAGTTTCCCTTTCCAGCCCACTGGCTCAACTTTACAGGCTTGCCTTCCAGATCATTCATCTCCAGTTCCGTAAACTTCATACCGTACACCAGTTCGCGAAGCAGAGAATCCTGTGCTGCCGTGTAAGCCGTATATAGTTTTTCCAACTGTGGTTCCATCGACTGTGCCTTGGCCTTATCGCCACCTTCAGCAGCATCCACGTATTCTGCATATACTTTCTCAAAAGCCTCAAACTGAGCCGACGCCCCTTTCTCTACAGCCTTCATTTTCTCTCCTAAACTGCCTTCAACAGCAGCACCAGCAGCCTTAACCTGCTTGGGAGCATTTGACTGGCAGGAAACCAACAGCACAGCAACTGCCAAAATGGAAACAAACTTCTTCATGTTAACTTCTTTATTTAAACTTTATCCCTTAATCTTGAATCTTGAAACCTGAATCTCCTCCCCCATGGGGGATTCAGAGGGGGCTACACCACCTGATAAATCAGCCATCCCATATAGCCGCAGAAAAGTAGCGTCAGAAGGGCACCTTCCCAACGGGCCACCGTATATTTCGTATAGGAGAAAGCCCAAAGTAACAGGATACCGCCGACAAGCACGCCCATATCAACAAGCGTGATGCCGTGCAGATCCATCGGGCAGATCATTCCGGTAATGCCCAAGATCATCAGGATATTGAAAACATTGGAACCTATCACATTGCCAATGGCTATCGACGAACGGCCTTTCAAGGCAGCAACCACACTTGTAGCCAATTCCGGCAGAGAAGTACCGCCAGCCACAATGGTCAGACCAATCATGGCATCGCTGACACCCAGTGACTTTGCCACTACGGAAGCAGACTCCACAAACAGATTACTGCCCACTATCAGGCAGACCAATCCTAACAGCACCAGGAAGACTGCCTTCAATGGCTTCATAGGCTTGATAACCGTATCTTCGTCCTTCTCCCCCTTCTTGGCCAGACGCAGCGTGTAAGCCATGAACAACAGGAATGCTATAAACAGCAATATCGCATCCAGACGCGAAATCTCATTATCAAGACTCATTGCAGCCAGCATCAGCGAGGCACCCACCGCACACGGGACATCCTTCTTCACCGTGTTCTTGGCAATGGTCATCGGTGCTACCATAGCCGCGACACCCACGATAAGCATCGTATTGAACACATTGGAGCCCACCACATTACCTACGGCCATATCCGTAGTGCCCCTCAAAGCTGAAACAAAACTCACGAAAAACTCAGGCGCTGATGTTCCCATGGCCACTACCGTAAGACCGATCACAATCTGCGGCACATTCAGGCGATGGGCTATTGCCGTGGCACCATCGGTCAGCCGGTCGGCCCCCCACAGCACCATCACAATTCCTATGATAATAAACAGTACACTCATTTCGGCTGCGAAGTTACAAAAAAATCCCGAATGTTCACACACTCGGGATTAAAAAACTAACAATCACACAATCAAAATCTAACTACAATCCTAAAACAAACAATCTTTTTATACCTTTTTTATCCTATATTGATCTGCCGGGCCACTTTGACCTCCTCCTTAACTACTTTGGGAAGGTCCACGGTAAGCACACCGTCGTTCACCTTGGCAGCAATTTTCTCCTTATCTACATCCTCAGGCAGAATCAGCGTCTGCTCATACTGTGAGTAGCTGAACTCACGGCGCAGGTAGCGCGTATTCTTGTCTTCCTTCTTCTGCTCCTGCTTATTCTGCATCTTGATGACCAGATTGCCCTCATGGTTGATGTTCACGTCGAAGTTCTCCTTCTTCATGCCCGGAGCAGCCAGTTCCACGATATAAGCCTTGTCCGTTTCCTTTACGTTGATGGCCGGTGCGGTAGCATTAGCCTTCGGCATAAAGTCCGTGTCAAAGAAATCGTTAAACACTGTGGGCAACCACGAATTGCGTCTTGCAAATGTTGGATACATCATAATCATTACCTCCAATTATACTTTTAGTTGTTACTTTTATTTTACTGTCTGGAGCCTTGCGGCTTCACCCACTTATTTGCAACTTATATGCCAACGTCCAAATTCTGCCATTCTGTCAAATCAAAGCGTCAATTTGTCAATCCAATTCTCCTTTCACCGTTAATATACAATAAGCGGAACCTTTATGGCTCCGCTATTTAGTTTATTACATTCATTTACGCCCTTACTTCCTTTCCGCAGGATTCTGCAACTGGAAGCCCTCCTGCCGATTAGGTTTCTGGAACGAGTGCTCAATACTCTCCACGATGATAGAACGAGGTACGATGTAACTAATCACCGTATTATAGTCGTAATGCGAATGATTGCTGACGAACTCTTCCTTGGAAGCTGCCGTCACATGCATGAGGGCACTACGGGAAGGATTCGGAATCTCACTAACCCTGACAATCTCCTCTTTGCCAGTATTCACATCTACGCGAACCAGATACTTCCAGCAATCCTTCGGCGCTTTTACAATATACGCATGATCAAGACCTGCCTTCTTGGCCTCCTTGAGGAAGATACTCTTCATGGATGCCTGAGGAACGCACTTGTCTATGCCAACATGAATGATGCCTGGAGTACACTTTGATACTGGAGAACAGAACTGGAAACGCTCATTACCAGTAGATTCCATAGCACCGATAGCAGGATGACGCCCCGTGAGGAGAGTCTTCAGAATACCATTCTCGATGATTGGTAGCGACTTTTTAGGAGCCACGCCATCAACATCCACCTTATAGTTTGCCAAAAGTTTCTGTCCCTTGTACTCAGGGGTATCAGCCCACTGGGAAATACTCATCTTGGTATCAATAATACGCTTGCCCAGCATCATACTGCTGACGGCACTACCCTTTTGCATATCACGAGAGGCGATACAACTTGTCTGAACAACCTGATGCGAGATAGCCTCAACAACAGACTCATCCTCAATCATTATCGGACCTACATAGAACTCCTTCACCACCGGAGCATCTGCCTTCTTCATGAAAAGTTCACAGAACTCCCTTGTACGCTGCCTCAGTTCATCAAGCGAAGGCAACTCATCAATCCGCCTTGCAAACACCTCAAACTGATCATGCAGGGTTGAACCGTCACAGGTCGTGATGTTTCCATTTATGTTAAGTTTTATCTCAGGACGCGCAAAACGCAGTTTCTGTCCTTCGGAAGTAACGCGGTAGATATCCTTTGTCTCCACATTAAAA
>ONFE01000067.1 GCA_900316985.1 uncultured Prevotellaceae bacterium
TGGAAGCGGCACAAGGAACATCCTGAAATATGCTCCCCTCTACTACCCCGACTATCAGATTTCCATTCAGAGCGGCCAGCAATTCTTATTTGCCATTACGTATGCGGAGGTGAAAAATGGCACTGACAGCACCCATATTGGCACTGACAAGATAAAAAATGGCACTGACAATACCCATAATGGCACTGACAAGATAAAAAATGGCACTGACAGTACTTCCCATTCTGGTATTTTGTTCTCCGGTTTGAATATTGACAACAAGCAGAACAAACGCCGTGCTGGAATTATCAGTCTCATCAGTCGGAATCCTTCTATATCTGCGAACGATTTAGCTGAAGAATTGAGTGCTGGACTCCGTACAATAAAACGTGATCTAAAGTTCCTAACAGACATAGGGATTATTCGTCACGTAGGTCCAGATTTCGGTGGACATTGGGAAGTCATTAAAAAGAAGTAAGATTCACTATTTGTATTTCCGCCCGTTCTCAAAACAATGAGAGCGGGCTTTGTTTTGTTCGTCTTACTGTCTTTTCGCGCGTACATGTAATAGAGTACTTTTGTGGCAGAAAACAAACACATCTGCCCAATGACTCAATATCATCTTCATCTGAAAGGCTATGTAGGGGGCAGTGACTTCAACGCCGACGATGTCACTGCTACCCTGCGTAGCAACCCCGACACAGAAGTGGCCGTGCTCATTGACAGCACGGGTGGCCAGCTCTCCACCGCTCTCACTATATATTCTGCTTTTCGCAGTCACGGCAACGTTCATGCTCATTTCGTGGGTATGAACGCTTCTGCCGCGACGATTGCATCCCTCGGTGCCAAGCGCATTACGATGGATGCTTCTGCGTTGTACCTAGTACACAAGTGCAGCATGGCGGTCTTCGAGTGGGCCAGCATGAACGCTGACCAGCTGCAGGACTATATCACAGCCCTGCTGAAACAGAAGACGAACCTCGACAAGATGGACTGCGATGTTTCCGCCATGTATGCAGCCCGATGCCGCAAGCCTCAGGAGGATCTGCTGGCATTGATGAAGACGGGCGGATGGCTCACCGCCAAGGAAGCTCTGGAATGGGGCTTCGTGGATGAGCTGACAGAACTGGAATGTGACGAGAAGCCGGAGCTGACGGAAGCCCTCGTTCATGCGATGGCAGAGGCTCAGATGCCTATTCCTTCCATCCCGTACTCCGACAAGGGTCGTCATCCGCAGCACAGCGAACCGCTGTTCTCGCGCTTCATGGCTGCTATGGCTTCTCTGTTCAAGCCTTCTGTCGAAAGCAATACCACCACCTCTCCTACTACACCTCAAACATCTACTTCAAACACAACACCAAAACCAACAGCACAAATGAAACACTACACCCGCATTGAAGCCGCCTTGAAAGTCTCGGAGGGCTTCACTCCAAACGCTGAGGGTCATGTCACGCTGACTGAGGCACAGCTTCAGGCCATCGAGGATGCCCTTCAGGCACATGAGTCCAATGCCGCCTCCATGCAGAACCAGGTGACGGATCTGCAAGGAAAGGTGACCAACCTCACCACCAAGAACACGGAACTGACTGAGCAGGTGAACGCCTTGAAGGGCACGCCCGCTGCACAGTCGCCCGCCGTGGTCAGTGCTCATGTCGAGGGAAGCCAGCAGCCTACTCCGGCAGATGACTACCTCAGCCATGTCAGCAGCGCCAAGGAACTGTATGACCTCGTAGGCGGCTAAGCCCCTACTCATTGTTATTTATTACACGCACACACGCATACACACGCACGTAACTACTCACAACACAAACACAAAATTTTACCGCTATGGCAGGAACATTTCACTTTACCCCGCAGGAGTATCAGGAGGCAGCGCACAAGTGGCGTTCTGACCTACTGATGCTCCCCATCATCGGCTGTGAGGAAACTCTCCAGCACATGACCAAGCGCCCTGGCATCCGCTATAAGGAGTCCGTGGGCGAACTGTCCGGCTCTGCGCAGTTTGCTCCCTACAAGGCAAGCCGTCGCACCAACGCCGAGTTGAACCTCAACTTCCGCACTCTGGAAACGTTCTTCGGTTCCGTATGTGCTGAGTTCGAGCCTAACAGTGCCGCAAGTACCTTGCTCGGCATGATGTCCGGCTCTACCAAGGGCGACGGACAGAAGCAGACGCTGCAGGCCCGTCACGTCCTGGCTCTTATTGCACGTGGACTGTCCGAGAAGCTGAACAACGCCATCTGGTCTGCCGTCCGCAACGACAACGGCGACACTACGCAGGATCTGTTCAACGGATTCGATACGATTACCTCCACGGAAATCACCGCTGGTAACATCGCCGCAGCTCATGGCAACTACCTGAAGCTGACGGAGGAGATTACCGAGCTGAATGCCTGCACCGTCGCCAAGAAGATTCTCTTCGGCCTGGATCCTATTCTCCGCGCTCAGGACCTGAACATGTACTGCACACAGGAGTTCATTGACATGTACAATGAATCCTACCAGTCGCTGCATGGCGCTCTTCCCTATAACCTCGGCTATGAGAAGAACACCGTGGAGGGCAGCAACAACAAGCTGCACATGATTCCGCTCACGAACAAGCTGGGCTCCAAGTTCATCCACATCGCTCCCAAGAGCAACATGCTCGTTGGCTTCGACCAGATGGGTGACATGGAGAGCGTGGATGTACGTGAGTTCGCACCCTTCGTACTCACCTACATTGCCACCATGTTCTTCGGTGTACAGTTCGAGAGCATCGACCGCCGCCGCCTTAAAGTCATCGAACTGGCTACTTCGGCACAGCAGGGACAGGGCTAAGGTGTTTGCCTTAGTTCCTTTCCTTGCCGTTTGGTTGGCAACTGATTGAAACACAAACACAACACGCTAAACACTTACCATTATGCCTACAAACAACAACTCTTGCTTCACTCCCTTGCAGCGCTCCCTTGCATGGTGCCAGGGACAGCCTGTAATGCCGGGCATACGCCGCCGTCTCTACTACACGAGCAAACAGAACGTCGTGCAGTGGCCCGCATACAGCGCGGATTCTGGCGGACGCTATGCCTTCGCAACCACCACGGGAAACTTCACGCTGAAGGCTGATACCTATTGGCACTTCATTGACATCCTCGCGGAGAAGTCCACGTTGACTTCCGATGCACAGGGCGAGGCTCCTTCCCAGACGCAGCTCAACAAGCTCACTGCCGTCCATCCGGGCGTAGGTCAGGAGGCTTCTGCTGTAGCCTGCTACCTCAACAACTCCGATAATGTATTCCTCGTACAGGATATGTCCGGCCTCTGGCGCATCGTGGGTTCCCGTTTCTATGAGACGAAGACAACGGTGGCACAGGACAACGGACAGGGTGCCACAGGCACAGCCAGCACTACCATCAACGTGGAGGCAACTGACATCTGCCCGTCCCCGTTCTATCAGGGAACGATCGTCACCGAAGACGGGGAACTGAGCCTTGCAGGTGGCGACACACCTACGGCTGTGACTACGTAACGGACTTTTGTTCATTCTTGAATACTTGAAAAGTTGGAAGAGCGTACCGCCATAGACATGAGTGACCTCCTTGCCGAGGTGCAAGTGCCGGACATGGACGGTACGCTCAATTCTCTGACAGAGGTGAAAGGGAAGAACAAAGCGGAGAAGGATCTGTTCGGAGAGAAGAAACGAAACGCCTGGGACAAGTCAACGGAGGCACGTTGCGACTTCTACCCGAAGACGAAACTCGTCCACAGGGCAGGGTTCTGGTTCTTCGCTTTGTGGCAAAAGTCCATCATGGGAAGGACGCTCACGGACATCAAGAGTGATGCTTCAGAGGTGAGCCACTTCGCAACGGAAACGGCCACCCTCATCCGGGAGGTCATCGGGCATCATCTGGACATCGGAAACTGGTGTATCGTCACCACTCCAAAGCGACGCCATCTGACCCGGAATTTTGCCACACTCATTGGAGATGAGATAGGCAAATTGCTCAAAATCCCGTTCTATGAGGACGTCGCAACCTGCAAATCCAAGCACCGTGTGAACGCAGAATTTGAGCTTCAGTTTTTGCCTCCAGAGCCTAACATTATCGTATTTGACGACTTCGTTACAACGGGTTCAACACTGCATTCCATGAAGGTGCTTTTGGAGGAAAAAGGGAAGAATCTGATGATGTTCACAGGTATTAACAATAAACTTTAATTTGTATTATATAAAACTCTCGCTAACAAAATAATATATTATGGATAATCAATTCAACTATAAGCTTCAAAAATGGCTCAATGATGACAGCCGAACCATCGAGGACGGATGCCTTCTTTTGCTCCAGATGGAGAACAATCAGATACATTATCAGAACCTTCTTCGCCACCCGAATAAGGTGGCTGTGATGAAGTATCTCATATCGGAACTTCAGAAGCGCTTGACTGTCCGGCTGGCCAACATCACACACAAGGAGGTGGCTGAGATGGATGAGCAGGTAAAGGTCATCGTGAAGGAGCATTTCAGCTATCAGGAAGCGAAAACGGGAGGTACCTCAAATGAGGAATTCCGTAAGGGCAAACGTGCCGACCATGACCAGCTCCCAGAGGAGATTCAGGCACGTTATGTGGAGAACCTGGACCTGCTTCGTAGGATGCGGGAAGTGCATCTGAAACTGCGCAGTCTCTCCACGGAACAGGTGTCGTGTCCGGATTCGGAACGTTACCCGTTCCTCAAAGAACTCATCGCGCTTGACAAGCAGCTGCATGAGAACTGGAACGTGTATGACCACTATGTGGTTGATGAGACTGTTACTGCACCTACTACACAAGCTGAGGCTGAAACTGGTTCGGAGGCAGAAACTACCACAGAACCTGTTGCACCTGCCAAAACTGCCAAGGCTACCAAGCCCAAGAAAACGACTACATCCAAGGCTAAGAAATGAAGCGCGGCACATCCATATCGAAATACTTGCGGCCATTGGCAGAGAAGACGCACCAGGTCTATCTCACCAATGAGCTGCAGGTGGCCGACGTGCTCGAATGGATTCTTTCACAGGTCGGAAAGTCCGAGGTATGGCAGACTTCGTTCTCCATCTCCGAGGAGTTCCTTCGCCGCCTGTTCTTCATCGAGAAGCAGGGACAGGTGAAGCAGTTCAACCTCATACTGGATTACAAGGCTACCAATAAGACGCTGAATCTGTGGCCCTTCATCTGCCAGACGATGCAGCATGTGTATCTGGCAGACAACCATTCAAAGGTGCTGCTTGTTCAGGCAGATAGTGGGGAGGTGGTGACAGTACTCACCTCGCAGAACCTGACACGAGGCAACCGCATGGAATCGGCTCTTGTCACTACTGATCCTGGCATCTTTGCTACGCTTCATGAGTCCATGACTTCCCTCATTCACAATAAATCAGTTCCGCTACATGACCTATTCAGCCAACGAATTGGAGCAGATTGAGAAGTTTGCCTCCATCTTCCTGCCTATTTCTGATATGGCCATCATCCTTGGTATTCCCGCAGAACAGCTACGCGAGGACATCAAGAACCGTTCCTGTGATGTGGCCAAGGCTTACCTTCGGGGAAAAGCGTCCTCGAAGGTGAAGCTGCATACACAGGAGATGATGCTGGCACAGGTCGGCTCACCGTTGGCATTGGAGAATGCTGCCAAGAACCTGCTCGATATGGAGGATGACGAATAATGGCAAACATCGCAACCATAGACATCTGCCGCAAGGATCTCTTCACACCCGTTGAGGAATTGCAGAAGGAGTACACGGAGGCTCAGGTGGCCCGTGTACTCAGGTTGCGCGATATGTATAACTGGGTGCTGGCCAACCCGGATGCCAAGGACAGACAGTTTATCGAGGAGGAACTGGCCCGTGGCTTTGCGGTGCATAAGTCACAGGCATACTCTGACCTTGCCGTCATCAAGGCTTTGGTGCCGCTGCTGACAGAGGCTTCACGTGAGTTCCATCGGTGGCGCTACAATGAGATGATCATTGAGACGTACCAGATGGCCAAAAAGCGCAAGGACACCAAGACGATGGAAAGGGCGGCTACTTCCTACGCCAAATACAACCGCGTCGATGTAGAGGATGAAACGGCTCTGCCTTATCATCTCATCGTCATACAGCCCTTTACGGCGACTTCAGACCCGACGGTGCTGGGCATCAAGCCCATCCCGAACAGGCAGAAGTTCGTGGAAGACTTGCTGGCCAAGTACAGGGCTGAATCAGCTGATATTGATGATATTGAGTATGAGGAAGCTGACCTCGAAGAGGAGGAGCTGTTTGGTTCTTATGCCGACTTCGAGGAAATCAATGAGGACGAATAAGACTTGAACCCTTGAACTCTTGAACTCTTGAACCCTTAAACTCTTAAACCCTTGAACTCTCTAAAGCCTACCAAACAGATATACTTCAATGACCCGCAGCGATTGACACAGCTCATCGGTGCCAATACGACTGTCATTGTTGCCGGGCGCCGCACAGGTAAGACGGACTCCATAGCCGCGCCTTTCGTGCTTCGTAATATGCAGCGCATGGAAGGCAGCACGGGCGGCATCGTGGTTCCGACATTCAAGCACGGTCTCACCAATACGCTGCCGGGACTGTTCACTGCTTGGCGCAGATGGGGATATGAGAAGGGTGTTCACTATGTGGTGGGGCGCAAGCCACCCAAGGCATTCAAGAGGCCATTGATAGAACCTTCTGACTATGAGCATGTCATTACGTTCTACAATGGGTCTGTTGCTATCATTATCAGTCAGGACCGCCCGGGTACGTCCAACTCTTTGACGCTTTCCTGGGTGCTGGTCGATGAAGCGAAGTTCATAGACTACCAGAAGCTGAAGGATGAGACGTTGCCTGCTAATGGTGGTATCAAGACGTTCTTCGGGAAGCACAGCTATAACCATGCCTTGATGATTCTCTCTGATATGCCACAGACACAGCGAGGGTCTTGGTTTCTTCATTACCGCGAGAAGATGGACAAGGATCTCATTGAGGGCATCAAGGCTACGCTCTATGAGATATGGCACACGAAGGAGCGCATACGCGAAATGCGCAAGGAGGGAAAGGAGGTGCCGAAGCATTTGCGAAGTTATCTACGTAGGCTTGACACTCAGCTCAATAAGATGCGCTCGGTGGCTGTCTATTACAAGGAATACTCCAGCATCGAGAACATCGAACTGCTTGGAGAGAACTATATCCGCCAGATGAAGCGTGACTTGACTCCGCTGACATTCCAGACATCAATTCTCTGTCAGCGGATAGGCATACGCAAGGATGGTTTCTACTCATCCATGCGGGAGGGTCACAAGTACAACGCTTCGGATTTTGAATACCTGGACAGCCTCGGGTATGAGTTCGATGATTCGGCGATGGATTGCAGGGCAGACAAGGACCTGAATAGACAGGCTCCTATTTGCATCGGTATGGACTACAATGCTAATATCAACTGGCTTGTAGCCGGACAGCCCTCTGGACGTAGGCTGAAGGTGCTGAAGTCCTTCTTCGTCAAGTTTGAGCGGAAATTGTCTGCTCTTGTCGATGACTTCTGCAACTATTACGCCTACCATGAGAATAAGACGGTCATCTTCTATTATGATGCCACAGCCCTTGGCTCCAACTATGCCGTCAATGATCAGGACTTCCGCTGGGTCATTGTGCATGAGTTCGAGTGTAGGGGATGGGAGGTGGTGGAGGTGTATCTCGGCAATCCGATGAAGCATGATGAGAAATACCTGCTCATCAATCGGGCTTTTGCCGGGAAACAACGCCTGATGCCGATGTTCAACAGGCAGAATAACGATGACCTGATTCTCGCTATTCAGACGGCACAAGTGTATCGTGGCCGGCTTGGTTTCCGTAAGAACAAGTCAGATGAAAAGGACCCCGAAACGGAAGAGGATTTGCTGGAGCACCGCACCGATGGAACGGATGCTTTTGACACCCTCTATATCGGGTGTGAAAAGTTCCCGCAGCATGACATCTACGCTGTCACAACAGGAGGAGTCATTTAGTGCAAAACTGGCTCATCAAGAGGCCTCGGTTTATGCCAAAAAGCATGGTTTCAAAACAAAATGATAAAAGTTTGTGTTAAAGACACACTTTATCGAAAAATCTTTGCTGTTATATCGTGATTTTTGCCTATATTTGCACCCAGATTTCAGCCTCTCCACAAAAGCGGCAAAATCGATAAAGCGGTCTTTGAAATGGTGCCTCTTGCATGTGGTAAGAAGATTATGTTGTGAAGTAAAATGAGTTAATTAACTTAATGTCTAACCTTTAACTATTCAACATGTTTAACCCAAAAATCGCAATTGAAATGGCAAAGAACAATGCTAAAAGATTGAAGAAGCGAAGGCGGGTTACAGATTAGTTTGGAACGAAACAGACAGTAACTCGAACGCTTGAAAAGTAATCACGATTACTTAATCAAATCAATATCACCTGAGTTCGCAACTTAATTATTTACCACTATGAAAAAGAACAAAGCACCAGGCTTCTGTGCTCCCGATAGGGAGCCGCAGAAAAGCGGAGTCAGTGAACTCCGTGAGCAAGTCAGAATGCTCTCCAATTCAGACATTGGGGTAGAGGAGAAAATTAACCTTCTGACAGCATTGTGTGAGGTCATTCTCGATTACGTTGAGTCTAACTCACGAATGATAGAGTTACTCCTGAAAAAAAGCGATGGAACAAAGTGATAAGACGATAACGCCCACTGCTCCCTCTTGCTACCTCATGTCGTTCATCTCAGAAATCTACAGAGACCCTTTCCCGCGTTTCCTTCAGACAAAATGATGGAAACGCGGTTTTTTTGTGTTCTTGCCGTTCCTTTAGCTACTGTTTGAGCGGTTTTGAGAGCTTTTATATGCCGATTTGTGCCGTTTCATGAGCAAAAATGAACAAAATCACCCTCATTTAACCTTTTTTCTCGCGCACGTTCCTAATATAAGGGAGATTTTTCTTTATATTTGTCCTCAAAATGGGCATAAAATGGCAAATTCAGCCTGATTTACGCCCCTAATAAACGGATAAACGAAAAAGATATATGTCTAAGATCAAAGCACGCGAGAGCCAGAATGTTGAATACAAGAGCAGCTGGCATGACGAATACCTGAAGTGGATTTGCGGCTTCGCAAATGCACAGGGTGCCGTCATGTACTTCGGTGTGGACAACGACCACGAGGTTGTCGGGTTAGAGAATGTTGACTGCTTGATGGAGGACATCCCCAATAAGATTGTCACCACCATGGGTATCGTTGTTGACGTGAACCTTCATGAACAAGATGGCTTGGAATACATCGAGGTTTATGTGGAACCCAGCAATATCCCCATCAACTATAAGGGCAAATACTACTATCGTTCTGGCAGCACTATGCAGGAACTTCGAGGCCCTGCCCTCCAGCAGTTCGTACTGAAGAAGATGGGACGCTCGTGGGATGATATTACCAACGAACGAGCCAAGATAGATGATATAGACCGTGATGCTATTGACTATTTCCTCCGCAAGGGCATCGATGCACAGCGTATCCCCGAGGATCAGCGTAATGCACATACAGTAGATGTGTTGGCGAGCCTTGGATTGTTGGATGACAATGGCGGTCTGAAGAATGCTGCCATCCTCTTATTTGGCAAGAAGCCTCAGAAGTTCTTCCCCAGTGCCATGTTCAAAATCGGTCGCTTTGGTCGTAGCGAGGCAGACTTGATGTTTCAAGACGTAATAGAAGGCAATATCATTCAGATGGCCGACCGTGTGATGGAAATTCTTCAAGCCAAGTATCTTGTATCACCAGTGCGTTTTGAAGGTATGCAGCGCTATGAGAAATTGGAGATACCCAAAGAAGCCATGCGAGAAATACTCTACAACGCCATAGCCCACAAGGATTATACAGGGCCAGATATTCAGATGCACGTATATGATGATCATTTGGAGATTTGGAATGAAGGAGAGTTACCCACGGGTTATACGCAGGAGACACTATATGGGCGTCATTCTTCCAAACCTCGAAACTTGAACATTGCCAATGCCTTCTTCAAGGCTGGCTTCATCGACACCTGGGGACGTGGCTACAAGAAAATTCGTGAGGGCTTTGAGCCAGCCGGTATTCCCATGCCCAAGGTGGAGAACTTCTGTGGCGGCGTACAGGTGACGATAGGACGAACCCAGTTTATAAAGATGATAAATGGCAGTAATGTCGCAAGCAATGTCGTAAGTGATGTCGTAAGTTTGTCGCAAGTTCAACTATCTGAAAGACAGAAAAAAATATGCGAACTGATAAATAAGGATTCCTTTATTTCAGCACAGAAAATGTCGGTAGTTTTGTCGGTAGTTCATAGAACCATCCAACGTGACCTTGCAGACATGCAGAAGAAAGGCGTCCTGATTCGAGAGGGCAACACGAGCGCCGGCCATTGGATAGTCCTACTTAAGAAACCAGAAAGCTAATTTATCCTGAGCATGTCGAAGGAGGGCGTAGCATAGACGAAGCATAGGCCAAGCTTATACCTTCGGAGATGGCTCGAAGATAGAAGATGTTTAATGCAATAGAACAATAATAAAACAGCAACAACATGGACAGACATGGCTTTATAGATTTCAACACTAGGCTTTCGCCAGAGAATTCGGGCAAGGCTGACAGTTATGCCCGTGCCATAAAGATCCTGGACGAGGTGTTGCCCTATCAGGACGTGATAGATCTTCACGGCCAGTCGCTCTATGATATTACAGACTCTTCCATCATAGAATCCATTCTGCGTTTAGTCAATGACGAGGTGAAGAAGATGAAGAAGCAGCAGCCTAACATTTTCGATTATGGCAAGCCTAATCAGAAAAGTTATCCCCTGAAAAGTTTCTGTTCAGCAGCTCTGAAAAGCCTGATGAAATATGCCCAATATGTTCAGGATGTTAATGAAGCTGACAGAATCGTTGCACAGGAGTCTGATCCGCGAAGCATCTCCACAAAGCTAATAGCCCTCTTTGACCTGACAAAGGAAGGTGAAGACGTTGTCTCAATTACAAAACGCAGAAAAGGCCAGGACTATTTCCGCCACATGATACTTGCCAATTATGGTGGACGCTGCGCTCTGACGGGAATAGGCATACCGCAGCTGTTGCTTGCCAGTCACATAATACCTTGGGCAGATACGTCTCATAAAAAAGACCGTCTCAATCCTTGCAACGGCATTTGCCTTTCAGCCCTCTACGATAATGCTTTTGACAAGGGACTTATTACAATATCGCCTGATGACTATACAGTCTGTATATCCTCTGCATTACGTGAATATGAATCGCAAGAATATTACAATCAGTATTTTGGAAGTATCAATGGTCAGAAGATGGTTCTTCCCCGAGAGTTTCAACCTGACCGCGATTTCTTGGCTTATCATAGAGAACATGTGTTTATAGGATTTTGAAAACGAACTATCATTTTTACTAACAATATGGATATAAAAGCCTGGAGCAATCTAATCTATAAGTAGGGTTCGCTAATTTATTGGCAGGTGCCATTGTCTATGCCAGTCACAAACAGGTACGAGGCAGACCTCTTTGTTGTATAATTGCCCCATGAAGGGCTT
>ONFE01000079.1 GCA_900316985.1 uncultured Prevotellaceae bacterium
CAGAAGCCCTTCGAATTCTTATCGGCGTCATCCCCTGCAGTCATCTTGATGATTTCCTTGCATGCGGAAGCGTCAACCGTAGCGCCGTTACCGTTGATGGTCACGTTGCCTGCGGCGGTCAGCGACTTGCTGAGGGGGTACTCACCGTTCTCCTCGAGCGTGATGGTGAGGTTTCTAATGGGAGCGCCGTCTGCGGCCTCGGTCACTGCGGCATAGATGTCATTACCACTCTCCACGGTGACGTCCACGTCGGCGGGAACTTTGCCAAATGTGGCAGTCACGGTCACGTCGGTAAGCGGCATCTCGAACTGGTTGTTAGTCACCGTCACGTCGTTGCCGTCGGCATCCTTCACGGTGAGTGCATCGAGCTGATAGCCTTCATCGGGAGTAACGGTCAGCGTTACGACATCAGCTTCAGGGCAGGATTCCTTGTCGGCCGTAACTGTTCCGTTTTCTGTCTCTGCGATAGTCACTGTGTGAGAAGGATATTCCTGCAAGGTGTACCAGAAGATTTCCGACTCATGAGTCTCACCGAGTCCTTCATAGATGGCTTGTATGCCAACCTTGTTCCAGTCCCCAATGTTATCAGCGTTCAGATAAATCTGGTGCTGACTGCCGGGATAGGTGTCCCAGATATTGCCAGGATAGATGTCCCAGTTATCCGTGAAGGTGTAGGGAATGACGGTCATGTCTTCGGTCAATTCTTCATAATAACCTGTTCCTGCTTTCAGCACGAAGATCTGCTGCTCATGGTTGATGAGTTGGTATGACAGATTTTCTTTTATCAGCGGATCACCTTCTGTGTCAATGAGCGGAATCGTGGCGTACATTAATCCGTATGAACTGGTTAAGCTAACATTATCAATAGTAGGCGTTTCAGGAGTAGCCGCCTTTTCCACAGGCTTTGCTATCACAACATCGAAATAGCAATAAGGCTCATAATGATAAGTGGTAGAAGGCTCATCGGTTACCAAGAGATAGTCGTCAGAAGTCAGTTTGTTCTCGTCGGCATTCATGGTCATCGTCACATCTCCGATACCATCGGTATTGTTGAGACTGAAACCAACGAAGTAGAAATCATATCCAGAAATCTGACCCAAATACTGATCTGTCTCAAAGACAACCTGGTCGTCGGAACGGGTACCCTTTATCCAAGCCTCAGGAAGATACTGGTCGCAAATACCTTGAATATAGACATCATCGCCGTCGAAACCTACATTCACGGGATACAAGTGACTATTGCCGTCATCTAAATCCGTTGCGATGAATATCCATTCGGAAGTCTCCAAATCGGCGGGAGGCGTAACGACGGTAGGCTCTTCGGGCTCTACGGGCGTTGTGGGATCATCCGTACCGGTGAGTTCTGTAGAGGTTTGGATTGTAATGTCATCTATATCCAAATAGAACATATCTGTGCAGTCAAAATGACGGATAGCCACATAGCCCTCCTGTCCTGCATACGAACTCAGATCAACGGTATATTCTGTCCAATTTCCAGTAGCAGTCCATTCCGCAATAGTGGTGAAATCACTTGGATCGGTATTGCCGCTGGTGGAAACAGCCACTCCAAAGTGTTCTAGGGCCCAACTGGGGTCTTGTCCTTTTGCATAAAACGTGATGCTGCCGTCCAAGGCCATTTTTGGTGAAACCAGGTAATTGTCTGGGGTAAGAGCGCCATAACTGTTGTCATAACTCTGAGAATAGGCAATTCCTGGTCCTCCGTCTCGTCCTGGAAGTTGACTATTTCCGGTTCCTTTCCAATCAAATCCGTCCCCGTCGGCATCAATGGTTGTCCATACGCCTAAGGTTCCATCAGTGAAGGAATAGAAATAGCCGCCTTCTTCAGGAGCCTTCTTAGGAGCCTTCTTAGGAGCCTTCGAAGCAGCCTTCTTGGGAGTCAATGTTACAGACTTAGAAGTAACTTTGAAAGGAACCTTTGAAAGATCCAATGAAGGTGATTTCTTGGCCAATACCGAAGTGGGTAATGTGCGAAGCACCGGAGTCTTTTCTTTCACCGGCATCGGGCGTTCTCGTTTTTGAGCGAACGCGATGACTGACAAGAATAATGTCAGTGTCAAAAGGGTAATTGTTTTTTTCATGTGCGTAACTATTTAATTAAACTGTAGTGTGATAAATTTTCTTCAGATATTCAGTGGTTTTTTGATTAATCATTTGCAAAAATAAACAAAAGGATTGAAATAGTAAAACAATTTGCCCAAAAAGTTTCAATTTTTTGTTTTTAAGTGGCTTTGCCCTGTTAAATTTGCATCATTCAAAAGGTTTTTGTACCTTTGCAGCAATCCTTTCAAAGGGGAAAGATGATTTTAACTGAACACAAAGACGCGAAGACACTAAGGGCTGCGCAAATAAAAACTTTGTGCCTTTGTGCCTTTGTGTTCCATAAGATTTGAATATGTACGATATAAATAAGGTACGGGAAGATTTCCCGATTCTTTCGCGGACAGTTTACAACAAACCGCTCATCTATCTGGATAATGGAGCCACGACGCAGAAGCCCCGGCAGGTGGTGGAGGCCCTCGTGGATGAATACTATAATGTGAATGCCAACGTGCACCGCGGGGTTCACTTCCTTTCACAGCGGGCTACCGACCTACATGAGGAAGCCCGCGAGAAGGTGCGCGGCTTCATCAATGCCGCGAAAGTGGAGGAAATTGTCTTTACGCGGGGTACAACGGAGAGCATCAATCTGGTGGCGCAGACATTCTGCGAGTCGCAGATGAAGGCTGGCGACGAGGTGATCATCTCCTGTATGGAGCATCATTCGAACATCGTGCCCTGGCAGTTGCAGGCTGAGAAACGCGGTATCGTGCTGAAGGTAATCCCAATGACCGACGACGGTGTGCTTCAGTTGGATGAATATGAACGGTTGTTTACGGAACGGACGAAGTTGGTGAGCTGTACGCAGGTGAGCAATGTGCTGGGTACCGTGAATCCTGTGAAGGAGATGATTGCCACGGCCCACCGCCACGGTGTCCCCTTTCTGGTGGATGGTGCACAGAGTGCCCCCCATCTGAAGATTGACGTACAGGAAATGGATTGCGACTTCTTCGCTTTGTCAGGACATAAGATGTATGGTCCCACGGGTGTGGGCGTGCTCTACGGCAAGGAAGAATGGCTGGAGAAACTGCCCCCGTATCAGGGTGGGGGAGAGATGATAGCCACGGTGACCTTTGAGAAAACCACCTTCGAGCGTCCGCCGCTGAAGTTTGAGGCAGGAACCCCCGATTATGTGGCCACTACCGGACTGGCCCGTGCCATCGACTATCTGAATACCTTGGGAATGGACAATGTGATGGCCTACGAGCAGGAACTGACCCGCTATGCCATGGAAAAACTGTCAGAGATTCCCAATATTCATATTTATGGCCCCTCCACGAATCACGATGCCGTCATTTCTTTTAATGTATTTACTTCCCTCCCTTCGGGAGGGATCAAGGGTGGGTTAATCCACCACATGGACATGGGCACGCTGCTCGACCGTTTGGGCATTGCCGTTCGTACTGGCCATCATTGCGCCCAGCCCTTGATGGACCGCCTGGATATTCTGGGCACCGTGCGTGCTTCCTTCGCTTTGTATAACACGAAGGAAGAGGTGGATACCCTCGTTGCCGGCATCCGCCGGGTCAGTCAGATGTTTTAGTATTTTTCTTTTATAGCATAAAAATCGGGCTGAATCACCGCTATGGGATTCAGCCCGATTTTTTATTAAATGGGTTGTTTATTCAGGCAGCGCGTCTTCCCAACCATCATTCTGCTGTGTGCAGAATCCTGCGTTGATTTCATCGGCAGGAATTGGGAATACGAACTGGCTGACATCGAAGTTCTTGAACTTGGAACAAGTGAGTTTCAGCCCCCATCGGCGGGCATCAAACCAGCGGTGACCTTCCTGGTAAAATTCGCGAACATATTCATCCTGAATGAATGACATCATCAGGTAGCATCGAGATATCTACATTTCCGTCCTCATCCACAAATGCGAGATCGCGCTTTACGGTATAGGCTAAAGCCTCACGGGCAGCTTCAATGTTCCCAAGTTGAGTCTGGCATTCTGCGATAATGAGGTACAACTCAGACTTGCGGAAAATAGGAATGTTACTCGTATCCTCTGAAGTGGAGGTGCCGCAGAACTTGAATGACTTATTAGCAAGCATGCTGGCACGAGCGTCATCTTCACCAAAATAGTCTTGGAATTCATTCTCGAAAGATGCGCCATAATCGCCATAAAGCGTATTAAGTGAATTTGCTGAGAGGTTGTCATCATCACTCTTAGCAATCGTGAGGATATCCTCGTCAGAGATGGCTGTTGAAGACCACATAGATACGTATGCTTCATTCGATATGTCACTGGAGCCACGTAACTTGATGGCTTCCTCTGCTGCAGCAAGAGCCTCAGCATACTTGCCCATGTACAGGTTAACACGTGCCTTCAGCGCATATATGGCAGCTTCGTTGAAATAGAATTGTGGAGAGCCGTTCATCTCACCCTCACCGGCATAGTATTTGAGTGCCAACTCAATATCGCTGCAAACCTGCTTGTAGCAATCCTCTACAGTGGAACGCTGGATTTTCACGAAAGGCTCCAGCGGTTCCTTGTCGAGCAGGCAGACACCCAGTTGAGTATTGTTTCCACCAGCCTTATATGGCTTTCCCCAAAGGTTGGTCATCGTGAAAGTAGCAAGTGCTCGCAGGGCATAGCACTGAGAGATATATGAGTCAATTTGATCCTCGAAGCCCTCGTCGGCACCAGCGGCACGTATAGCTTCTGCACCCTGAATGGTGCGTACGCAACGATCGATGATCTTGTAGCCGTAATTCCAAGTGTCTTCGATTTCACCGTCTGTATCACCAAACTGATAGGTTCCCAAATTAACGAAATGTCCCGAAGAGGGGTCACCTTCAGCCAAGTCGGAGCACAGGTACGCATAATAGGCACCAATCATACCGTTTTTCACATCCTGGACATTCTTGTAAGCATCCTTTGTCTCAATATTCTGATCCATTTGCACGTCAAAAAATGAGTCTCCGCAAGATGACAATCCAAGTGCCATCAGGGAACAGAATGCGATTTTTCTTATATCTTTCATTTTCATATTATTTTTCTCCTTCATAATTAAAAGTCAACATTCACACCGAACACAACATTGCGTGGAGAAGGATAGTTCCACAACTGTACACCGTTGGCGCCAACGCTGGAGGGGTCGAAGCCACGGTAGTTCTTGGCAGTGAGAACGAAGAGGTTGTCAGCCTGTACATAGAAACGCAGACGACTTACATAGAACTTCTTGGTGAGTTCAGACGGCAGTGAATAACCCAGTACAATAGAACGCAACTTCAGGTAGTTGCCGCTCATGAGGAACTGGGTGGAGTGTTTGTTGGAAGAACCATAGAATTCCAACTTAGGTACGTCCGTAACATCACCTGGCTTCTGCCAGCGATTGTCATATACATACTTCGTGAAGTTCTCGCCGACCGAAGCACCGATGTGCTCATCGTAGCGGAGGCTGCTACCGTAGATTTTTCCGCCCAAAGAATAGTTGAACTGGAAAGAGAAATCGAAGTTCTTGTACTCAAGATTGGAAGAAATGGCACCGAACCACTTGGGGTTAGCATCGCCTACATAGCGCTTTTTTGCCTTGTTCCAGTTGGTGGTGGTCTCGTCGCCTTCCTCATTCAGATACCACATGGGCGAACCTGTCTCAGGATCCACACCGGCAAATTCCTTCATCTTGAACTGATAGATAGGATAGCCTACCTCGGTAATTTGATAGGTACTCTCGATTGGTAAATCAGTGCTGAGTTTCTTCACTTCGTTCTTATTGTGCGAAGCAGAGATAGAAACATTCCATTTCAGGTCTTTCTTGTTGAAGATGATTGTACGTAATGTGGCTTCAAAACCGCGGTTGCTAAGTTCACCCACGTTCTGATAGTATTCATCAAGTCCTGTTACGAAAGATGTGGGAACGGCAAACACCATATCGGAGGTGAGGTGGTTGTAGTAATCAAGTTCCACCGTAAAGCGATTCAGGAACGTCACATCCAGACCAACGTTAAACTTACCGGTCTTCTCCCATTTCAGGTCATCATTACCGAACTGTTCGCGAGACATACCTGGAATGCCGTTATAGTTGTAGCCGAATCCAAAGAGGTCCTTGGCAGCATACCATGAATTTCCTACTTCGGAATTACCCGATGTACCATAAGAGATACGGAACGTGAGGTTGTTCAGCCATGAACGTGTAGATTCCATGAAACTTTCTTCCGTCAGTCGGTACTTGGCACCTACGGAATAGAAGGTAGCCCAGCGGTTGTTCTTACCAAAACGGGAACTGCCATCTGCGCGGAGACTGGCCGACAAATAGTACTTGTTGTCATAGTTGTATTCTGCATTGCCGAACCATGAAGCCAGTGCCATACGGTCAATGTAGGTAGAGGCACTGCTGGGAACAGAGGTGTTGGCTACCTGAGGTTTATCCTGGACAGGATAGTTGCTACCTGCCAGATAAGCGTTCTTCTGGTAAGTGTACTGAGCCTCCTGACCTAACATGATGTTCACATTGTGCTTCATGTTGAAGGTCTTCAGATAGTTCAGCGTGTTGGTAATAGACATCAGTGTGTGAATGGTGGTGTTGTTCTCACCCATACCATTCATAGACCTACCTTGAGGCTGTAAGAACGACCAGAATCCGAATTCGTCAACCACATAAACGTCAGCACCTGCGCGCATGGTATAGAACAGTTCAGGCAGGAAGTTGATCGTTACATAGGGTGACAGAATGGCGCGATACTGTTTTGCAAGACTTTGGTCACCTTCAGAACTGCGCTGAGCAACAGGATTGTAGCCATTAACTGTATTCATGTTCCACTCACCATCAGTGGTTTTCACACTGTTCCAAGGTGATTGCATAAAGGCCTGAGTAACGGGATCGGAATAGTATCCGCCGCCGGCACCCATATTTGTCTCTGAATAAACGAAGTTGGTGTTGAAACCATACTTGACAATCTTCGAGGGCGCCTGGTCGAAGTTAAAGCGGAAAGAATAGCGCTTCATGTCCTTACCTTTGACGATACCCTTGTCGTTCAGGTAATCGAGTGAAAGGAAATAGTGAGCAGCGCGAGGATCACGACCGCCACCCTGGATATTCAGATTATAGTTCTGAGTGAGAGCAGTACGGGTAACCTCTTTCAACCAATCAGTGTCAGTACCGGCTGGACTGTCATTTTCAATGAACCAGTTCATGAACTCAGCACAGTCTTCGGCTTTAGAGAAGTCGAATCCCAAACCATATGCGGCATTGAAGTAGTTGGCGTAGCTGTCATCGCCATATGCGGCTTCGTTTTGTATGGCTTCCGTCCAAAGCTCTTTGTACTGTTCAGCATTTACAGGATGATAGCCAGTGTGCCTATGACCAGGCATGAACTGCCAACCGACCTTCGCATTTAAACTTACCTTCGTTGCACCGGAACCACCTTTCTTCGTTGTGATAACGATGACACCGTTGGCAGCGCGGGCACCATAGATAGAGGTTGCCGTAGCATCTTTCAATACCGTGATGCTTTCAATGTCGTTGGCATTCAAGTTAGCCAAGGGGCTGGTTTCCTGACCTTCATCTGAGCGTACGCCAACTGCATCGGAGTTATAGGTCACACCATCAACGACATAGAGAGGCTGAGTACCAGAGTTCAGTGAATTACGACCACGGATAAAGATGTTGGCAGGGGCACCTGGCTGACCAGATTCGTTGTTCAGTTGTAATCCGGTAACGGCACCTTCCAGCGCTTTAATTGGGTTTGAGTCAGTCTTGTTGCCCACAACTTCGCTGCCCACTGTCGATGCGGCACCGGTGAAGGCGGACTTACGAGTCACTCCATAACCTGTCACGATAATCTCATCGAGTTCCGTGTTGTCGCTTTTCAGCACGATGCGGAGATTCTTGCGTGCTACAATCTCAATGGGCTCCATACCCACAAAAGAAATTTTGAGTACGCTGTTCTCGCTCGGACAGTTAAGCGTGAACCTACCATTGATGTCTGTCACGGTACCAATCTGTGTGCCTGCCACTTGAATGGTGGCACCAACGATGGGCTGATTGTCGTCTTGCGAAACGACAACACCGTTGACTTCAGTCTGTGCAAATACTCCCCCCACAAATAGGAAGAAGCTTGCCAAAAGCATTGTTAGTCTTCTTTTCATAAATACTCTCTCATGTTTAAATTATAATATAGAAACGTTTTATTCTGGATAGGTAGGAAGAATGATTTCGGCTGCAAAATTAATAAAAATTTTTAAATTGCAAAATGTTTTATTAAAATAATGCTCATTTTTATGCCTAAAACGTCTCATTTTATATATTATTTCAGTAAATATGCATCATTTTGATAGCACAAAAGGTGTTTGGTCTTTAAAAATGTTATACGGTTTTATCTGCTTAGATTGTGGGCGAGATAGCTCATAACAAACGGCGGCAGCGCTTCAGGGCCATGAGGAACCAGACGCAGCAGGCCGCGCGTAGCCACAAGCTATAGTTGGCAGGCATGATGCCTGCGAAGAATGCAGCCTGCACCTCGATGAGGCTCCAGGTCTGGCGCATGTTGATGTCGCGTTCCAACACGGATGAATAATATTGGCGCAACCACTCTACGGGGCGGTTTGCTACATTCTTTACGTTCTCCAGGAGCATCCAAGTGCTCTGCATGGTCATTTGTTTTTCCATAATTTTTTAACGATAACGATAACCTTAACGATAACTTTTTTAATTTGAAACTTGAAACCTGAATCTTGAAACTTTTTTGTCAGGTTCTTGTTTCATTGGCAAAATTATTGTACCTTTGTGCACAATATGTTCACAAATGGATTTATTTTCACCTGAAGGTGTTAAATAGTTTTTATTAGTACGGTTAAAATGTATTCTTATGTTAAAGGGCTGTTATTTTGAAGGGAAGATAGAGGCCGGTTGCGATGAAGCCGGTCGTGGCTGTCTGGCAGGCAGTGTCTATGCGGCGGCTGTGATTTTTCCGGCGGATTACCAGAATGAAGAACTGAACGATTCCAAGCAACTCACCGACAAGAAACGTCATCAGTTGCGCGAGATCATAGAGCGGGATGCCGTGGCATGGGCTGTAGGTGTCGTTACTCCTGAGGAAATTGATAAAATCAATATTCTCAATGCTTCGTTTCTGGCTATGCACCGTGCACTTGATCAACTGAAGGTGAGGCCCGAGGCCATTATTGTGGATGGGAACAGGTTTAAGCAGTATGGCGAGGTGCCCCATGTCTGCATTGTGAAGGGCGATGCCAAATATCTCTCCATTGCCGCCGCTTCCATTTTGGCCAAGACCTACAGGGATGACTATATGGACGGATTGGCTGAGGAATACCCGCAGTATGACTGGAAATCTAACAAGGGCTATCCCACGAAGAAACACCGCGAGGCCATCCGGCAATATGGTGTCACCCCCTATCATCGCATGAGTTATAATCTTTTAGGCGACGGGCAACTTGATATACCGTTTGAGTTTTAACCCCCTCCAAACCTCCCCGAGGGGAGGCTTTATATTTTTCACTTACCATGCGCCACGATAAATTGGAAATGCAGTTGCAACTGCTATTGGCCCTTTCGCAGAATAAATCGTTGACCGTTGATGAACTGAGTCAGCGATTCGGGTTGTCGCGCCGTAGCCTGTACTATTATCTTGATTTCTACCGCGACTGTGGATTCATCGTTGAGAAACAGGGGCCTTATTACCGTATAGACCGCGAAAGTCCTTTCTTCAAACAGCTCATCGCCCGTATTTCGTTTTCCGAGGAAGAGGCCATTGCCATCATGCGTATATTAAATAAGGTGGAAGAAGACGCTCTGGTGAGAAACATCAAGCGGAAACTGGGCCGTTTCTATGACTTTGACATCCAGAACGACAGTCAGTTCGCCGAACAGCAGGCCCGTAATGTATCGATGCTCTGTCAGGCTATCAAATTGAAACGTATGGCGGTGCTGAAGGGCTATTCGTCGGGACATAGTCAAACCAAGAAGGACCGTCTGGTGGAACCTTATCTGATGATGAACGGGAATCAGGATGTGCGTTGTCATGAATTGTCGTCGGGCATGAACAAGACTTTCAAACTGGCTCGAATGGAAAATGTGGAGATGCTTGATGATGAATGGATTCATGAAAAAGAACACCGCCAGATGTACACCGACATCTTTATGTTTAGCGGTGAACAGCGATATACCATTGACTTAAGAATGGGCACACTGGCCAGTAACCTGTTGCGTGAGGAATACCCCGCTTCCATACCCTTCATTGAACAAGAAGATGAGCGCCACTGGCTTCTGCATTTGTCCGTATGTAGTTATCGGGGTATCGGGCGTTTCGTGCTGGGCATGTTTGAAGACATCCAGGTGCTCGGAGATGAAGGCTTTAAAACCTATCTGAAGGAGAAATGGGTGGAGATGAAAGCGAGTTTTGATGGTTTACAGAAGTAAAGACTGCATTCGGGGATTTCAAAAAAAGTGCCTTTTATTTTGGTATTTCGCTCATTTGTAGTAACTTTGCACCCCATTTCGTGTTTTTATAAAGTATCGTGATAATCAGAAAGATGAAGAAATTACTTTCCATATTGTTATTGGTTTCTGTTTGTTTGGTAGCCAATGCCGTGCCCGCCAAGCGCGGACAATGGCAAGTCCTGACCTTGGCTGATGGTAGTAAGGTACAGGCGGAGTTGAAAGGTGATGAGCATAGTCACTATTGGATGGCTGCCGACGGACGGGCTTTTACGCTTTCTTCTGAATCTGATTTTGCTGTACTCGCAGACAGACAGGTGCTTGAACAGCAGCGTCAGCAGCGCCTTGCCCGTCGGCAGAATGTTCGTAAGGCGGCTCCACGCAAGGCAGGAGAGTTTGGAAAGCCTACTTCCTACACAGGAAGCAAGAAAGGTATCATCATTCTGGTGGAGTTCCCCGAAAAAGAGGAGTCCTCTTCCACGGGGAGTGGCACTTCAACGGAAGTAATCCCTGCAAAATTGTTTGCTGCTGATAATACACAGGAAGTGTTTGAGGATATGGCCAACAAGGTGGGTTATACCGATAGCTATGGCTCTGTAGGCTCTGTGCATGATTATTTCGACAGCCAGAGTAACGGACAGTTCGACCTTACTTTTGACGTGATGGGGCCAGTTACGGTCTCTGAACCCATGAAGTTTTATGCTGGTAAAGGAGGTCTGGAGAATGTTCATGAAATGATTATTGAAGCCTGCAAGTTAGTTGATGACCAGGTGAAATGGTCCGACTATGACTGGAACGACGACGGCTATGTGGACCAGGTCTATGTGATGTATGCCGGCAAAGGACAGGCCGACGGTGGCGGCTACTACACGATTTGGCCCCATGAGTATGAACTCAGTTCGGCCTTGTCTCCCGATGGCTTCCGTCCCGGAGAACCACTTAAACTGCAGGATATGAAGATTGACACCTATGCCTGCGGACCTGAGTTGAATGGATCAGGAAAAAGGGACGGCATCGGTACTCTCTGCCATGAGTTTTCACATTGTATGGGGCTTCCTGACTTCTATGATACCCGTGATAATGGTGATAATTATGGCATGTTTACCTGGTCGCTGATGGACTATGGCTGCTACAATGGTGATGGCTATGTGCCCTGCAACTATACTGGCTATGAGCGTTGGTTCTGCGGATGGATAGAACCGACGGAACTGGCGGCAGACACGGTAGTGACGGACATGAAGTCGCTGGCTGACTATGGTGATGTGTTTATTATCTATAATCAAGCTCATCGTAACGAGTATCTTATTCTGCAGAACATACAGCAGACGGGATGGGATGCTAAAGCCTATGGTAACGGCCTGCTTGTCATGCATGTGGATTACGACTATTGGTATTGGGCAAGTAATGAAGTGAACAATACGCCTGATCATCAGCGTTGTACTGTGATTCCCGCCGACAATAATTTCAACACCTATTTCGATAATGATATATCGGGTGACCTTTATCCCACACGCAGAAACAAGACGCTTAGCAACAAGTCGACTCCCGCAGCTCTGTTCTACAGAAATAATACGGAC
>ONFE01000084.1 GCA_900316985.1 uncultured Prevotellaceae bacterium
AGGCGGTCGGCTCCCTGAGAGTCGTTCACCTTGTGGTAGGAGAACTTGTCTTTGCGGCGGTAGCGCTCTATCTGCGTCTGGATGAGCGGCCCCTCGTTGAGGTTCTTGCCTTCCTCTTCGTCTTCATCCACCCATAGTTCGGGGAACATTTCGGCAATCTTGTTGGGCATCAGTCCTGAGAAGATGGCGTTGCGGGCATATTGGGTAGCCGTTGGGAGGATGGTCATATAGAGTTGTTCATCGATGTCGAACAGGTCTCCGATCTCTTCGGCGAGCACACGCCACTGGTCGTAGCGGAAGTTATCGACAACGATGAAGAACACTTTCTGCCCGTTGTTAAGCAAGGGGAAGATATGCTTCTTGAAGATGTCGGGCGACATGGTGATTTCACGTGAGGAGCCTTCCTCGATAAAGGAGAGGTAGTTCTTTTTGACAAACTTGGCGAAGCCGTTGTTGGCCTCTTCTTTCTGCATCCGGAGCATCTCGGTCATGGAGGAATCGGTGTTGCTGAGTTCCAGCTCCCAGCGCACGAGTCGCTTATAGACGTCAATCCAGTCTTGAAGCGTCTGGCAGTTGTCTATCTGCATGGAGATTTGTCCGAAGTTTTGCTGATATCCTGTCTGCGTGACTTCGGTGACAATCTGCCGCTGATGGATGTTCTTCTTCAGCGTCAGCAGAATCTGCGAGGGATTGACGGGCTTGATGAGGTAGTCGGCAATCTTGGAGCCGATGGCCTGGTCCATGATGTTCTCCTCCTCACTCTTGGTGCACATCACAACGGGCGTGGCGGGCTGTATCTCCTTGATATACTGGAGCGTTTCGAGTCCGCTGAGACCGGGCATCATCTCATCGAGGAGGATGAGGTCGAAGGTTTTCTGACGGCATTCTTCAATGGCGTCGTTGCCGTTGCTGACGGTTACCACTTCGTAGCCTTTCTTCTCGAGGAAAAGGATGTGGGCCTTGAGCAGTTCAATCTCGTCGTCTACCCATAATAATAGTCCGTTTGTCATATATAATTGTTTCAGGTTTCTTTCATTCATGTATTCTGAAAGCGTTTTCTGTAGAAAACGATTACAAGTTTCAGGTCCTTAGAAGCCTTCGAGGTCGTAGTACTCGTCTTCGAGGTCGACGACGGGCTTCTTTTTCTTGGGCTCTTCCTTTTTGTTGGTGGTCGGTCTGTTCTGACTGCCAAAGCCATCACCGAAGTCGATGCCGGTGTCTTCCACGGCAGGCTGCTTTTTCGGCTTGGGAGCAGGTTGTTCTTTGGGTTTGGTAACAGGCTGTTCCTTAGGCTTTGCGACGGGCTTTTGAGTTGCTGCGGGTTTTGTGGGAGCCGTAGTGGCAGGTGCCGCAGCAGGTATCTCAATGGTGCCGCCGTCGATGGCAGGAGCCTGGGGCTTAGGAGCTGGTTCCGCAGGAATCTCAATGGTGCCGCTGTCGATGGTAGGAGCCTGTGGCTTTGGAGTCGTAGGTGCTGCAGGAATCTCTAGGGTACCGTTTTCGATAATGGGAGTCTGAGGCTTGGTAGCAGGTACTTCGGCAGGGATTTCTATCGTACCGTCGTCCACGGGCTCTGGCTTTTGCACAGGTATCGTCGCCTCTGTCTTGGGCGTTGTCACCGGCTCAGTCTTTGAGGACTCAGGCTTCTGAATTTCAGATTGCTGAGGTTCGATCTTTGGAGGCTCAGGTTGCTGAATCTCTGTGTCCTGAGGCTCGGGTTGCTGCGGGATAGTAACAGGTTCCTCCGACGGGATATCGAAGGTGGAGTTGTCTTCCGGTTGTTCAATACCGAGGTCGATGAGTGTCTCGTTGTTGAGTACGCCACCGTTATAGAGTCCGTTGCCGTCATTGGATTGCTGCTCGCTGGCAGGGGTTTCGGGTTCTTTCTCGTATTCAATGGTGGCGGGTTCCGTCAACAGGCGCACAGTACTGATTTTCAGCGGTACGAAGTGTTCTTCGTAGAACTTGTCGTAGTCTTCGTAACTATACTGCGTTCCCAGGAGTTCAAGGTTCTTGTCGCTGATAATGATGATGCGCGCTTTCTGTAGCAGGGCGGTGATATTCTCCTGCTGGTAGAGGGCACGGGTATATTGGAGCACCTCGTCGTAATTGCGGAATCCTTCCAGTCGCAAGCGGCGGATGTCGTCGACGTCCTCAAAGGTGAGGTCGAAATTACGCACCAGGAAATTGGTGAAATTGAAGCGTGCCATCTCAAAGAGCAGCTGGTTCTCGTTGACAGAGTCGGGCTGATAGGCAATGAGGAGAATGAATTTGGCATCGCGCTCTGGTTCAAAGACGCGGGCGGCAATGGAGTCGCTGTCGGAAAGCACATAACTGCGGCGGTCCCAGACGTTGCCCATGTCAAACTTTCCACCGTGGAGCCGGCGTCCGGCCTTCACACCGTTGATAATCATTCCGGCCATCTGGCTGACTTCGCTGGTGGGGTATTTTTCTACTACAGTCTGCATATCCGCGAGACAGCCTTGGCTGTCGCCGCCATTCAATTTGTTCAGACCTCCGATGAATATGAACTTATCCCGATGGGCTCCGAGCGGGAAACGCTTCTCTGAGAAGGCCGCGTTGGATTTCACTTCCACGAAACGGTCAGCCTTGAAGGCATCGTAGGTGGCCGCATAGAGCGAGTCTTCCATGTGGGTGCCGAAGCGGGCATTCTCTTCGAAATAGGGATCGGTAAGGAGGGTGGTCCACTGGCTTTCAGGGTAATCGGCCTTCAGCTTGCTGAGCCACACGTCGGCCATCTGCGGCTCTCCCTTACGCATATATAATAGGTATAGGTGATAGTACACGTCGTCCATCTTCTCGTAAGAGGGGTACTGGTCGGTGAGTCTCCGCAACTGTCTTTCGCCAAGGCGGAGGTTATTAAGCTTGTCTTTGAATATGACGCCGCTATGATGTAGACCGTCCATGATGATAAGATTGGAAGCCTCTACCTGTTCCTCCGTGAAGGGGATGTCTTTCAGGTAGTATTCCCGTTTGTGGGGATCGTTCTGGGCGCTGTCGGTAAGCTGCTTCAGGGAGTCTTCCACAGCTGCTGCCTGTGCCAGCGAGTCGCGTTGCTCATCGGTCCATTGCTCCATCTGTGAGGCACCTGCTACGACGGTCTTGTTGATGCGCTGCCAGTTGTCCACGTTCTCTCGTTTTCCCCACTGCCGCTGGAAAGTCTGTTTTCCCTGATTCACGGTCATCGGATTGTAGAAGTACCAGGTGTCGTCCTTTCGATTAGACAGGGTAGGGGTGGGGGTGTTGTTTTGATTGTTGCGGTTGCCGATGGCGTTCTGCTGGGCAAGTTGTGACTGGGCATCGGCTTCCGCCTGACGGTCTCGCTCTTCCTTTTCCTTCTTTTTCAGTGCCTCGATCACACGGTCTATGGCTTCATTGCGCTCTTTCTCAGGGAGTTTTGCCAGTACTTGCAGGGAGTCCTGAAGATGGACGGCCTCAGTGTAGGGCACCAGCTCGTCAAGTACCTTGGAGCGTTCGCTGAGTTGCTTGTAGTCCTTGCGGTCCTTGTCGAGCAGTCCGATGGCCTCACCGTAGCAGCGTTTGGCGTCGCTGAACTTCTCCTTGGCCCAGTAGAGGTCACCCAGATGAAGAAGCAGCACGCCTTTCTCGATGCCGTTGCGGGTGGCCTTCTCGTTGCCTTTCTCATAGGCACCGATGGCTCCGAGCGTATCTTTCTGCATCAGATAGATGTTACCCATGGCATAATACACCTGATCCAGATATTCGGTATTCTTGCCGGAACGGGCCATTCTTTTCAGACGGCTGATCATCTGCTTGGCGTTGCCGCCTGCCATCACTTCAGTCATAGAGATGCGGGCATTGAATTCCAGTTCGTAAGGTGGATTCATGCGAATCACACGGCGGAAAGCTTTATAGGCCTCGTCTCGTTGTCCGAGGCTGGCATAGATTTGTCCTAAAAGGTAGCATTCGCGGGCTTTTTGCTTGCGGCGCATCTCGTGTTTGATGACTTTCTTAAGATAGGGTATGGCCTCGGCATAGCGACCCGTATGGATATAATAGTCGGCATAAGTGTAATCCCATTCTTTTATGGCACGCCAGTCAAGTGAGTCGCGCTTCATCTTCGTAATCACGTCCTCAGCATCATAGAGCCAGTCCTGTTCGATATAGCATTTGGCTAGCCATGCACGAGCTTTGCCGTAGATGGCTGGCTGTGTGCGGTAGAGGCGTGACATATATGCAAAGGTGGAGGCAGCCTCGTCGAAGGCTCCCTGATGGAATTGTGAGCGGCCCATCAACATCCACGCTTTCCAAAGGAAAGGGTTGTATTCCCGACGTGAGAGCCACTCAATGTCGCGTTCTGTCTTCTTGCGACTCTTGTTCCAGGTGGGACGTCGTTTGATACTGTGGAGCTTGATGGCTTTCTGTGATTTTTCGATGGCCTTGTCGAAATTACCCTTACCGATTTCTTTTGAGCTCTTGTTGCTAACGGTATAGAGCGGAATCATCTCGGTAAAGTTGTCCTTATTGCCTTGTTCCTTTTCCAGGGAAGCGTCAATATAGGCTAGATTACCGTTATAATAGGTATTATAGCGTGCCGTGAACGAATGCCACCAGCGCGACTGGGAAGTGTTCTTTTCGGTGGAACAAGAACAAAGCAGGAGGATGATAACGACCCACCCCAGCCCTCCCTGTATAGGGATGGAGTTCTTGTTTCTTTTTCGGTCAGTTTTTTCGCGGGATTGTAAGTCCTCCCTAGACAAGGAGGATTTAGGTGGGTCTTCTTTTTCTTTCAAGTCATCCAGCAGACATTTGATTTTACAGGAGCCGTCGTCACGACTCAGACAAGTGCTGCAGTCGTGCCCCTGCTGAATGGGAGTGTCGTCTCCCCTTGAGAGGAGTGCAGCCACACCACCTAACAGGACGAGTGCTCCGATGCAGATCAGTACAAATGTCATATTGATGTTTAAGGACTAATGACTATTGATGAAAGAATTCTTATTCTTCAGAGATTTGGAATCCAACTTTCTTCAAGTCATCCCAAAAGCGGGGATAGCTCTTCGTCACCACTTGCGGATTGTTGATGCACAAGCCTTCACGTACAAAACTGTAGGGTGCAAAGGACAAAGCCATCCGGTGGTCTTCGTAGGTGTCGATGGGCTCCGAGGATGGCTCACAACGTTCACCATCCCACAGCAGTTCCGATTCGTCGCGGTCCTGAATCACATACCCCAGTTTGCGCATTTCAATCTTCAGGGCCTTGATGCGGTCGGTTTCCTTGATCTTCAGGGTGGAGAGCCCAACGAAATGGAAGGGAACATTCATGGCACAACAGCAGACCACAAAAGTTTGTGCAAGGTCAGGCTGGTTGATGAAATCGTAGTCAAGTCGCGGCAGACGCTTTGGCAGTTTCTTTAGCGTCACTGTTGTAGGAACACCTGGTTCCTTGCTCTCGAAGGTGGTCTTTACGCCCAACATGGAGAACAGATATTTCACCACGGAATCGCCCTGGCGAGAAGCGTCTGCCAATCCCGTCAGAATAATCTCATCACCGGGTTTGTTATGGATGGCCATCATCTCATACCAATAGCTGGCTGAGCTCCAGTCGTTCTCAATGAGATAGTCGCGCTGTTGGTAGCCGCATGGTTCAGCCTTGATGGTCTTGATATCTTTCCATTCCACAGTGGCACCGAAGTCGTGCATTGTGTGAAGCGTGAGGTCAATGTACGAGCGTGAGATGATATCGCCTGTGAGTGTCAGTTCCAAACCGTTCTCCAGCACCGGCCCTATCATCAGCAGGGCGGAAATATACTGGGAACTGATGTTACCGGGAATCTCCAGCGTACCACCGTCCAACTTGCGTCCACGGATACGGAGTGGGGGAAATCCTTCTTCGCCCAGATATTCAATGTCTGCCCCCAAATAGTGTAGCGCATCAACCAGCACCTTGATGGGACGGTGTTTCATCCGCTCTGTTCCCGTAAGCACATGTTCTCCTTCTGTCACGCTGAGGTAGGCAGTCATAAACCGCATGGCCGTTCCCGAGGCCATAATGTCTATTTCGTAGGGCATGTCACGCAGAGCTCTCACTGTGACGTTCGTGTCATCACAGTCACTCAGATTCTGGGGAGTAACGATGTTTCCTGATAGTGCAGAGATAATCAAAGCACGATTGGATATGCTTTTCGAGGCAGGCAGCGTCACCGTGGCTTTCAGCTGTTCGGGCGCTTTCAGTGTATATTGCATAGTCTTTAGTCTAAACTTATTTTCTATAACACTGCAAAGTTACGAAATTATTTTATTTTCACCGCATCAAATAACAATATTTATAATTCTGACGAGTGCCCACCATAAGCAGCGAAAATGAAAAAAATAAAAAAAATGACGGGAAAACTTGCAAATCTCCAATAAACTTCTTACCTTTGCATCCGCAATTCGCAAAGGATCGGGATTTAGCGCAGTTGGTAGCGCACACGTCTGGGGGGCGCGAGGTCGCTGGTTCGAGTCCAGTAATCCCGACAGAAAGAA
>ONFE01000091.1 GCA_900316985.1 uncultured Prevotellaceae bacterium
GATGTCAAGCAAATCAACTTCCACGCTGTCCTTGCTTCCCGCAAAAGCATGTGTTGGCATAAATACCGCCATAACAAGCATAACTACTATTACGATTGTCATCTTTTTCATATCTCCTGTCAAATTACAATTATTCTCCTCAGAAGCCCAGGAACTCTTTGATGCGAGGATCGCGTTCGAGATCGGCCCTGCCTACATAGTATGAACCGGGGATGACAAGATCGAGGTACTTGTCTAGGAACTCTTCCCAAGGCAGCTTGAAAAAAGAAGCAGGGATGAAGACCGTCTTCGATCCGCCTGCCGAACGGTTGCCAGCCGTGACATAAGCAGAATAGCCGCCCAACTGATGCTTCTGAATCCGATAGCACTCCAGATACCAGTCGCCACTGCATCGGCTGGAGGCTTCCACATCGATGCTTTCCTTCACGGGATTGGCCTTATTAAGTTCCCAGTCACGGCCACTGGCGAGCCGACGGAGAAACTCCTCACAATCGACATCTTCTTTGTATGCCTTCAGCGTTCCGTCATACTGCGAGTGATAGGAGACGTACTGATATTCGCCGTCCATTTTCTCAATGCCCAAGTTCGTATTATCTGCTATCATCTCCCTCGTTGCCCAGGGAAAATCAGCCTTCATCTGCTCGAATGCCTTGTCAATATAGGCATTCACATCGTAGCCGTATGGGAATTTCTCGCTCATAATTATTCTTTTAAACGGTGCAAAATTAGCGAAAATATGCGAGAATAACAAGAAGTCTGGAAAAATATGCATTATTTCGATTATATTTCGTAATTTTGCAGCTGGTGATATTAATGGTAAACCTATATGAGAAAATATATATTGTCGTTGATGATGATCTGTGCCGTTTGTATATCGGCACAGGAGGTTACTGAAAACCGCGGATTCAAGGCTCTCCTGAACGGGAAGATTGCCGTAGAGGTGTTCTTCCAGACAGCATATTATAATGGCGAATGGCAGACGGCGGGCTATATCTATTACCCCAAAGCCAAGTCGCCAGCCCCTATCCTGATCGTAAGGAACTGGGGCAAGGAAAAGCCGATAATCTCTGATGAGGAATATGTGTTCGACAGCCGCTTCGAGGAGTACCAGCCCGACGGTGAGACAACTGGCATCATCTATCTGACGTATACCGAGGTTGAGGGCGACTTCCAGATGCTGAAAGGCTCCTGGAAGAATCCTACCACGGGCAGAGTGATGAAGTTCTCGAAATTCCAGGAGATGCGCGAGCTGCCCGGCTGGTGGCCAGGATCTCCGTCGGTCTTGGGCGCACCCGAGCGCGATGCGTGGAAATTCCGGTATAAGCTGGAAAACAAGTACGACGAAAACAGAGACAGCGAGTGGATGGACAATATCCACGTGACCTTCGAGGTGAACGGCAAGGAGCATCCCCTGAGTTTCGACGAGCCCCTGAACGGAGCCGTCAGCAGAAAAATGGAAGAGACGCTGAAATGGATTTTCGAGAAGGACATCAACTTCGACGGCATTCCCGACCTGATGGTCTATCTCGGCTTAACCCACCATGCACAGTCGGTCTATAAGGCATTCGTCTGGAATCCTGTCACCCGCCAGTTCTATGATGTCGAGGCGTTTCAGGAGATTCAGGAGCCGGTTATCGACAGTGAGGACAAGACCATTACCAGCCATGTCCGCGATGTCGGAATGCTCTACACCGACACCTATAAATGGAAAAACGGCAAACTGACAAAGATTGCCAGCAAAAAGGATTCACTATATTAAAAAGCATATGAAAAGACTATCATTAGCAATCATCTTTGCCTGCTGCACATTGGCAATGGCAGCACAGGAAGGTTTCCGAGTAGATTACCAGGGCGCACGCCCAACAATCAAAGACTTTGTGAACGCCTATCTCACATCTATCCTCTCCGAAGAAGTAGAGGAATGTGATATGGAGGGAATAGCCATTTATAAAAGTCTGCAACGTGCCATAACCAGTAAAGAAAAGGGACTTCCACTCGATGAGAACGTGACACTTACAATTGACACGAAAAACGGTTTCCTTGTCTATGAGCAAAAATACGAAGATTATTTATCAAGGATAGAGATGTGCTACTGGAACGAGGCTGACGGCAAACACAAGCTCTTTGCCGATAACAGATGGAGTTTCCAGAAAGGAAAGCCCATCCTCGGACAATACGACGGGCTGAGTTTCTTCCGCTACGACAATGCCACGAAGAATATGGCCGGATGTAACACACCAGGTTTCGACGTGGAATACTTCGACAAATCCTATGCCTTGCCACGAACAGGGAAGGATATCATCGTCACAACTTGGCATGAAAATGGCAAGAAGACACAGAAGACGCTGAAATGGACAGGTAGCGGATTCAGCTATTGATTATTATTTCATAGACTCCTCACTCTAGAGTTATACACTAACAAAGCACCTGAGAATGACAAAGAATCATTCCTCAGGTGCTTTTCCTAACAGTTCATTGATCATCGCCTTGACCTCGTCATTGACACGTTTGAAGTTACGGTTCAGCATCACCTCCTTCTCACGTTCCGAGGTAAAGGCATATATCTTTGGCAGGTCAACATAATAGGATTCTTCCTGTTTGATTTTCTCCATGTCGAAGTTGGTCTTGCAGAAATACTTGGTGGTCTTGAACTCCTCTGACTCCTCAATATTGATACCGTTGAGGGTACTCATATCCGTCGGTGTGAAGTCACGGGCAGCCTGACCTGCCAGCCAACCAGTCGCCATGTCCGCGATCTTGGCGGCAGGCACCAGATAGTCCATCTTCTCGGATATCGACGTAGAAACCTTCTGGTCATTGATGGTAACAGACTTCGAGGTCTGCTTGGCCTTACCGAACACATCATTCTGCGCCCATTCCAGCGTTTCCTTGTTACGGGCGGCACCCATGAAGATGTTACCACAGGTGGTCAGGATCTTCTGCATACCGTTCTTGCCATAGTCTGCCTCCAGCTGCGGCAGTTCCTGAAAGCCGAGGGTCACGGCCACCTTGTTCGAACGAGCCGTACCAATCAGGCGGTCAATCTTATAGAAATACAACGTCGGCAGCTCATCTACGATGATGGAAACAGGAAGGTTTCCCTTGCTGTTCACGCGGGTCACAAGACGGTTCAATATCAATGCATTCAAAGAGCCGATTACCTGTTCCTTCTCTGGGTCATTGGCAATGACAAGGTATGAGGGATGCTTACGGTCAGAAATCTTCAGGTCGAAGTCATCGCCCGTGAACACCCAGTAAGCCTCCGGCGACACCAGACGCGCGGCATTCACACGGAGCGTACCGACCATACCTTCCAACTGATCCATCGCGCCGTTCTGCCATGCCGACTGGAAGGGAGCCATCAGCGACATGAGCTTCTCATCCTGCATGAGGATGTCGAACACGTCCGCATACGGCTGACCGAGGAAGGACAGCACATGCGGCATGTCAGAGAACTCACCCGTAATAGTGTCCGGCTCCACGATATTCCCCTCCTCATCCTCATACCAGGACTTCTTGATGAAGATATAATTGCCGTGAATGTCTGTATAGCTGAAACCGTTCAGCTCCACAAACATGCCGTCGTTATCCGTTGAGACGTTTCGGCTGGAATAGTCAACGAAGTCCAAAATGACGTTCCCCGCTTCATCGATGGCCTGATAATCATTCCAGTTCCTGATGATGAGCTTCAGTTTCCTGTTGTCCCAAAGGATATAACGGGTCAGTTTCTTGCCGTCCTTGAAACCCGTCGGATGGAAAGTCACGAAGAAATAGATGATAGATGCCAGGAAGTTCTCCGCCGAGTTCTGGAAGAAAGCCTCCGAACCGCCTTTCTTGTCACCGCCCTTATTTAGGGATTCCAGCAGCGTAGCCGCCGTTTCCGAGGCCGCTGCCAAGTCAGGGATATATTTCCGCTGGATCGGATTAATACGGTTGGAGTATTCCACATCCGTAAAGTTCACGATATGGAAGCCACAGTTCTCAGGAAGATGGCCGTATTTCTTGTTCTTGCAGTACTGATAGAAGAGGTTCTTGCCCAGCGTCGGGAACTTATAGTCATACACCATCATCGCAAAGCCCTTCGAAGCATGCTGACGGATGAACGGGTCGATGATGCCGAAGGACTTACCCGAACCGGGCGTTCCCAACACGATCGTACCACGGAACGGGTTGATGATGTTGATCCAGCCCTTGTGCATCCTCTTGTTGAAGTAATACATCATCGGGATATTCACCGAGTATTCCGTCTCGTTCAGCTCCTCCGACTGTTCGAAGGACTCGTTCTCGAAGTTGAACCTGTCCTCCCCCACCTTGTAGTTGTAGTATCTGGCGATAGCGTCACCGCCCTGATGCACCAGCATCGTACCGATGATGGACATAAAGGCATACAGAACCCTGTTGCTTGGCAGACCATAGAGGATGCCACCCCATGTACCCTGCTGCACCACCACACAGAGGATGATGAGCGTGAAACCCGCGATAATCGGGTACAGAACCATCGTCTTCAAGTTGAATTTCAGGCTCTTCTTGGCCCTTGTACCGATACACGTCACACAGATGCATATCAGCTCGATGACCTTACATGACAGGACGCTGTTGAACACACGGAACCGGGCAATCAGCTCCACCAAGAAACCAGTGAAGCGGCTCTCAGCGGGGATTGGCAGGTTCATCACCAGTTCCACAATCAGGAAAATGTATATGCAGCTACGGAACATTCCGTATATCTGAAGCTGCTCTTTTGTCTCTTCTACAGGCATAGTATGGTTATATAAAGGGGCATGCGCCGAGAGAAATGCGCACACCCCCAATCGTATAAAAAGATTTTATCTGATTCTCAACACAGGGCGCACCCTGCCGGGAGTCGTCTTAACGGTCGAAGTCACGAAACCGTTGCGAAGACTCACACTATAGTAATACATCTGCTCACTCTCCGAGGAAACCCCGTCCTGCGAGGAACTGAGATACTGCCCGTCCGAAAAGGCATCACCGCCGATGACCTCCATCGCATGACGCACTACAAAGAGGTTTGCCGACAAGGCGCGAAGTTCTCCAGCAGACGGCAAAGCCCAGCCCGATACAGGCGAGACATACCGCATGACTGCCTCGACAGCAGGACTGTACATCTCCTCATCAGCCAGGATGGCAGCGGTATTCTCCGTTCCGCACTTGGAATAGGCATCATTCGTGACGCTGGCCACCGTACC
>ONFE01000050.1 GCA_900316985.1 uncultured Prevotellaceae bacterium
CAGTTGCTCTCCATTCCATTTATTATCATCGGTTTGTATTGCATGATAAGAGCCAAAAAGAAAGCGTCAATCAAACAATAGGCGTTCAAATACACAAAATATAATTCTTAACGGAAGAAACTGCAGACATTTTTGCTGTTTCTTCCATTTTTTTTACATATATTTGTGGCGAAAAACAAATAATCGGATGGAAGAAACTGCTCTGTCAAGTTTTTTGAGCGGATTTGCTACGGCTTACTTCGCGCTCCAAGCCTACCAGTTGTTCCGTCGTGAAAACAGTTCACGACTACAACGGGTGGTAGCCATCATTTTCGTTCAGTGGGCCCTCTTCAACCTGAAAGACTTCCTGCTGACTGTCCACGACTATCATAACCAAAACGTGCACGACATTCTGGTTATGATTGACGGCACCAGCCTTATCGGCTATACCTGCCTTGTCTATGAACTGATCCATCCGAGCTGGGCTTCGTTGCGGAAGATCCTGTGGATGTTGCTACCCTATATTCCATTCTTTGTGGCTTGGTGTCTATGGCATAACGATATGGTCATTCGTTGCTATATAACCTGTCTTTTCCTCGCTGGCACCATCATCTTCCTGCTATGGTTACGAGAGGCCCGACACTATGTCCGCTATATCCATGAAAGTTATTCCAACATTGATGAGACAGATATTTCCTGGTTGCGTGTGGTGGCTTGGTTCTTCATCTCCTGTCAACTGCTTTGGGTCGTCATCTCTATCATCCGCCATCCGCTGACAGACTGTCTCTATTACGTCCTGTCTATAATACTCTGGCAAATCACTTTGGAACACGTATTACATCAGCAACCAGTCACCATAGAGGAAAAAGACGGCAAGGAGATATCCACGACCCGTGAATACGCCTTCGCCCAAGTGCTGCCCGCCATTATTGAGGGCGAAGAACTCTATCTGAACCCCACTCTTTCCATCAAGGAACTGGCCGCCCATGTAGGCACCAACCGCACCTACTTGAGCGACTATTTTACACATGTACAACAAACGACCTTCTACGACTATATCAACCGCCTGCGCATAGAGAAGAAGAGCATTCCCCTCATGCAGCAGCATCCCGAATACACGTTGGAACAGATTGCTACCGAAAGCGGTTTCCAAAGCATCTCCACCTTCCGACGTTCCTTCCAGAAACTGAAGGGCGTAATGCCAAGCGAATATCGAAAACAGCAATAATATGACATTTCTTAAACTATTAAGCGTATGAAACAAAACATTTTCAAATCCGTTGCTCTTGCAGCAGTTATCGTCCTCTCGGGCACAGTATTCATCAGTTGTGGCGGTGGTAGCAATAGTTCAGGCAGCAAGGACTTGCCTGCCGACGGTGTATTAGGAACGTTCCCACAGAAGTATTTCGAATGCGTTGACGGCATAAATACCGCCAGGGCCGATATGGCCGTGGGCACAGACGAAGAACGCAACGCCGCCAAAGCAAAACTTGAAGAACTGCAAGAACAACTGAAGACCATTGCAGAGACTGAGGGCCTGGCCTCGATAGAGATTCCCACGGAAATCGCCGAGGGCGTTCCCTTCAAAGTGGTGAAACCACTCGTCATAACGAATGTTGACGACCGTCAACTGACCCTTGAGGGTGAGGTAGAAAGCACGGAGGCTGTCGATCAATACAAAGCCGTGACCTACGGATACTTAGTGGCCTATGACAAGGACGGTAAGCCTTTCTCGGTAGGACAGCATGGAAACTATGCCCCGGAAGGCAGTAAACTCAATTGGCCTACAGGCACCAAAGGCAAACTCACTATCTATCTTTCCGTCGCGGCTTTCAACATCGACGGTTTGGCGCGCCTTGGCAAACTGCTTATCGTAGATTCAAAGGCAGAGGAACTGAAGCAGGCTGCGGCGGCTATGTCTGAACTGCAGTCGGCAGCCATGGAGAAAGCCCAAAAGGCACTTGAAAAAATGAAGAAATAATACTTTCCCACTATGAAAAAGATAGCAATACTATTAACAGTCATGCTGGTGCCTATAATGGCACTGGCACAGCGCAAACCTGCCACAGCAACTAAATCTATGCAGAATGTGAACAACAAATTCGCCATCGTTCTTTTCGACGAGTGGATTCAGAATGTGTATGAGGATGCTGAGAACATCTACTTCCAAGGTACCCAATATGGCGACCTGAACACCCTCCGCGCCTTAAACAAACAGACGGGTGCCTTCCGTTTTGTCGTTCCTAAGAAGAAGAGAGAACGCGCAAGAATTATCTGTTCGGGCTGTGACGGCACAAACATCTATATGCAGTTGGAGGAGAAGGGCATCGTGCTCTTCAATGGAACGGACGTCAACACCTCCGATGTGCTGGTTCCCGAAGGTCCCAACGGCATAGAAACCTACTATATCTGGCCTGCCAACCGAGGCGAGGCCATGAGTTTCTCGCCTAACGGCCGGTTCCTGGCCATGAAGGCAGACCCCTGCATCGTGCTTGACACACAGACCAAGAAAGTAGTGCGTATGGTAAGACGTACGGAGGAAGGTTTTCTTGTGACAGACAATGGTGATTTCTATGCCATTCGCGAAAATGGCCTCTGGAAATATCCCAATAACGGCGGCGTACATCCCAACGAGTTTAACAAACTCAACGAGAAAGGCATTGAAACGTTTAGTTTCGAGAAGTTGACAGGCAGTTACTATGGCGAATATCACGGTATGTATTCGGACGCCGGTCAGCAGGCCATCTATCTGCCTATAAGAAATAAGTTGCTGAAGTTTACGATGGACAACCAGCAGTGGAGCGAAGCCTTTGCTTTCAATGACGAAAACAAGGAGTTCGGCCGTATGGCCTTCTCTCCGCAGCACATCTTTGCCTGTACAAGCGAATATACAAAACCTTTCTGCGAATGGGCAGGCATGAATTTGGCCGCACAGCCAAAGACCTTCGACAAACTGAACACGGGCATCAAGTTGGGCAAGTCACCCTACGAATCGTCCGAAGTGGTAACCCTCGTGAAAAGCCTGTACTACGATGCCCAGGGCAATCTCTGGTTGCAGACCTCAGACCAGCAATTCGTTGTTTATAACCCCGATGGCATCAAAGGACTTAGCAACCTTAAAGGCAAATGTACAAAACAGGAAATTCCGAAGGATTAATCGTTACTTCCCGCTGACAATCTTCTTAATCTCGTTGAGTTTGTTCAGCGCTTCAAGGGGCGTGAGGTTGTTCACATCGAGGCCAAGAATCTCGTCGCGAACCTGCGTAAGCACGGGGTCATCCAACTGGAAGAAACTCAGTTGCATCCCGTCGCGGCTCTGATTCAAGGCTTCTGCCGACGGTTTTGCCTTGGCCCCTACCCCACTGCTCTCGGCTTCCAACTGCTTCAATATGGTATTGGCGCGCTTTACGATGCTCTTCGGCATACCGGCAATCTCCGCCACATGAATACCAAACGAGTGCTCACTCCCACCCCGCATCAGTTTACGCAAGAAGATGACCTTATTATCGACCTCCTTCACGCTTACGTTATAGTTCTTGATTCGGGAGAAATTCTTCTCCATCTCGTTCAGTTCGTGGTAGTGAGTGGCAAAGAGCGTACGGGCCTGTGCCTTCGGATGCTCGTGCAGATACTCTACGATTGCCCAGGCAATGGAGATACCGTCATAAGTAGAGGTACCGCGGCCCAATTCATCGAAGAGCACCAAGGACTTCGGCGTCACATTGTTCAGGATGTTGGCAGCCTCCGTCATCTCCACCATAAATGTGGATTCGCCCAACGAAATGTTATCAGAAGCACCCACGCGGGTGAATATTTTGTCCACCAAACCGATTTTCGCGCTTTCTGCGGGCACGAAACAGCCTATCTGGGAAAGTAGTACGATCAAGGCCGTCTGGCGCAGCAGCGCACTCTTACCGGCCATATTCGGACCCGTTATGATGATGATCTGCTGCTTCTCGTTGTCCAGATAGATGTCATTGGGCACATATTCCTCACCCAATGGCAACTGTGTCTCGATCACGGCATGACGTCCCTGATGAATCTCAATGACCGACGAATCATCTATCACCGGACGTACATACTTGTTCTCTTCAGCCACTTTTGCGAACGACAGCAGACAGTCCAGATGAGCGGTCAGGTTGGCATCCGTCTGAATGGCAGGGATATACGCCTGCATATCCGTCACCAGATTGTTGAACAACCGTGCTTCCAACGACAGGATTTTCTCTTCAGCGCCAAGGATTTTCTCTTCGTATTCTTTCAGTTCCTGTGTGATATAGCGCTCCGCCTGTGCCAGCGTCTGCTTACGTACCCACTCTGCCGGCACCTTATCCTTAAATGTATTACGCACTTCGAGATAATAGCCGAACACGTTATTATAGCCGATTTTCAACGAAGAAATACCCGTCTGCTCCACCTCGCGCTGCTGTATTTTCAACAGATAGTCCTTGCCGGAGTAGGCAATCTGGCGCAGTTCGTCGAGTTCAGCATTCACGCCATGACGAATCACGCCGCCCTTGTTCAGCAGTTGGGGTGCATCACTCTCTACCTCGCGCTCAATGCGCGCAGCCATTTCTTCACAGACATTCATCTGCTCTCCTACCCTTCTGAGCGCATCATTTTTCGCATGTTCGCAGGCTGTTTTCACGGGTTTTAAAGCTTGCAAAGCGGTTTTCAAGGCCACCACTTCCCGCGGTGTCACCCGTCCGACAGCCACTTTTGAGATGATACGCTCCAAGTCGCCCACCCTGTGGAAAGAGTCGTCAATCAGTTCGCGGAACTCTGGTTCGCGGAAAAAATATTCCACGATATCGAGTCTCTCATTGATTGGTTTCTGTTCTTTCAACGGGAAAACCACCCATCGTTTCAGTAATCGGGCGCCCATCGGCGAGACTGTCTTGTCAATCACATCGCAAAGCGATTTGCCGTCATCCTGCATCGGATACAACAACTCCAGCGAACGCACGGTGAACTTATCCAGCCGGACGTACTTTTCCTCTTCAATACGGGCCAGCGAGGTGATGTGACCTATCTGTGTATGTTGCGTGATTTCAAGGTATTGCAGGATGGCACCACTTGCTATCACACCGTTATGGAGGTGCTCCACACCAAAACCTTTCAGGTTTTTTACGGCGAAATGATGCAGCAGTTTCTGACGGGCCGTCTGCTCTGTGAACACCCAATCATCAAGTTCGAAAGTGAATACCTTATTGCCGAAATACTGTTCAAATTCCTTTTTCTTCGTGCGGTCAAAAAGAACCTCCTTCGGCTGGAAGCTGCCCAGCAGTTTTTCCACATAGTCATAGGTGCCCTCGCCCGTCAGGAACTCACCTGTGGAGATATCCAAGAAAGCCACACCACAGGCACCCTTGCCGAAATGCACGGCCGCCAGGAAGTTGTTCTCCTTGTAGTTCAGCACGTTGTCACCCATGGCCACGCCCGGCGTCACCAGTTCGGTGATACCGCGCTTCACCAGTTTTTTCGTCAGTTTGGGGTCTTCCAGCTGGTCGCAGATAGCCACTCTCCTACCCGCCCGGATGAGTTTCGGCAGATAGGTGTCGAGAGCGTGATGCGGAAAACCGGCCATCTCGTCGCCTTTCCCACTGTTTCCGTTATTGCGTCGTGTCAGTGTGATACCCAAGATACGGGAAGCATCCACGGCATCATCACAATAAGTTTCATAGAAATCACCACAACGGAACAGCAGCAAAGCATCGGGATGCTTCGCCTTCAGATCGAAAAACTGTTTCATCATCGGGGTCAGTTCCCCGTCTTTCTTGGCCATAAGTTCTAAAAAATCAAATGCAAAGATAAGGTTTTTCACTCACTTTGCCAAATATCCATGATTTTTTTATACTTTTGCAACGCACAACAATCTATCTTCCGCTGATGAACAAATCATTTCTACTCGCCCTGTTTCTGATGATTGGAAACATTTGTGCAGAGGCTTCGCACAAGTTGTGCGAATCATCCGCACAAACTGTGCAGACCATCTGCACAAAACTCAACGATCATTGCCTGCTCGTCGACGGCTCATTAAGCGATGACGAGGCTGCCCAGAATCCCTTCGTTTTCAACTCCTTCCAAGAGGCGATGCAACATCTCCAGCCCGGCACTTCGGCTGATAACCGTATGACGGTACTCATCCGACCGGGCGTCTATTGGATTGACGACCCCGACGATCCTGAAATCCGAATAGCCAAAGAAGGCGACCGCACGCCCATTGGAATGCACGTCCGTTGTCCCTGGCTCCATCTCGAGGGACTTGGAGAACAAGCGGATGAGGTCGTATTAGCCAGCAACCGCGGTCAGACACAGGGGGCCATAGGCAATTTCACGATGTTTTACTTCCACGGTGACGGACTCCTCTTGGAGAACCTCACATTGGGCAACTACTGTAATGTGGACTTGGAATACCGTTTGGATCCTTCCAAAAACCGTCCCCGCCGTATGGAGGCTATCACTCAGGCACAGTTGGCTTTTGCCGACGGCGACTATCTGGAAGCCCGCAACTGCCGATTTATCTCCCGTCTAAACACCTGTCCGCTCAATGGTGGCCGCCGTACGCTCTTCGATCACTGCTATTTCGAGAGCACCGATGATGCCTTGGAGGGCAAAGCCATCTACCGCCACTGCCGTTTCACATTCTATAGCAGCAAGCCTTTCTATGCTACCAGTAGGGCAGGAGCCATACTTTACGACTGCGATTTCGATGTGAAGACCGTAGGCCCGCAATATCTCTGCAAACAGGAAAGTCCTGTCATTCTGATAGATTGCCGTTTCCAGACACCCGAAAACACGACTCTCGGCTGGTGTCCGTATATCTCTCCCAGCCTGCGTTGCTATCAGGAAAATGTCACACAGAACGGAAACCCTGTGACACTCTCAGCTGAATCGGAGGGCACAACCATCAGCCTCGAAGGTAAAAAACTATCAGAAACACTCAAGATTGCCTTAAAAGGAAACATCAGCGAAGTATTCACTGCCCTCGAATCAGTACCCATCCATCTGGAACTCTATACCAATAGAAAAAGGGTAGAGGAGGGCGACACGGCCAAAACAACCTTACATAGCTATGCTTTTGGCGACCGTTATCTCTACGAGCAACCGGCCCTCACACTCATCGGCACCAATAAGGGCGAAAAAAGCGCACAACAGCCGGTTGTGGTTAATTTTCCTGACGGACAAGAAGCAGCCATCAGTATAGAGAATGCACCCAAGACCTTACCAGCTCCTGCTTTTACCAAACGACTGAAAATCAAGCGGAAAGATAATACCCTCATTGCCAAATACCGCCTCAATCTCGGAAAAAGAACCGACCAGAGCCTCATCACTTGGTATCGCTGCGATGACAAAGAGGGTGGGGGAGCCGTTCCCGTCAGCGTAAGCCGACTGAACAAACCGGAACAAACATACACCCTGCAGCCGGCTGACTATGGCCGTTTTATCATGGTCGAGGTTTCACCCAAGCACCAGCGTTCGTATACAGGCACTCCTCGGCGCTCCTGTCTCTATGTCAAGCCTCTAAAGACTGCGGTTCCGCAATCTTATGTCTTCGAAACCGACTTCCACAATTTCCCGACGGATCCTCAGCCGCTCATCAAAGACGGCTACTGGACCGTTGACGGCTATAAACCCACTGATACCAATGCCCAGCCCTGGCAACCCAAACCCGACAGTTGGATATATGGTCCAGGTATCGACGGCGCTAAAGGCACCGGCCTGCTCCAAAAGGAAAAAGGCGCCCGCCTGCTCTACACGCCCATTTTGGATACAAAGAGTGAAACGGCCATCACCCTCGTCTGCGATCCTTGCAAGACGGCTGCCCAAGGTTTTGCCTCTGCCACCGACCAGTATATGGATATATACATCCACTATGACCCCCATACCCTTACGGGCTACGGCCTGCGCATCATCCGAACCACCAAATATGCCAATGCCGTTGACATGCAACTGATGCGTTTCAACAAGGGTAGGGGAGAGATGCTCGGCGAACCTGTCAGCACCACTTGTTTCCTGACCGACTGCACCATCCGTCTCTGGAGCGAAGGCAATCTGCTGAAAGCCCACGTTTCTACCACTACTCCCCAGCGCGAAAGCACATTGGCTAAGGAAGTGAATCTCCAGACACCCATAGAGCCCCTCTTCAATGGCATCGGCATCCAGCATACCGGTTCAGCGGGAGCCAGTGCCACGATGTTCCATCACCTCAAGGTGGAATGGAAATAAAAGAGTGCCGTCCCTGACCGGACGGCACTCCAAACTAACAACTAATATAAGACGTCTATTTATCTGCGCCCTCTTTGAGAAGCATTTCCGCTCCTCCAAGAACGGTTTGCATTATTCTGGTTGCCATTCGTGTTGCGCATTACATTTGAGTTCCTGTTACGGTTCGTATTCGTATTCCAGTTCACATTCGTATTGCGGTTCACGTTCGGGTTGGTATTATGATTCACTACCGTATTCCTGTTTGAATGCCAGTTGCGGTTATCTCTTTGACGTGGCACATAGTTAGGAATAGCGCGGTTGCGATCATAAGTACGTCCCTGATAGTAACTCCTATTGCCGTTGTTACGCCAGCTGTGATTGCCATTGTAGGTAGCATAGTGGCTGGGACGTGCATAGTAGAAATGATGGCGGTCCGTATAGTGCGTATAGACGCGGAAAACGAAGCCGTTCTGCCAGTATACAGGGCGATAGAAATAATCACGGGCCATATAGGTACGGTACTGATAGGAAGAGAGCACGAAGCTCAGGTCCTCATTACGGCGCTCCCAATAGAAGCCAAAGATATCATCACTCACAGCCAGAGCCGTCAGATAGTCGAGATTAATCTCATAGACAGCCTCATATTGTGCGTAGCTCAAGTTCAGTTCGTAAGCCATCTTATCTGTCAGGAAAAAAGCTTCCCTACGAGCCTCATTGAACGTTATTGCCTGTGCTGAGATGGTCATGGTGACCATTGCCATCAGCGTAAGTAACATCTTCTTCATAATTGTATCATTTTTACAGTTAAACATCACTATTTCTGATTCTTTGACGCAAAAGTAACGCTTTTGTTTATTATTTGCAACAAATAAATCCCTAAACTTGAAAGGGATTTCCCTAATTTGTCGAAACTATCATAACTATAAAGGTAATTTGAAAAGAAGAATCATAATTAATGAAAAATATACACACATTGTTATTTCTTTTCAAATAAAAACACTATCTTTGCATCAAATTTATTCAAAATGCAATGAAGGCAAATTTTACCGATAAGGACATTTCTTATTACGGCAAGGTGACATCGCTCCAAGATATCAATGAAGTAAAGGCGTATCATACGCTTGTCCTTCTTGGCGTATCGGGAAAGGTCAATGTATATATTGACCGCTGGCATTACTCCATCGAGCAAGACGACATCCTTATCTGCGCCCCTCATGAACAACTCAGGATTGACAAATATGAAGGGGATTTCAGTTGTATCTGTATGACCTTCAGCCAACAGTTCATGCAAGCACTTCCTATGGGCAACACGGCCGTCTGGAACCAGATACTCTATTGTGATAAGGTAAGACATTTGAAAGCTTCCGAGCGTGACCTTGAAATTTATAAGAATTATTACACTATTCTTTCTAAGAAACTCAACAAACTACAGGATCCCGTTGATGTAAATATCTTCAAACTGATGATCAATGTGGCGCTGTTGGAGATGGGCAATGAGTTCAGACAGAAATCGAAAGAAGAGTTACATACCATCACTTTGGGACAGAAACTACTCAGGCGTTTCATCCAGGAGATAGCCCAGACAGAGATGAAGCGGCAGCCTGTCAGTTACTATGCCGAGAAACTGAATGTCACACCCAAGTACCTGACCACCGCCTGCACACGCTTCTCCGACAAGAATGCCTCCCAATGGATCCACAATGCCGTGCTGACGGAAATCCAGGAACTGATGCTGAATCCCGACCTGTCGTTTAAGGATATTTCAAAAAGGACGGGATTCCCTAACCTGTCATCGTTCAGTATCTTCGTGAAGCGGAACCTTCACGATTCCCCAACGGCTTTACGCAAAAAATACATCTCAGGAAAATAACACAAACACATGCTAAAAATGTGGAGGAGTTTTGACCGTTAAACTCCTCCACTTTTTTAGCAAATGACTTGTTCGCTATGCTATCGCTGAATGCGGATGCGGGCATCCACGGCAATAACGCTCTGCTCATCGGCTAGAAGCGGATTGATGTCCATCTCTTTGATTTCGGTGGCGAAACGGAGTAGGGTAGAGAGACGGACAATAATCTCGGCATAGCGCTGCTGGTTAATACCGGCCTGTCCACGCGTGCCCTGGATAATTTTATAGGCGCGCAGAGAACGGATCATGGAATAGGCTTCGGGGTAGGAGAGGGGTGCCAGACCGCTGCTCACATCTCGGAGCACTTCCACGAAGATACCACCTAAGCCGCAAAGGACAACGTGTCCGAAACGCTCTTCGTATTTGGCTCCGATGAAGAGTTCCGTGCCCTGAAGCATCTTCTGAACCATCACACTGGTGGCTCCTTCTATCTTCATCATACGGTCGAACTCAAGAGAAAGGTGTTCCGGTGTGCGGATATTCAGGGCCACACCGCCAACATCACTCTTATGAACAGGCCCCACAACCTTGGCTACCACAGGATAACCCACCTTCTGGGCAAAGGCCGTCAGGGCCTCCTTGTCGTTGCTCACCATCTCCGGCACCATCGGAATACCGGCACTCTCCAGCAGCTGATGCACAATATCCGGCGACACATAACCGTCTTCCTCAATATTGCCGATGATATTCCGGATACGGGGCACATCCACGCCAAAGAGTTCGATCTCCGGTGCGGCAGGCGGCGGTGTGCTGATAACACGGGTAAGTGTGGTGGCCAGCGTCACTTCGTCAGAGAAATTGACATGGCCTTTTTTCAGGAATTCTGCCACTTCAGGACCAGCCGTATGCACGCTGGGCAGGATGGGGAAGATCGGTTTATGACATTCCTGAATTTTCTGGTGAAGCACATCATAGGCCGTATAGAGTTGTACCAATCCGGGCGTGCCAAAGATAACGAAGATAGCATCTATCTCCGGGAACCGCTGATCGCAGTAGTCAATGGCAATACCCAACTGTTCTGGTGTTCCTGTGGCCAGAATGTCTATCGGATTACTCACGGAGGCACCGGCAAAGAGTTGGTTCTTCAGTTCCTCCGTGGCAGGACCTTCCAACTTCGGCACCTTCAATCCTCCTTTTGAAAGCGCATCGGTGAGCATCACCCCAGGACCTCCGGCATGGGTGACGATGGCAAAAGAAGAATAGGGTTGGGGAGGAGCTACGCTGAAGATGCAACCGGCGGTGGTAAGTTCCTCACGCGAAAAACATCTTACGATGCCTGCCTTTCGGAAAAGAGCCTCAACAGCAGAGTCGCTACTGGCAATGGCACCCGTATGACTGGAAGCCGCCCTACTGCCACTCTCACTACTTCCGGCCTTGATGGCGGCTATGCGACAACCTTTGCGGATAAGACTACTGGCGTGGAAGAGCAGTTTATCGGGATTTGAGATATTCTCGATGTAAAGTAATTTGATATGAGAATCGCGCTCGGCATCAAAATGTTCATCCATGTATTGAAGCACATCTTCAATGCCTATCTGTTTACCGTTACCGATGCTCCAAACGGAATTGAAAGCCAGTCCCTTGGTAACACCAGACTCCAATATGAACACGGCCGTGGCACCAGAGCCACTGATAAAGTCAGCACCCTTGGGGTTGAGTGCAGGAATAGGTTTGGTAAATACACTATGGTGATGGCTGTTGAGCAAACCGATACAGTTTGGACCTATCAACGCACATTGATATTCATCACAGATGTCAAGTATTTTCTGCTCCTTCTCTGCACCTGCCTTAGTCTCTTCACCAAAGCCGGCAGAGATGATGATAAAGGCGCGCACTTCTTTCTCCTTGGCTAAATACTCCACATAATCAGGACAGAAACGGGCGGCCACCACCAGAACGGCAAGATCGGTGGGTGGTATTTCCTTTACGTCGTGGAAGGCTTTCACGCCCTGCACCTCATCTTCCTTGGGATTGACGATGCGCAGCGTGCCTTTGAAACCACCTTGAATGATGTTGCGCACAAGAGCGCCACCAGGTTTATGTACATTGTTTGAACCGCCAATAACGACGATGCTTTTCGGGTGTAGTAGTTGTTCGTTAATCATAAATAGTGTATATTTGGGGTACAAATATACAAATAATTTCGATGTTTTGCCGTTTTTTAGGGTGCTTTTTCACTCATTTGGATAAATTTCTCAGGCTTAGGAAAACAAATAAATTTGCTTTCCCTTCGCTTAATCGAAATTTTGTAGTAATTTTATGGAACTTTGTGCCATGAAATTATGCGGCACTCGGGAAAAATCAAAATATATTTTGTTTTTCCACTCATTTGTAGTAATTTTGCAGCCAAAAATATAATAAGTACGCGATAACATGGACTACAATTTCAGAGAAATCGAGAAGAAATGGCAAGAGCGCTGGGTGAAGAACCAGACGTATAAGGTTGCCGAAGACAAGGACAAAAAGAAATTCTATGTGCTCAACATGTTCCCTTACCCCAGCGGTGCGGGTCTGCATGTGGGCCATCCACTCGGCTATATCGCCAGTGATATCTATGCACGCTTCAAGCGCCTGCAGGGCTTCAACGTGCTAAATCCCATGGGCTACGATGCCTACGGACTGCCTGCCGAGCAGTATGCCATCCAGACAGGACAGCATCCGGCCATCACCACCGAGGCTAACATCAACCGCTATCGTGAGCAATTGGATAAAATTGGATTCTGTTTCGACTGGGATCGCGAGGTGCGCACCTGCGAACCCATCTACTATAAGTGGACACAGTGGGCTTTTCAGAAGATGTTCAATTCTTTCTATTGCAACAAGCAGCAGAAAGCCCTGCCCATAGAAAAACTCATCGAGCGCTTCCAGACCAAGGGAACCCTTGGCGACGACGGCGGAATCATCGACGTGGCTTGCTCCGAGGAACTGTCGTTCACTGCCGACGAGTGGAACGCCTGGGACGAGAAGAAACAGCAGGAAGTGCTGATGAACTACCGCATTGCTTATCTGGGCGAGACGATGGTGAACTGGTGTGCCGGATTGGGCACTGTGCTGGCCAACGATGAAGTGGTGGACGGTGTCAGCGTGCGTGGCGGATTCCCCGTGGTGCAGAAGAAGATGCGCCAATGGTGTCTGCGTGTTAGTGCCTACGCCCAGCGTCTGCTCGACGGACTGGAGACCATCGAATGGACCGACTCACTGAAAGAAACACAGCGCAACTGGATTGGCCGTTCTGAAGGTACAGAAGTGGAATTCAAAATAGCCCACCCCCAACCCCTCCCAAAGGGAGGGGAGACCGAAAATGCTGAACTCCCCTCCTCTCGGGAGGGGCAGGGGGTGGGCTCCTTCACTATCTTTACTACCCGTGCCGATACCATGTTCGGTGTTACCTTCATGGTGCTGGCTCCGGAAAGTGAACTGGTGGAAAAACTCACCACTCCCGAACAGAAAAAGGAAGTGGATGACTATATTGCCTACGTGAAGAAGCGTACGGAACGTGAGCGCCAGATGGACCACAAGGTAACGGGCGTGTTCTCTGGTTCCTACGCCATCAATCCATTTACAGACGAGAAGATTCCCATCTGGATTGCCGAATATGTATTGGCAGGATATGGTACGGGTGCCATCATGGCCGTGCCTGCCCACGACTCACGCGACTATGCCTTTGCCAAGCATTTCAATCTGCCCATCGTTCCACTGATTGAGGGTGCCGATGTGAGCGAGGAGAGCTATGATGCCAAAGAGGGTATCGTCTGCAATTCCGAATCCAATAAATTCTCATTGAACGGTCTGACCGTGAAGGAGGCTATTGCCGCCACCAAGAAATTCGTCAGCGAACAGGGCCTGGGCCGCGTAAAGGTGAACTACCGTCTTCGCGATGCCATCTTCTCGCGCCAGCGCTATTGGGGTGAGCCATTCCCCGTTTATTACAAGGACAGCATGCCTTATATGATTCCCGAAGAGTGCCTGCCTCTGGAGTTGCCCGAGGTTGACCAGTATAAACCCACCGAAGACGGCCAGCCCCCGTTGGGCCACGCCAAGAAATGGGCGTTGGGCCACGCCAAGAAATGGGCTTGGGATACAAAAAGCAATTCGGTTGTTGATGTTGCCAATATCGACCAAAAAACGGTCTTCCCGTTGGAACTCTTCACCATGCCTGGTTTTGCAGGTTCCAGCGCTTACTATCTGCGGTATATGGATCCAAAGAACGAACAGGCATTGGTTTCCAAGGAAGCTGATGAATACTGGCAGAATGTGGACCTCTATGTCGGCGGTACCGAACATGCTACCGGTCACCTCATCTATAGCCGTTTCTGGAATAAGTTCCTCTTCGATCTGGGTGTAAGCTGTAAGGAAGAGCCCTTCCAGAAACTGGTGAACCAGGGTATGATTCAGGGACGCTCGAACTTCGTTTATCGTGACAATGTGGCTTCGAAGGAAAAGGGACATCCTGTATTCGTAAGCTTTGGCTTGAGCAAGAACTACGAGGACGTGACACCTATCCATGTGGACGTGAATATCGTCAGCAACGATATCCTTGACATCGAGGCCTTCCGTCAGTGGCGCCCTGAATACAACATCGAGAAGATGTCGAAATCGATGTTCAATGTGGTGAACCCTGACATGATTGTCGAGAAATACGGTGCCGACACACTGCGCCTGTATGAAATGTTTCTCGGTCCCGTGGAGCAGTCGAAGCCTTGGGATACCAACGGTATCGACGGTTGCCATCGTTTCCTGAAAAAGTTCTGGAATCTGTTCGACGGTGTTTCAGCCGAACAAAAAGAGGCTACGGCTGAAGAACTGAAATCACTGCATAAGCTGATAAAGAAGGTTTCGCAGGATATTCCCGCCTTCTCCTACAATACCAGCATTTCGGCATTCATGATCTGCGTGAACGAACTGTCGCAGCTGAAGTGCAAGAACCCCGAGATTCTAAAACAACTGGTCATCCTGATTGCTCCGTTTGCCCCGCATATTGCCGAGGAACTATGGGAGCGACTGGGCCAGCAAGGTTCAGTCTGTGATGCTCAGTGGCCCACTTGGAACGAAGAGTATCTAGTGGAAAGCAGCGTCACGCTGGGTGTAGCCTTCAACGGCAAGCGTCGCTTTGAAATGCAGTTTGCTGCCGATGCCGATAATAAGAGTATCGAGGAAGCCGTGCTGAAGAGCGAACAGGCACAGAAATATATCGATGGAAAACAAATCGTAAAGGTTATCATCGTCCCTAAGCGTATGGTGAACATCGTTATCAAGGGATGAACAAGAAACTGATTGAATCCGAAGCGAAACGGGCGGTGTGACGGGTATAGGTGCCATTGTCTATTACGCCACAGGATTCTCGAACTCTACTACCTATCTCATCATCAATGCCTTACTCTTAGTTGTGGGTCTGAAGATATTAGGTGTCAGATTTCTGATGAAGACCATTTACGCCATTCTGGTGCTTACATTCTTGCTTTGGCTGATGAAAAGCATTGCACCCGTTGATGAAAACGGCAATATGGTGAAGATACTGGGCGAAGGACAGGATTTTATGTCACTGTTGATAGGCTGTCTGATAACGGGAACAGGACTGGCTGTCACTTTTCTCTCAAACGGTAGTACGGGTGGTACCGATATTATTGCCGCTTCTATTCATAAATATCGCGACATTTCTCTGGGTACGATTCTCATTTTCGTTGACTTCATTATCATCGGCAGCTGTCTTTTCATCCCACAGTTCGGCACGGTATTAGAGCGAGTGACGATGGTGACTTTCGGATTCTGTACGATAATCATCGAAAACTTCATGCTCGACTATATCATGGACCGCCAGCGACAATCGGTACAGTTCATGATTTTCTCAAAGCATTATGAAAAGATTGCCGAGGCCATTAGTCGTGAAACCGATCATACGATGACCATTCTTGACGGTAGCGGATGGTATTCGGGCAAGGATATTAAAGTGATTGTGCTACTCGCCAAAAAGAGTGAGAGCGTGAGAATCTTCCGTATCATAAAATTGATAGACCCCAATGCCTTTGTTTCGCAAAGTGCCGTCATCGGTGTATATGGTGAAGGATTTGATAAGATTAAAGTTAGGTGATGGATGTTGGGTGATGGGTGTTAGTGAATACTTAAAGCCAAAGTTCGAATATAAAATATAAAAAATAGAATGGAAAAATTTTATTATAGGCGTTTAGAGGTTTACAAAAATTCTAAGATGCTTATTTTAGATATTCATCATTTTCTGAAGGATTTCCCTACAGAAGAAAAATATGCTCTTTGTGATCAGATACATAGAGCATCCATTTCCATAACATCAAATATTGCCGAAGCATTCGGAAGATATTCCGACAAAGAAAGAATCCATTTTCTCGATATTTCGAACGGGTCACTAATGGAAGTATCAAGTCAAATAGAGATGGCCCATGACCTCAATTATATTTCAGACGATATGCTTGAAAATATAGATAATCAAGTGTTGACTATAGCAAAACAATTAGCAAAATTGAGAACCAAAATTGCTAATAACAATCCACAAACACCCAACACCTAACACCTATCACCCATGTATAAAATAGTATTTGCAACGAATAATCAGCATAAATTAGAGGAGATTCGGAGTATTCTCGGTGAGGACTTTGAAGTACTCTCATTGAGTGATATCGGTTGTCATGAGGATATTCCCGAGACAAGTGATACACTGGAAGGCAATGCCATGCAGAAAGCACAGTATGTGTTTGATAAATACGGTTATGCATGTTTTGCTGATGACACAGGACTTGAAGTAGAAGCCCTCGGTGGAGAGCCTGGTATCTACAGTGCTCGCTATGCAGCCCTCGATGGTGATGACAGCATCAGCCACGATTCGGAAGCCAATATGGCAAAACTACTCCGAAAACTGAAAGGAATAGAGAACCGTAAAGCCCGATTCCGGACCGTTATCGCACTCATCACCAACAATCCCCTCCCTATTGGGGAGGGGATGGGGGAGAGGCTTCAACTCTTCGAAGGCATTGTCAATGGTTCCATCATCAAAGAGCGGAGGGGAGTGGAGGGCTTTGGCTATGATCCCATCTTCCAGCCCGAAGGTTACGATAAAACTTTTGCTGAATTAGGAAATGAAGTAAAAAACCAAATCTCCCATCGTGCTCGGGCCGTCCAGAAACTCGCCGATTATCTGAAATCCTATTAGACACCATAAAATGAAAAAAGAATTATCTGTACTGATTCCCACTTATAACTGCTTCTGCGGTGACCTCGTCCATTCCATGCACCATATCCTGGAACAGGAAACAAAGAAATTGGAAGGATTCCGTTATGAGATTATCGTTGTTGACGATGGTTCCACCGACAAGGAGATGATAGAAAAGAATCAAGATATCACGGAACTGTCGAATGTCAACTATATCATCCGCGAAAAAAATGTAGGTAGGGCTTCTATCCGTAATTTCCTGGCTCAACAGGCTCAATATGAATGGCTGCTTTTCCTAGATGGTGACATTATGGTGGAACGTACCCGTTTCATTGAGAAATATCTGGATACAGACTTCCATGTGATAGTAGGCGGATTACAAGTATATGACCGTAACCGTTCATTGGGAAACAATCTGCGTTTCCTATATGAATTAAAGTATCAGTATTATCACGGAGCAGCCAAGCGCCAAGAACAGCCTTATAAGGAATTCCGTACCATCAACTTCCTTGTTCAGCGGGATATCTTGCTTCGTATTCCTTTTGATGAAGAGTTCAAGCATTATGGCTACGAGGACGTACTCTTTGGCAAACAACTCAAAGAAGCCGGCATCCGTATTCATCATATCAGTAATCCTGTTATGATGATTGATTTCGAAGACAATCCTACCTTTGTCAGTAAGACGGAAGAATCACTGCGAACACTCCATCAATTTCGTGATGAACTGAAAGGATATTCCACTTTACTGAAATATGAATGGATGAAACCTTTGTTTCTTCCTCTGTATTATTTGATAGGAAAACTCATCCGTTGGAACCTCACAGGCAATAATCCGAGACTTTCGCTGTTTAATATATACAAACTGCTGTATTATAGCAGTTTGTAAAAAGCGGTTAATGGTAAATACCTGAAACCTGAAACTTGAAATTTGAAACTTTATATTATGAAAAGATTCTTTGGATTCATTGCAGGTTTGGCAACACTACTGTCGACTCAGGCAGCCAGTATTGGGGAATGGAATGCCTATCTGGCCTACCACGATATCACTGATATTGAGCCGGCTGGTAAACTTGTCTATGTACTGAGCTCCCAAGATCTTTTCTCATATAATGTCAATGACAAGAGTGTTTTTGCCTATAACAAAATTAATTCGCTCTCTGATACAGGTATAGCTTTTATCGCCTGGAATAATACGGTCAAAAAACTTCTTGTTGTCTATTCCAATTATAATATTGATCTGTTGGATAATAACAATAACGTTGAGAACATTTCCGATTATTATTCAAAGTCACTCACGGATGACAAGACCATCTTTGATATCTTTATGAATGGTCATAATGCCTATCTCTCCACCGGATTTGGTATCTTAAAACTAAATATGCGCAATGCTGAAATCAGTGAAACCTATAATCTGAAAAGAAAAGTGACAGCATGTTACATCAGTGAAAATAGCATATATGCCAAAACCAGTGAGGGAATATTTGAAGGAAACTTACAAGATAATTTGGTAAATCCTGACAATTGGAAAAAAACGGATAAGAGTATTTCTTTTATTAATGAGAATGCCACTACTGTCTCCACCCAGAACGGTTATAAAGAATATATTGCCTATGACAAAACCAACAAATGTTATTGGAGCAATCAGAGCAATCAGAAACTGCAGGGATGGACACAGGATGAAAGTGGAAACCGTACCGTTATTGTCAATGAAATCAATGCTGACGGACCCCATTACAATGCCTTCGGCTTCCTCAGATATGTTAACGGAAAACTCTATACCGTTTCAGGAGCAGATGGAAAAGACGCCCATATTCAGATTCTTGAAGGCAATCAGTGGAATATCTATGATGAAACGTTTACTTCCTCATTAGGTCACGTATATAAGGAGCATTATGAAATAGATGTAGATCCGCGTGACGAGAACCATATCATGGTGGCAGGCCGTACAGGTCTCTACGAATTCCTGAACGGAAAATTCATTAAAAACTATACTAATGACAACAGTCCGCTTCAGACGGCTTCTACTGTAGGTAACAATAATAAGAACTATGTGATGGTACTCACGCTGAAATACGACAAATTAGGCAATCTTTGGTTGGCAAACAGTATCAGTCCAAATGGTTCTGTATTTGAATTTAAGGATGGCACCTTTGTTTCCCATCATAATAAAAGTCTGATTGATGAAACGAAGACATCTTTTCAGCGTATGCGAAATATGATGTTCGATAACAACGGTAATCTGTGGTTTGTCAATAATTATCATATAAATACCTGTCTGGTATGTTATCAGCCTACGTTAGATAAATATATTATTTACGACAATATCATCAATCAGGATGGTCAGCCCATCAATACGAACCACTTCCGTAATGCATGTTTTGATAAAAATGGAAACTTGTGGGTAACCACCAATGCCGGACCTGTTTATCTCACTTCTGAACAAATGAATGATCCTTCTTTAGGATTCACACAATATAAGGTTCCCCGTAATGACGGAACCAATCTGGCTGATTATCTGCTCAATGGTGTCAATCTTTCATATATGGTCATTGATGAAGCCAACCGGAAATGGATTGGTACTGAGGAAAACGGACTCTATGTCATTAGTGCTGATAATAACGAGGAAATTCATCATTTTACAACCGAGAATAGTAATATACTATCCAATACCATCCACTCCATCGCTATCAATCCCGAAAATGGTGAAGTATTTATAGCCACGGAAAAGGGTCTCTGCTCTTATATGAGCGGTACTTCTCAGGTAAACGAGGAAATGACGAAAGATAATGTCTGGGCTTATCCTAATCCCGTCAGACCAGAATATACAGGATTAATAACCATTATGGGATTAAGTTATAATGCTGACGTAAAGATTACAACCTCCAACGGTGTCCTCGTCAATGAAGGTCGTTCCACGGGTGGTTCCTATACCTGGGATGGATGTGATTTTGATGGTAAAAAGGTAGCCAGTGGTGTCTATATGGTACAGACTGCCAAAAAGGATGGCAGTAAGGGTACTGTCTGTAAGATTGCCATTGTCAGATAATCATCACATTATTCTATCAATAGTTTTACGGCATCAGCTTTTTTCTTGTCATAGATAACATCATCCATAACCTTTCTTAGACAAGGTTTAAAGGCAGAATTAATTATACTACGAGTAGAATCAGTAATTGAAGATCGTATATCAGCCAAATCAAATAATAAATAGGGAATATCATCACTGCAGAAAGGTTTATCTACAGCCTCAAAAATGCGCTGATAGAGTTCCTTATGCTGTTGCTGGAAACGACGGCTGCACCAAATCATAAAAGGTATCTCATATTCACATTTGATAGCTTCCATTGGTTCATCATTTCCAAACTTTCTACCATATACTAATCGCTTGTCATCATAAATTTGTTCTCCATGATCAGAGAAATAGATAAGTACGGCATCCTGTTGTTCAAAACATTTGATAATGTCGTCCATGACCTTATCATTATATAAGACAGCATTGTCATAATCAGCCACTTTTTGACGCTGTACTTCATTCAAGTCTTTTCTTTGAATATCCTTTGCAGAGAAGAAAGCGAAAGATTCTGGATATCGAAAGCGAGGATCCAGATGCTGTCCGTAGATATGGATGATATTCATACTGCAAGGCTCACGATAGAATTTTCCTTTGTAATAGTCTATAAATGGTCCATCATAATTTAGCAACGTATCATTTCGATAGTCAAAACAGGCATTGCTAATTTTATGGGTATTCATGAAATAACAACAGGTGAAATCATAGTTACCACCTGATGTCTGGGTATATTGATTATCAAAATAGCCTACTCGATAGCCCGACTTTCTAAAAATGGCTGGAAAAAGGATATTTCGTTTTGATTCATCTTTGCTGTCACAACTCTTCAGACTAAACACATATTCCATCATATAGTTGGTACCATTTGATGGTGATATAACATCTGAAAATACTGCTAATTCCTTGTTTTCCTTTCTTTTTTCAAGCAATGGATTTGTCTTTAAGTCATAGCCATACAGACTGGAATGATATTTATTGAATGACTCCCCGATAACCAATACGATGAGTGGTGCTTTTTGATTTGTCTTTTCTACTTTTATTAGATTTATATTCTTTTCTATCTCTTCAATATCATATCGCTTTTCATCATAGAATGACCATGATTCCATTGCTTTATAAAGCGTATTCTTTCCAGGTGGAACCATTCCCTCTTCTGATATATATATAGAACCATATACACCTACTATTGATATGACGAGAATAATCATATCTATTATTTTTCCGGTTTGAAAAGAATACTTTTTATCCCAGTATATATCAAGTTTATAAAATAGATAGCAGCCTGCAATTATTAAAATCAAAAAGAATAATGTAAACGGACTGAATATATACAGACTGAAAAATTCCTTTATTTCCTGAATATTTGTCTGTAATAATAAAGAAAGAATCAAGCTGTTGAATCGGGAACCAAACTGTATATAAGTATAGGTTTCAATAATAAATAGTAACAATAATATAAAAGCAATTCCATATTTGACGATCTTGCCCAGATATTTAGCTAACAGACAAAATATCAGTGAGAAGAAAACAGACTGAACGCCCGCAATACTCATCAATACGGGCGCAAAGTCACGTGCTCCTATATTACCCTCATAAGAGGCCGGAACACTCATCAAAAGCAGACAGAAAATAAAATAGACCGTCTGTTGCATAAATGCCTAACTCATACTAAGCATTCGCTCTATAGGCTTCACAGCATCCTTGCGGATATCTTCCGGAACTTCCACCGTAGGCCATTCATATTTTAAGGCATTGTAGATCTTCAGCAGCGAATTCATCTTCATATAGTCACACTCATTACAACTGCAACCTACTCCACCCTCACTGACTTCTGGCGGAACGGGATAGAAAGTCTTACCTTCACATTGACGTTCTATCTCATGCAAAATACCAGCCTCGGTAGCGATGATAAATTCTTTCTTGTCACTCTCAATACAATATTTCAAAATAACGGCCGTACTACCCACCACATCAGCAATAGCCAATACAGGTCCCTTACATTCGGGATGAGCCAATACAACGGCTTCTGGATGTTCCTCTTTCAATTTTACTATTTCTTCTACAGAGAAACGCTCATGTACATGACAACCACCATTCCAAAGTAGCATATCACGACCAGTTACACTATTAATATAACTACCCAGATTATAATCAGGTCCAAAGATAATTTTTTCATCCTTTGGCAACTGATCCACAATTTTCTTTGCATTTCCTGAGGTAACAACTACGTCTGTCAAAGCTTTTACGGCTGCCGTGGTATTGACATAACTTATAACCGTATAACCAGGATGCTCCTCTTTATATTTATGAAGGTCTTCAGCCTTACAGGAATCAGCTAGTGAACAGCCTGCATTTAAATCTGGACAAAGCACCAGTTTCTCAGGTGAGAGAATCTTACAGGTCTCTGCCATAAAGTGAACACCAGCCATCACGATGATCTTTGCATCGGTTTCAGCAGCTTTCCGAGCCAAAGCCAAAGAGTCACCGATGAAGTCGGCTACTTCCTGAATCTCACCTCTGGTATAATAGTGAGCCAGGATAACGGCATCTTTTTCTTTTGCCAGACGACGGATTTCAGTTTTCAGGTCAAGACTTTCATCCACAGGTTCTTCAATATAACCCTTCTTTTTCCACTCGTTTTTAACCTTCATATTATTATATTCTTTTTTATTTTTTATTTAAAGAAAAACAAAGAATAGGATGATAGTCTGTGGAAAAGTTTATAATTGATAGTCTAAATATTTGGTTATTTCATTATAAACATCTTATTAACTACTTATCCACAATATCAATAAACTATAAACCATAAACTCTTAATAAGTTATATGACTTATCCACAATTCTTGTTTTCGGTGCAAAGTTAATAAGTTTATATCTTTTTTCCTACTAAAACGGTGGAAAACTTTTATTATTTGAGTTTATAAAACGGTTGAAATCCACAATTTTTGGTTTATAAAGATAGATTGGTGAATAATCAAATAGTTATCAACAAAGTTATTAACACTGTTTTCCACAGTTTTATAGATAAAATAATTAGGGAAAGATACTTATAATTCACGGAAAATAATTAATTTTGTGGCATAAATAGAAAGGCTTATGGCAAAGAACAATCGTTGGCAGGATGAATATTGGCTGCTGTTGATGCAGTTATATTTAAAGAAACCGGAAGGTGTGAAGCCACTCTATTCCAAAGGATTAGTGAATTTGAGTATGGAATTACATATTCCGCCCCAATTCCTTTATGAACAGATGCATGAATTGCGCCGTTTAGACACTCCTCGTATGGAAAAACTTTGGGAGCGTTATGGCAATAATCCCAAACGTTTAGCCAAGGGTGTGAAGATGCTGCGACAGATGAAGGGTCTGGGTAATGCCAATGATTTCTACGAGGGTGTAGAGACACATGAAAGTTTTGAATTGGATTTTAAACCGATAGAAGAGAATCCGAATCTGACACCTATCATGCTTATTATCATTCTCGATCTTTATTTTCGGTTGACGCCAAATACAATGGTAAAGAGTACACCTGAAATTCAGCAACTCTCCCGCCTATTGAAGATTGATACTGCTCTCATTGTGGAAATCATGGAAATCTATCAGATTTGTGATCCCTATCTAAATCGTATGGAAATACTCACTTCTCCATTAGTAACTCCATGTAATAACATCTGGAAACGATATGGCAATGATAATCCTGAGAAATTAGCTGCCTATGCTGCCCAGTTAAAAGAATATTTTAAATAGGTGTTAGGTGTTAGTGAATACCAGAAATTTGAAACCTGAAATTTGAAACATTATTTATGGCACAAAGTTTAATTCAGCAACAAGAGCAAAAATTGCTTCAACAGCAACGACTTACGCAACAACAGATGATGGTGGTGCGTATGCTAGAAATGCCCTTGGCTGAATTTGAACAGGCTGTGAAAACAGAAATAGACGATAATCCTGCTTTGGAGGTCTCTCCAGATAGTTTAGATAATTCCGATTTATCTGAATATTCAGACAATTTCGATATATCTGATTCTTCCGAAGAACAAGAAGAACGCCAAAGTGAACTTGATAAGGCTTTGGAACGGATGACAGGCGATGATGATATGCCGCTTGAACCTGAAACCTGGAATTTAAAACCTGGCACATCCGCAGAAGCTGATTATGAGGAGATGACCTATGGTAATCAGATTTCTTTCTTTGATACTTTGAAGGAACAGATGGGTGAATTGGAATTGTCGGATAAGCAGCAGCAGGTGATGGAATATATCATAGGTTCATTAGACGATGATGGTCTGCTCCGTAAATCTTTAGATTCCATCAGCGATGAATTGGCCATCTATCAGAATATTGATGTTTCCGAAAAGGAAGTAGAGGAAATACTCCAACTTTTACAAGGCTTTGATCCCGCTGGGATAGGTGCCCGTAGTTTGCAGGAATGTTTGTTGCTGCAAATTGATCGCAAGAAGGAAAATGAACTCAGATTGCTGTTACGGCAGATTATTATCAGTTATTTTGATGAACTGATGAATAACCGTTGGGAGAAGATAGCACAACAGTTAAAAATTTCCAATGATACGGTTGAACAGTTGAAGGAAGAGATAGTGCGGTTGAATCCTAAACCTGGTGCTTCCTTAGGTGAGACGGAGGGTCGCAATCTGCAACAGATAACACCCGACTTCATTGTGGATACGGCAGAAGATGGAACGGTGACCTTTACGATCAATCGTGGACGGGTGCCTGATCTTTATGTTTCGCAGACCTTTGCGGATATGCTCACTGATTATCAACAGAACCGTTCGGGCATGAATCGTCAGCAGAAAGAAGCCTTACTCTATGCCAAGGAAAAGGTGGATCGTGCACGTAATTATATTGAGGCTATCAAACAGCGTCGCCATACACTTTATCTGACGATGAAAACTATCATCGATCTTCAACTAAAGTTCTTCCAGGATGGAGATGAAGGAGATATTCGTCCGATGGTTCTCAAGGATGTGGCTGATCGTACAGGTCTGGATATATCCACCGTTTCCCGAGTCTGTAACGTGAAATACTGTCAGACACGTTGGGGCACTTTCCGTCTTCGTCATTTCTTCAATGAAGGATTAAAAACGGATGGAGGTGAAACACTTTCCACTCGTAAGGTAAAACAATTACTGAAGGAATTGGTAGAGAAAGAGAATAAACAGCATCCGCTCAATGATGATGCTTTGGCTGCCGCTCTTAAAGAACAGGGTTATCCCGTTGCGCGCCGCACCGTCGCCAAATATCGTGAACAGTTAGGAATTCCCATATCCCGACTTCGTCATCGTTAGTTATGAAAATAAAAGTTATCGTTAACGTTATCGTTATCGTTGAAAAGATATGAACGAACGTAACATCATATTCGCCGCAAGGATTGTCAGCGCATTGTTCAATCCGTTCTACCTACCCGTGGTAGGACTGATACTGCTGTTTATATTCAGTTATCTGAACTTGCTGCCATGGGCATACAAACTGCAGGTCATTACCTTGGTGTATATGTGTACCGTTCTGTTACCCACCTTCCTTATTCATCTCTATCGCCGTTATCAGGGATGGACGTTGATAGAATTAGGAGTGAAGGAACGCCGTATGGTGCCTTATGTCATAGCCATTGTCTGTTACGGACTCTGCTATTATCTCATGCAGGTTCTCCGCATACCTCATTTTATGGCGAGCATTGTGATGGCAGCCCTGATAATTCAGGTGGTCTGTGGTATTATTAATCAGTGGTGGAAAATCAGTACGCATACAGCCGCCATTGGGGGAGTGACGGGTGCACTTCTGGCCTTCTCTCTGGCTTTCTCTTACAATCCTGTATGGTGGCTTTGCATCGTGATAGTCATTGCTGGTATTTTAGGAACTGCCCGTATGATTCTCCGTCAGCATTCCTTGTCACAGGTTGTTGCTGGCTTTATTGTCGGCTTCCTTTGTGCCCATTTCACGATTCTGTGGATATAAAAACCCACCTCTACCCCTCCCGAAGGGAGGGAGTTTTAATCTTGAAATCTGAAACTTGAAACTTGAAACTTGAAAAAATATAATATAATATGATAGATAATATGGAAAAAGAAAAAACAACTCCCTCCCTAAACAGGGAGGGGCGGGGTGGGTCTCCAGTAGGTGGGTCCGCCCTTGTCAGCATCATCATGGGCAGTACCAGTGATCTGCCCGTTATGGAAAAGGCAATGAAGTTCTTGGATGAGATGGAAGTACCTTTCGAGGTGAATGCCCTTTCTGCTCATCGTACGCCTGAGGCTGTTGAACAGTTTGCCAAAGGTGCTGCTGCCCGTGGCATCAAAGTGATTATTGCCGGTGCAGGAATGGCTGCTGCTTTGCCAGGTGTTATTGCTGCCTCCACCACACTTCCCGTTATCGGTGTTCCTATCAAGGGTAGTGTTTTGGATGGTGTTGATGCCCTTTACAGTATCTTGCAGATGCCTCCCGGTATTCCCGTTGCCACCGTTGCCATTAATGGAGCCATGAATGCCGCTATCCTAGCTTGTCAGATAATGTCTTTGTATGATGAGGCCCTCGCTCAGAAAATGGCCGCCTATAAGTCGGGCTTAGGTAAGAAAATAGAAAAAGCCAATGCCGATCTCGCTCAGCTTGATTATAAATTTAAAGTATAATGAAGAGAACACAGAATTCACAAAATATTTAAAATTATATTTATCATAAAGGGTATAATCAAAATTCACAAAATAGTGGCATAGAATGATTGATTATTTATTTAAGGAAGAATGTTCAAAAATTATTGGAGCTGCTATTGAGGTTCAGCGTGTATTGAATACAGGATATCATGAATCTGTATATCAAGAAGCGTTGGCTATAGAATTATCTTTGCGTGGCATTCCCTTTGAACGTGAAAAGAAATTACCTATTATATATAAAGGTCATGTATTAGAGAAATTTTTTGTGGCAGATTTTGTCTGTTATGATCAAATCATTTTGGAATTAAAAGCTCAGGAGAAGTTAACGATGGAACATCAATATCAAGTATTGAATTATTTGAATATTACGCAGAATAAATTAGGTTTATTAATCAATTTTGGAGAAAGTCCTCTAAAATTTAAACGACTGATTCTGTGATTTATTTCTAGAACACAGAATTCACAAAACTCATTTTTTTGTAATTTCAGTGAATTCCGTTATGAGCCGTAATAGATTTATTCTTGTGAATTCAGTGTTCAATAAATATGAAAGGCATTATTTCAGTGAATTTCGTAATGAACCTATTAAGTAAAAAATTTGTGAATTCAGTGTTCCAATTAATTAAGAATATCTCTGTTCAGTGTATTTCGATATGAACCTATTAAGTATAAAATTTGTGAATTCAGTGTTCCAATTAATTAAGAATATCTCTGTTCAGTGTATTTCGATATGATCCTTTAAAGTAATATACTTGTGAATTTAGTGTTCAATTAAAGAAATAAATGGAAAGAAGAAAAACAACAACGACTAAGGTGGGTAATGTTCTGATCGGCGGTGATTATCCTATAAGGATTCAATCGATGGCCACCACCGATACCAATGATACCGAGGCATCGGTAGCACAGGCCAAACGCATCATCGATGCGGGCGGAGAATTGGTGCGCTTCACTACCCAAGGCACCCGCGAAGCTGAGAATATGCAGCATATCTCAGCCCGACTGAAGGCTGACGGCTATCCCCAGCCATTGGTGGCTGATGTACATTTCACGGCTCATACTGCTGATGTGGCGGCTCTTTACTGTGAGAAGGTACGTATCAATCCAGGCAATTATGTTGATCCGGGTCGTGTGTTCAAACATCTGGAATATACCGACGAGGAATATGCCGCAGAACTGCAGAAGATAGAACGGAAGTTCGTTCCCTTCCTGAATATCTGTAAAGAGCATCATACGGCCATTCGTATTGGCGTAAACCACGGTTCTTTAAGTGACCGTATTATGAGTCGTTATGGTGATACACCGGCAGGAATCGTAGAGAGTTGTATGGAATTCCTGCGCATTTGTAAGAGAGAGAATTTCAACGATGTAGTGATTTCCATCAAAGCCAGTAACACGGTGGTGATGGTCAACACCGTCCGTCTGTTGGTAAAAACCATGGATAAGGAAGATATGCACTATCCCCTTCACCTAGGCGTGACCGAAGCTGGAGAAGGAGAAGACGGTCGCATCAAGAGTGCTGTAGGAATCGGTGCCTTGTTGACCGAAGGCATTGGTGATACCATCCGTGTTTCATTAAGTGAAGAACCCGAGGCCGAAATCCCCGTGGCTAAAAAGTTGGTGGAACTCATTCCCGAATGTGCCCGACTAAGAGAACAGGGGGAGACCCTCCTAAATCCCCCCTGTTTAGGGGGGACTAACGAAGAGGCGGCATGGATTACTCCCCTACCTAAAGGGGGTGGGTGTCTCCATCTCCGTCTGTCTGCTCCTGATTACGAAACTTTCCAGTTAAAAGCCGCTATGATTGCTGGCCCAATATTAATAGATGGAAAAGCGAAGGAACTAGAGACCCACCCCATCCCTCCCTGCTTAGGGAGGGAGATTGGAGACCCACCCCAACCCTCCCTGCTTAGGGAGGGAGTCAATACCGCAGAAAGTAATAACAAAAAGTCCTCCCTAAGCAGGGAGGAACCAACGGTCGCTGGCCGAAGGGAAAAGCAATTAGGTGGGTCTCTGGTTGGTGCATCGCTTAGCGATGCGATACTCCAAGCCGCCCGCGTAAAATTCACCAAGACCGAATATATCTCTTGTCCCGGTTGTGGCCGTACGCTCTATGATCTGCGCACCACTATTCAACGCATCAAGGAAGCCACGAAGGATATGAAAGGATTGAAGATAGGAATTATGGGCTGTATTGTCAATGGCCCCGGAGAGATGGCCGATGCCGACTACGGTTATGTAGGTGCCGGTCGTGGAAAGATAAGTCTCTATCGTCAGAAAGAATGCGTTGAGAAGAACATCCCCGAAGAAGAGGCGGTAGAGCATCTTATAAAGCTGATACAGGAGACCCACCCCAACCCTCCCTGTTTAGGGAGGGAGCCCGATGTCACAGAATAAAAAATCCTCCCCGTAGGGAGGACTTTTTATAAATTCTTTCTGTGGATTTGAACCCCCTCCCTAAACAGGGAGGGCAGGGGTGGGTCTTCTTCTATGTATTCAGATAACTATCTTTGAATCCCAGGAAATACAGCACACCATCCAGTCCGATAGTGTTGATGCTCTGTTTGGCCGTGGCCACCACTCGCGGTTTGGCATGGAAAGCAATACCCAAACCACTTTCGGCAATCATTGGCAGATCGTTGGCACCATCACCCACGGCGATGGTCTGTGCCAGGTTAACCTTTTCTACTTGCGCAATCAGTTTCAGCAGTTCTGCCTTTCGGTGACCATCTACGATTTCGCCTACATAACGACCGGTCAGTTTTCCGTTTTCATCGATTTCCAGTTCGTTGGCATATACATAATCGATGCCCCAGCGCCGCTGCAGATACTCACCGAAATACGTAAATCCACCAGAGAGAATAGCAATCTTATAGCCACAGCGTTTCAGAACCTCCATCAGTCGATCAGCACCTTCTGTGATAGGCAGATGTTCGGCAATATCTTTCATCACACTTACATCCAGTCCTTTCAGCAGGGCCACACGGCGCGTAAAACTCTCTTTAAAGTCTATTTCTCCGCGCATGGCACTTTCGGTAATGGCCTTCACCTGATCACCAACACCAGCCCGAATGGCCAATTCGTCAATACATTCCGTCTGAATAAGCGTTGAGTCCATATCGAAGCAAATCAGTCTTCTCATCCTCCGGAACATATCATCCCGCTGGAATGAGAAGTCCATATCAAATTCGCTTGATATCTTCATCAGCTCATGTTGCAACACAGACCGGTCCTCCAACTTACCGCGGAGGGAGAATTGAATGGAAGAAGACCCAGCCAGAGACCCACCAACTCGAGACCCACCTAAATCCTCCCTGTTTAGGGAGGACTTTTTATTATTACTTTCTGCGCTATTGGACTCGCTATTGGACTCCCTCCCTAAACAGGGAGGGGTGGGGTGGGTCTCTAAATGCGGCCTTCCGCTCAGTCTGAGGATAGAGTCGATGTTGAAACCCTGTTCGGCAATGACTTTTGTGGCAGCACCTATCTGTTTGGCAGCCAGATGTCGGCCGATGATGGTTAGGATATAACGGTTTTTTCCTTGTCTTCCTACCCATGCCTCATATTCTTCGTCCGTGATAGGAGCGAATCCGATATTCACCTGCAGTTCGGTAGCCTTGAACAGCAGTTCCTTCATCACTCGTCCTGAGTTCTCCTCATCCACACGGATCAGAATACCCAGCGACAATGTAGAGTGAATATCCGCCTGTCCAATATCCAATATCTGTGTATCATATTTCGCCAAGATCTCCATGATCGAAGCCGTCAGTCCCGGTCGATCCTGTCCAGTGATGCGAATGAGGATATTTGACGACCCATAAGGAGACCCACCTAAATCCTCCCT
>ONFE01000070.1 GCA_900316985.1 uncultured Prevotellaceae bacterium
GGACTCACAGAGTTCCTTCCCGTCTCTTCCACCGGACATATGATCATCACCCAGAACCTGCTGGGTGTTACCGACCGTATGCAGGACGACCCCACCATGAAGGAATTTGTGCATGCATTTACGTTTATTATCCAGTTTGGTGCCATCCTCTCCGTGGTCTGTCTCTATTGGAAGCGTTTCTTCCGCATAGACCATTCACCAGCTCCTGAAGGAGCTTCGCTATTCGGAAAATTGAAGCATAAGTTCTATTTCTACTGGCTGCTGATTGTGGGTGTTATTCCAGCTGTGGTTATCGGACTGGCAGCAAAGAAATCGGGCATGCTTGGATGGTTGCTCGACAGTGTGCTTGTCGTGGCTATCATGCTTGTGTTGGGCGGCATCTTCATGCTCTATTGCGACAAGATATTCAATAAACCCGACGAAAAGCGGGAGGTGACGGAACGGAGTGCCTTCAATATCGGTCTGTTCCAATGTATTTCCGTGATTCCGGGCGTTTCTCGTTCCATGGCTACCATCGTCGGCGGTATGGCGCAGGGACTTACCCGCCGTCGTGCTGCGGAGTTCTCTTTCTTCCTGGCCGTTCCTACCATGGCCGGTGCCACCGTGCTCGATCTCTTCGATCTGATGAAAGAGGGTGGGGCATGGGCTACGACGAGTAACATCACCATGCTCATCGTTGGTTGTGTGGTGGCCTTCATCGTGGCTTTGCTGGCTATGAAGTGGTTCGTGAACTTTGTGTCGAAATATGGATTCAAGGCCTTCGGTATCTATCGTGTCATCGTCGGTCTCATCATCCTCGTCCTTATCTTTACGGGACATTCACTCTCAATGGTTGACTGATGAATTTTAAAGAAGGAGTGATTTTGGGCATCAACAAGCCCTATCGGATGTCCAGTTTCGGGGCATTGGCCCATATCCGCTACGTGCTTTCCAAGCGCCTGGGTTATAAAGTGAAGATCGGACATGCCGGAACACTTGATCCATTGGCAACCGGTGTGCTCATTCTCTGTACGGGAAGGGCCACCAAACAGATTGAAGAACTGCAGAAGCATACGAAGGAATATACGGCAACGCTCCAGTTGGGAGCCACGACACCCAGTTATGATATGGAGCATCCCGTGGACCAAGAGTATCCTACGGCTCATATCACACGTGAGCAGGTTGAAGAGGTGCTGAAGCATTTCGTGGGTGATATCGATCAGGTACCGCCATCCTATAGTGCGTGTATGGTGAAAGGCGACCGTGCCTATGAGTTGATGCGCAAGGGACAGAAAGTGGAGTTGCAACCCAAACGGGTTCATATTGACGAGATAGAATTGACAGACTTTGATCCCGAAAAGATGCAGATGAGCATCCGGGTTGTCTGTGGCAAGGGCACCTATATCCGCTCTTTGGCCCGCGATATCGGTGAAGCCTTAGGAAGCGGAGCCTATCTGACGGCACTCTGTCGCACAAAGGCTGGAAATGTCCGTATCGAAGACTGCCACACCTTTGACAACTTTAAGGAGTGGCTGGAGAAGCAGGAAGTGGAATAACCCCCTCCCTGGCCTCCCCGAGGGGAGGGGAACATTTGAAACCTGAAACTTGGAACTTGAAACAAAATATAATATATGAAACTGTCACAATTTAAATTCAAACTGCCCGAAGAGCAGATTGCACTGAATCCTCCTGTTCATCGAGATGAATGTAAACTGATGATTCTGCACCGTAAGTCGCAGAAGATCGATATGTTCAAGACCGATGAGAACGGAGAACCACTGAAAGACGATGAAGGAAATCCCGTGTTCCTTGACTTCCGCAATGTGCTGGACCATTTCGATGAGGGTGATACGTTCGTTTTCAATGACACGAAAGTGTTCCCTGCCCGTCTCTATGGTACGAAAGAGAAGACCGATGCCAAGATAGAGGTGTTCCTGCTTCGTGAACTCAATAAGGAGATGCGCCTCTGGGACGTGTTGGTAGAGCCAGCCCGCAAGATCCGTATCGGTAATAAGCTGTTTTTCGACGACAGTGGTACGATGGTGGCAGAGGTCATTGACAATACAACGAGCCGCGGCCGCACGCTCCGTTTCCTCTATGACTGTCCCCATGAGGAGTTCAAACGCGAACTCTTTGCCTTGGGTGAGGCTCCGCTGCCACATTATATTGTGGACCGCCGTCCTGCTACTCCAGAGGATATGGAAGACTTCCAGTGTCTTTTTGCCAAGAATGAAGGCGCTGTGACAACTCCTGCTTCAGGACTTCATTTCAGCAGGGAGATGTTGAAACGAATGGAAATCAAAGGTATCAATTTCGCCTATCTGACCCTCCATTGCGCCCTGGGTAACTTCCATGATATTGAGGTGGAAGACCTGACAAAGCACAAGATGGACTCCGAGCAGATGTTTATCTCCAAGGAGTGCTGTGATCTGGTGAACTCGACAAAGGCTGCAGGCCGTCATGTCTGTGTTGTTGGTACCAGTGTGGCCAAGGCTACGGAAACGGCTATGGGTACCGACCGTCTGTTGAAGGAATACGAGGGATGGACGAATAAGTTTATCTTCCCGCCGTATGAGTTTGGCATTGGCGACACCATGATAGCCAACTTCTACCATCCATATTCCACCCTGTTGATGGAGACGGCTGCTTTTGGCGGTTATGACCTCGTGATGGAAGGTTACGAACTGGCTGTGAAGAACGGCTATAAGTTCGGTTGTTATGGCGATGCCATGCTGATTTTGGATGATTAATATGCATGAGGTTTACTTGTCTTTAGGATCTAATCTCGGCGACAAGCGGAAAAATATCCGTTTGGCGATAGAAAAGATAGGGGAGCAGGTTGGCGAAGTGGTTCGCCAATCTGCTCTTTATGAAACGGAGCCGTGGGGATTTGAGTCGGAGAACCGTTTCGTGAATGCTGCTGTGAAGGTGATGACCGAACTATTGCCAATGGAGGTGCTCCGTGCCACACAGCAGATAGAACGCGAATTAGGGCGAAGAAAGAAATCACAATCACCCAATACCCATCACCCATCACCTGTTTACCACGACCGCCCCATCGATATCGATATCTTGCTCTATGACGACTGGATCGTGGATGAGCCAGAACTGAGAATCCCTCATCCGTTGATGTATAAACGTGATTTCGTGATGATTCCTCTAAGGGAAATACTAGATTAAGATACATAAGAAAAGGGCTGCATCCAGATAGATGCAGCCCTTTCTGATACTTTGCGTGAGATTATCGACGCAGACCCAGAGCCTTCACGATGGCACGATAGCGGTTGATGTCGCGATCCTTCAGATAGTCGAGGAGGGCACGGCGCTTACCAACAAGCATGGTCAGTGAACGAGCTGTCACATTGTCCTTGTGGTTCTCTTTCAGGTGCTCAGTGAGGTGAGCGATACGATAAGAGAACAGGGCAATCTGGCTCTCAGGTGAACCAGTGTCTGCAGCGTTACCATTGTGGCTGAACTTACCGAAAATCTCTTCCTTTTTTGCTTTGTCTAAATACATGATTATTAATTGATTAATGATGTTGCAATTACATTTTTCGGACGCCTGCCTGCCTTAATCACAACAGGGTTACATCGTCAAATGCATCGGATTTTCCGAATTTGCGGGTGCAAAATTACAAATAATTTCTGAAAGAACAAACATTTCGGATTATTTTTTTGTAACTTTGATTGACATCGAAGGTACTTTCGCTCGGAAATGAAAAGAAAAACTAGTTTTCCTTTTGCATTTCGCTCACTTCTTTGTACCTTTGCACCCGTTTTTATAAGGTATTAGTATGCAAGACATTCGTAACATTGCAATTATTGCTCACGTTGACCATGGTAAAACAACCTTGGTTGATAAGATGATGCTGGCTGGTCACCTGTTCCGTGATGGACAGAATCTCAGCGATCAAGTTCTGGATAGCAATGACCTCGAACGTGAGCGAGGTATCACCATTCTTTCGAAAAACGTTTCCATCAACTATAAAGGGACGAAGATTAACATTATCGATACGCCGGGACACTCCGATTTCGGCGGTGAGGTGGAGCGCGTTCTCAACATGGCCGACGGTTGTCTGCTGCTTGTGGATGCTTTTGAAGGGCCGATGCCTCAGACGCGTTTCGTACTTCAAAAGGCTTTGGAAATAGGCCTAAAGCCCATCGTGGTGGTGAACAAGGTGGATAAGCCAAACTGCCGTCCGGAGGAAGTATATGAGATGGTGTTCGATTTGATGTTCTCCCTCAATGCCACAGAGGATCAGCTGGATTTTCCCGTGGTCTATGGCTCTGCCAAGAACGGCTGGATGGGAGAAGACTATAACAAACCCACTACCGATATCACCTATCTGCTCGATAAGATTGTGGAGGTGATTCCTGCCCCTAAGCAGTTGGAGGGTACGCCCCAGATGCTGATTACGAGTCTTGACTACAGCAGTTATACCGGTCGTATTGCTGTGGGACGTGTGCACCGCGGAACATTGGCGAATGGTATGCAGGTGACGATTGCCCATCGTGACGGTACGATGGAGAAAACTCGCATTAAGGAACTCCATACCTTCGAAGGAATGGGACATGTGAAGACGGATTCAGTCGGTTCGGGTGACATTTGTGCGGTAATAGGATTGGAGAAGTTTGAGATTGGTGATACCATTTGCGACTTTGAGAATCCCGAGGCTTTGCCGCCTATTGCCATCGATGAACCTACGATGTCGATGCTCTTCACCATCAATGATTCTCCTTTCTTCGGTAAGGAAGGCAAGTTCTGCACCAGCCGTCATATTAATGACCGTCTGCAGAAAGAACTGGAGAAGAACCTGGCTCTGCGTGTGGAGCCTTTCGAGGACAGCACCGATTCCTGGATTGTCAGTGGTCGTGGCGTGCTCCATCTCTCCGTATTGATAGAGACCATGCGTCGTGAAGGCTATGAATTGCAGGTGGGACAGCCACAGGTGATCTATAAGGAGATTGACGGACAGAAGTGTGAGCCTATCGAGGAACTCACTATTAACGTGCCCGATGAGTTTGCTTCCAAGATGATTGACATGGTGACTCGCCGTAAGGGTGAGGTGACCTCTATGGAGAGTCAGGGTGAACGTACCAATATTGAGTTCAATATTCCTTCACGCGGTATTATCGGTCTGCGTACCAATGTGCTGACCGCCAGTCAGGGTGAGGCCATCATGGCGCACCGTTTCAAGGAATATCAGCCTTACAAGGGTGACATTTCCCGTCGCGTGAATGGATCAATGATTGCCTTGGAGACAGGAAATGCCTATGCTTACGCCATCGACAAACTTCAGGATCGCGGCAAGTTCTTCATCGATCCGGGCGAGGATGTCTATATCGGCGAAGTAGTGGGCGAGCATGTTCATGACAACGACCTCGTGGTGAATGTCTGCAAGGCAAAGCAGCTGACCAATGTGCGTGCTTCCGGTTCCGATGAGAAGGCTCGCATCATTCCGAAGACCGTGATGTCACTGGAGGAATGTCTGGAATATATCAAGGAAGACGAGTATGTGGAAGTGACGCCAAAGTCGATGCGTATGCGCAAAATCATCCTTGACCACGACCAGCGTAAGAAGGCCAGTAAGAATTGAAATCCATAGATCAGGAAATACTACGCATAGCCCTGCCCAGCATCGTGAGCAATATTACTGTTCCGTTGCTGGGCTTGGTGGATGTGGCCATCACCGGTCACCTGGGTGCGGCGGCCTATATCGGAGCCATCGCCTTGGGTGGCATGATCTTCAATCTGGTATATTGGATCTTCGGTTTCCTGCGTATGGGTACCAGCGGACTTACTGCTCAGGCCTATGGCAAAAAGTCACCCTACGGGGGGAATTTAGGGGGGCTCCTCCTTTGGCTTTTCCGTTCGCAGGTCATCGGATGGGGAATTGCATTGGCATTGTTGCTTTTGCAATGGCCTATTCGAGAGTTGGCTCTCCTGATTATGCAACCAACGGATGAAGTTCGGGCACTGACCGTCACCTATTTTAATATCTGTATCTGGGGGGCTCCGGCCACCTTAGGACTCTTCGGGCTCAACGGATGGTTTATCGGGATGCAGAATTCGCGCATACCGATGGTTATTGCCATCACCCAGAATGTGGTAAACATCATGGCCTCCCTTTGCTTCGTTTTCGGTTTGGGAATGAAGGTGGAAGGTGTGGCCCTGGGAACGCTTATTGCCCAATGGTGTGGCTATCTAATGGGATTGTTTTTGTGCCTTCGTTTTGTCGATAAATCGTTATTTCGAATATTTGAAGGTCAGACGGTTTCTTGGAAGAGTCTATTCGACCGTGAGTCTATGCTGCGTTTTTTTGAGGTGAACCGCGACATCTTTTTCCGAACGGTTTGTATGGTTTGTGTGATGATGTTTTTCACGTCGGCAGGTTCCTGGCAGGGAGAAGTGATTCTGGCAGTGAACACACTGTTGATGCAACTCTACCTGATGGTGAGTTATGTGATGGACGGCTTTGCCAATGCAGGAGAAGCCATGAGCGGAAAATATTTCGGGGCCGGCAATCGGCAGTCATTGCGGGATACCATCCGTCATATTTTTATTTGGGGAGGGACCTTGGCCGTGGCTTTTACCTTCGTGTATGTCGTTGGCGGAAAACCTTTCCTGGGATTACTGACCGACGAGCCGTCGGTGGTGACGGCCTCTTCTGATTATGTGTGGTGGGCTTATCTCATGCCTCTCATCAGTATGGCGGCGTTTATGTGGGACGGTATCTTCATCGGACTGACGGCTTCACGGCAGATGCTGCAGTCGATGTTTGTGGCTTCCGTCACATTCTTCGTGCTTTATTATCTGTTACAACCGTCCTTAGGCAACCACGGTTTGTGGGCTGCCTTCATAGGGTTCCTGTTTGTGCGCGGTTTGGTTCAGACTATGATCTGTCCTTCTATGCGTCGGCAAATACCTGACCGTCATCAAGGGTAATCTGAAGCTTTGTATATTCGCAGTGGAAATCGTTTTTCAGGCGATCCAAGTATCGGCGGCACTCCCAATGGCACATTGGGAGGTCATGGAGCAGGTAGTTGCCACATGTCTCAGGAGTTGTCGCAGGTACTTCCTTCTGTGTGAGAATCCACTCCAGGCACTCGATGGTCAGTCGGCGCATATCCTCGACGGTGTAATTGCCCGTCATAATGATATACATACCCGTCAGACAGCCCATCGGCCCAACATAGACAACGTTTTCCTTCGCCTGAGAATTGCGAAACCATGTAGCCATTAAGTGTTCTATGCTGTGTATGGCTGCAGGAGCAACTGCCGGTTCTTTGTTGGGTTCCGTAATGCGCAGGTCGAAAGTCGTAAAACCTTTGTCTTCACGCGAAACATAGATACCTGGTTTTAGGTTCGTGTGGTCGATGGTAAAACTCTTAATTACTTCCATAAGGGATGATGAGTGATAAGTGATAATTGATGAGTGATGAAATTAGAGTGATTCAATGAATGTCTTGGTCACTTGGAAAGAGTTCTCGGCTATGGTTGCCCAGAAGTCATGATACATGGAGGCGTCAGTGTCGCGAAGGGGAATGTCGCTGATGACACGGAAGGAAATGAACGGAACTTTAAAGATATGGCATGTCTGTGCAATAGCAGCACTCTCCATGTCCACAGCCTTGGCTTCAGGGAATTTCTCAATGATGGAACGCATCTTTTCCTTGGAATCCACAAACCAGTCACCGGTTACCGTCAGTCCGCTAAGGATCTTGAATCCACTTGTAGGAATACTGAGCGCTTTTTCCAAAAGAATGGGGTCCGCCTGGAAACGGGCGGGCATTCCTTGCACCTGACCATAAACCGTGGAGCCGTCAATAGCCGTTCCGCAGTAAACATCGTGATAGCAAACCTCACTGGCCACCACCACATCCTGTACTTTAATGTCGTCCCCGTTTCCACCGGCACATCCGCTGGATATGATGACATCGGGTTGATGTTTACGAATCATTTCCGAGGCACCGATGGCGGCATTTACCTTGCCGATACCACATTTCTCTACGATAATGCTGTTGCTGTCAAACAAGTGCTGCAATTGTTGCAGTTCCTTGTCCATGGCAACGATAACTCCGATTTTCATGTCGTTTAAATATTAATTTCTGCAAAAGTAAGAAATATTTGAGAAAAAACCGTTATTTTTGCATTCAATTTAAGAATAAATCGACTTAAGCATAATGAAAACGCTCAAAAAGATTCTGCCTGAAGTGCTCGTCATCGTGTTCTTCGCTGTGATTTCTTTCGCTTATTTCTTCCCAGCAGACATTGAGGGTAAGATTTTGTATCGCCATGATTCCTCTGCAGGTGTGGGTGCCGGACAGGAACAGTCGCAGTATAAGGAGCGGACGGGCAAGATGACCCGTTGGACCAATTCGCTCTTCAGTGGAATGCCAACCTATCAGATGGCACCGTCGTATCAGAGTATGCAGCCGCTGAATCAGGCTGTCAAGGCCTATCATCTGTGGTTGCCGGAAAATGTATGGTACGTGTTTGTCTATCTGTTGGGTTTCTATATCCTGATGCGAGCATTCGATTTCCGCCGTTGGATGGCGGCTTTGGGTGCTATCGTATGGGCTTTCTCCAGTTATTTCTTTATCATCATTGCCGCCGGGCATATCTGGAAGGTGTGGGCACTGGCCTACCTGCCGCCGATGATAGCAGGTATAGTGCTGGCATATCGAGGCAAATACTTGTGGGGACTGTTGGTTACAGCCATCTTTGCTGCCTTTGAAGTGAATGCCAACCACGTGCAGATGACTTATTATTTCCTGTTCCCCATCCTCTTTATGGTTATTGCCTATCTCGTGGAAGCCATACGCGAGAAGAAGATGGCGCACTTCCTGAAAGCTACGGCCGTGTGTGCAGTGGGTGCGCTGATAGGTATTATGCTGAATATTTCAAACCTTTATCACACCTGGCAGTATGGACAGGAGTCCATGCGTGGCAAGAGTGAACTGGTGAAAAAGAACTCAGCCAATCAGACCAATAGCGGGCTGGAGCGCGACTATATCACACAGTGGAGCTATGGAATAGGGGAGACCTGGACGCTGTTGGTTCCCAACACCAAGGGTGGTGCTTCTGTTCCGTTGAGTGAAAGCAAGACGGCCATGAGCAAGGCTGATCCACAGTTTGAACAGATCTATCAGCAACTAGGGCAGTACTGGGGTGACCAGCCGATGACGTCAGGGCCTGTCTATGTTGGTGCTTTCGTCCTGATGCTCTTCATCTTGGGACTCTTTATCGTGAAAGGTCCTATGAAATGGGCTTTGCTGGCGGCGACCATCCTGAGTATTATGCTC
>ONFE01000072.1 GCA_900316985.1 uncultured Prevotellaceae bacterium
ATGCCCAGTTCGTACATCACGCGCACAGGGAAGGTCACTTCTTTCATTGAGTAGCCCTCGTAGAAATGGAAGCGTCCCTGCATGGCCATGATATCCTTGCCCCCGAGACGTCCGAAGATGAGTTTGCCGCTATGGCCTTCAACGGTGGAAACTGGGAAGTTGGGAATGTCGCCGTAGGGGAATTCGTAACTATCCGTTATTTCTGAAGCTAATTGTCCGAGGCCCGTTCCCAGCACGATTGCTGTCTTTGGGCTTGTTGTCATCCTTTGTCTTAACCAGGATGCTGTTTCTTGAATTTTTGCGTACATAACCAATAATCTTTTCGTTAAACTCCTCCTCTTGCCCCAGCATGAACTTGATGCGTACGGGCAACTGGTAAATATGGTGGCGCACCTCCTCGGAGAGTCCTTCAAGACCGAAGAGGCGGGCGTTGTCTTTTTCTGTGGTGACAATCATCTTGGGTTCCGGCATGGCGGCAAACTGCTCGTTGAGCTTGCGGATATCCTTTTTGGAGAACTGGTGATGGTCGGCAAAGGTCATCGGCACGATGTCGCTGACGAAGGGCTTGAGGTCGATGATCATCTGTTTGGGTGAGGCGATGCCGGTGAGCAGCAACACATGTGTGCCTTCGGGAATCTCCTTGAGCGGGAGTTCCTCGCCGCAATAGAGTGGCTGCAGGTCGCCGTACTCCAGTGTGGTGAAGAACAGCTTCTGGTAGGGATAGAGATTGAGGGCCTTGGTGAGCACCCGGAACTCCATCGGCTTGAGGTCGGCGGGGCATTTCGTGATGATCACGATGTCGGCCCTGGCCTTTCCGCTCTGCGGCTCGCGCAACCTTCCGGCAGGCAACAGCTTGTCGTAGATGATGAGCCTGTGGTAGTCTACGAGCAGGATATTGATACCAGGCTTCACGTAGCGGTGCTGGTAGGCATCGTCGAGCAGGATGACATCGGTGTCCTTGGTGGCTTCATCGGAGGTCAGTCGCTCAATGCCGTTGCAGCGCTTTTTGTCGACCGCCACATAGATGCCGGGGAATTTCTTCAGAATCTGGTACGACTCATCGCCGATATCACGGGCTGTGCTCTGCTTGTCGGCCAGCACGTAGCCGCGGCTTTTCCGCTTGTAGCCCCGGCTCAGTACAGCCACTTTCACCTTGTCGTGAAGCTGGCGGATGAGGTATTCCACATGCGGTGTCTTGCCGGAGCCCCCCACCGTGATGTTGCCCACCGAAATGACGGGAACGTCGAACGCCTTGCTTTTCAGGATGCCGAGTTCGAACATCTGGTTACGGATGCCTACGCCGATTCCGTAGAGCCAGCTAAGCGGGGTGAGCCATTCGTTGATCTTGATGAAGTCGCCTTCCATTTCTTGATGAAGTTATTATTTGATGTTCGGCTCAAATGGGATGCGTGCCTGGATGGCATCCTGCTGGCTGATGGTGCGCAGCTGCATGAAGGGTGCGTAGAATTCACCCAGTGTCAGGCGGAGTTCGCGGTCGAGATAGCTACCGCCCTTGCCCGTGGCCTGATTGAGCAGCTGTTCCTGCCATGAAGGCATGGAGGGATAGGCTTTGGTGTGATGCTCTTTCAGCTTGGCCAGTTCGGCTGCCTTCTTCACGGCATCGTCGAGATTACCCAACTGGTCAACAAGTTTGTTGCCTAAGGCATCCTTGCCTAACCATACGTGACCTTGGGCAATCTTCTCAATGGCTTCCACGGGCTGCTTGCGGCCGTCGGCTACACGCTTGCGGAACAGTTCGTAGCCACGCTGGATGTACTTGTCGAGGATGGCCATCTCTTCTGCGTTGAAGGGACGGGCCATGGTGCCAAAGGTTGTGTTCTTGTTGGTCTTCACTTCATCGAACTTCACACCGAGTTTCTCGGTGAGCAGGCCGCTGAAGTCAGGGAACATACCGAAGATGCCGATGCTGCCTGTCAGAGTGGTGGGCTCGGCCACAATCCAGTTGGCCGCGCAACTCATGTAGTAACCGCCGGAAGCTGCCATGCCGCCCATGCTGACGACTACGGGCTTCTTTTCCTTCAGTCGGGTGACTGCGCGCCAGATTTGTTCGGAAGCGTAGGCAGAGCCGCCGCCGGAGTTGATGCGGAGCACCACGGCCTTCACCTTGTCGTCCTTGGCCAGTTTCTCCAGGTCTTCAGCCACGTCGGGGCCTACGATGGCATGCCCGCCGCCCATGATCTGGTTCTCAACTTGCTGGCTCACGATGTTGCCGTAAGCATAGTAGACGGCCACTTCCTCACCCTTGTCTTTCTTGCCTTTGGTGGCCAGCATCTGGCTGATGCCGATGGTGTTGATGTCCTTGTCGGCGTCAATCTTGAGGAGTTTGCGGATTTCAGGCTTCACCTGGTCGTAATAGAGCGCCTTGTCGATGAGTTTCTGCTTCTGGTAGTCGGCAGTGGTGCTGAACATGGTGATGCTGTCAGCATAGGCGTTTAGTAGTTCTTTGCTGATTTTGCGTGAGGCCGATACGTCGGTGAGCATCTGATCCCAGATACCGGTGATATATTCCGTCACCTGCTCGCGGTTGGCATCGCTCATGTGGTCGCTGGTGAAGGTCTCAGGGGCACTCTTGTAGGTTCCCACCTTCGTGAGCTGTACCTTCACGCCGAACTTGGCCATGACATCCTTTAAATAATAAGGAGTAGAGCCGAGTCCGTGCCAGTCAATCTCTCCCAGGGGATTAATCCATACCTGGTCGGCGGCACTACAGATATAGTAGGCACTCTGGATATATTGGTCGCCATAGGCCACGATCCACTTGCCGCTCTTCTTGAAGTCGAGGAGGGCTTCACGGATGGCATGGTTTGAGGCGGGAGAGTCGCTTCCGAAAACGCCTGATTCAATATAGATTCCTTTGACATTGTCGTTATCCTTGGCTTTGCTGATGGCCTCCAAAATGTCGTCGAGTCCGATGGATGCCCCGTTGACCTCGCCCATCACTTGGGCCATGATGTCGTCTTCGGCTCTCTCCTGAAGAGCACCTTTCAGGTTGAGAACAAGCACCGAGTTGTCCTTTACTTTCACAGCAGAATCACCCGAGGCAAGCATTCCGATGATGGAAATAAAGCCGAAAAAGCCGACGATTGCGAAAAACAAGGCAATACCTACAACCGTCGCAAACACGTTCTTAAAGAAATCTTTCATAAAGCAATTGTCGTAATAATAAATTAAGTAATGTTAGAATATTTCTGCAAAGATACAAATAAGTGGGAAAAACACAAAATTATTAGGATTTTTTATTTCTAACTGACAAATTGTCGGTCAGCATAGTGGCGTGCCGCTTTGGCACGGTTTTCGCAATTCATGGGGTAAAGTTTAAACATAAATTTTAAAAGTTACAATTATGAACATTCAACCATTAGGTGATCGCGTGCTGGTATTGCCAGCACCGGCAGAAGAGAAAATCGGCGGTATCATCATTCCTGATACGGCCAAGGAGAAACCTTTGCGCGGCAAGATTGTTGCTGCCGGCAACGGGACCAAAGACGAGGAAATGATTCTCAAGGAGGGTGACCAGGTGCTCTATGGCAAATATGCAGGTACCGAACTGGAGTTTGACGGTGAGAAGTATCTGATGATGCGTCAGAGCGATGTACTCGCAATTATCAAATAAAAGATTAAGGATTAAAGATTAAGAATTAAAGTTATGGCTAAAGATATCAAATTCAATATTGAAGCCCGCGACCTGCTGAAGAACGGCGTGGATCAGTTGGCTAATGCAGTTAAAGTAACACTTGGCCCAAAGGGACGTAACGTGGTGATTGAAAAGAAGTTCGGTGCTCCTCAGATTACTAAGGACGGCGTGACCGTTGCCAAGGAGATTGAACTCGAGGACCACTTCGAGAATACCGGTGCACAACTGGTGAAGAGCGTGGCTTCCAAGACTGGCGATGATGCCGGTGACGGAACGACAACCGCTACCATTCTGGCACAGGCCATCGTAACCGAAGGCTTGAAGAATGTGACCGCCGGTGCCAACCCGATGGATCTGAAGCGTGGTATCGACAAGGCTGTCAATGCCGTTGTTGACTATATCAAGCAGAACGCCGAGAAGGTGGACGACAACTATGATAAGATTGAGCAGGTGGCTACCGTGAGTGCCAACAACGATCCCGAGATCGGTAAGTTGCTCGCAGAGGCTTTCCGCAAGGTGAGCAAGGACGGAGTGATTACCATTGAGGAGTCAAAGAGCCGCGACACTCATATCGGTGTCGTCGAGGGTATGCAGTTTGACCGTGGCTATCTGTCAGGTTACTTTATGACTGATGCCGACAAGATGGAGTGCGTGATGGATCATCCCCGTATTCTTATCTATGACAAGAAAATCAGCAACCTCAAGGATCTGATGCCCGTGCTGCAGCCTGCTGCCGAGAACGGAATGCCGCTGCTGATCATTGCTGAGGATGTTGACTCCGAGGCTCTGACCACATTGGTTGTAAACCGTCTGCGTGCCGGACTGAAGGTATGTGCTGTGAAGGCTCCTGGCTTCGGCGACCGCCGCAAGGCTATGCTCGAGGATATCGCCGTGCTGACAGGTGGTCTGGTTATCTCAGAGGAGAAGGGCTTGAAGCTGGAGCAGGCTACGCTCGACATGCTGGGTACTTGCGACAAGGTGGTTGTTTCCAAGGACAATACCACCATTGTGAACGGTGCCGGCCAGAAAGATGCTATTGCCGACCGTGTGGCTCAGATTAAGAATGAGATTGCCAATACCACTTCTTCCTACGACAAGGAGAAGCTGCAGGAGCGTCTGGCCAAGTTGGCCGGTGGCGTGGCAGTACTCTATGTAGGTGCCAACAGCGAAGTGGAGATGAAGGAGAAGAAGGATCGCGTTGACGATGCACTCTGTGCTACACGTGCAGCCATTGAGGAAGGCGTCGTGGCCGGTGGCGGTGTCACCTACGTCCGTGCTTTGGATACCCTCCAGAATGTGAAGGGTGACAATGCCGATGAGCAGACAGGTATCAACATCGTGGAGCGCGCCATTGAGGAGCCGTTGCGCCAGATTGTCATCAACGCCGGTGGCGAGGGTGCCGTTGTCGTGCAGAAGGTTCGCGAAGGTAAGGGTGACTTCGGTTACAATGCCCGTCTCGACAAGTACGAGGATCTCCGCGAAGCCGGTGTCATTGACCCTGCCAAGGTGGCACGTGTGGCTCTTGAGAATGCTGCCAGCATCGCCGGTATGTTCCTCACCACGGAATGTCTCATCGTGGACAAACCTGAGGATAAGCCCGCCATGCCAATGGGTGGAGCTCCCGGAATGGGCGGCATGATGTAAACCGCTTAATATTTGACATTTACACCTTGATTTTGTAAAGTCAAGATGTCAAAATGAAGGCTGCCGACTCGTTCGTCAGCCTTTTTTTATCTTTTTTTAGTTACTTTAGAGCAAAAAAGTGCCAAAAGATTTGTTTGGAATTTGAATATTTTCTAACTTTGCACCAGAAAATCCAAAGATAATATCGGGTTCACCCGAATAAAGATATTTTTTTGATTTGTTTTAGTAGATTAGTTTTTAAGTAGTTTGTTTTTTGAAAATCGGGCGCTGTGACAGCATCCGATTTTTTTTTGCGCCCTATTGGCGCGTTCTTCATTCTTTTTTATTACCTTTGCAGTCAAGCAACAAAAAGTAGATGACAGAACAGTATATTTCGAGTGTTCAGAATCCGAAGGTGAAGAAACTTGTGGCGTTGCAACAGAAATCGTCTGAGCGTCGCAAGGAAGGGCTCTTCGTGGTGGAAGGCTGCCGCGAACTGATGCATTGTCTGGAGGCAGGTTATGAGATTGATACCGTTTTCCATTGTCCGTCCATTATGAAGGCAAGAGGGGAGGAGCTTCCTGCAGGCTTTCTTGATTCTGCTTCTTCCATTGAGGTTACGGAGCCTGTTTATGAGAAAATTGCCTATCGTGGCAGTACTGAGGGCATCATGGCCACCGTACATTCTCGTACCTTGGGGCTTGATGACCTTACGCTTTGTGAAAACCCGCTGATTGTGGTACTTGAACGCGTGGAGAAACCGGGTAATCTGGGAGCCATCCTTCGTAGTGCAGATGCTGCCGGTGCTGATGCTGTAGTCATCTGTGATCCGCTAACTGACCTCTATAATCCCAATCTCATCCGTAGTTCCATTGGTGCTATATTCAGTGTGCCTTGTGTGGCATGCAGTTCTGATGCGTGCATTGGTTTCTTGAAGCAGAAAGGCATCCGCATCCTGACAGCTCAATTGCAGGATTCACATCTTTATTACGACACGGATATGCGTCAGGGAACGGCTATCGTGATGGGCACGGAATCCACGGGACTCACAGACATCTGGCGGAAGGCTGCCGATGCCCATATCCGTATTCCGATGCTCGGAAGGCTGGATTCACTGAATGTGTCTGTGAGTGCTGCCATCCTGCTGTTCGAGGCAGTACGGCAACGTGAGGGAATGAATAAATAGATGAATTATGCAACAGCTTGTTGAATTATATAAGAAATGGAGTGGGGAAGAGCCCCAGCGTGTTGATAAACTGCCCGGTGCCGGAAGCAATCGTGAGTATTATCGGATTGTAGGGGCCGGCGGAAGAAGTGTAGTGGGCGTTGTTGGTACCAGCCGCGATGAAGACCATGCCTTTATCTATCTAGCCCGTCATTTTAGTCAGTTGAAACTACCCGTACCCCGTGTACTTGCTGCCAGTGACGATGAATTGCGCTATCTGCAGGATGACCTCGGACAGGTATCGCTTTATGATGCTCTCCGCGGTGGACGAGAGGCTGGAGGACGTTATAACCAGCGGGAAAAGGAATTGCTCAAGCGTACGATACGTCAGCTGGCCAATATCCAGATGCGCGGAGCCCGTGGACTTGACTGGAAGAACTGTTACCCGCAGCCTGCCTTTGATCAGGACAGTGTGCTCTTCGACCTCAACTATTTCAAGTATTGCTTCCTGAAGCCTACCGACCTCGATTTTCACGAGCTGAAGCTCGAGGCCAATTTCCGTATGCTGGCAAAGGACCTTACCTCAGAGGATTGTGAATGTTTCCTCTACCGCGACTTCCAGGCCCGTAACGTGATGATGGTGCAACAGCCATCATCCAACCCCCAACACCCAACACCCTATTTCATCGATTTCCAGGGTGGTCGCCGTGGTCCGTTCTACTATGACTTGGCATCTTTCCTTTGGCAGGCATCAGCCAAGTATCCCCATAAGTTGCGCCGTGATCTGGTGATGGAATACTATCAGGCATTAAAGCAATATACCGAAGTGCCTTCCACCCGTCATTTCGTGGAACGGCTGGCATTGTTCGTGCTTTTCCGCACCCTTCAGGTATTGGGAGCCTACGGTTTCCGTGGCTATTTCGAGCGCAAGAAGCATTTCATTGATTCCATCCCGCCGGCCATGCAGAATCTCCGTGAACTGCTGAAGGAAGGGGAAGGAGGTTTCGGCTATTCGCTTTCACGTCAGTATCCCTATCTGGTGGATTTGCTTCACCGCCTTACTGAACTTCCGCAGTTTGCACAGATTGAGCAGCCTGCATTAAGTCGTGCCGACGGTTACAAGACGACCGATAACAATCCCTATAAGGCTCATCCTCAGGATGGTCCCGCCACCTATTCGAAATACGACGGAAAAGGACCGCTCGTGGTGCGCATTTTCAGTTTCTCCTATCGCAAGGGGATTCCTGAGGATGAGTCGGGCAATGGCGGAGGCTATGTCTTCGACTGCCGCAGTACGCACAATCCCGGACGCTATGAACCTTATAAGAAACTGACCGGTCTCGATGAGCCAGTCATCCGTTTCCTTGAGGATGACGGTGAGATTCTTACTTTCCTGGAGAGTGTCTATCGGCTTGCCGATGCCCATGTACGCCGCTACATTCAACGCGGTTTCACTTCCCTGATGTTCTCATTCGGTTGCACGGGCGGTCAACATCGGAGTGTCTATTCCGCGCAGCATCTGGCCGAGCATATCCACCGCAAGTTTGGTATTGAGGTGCGCATCAACCATCGTGAGCAAGGTCTTACCCAAGTTTTGCAGCCACGGGAATAAATGCTTATAAACGAGTAAAAAACAAACGTACGTTTTGTTTTCTCGCACATTTGTATTAACTTTGCAGCCATGAAGCAAGCAATGATCTTTGCGGCAGGGTTGGGAACCCGCTTGAAACCCCTTACCGACACGATGCCAAAGGCATTGGTACCCGTCGGAGGAGAGCCGCTGCTTCATCATGTCATCATGAAGTTGAAGGATGCGGGATTCGAGCGCATCGTGGTCAACGTGCATCATTTTGCACAGCAGATTATCGACTACCTCGATGCCAACCGCAACTTCGGCCTCGACATACGCATCAGCGACGAGCGCGAAGGACTGCTCGAGACGGGTGGCGGCATCAAGAAGGCCCTGCCGCTCTTCGACCAGGCGTCGCCCATCCTTATCCATAATGTGGACATCCTGAGCAACATCGACCTCGCACAGGTGATGCAGACATCGGAAACAACCCCCGATGCCCTGCTGCTGGTGAGCCAGCGCAAGACCAAGCGCTACCTGCTTTTCGCCGACGACATGCACCTGAAAGGCTGGACCAACATCGAGACCGGCCAAGTGCGCAGCCCCTATTCCTGGCTGAGCGAAGATTCTTCACTCTTCACTCTTAACTCTTCACTTCAGAAATTGGCCTTCAGCGGCATCCACGTCATCTGGCCCTCGGTGTTTCCCCTTTTCAGCGAGATGCCCGACCGCTTCGGCATCATCGACTTCTATCTGAAGTATTGCCATCAGTTTGCCTTCGTGGGCCACGAGCAGCACGACTTGCAGCTGATGGATGTGGGCAAACTCGACACCCTGCACGAAGCCGAGCAGTTCCTGAACAACCTGGAAAATGAAAGGTAAAAGGGTAAAAAAGTAAAAAGGTAAAAAAGTAAAACCATTATACATGCAACAGAAAATCATTATTCTCGACTTCGGTTCGCAGACCACCCAGCTCATCGGCCGGCGTGTGCGCGAACTCGATACGTTTTGCGAGATTCTGCCGTACAACAAGTACCCCGAGGACGATAGTGACGTGATAGGCGTCATCCTCAGCGGTTCGCCCTACAGCGTGCACGACCCCGAGGCCTTCAAGGTAGACCTGTCGCGCTTTATGGGCCGTCTGCCCGTGCTGGGCATCTGCTATGGCGCCCAGTTCATCAGCCATTCGCTCGGCGGCAAGGTGGATCACCGCCATCCCCGAGGGCTTCCAGGTAATCGGCTCCACGAAGGACGTGAAGAATGCCGCCTTCTGGTGTGCGCCAGGCACAGATTCTTCACTTTCCAAAGGAGTTTGGGCAGTGCAGTTCCACCCCGAAGTGTTCCACACGGTTCAGGGCTCGTTCCTGCTGAAGAACTTTGTGGTAGACATCTGCGGCAGCCGTCAGGACTGGAGCGCCGCCTCGTTCGTGGAGACCACGGTGGCCGAACTGAAGGCGCAGATTGGCAACGACCGCGTCATACTCGGTCTGTCCGGTGGAGTCGACAGTTCCGTAGCAGCAGTATTGCTCAACAAGGCCATCGGCAACCGGCTCACCTGTATCTTCGTCGACCACGGCATGCTCCGCAAGAACGAG
>ONFE01000125.1 GCA_900316985.1 uncultured Prevotellaceae bacterium
TCCGCACTCTATCTCCCTTAACTGCTGGGTGTGGCGGCGAAGCTGCCATTTCGCGAAGACAAGACCGAGAGCCAAGGTGAGCAGAGACAGTCCCAATGGTAGTATGAGCCTCGTGCCGAATTCATAGCCTGCCTCCGTGTTGAATCCAAGTTCCAGAATGTAGAAGGCTATCATAGCCAGGCAGACGGCACCAATCATCCAGACCTTCTCCTGATGGCAGACCTTCTTGTAAGAGAGCACCAAACGGCTGAGTTCGCTGCTGCTCTTGCCGTCCAGATCAAATTTCGACAACAGGGAGAGTTTCCATACCAGAGGTATCAATCCTATTACCATCACGCCCTCGACGATGGCGAACGAGCTGGCCTGGATGGGCGTGTTCATATAGACATAGGGGAATACCACGCAGATGATGAGCATATTCACCACGAAACTGTAGATGTTCTGACCCATGATGCTGTCGTATGCCGACTTGGTCTTCTGCTGAATCAGTTCCTTTACCACGCGAAGGTTCACTATTTCCGTTGCTGCCAGACGCTCATCGAGCTTGTTCCAACTGGCTTTCAATGCTTCAAGTTCCATAACAATTCATCCGTTCTTCCAGCCAGAGGAGAATCAGCGCGCGTTCCAATTTCCCCAGTTGGCTGATGAGTCGGTAGAGTTCCCTGAGTTGTCCTGCCGTCTCGTTGTCTTCTGCTGCCATGCTTGCCACATTAGCCGTCATCGGTACAATCTGCGGGCGGGCATTGGAGCGTCGGAGAAACGTAATACAGGTGTTCATCGCGATGTGATATACCCATGTATTGAGTGTGCTATCTCCCCGATAGCGGGGGAAACTCTTCCACAGGTTGAGCACCGTCTCCTGAAACAGATCGTTCAGGTCGTCCTGGTCGTTGGCATAGATGTAGCACACCTTGTAGATAGTGCGTTTCTGCGCCTCGATCATCGTCAGGAATTCTTTCTCTAATTCTTTCGTCTCCATTGTTCAACTGAATCCTTTTATCCTATTAGTCGCAGAAAAGGCGAAATAATTACATCCAAACGGAACTATTTTACATTCTTGCCTTCTGCTTCGCGCCGGCACCAGAGCCACGATACTTCGAGCGGGCCTCGTTGAACTTCCAGACAAGGTCGATGAGGAACGTGCGGCGGGCGGGATTAGCAGTCGCGAGTTCGCGGATGCCATAGACGGTGGCGTCGGTCTTATTAGTATTGAAGATGTCCACGCAGCGCACATCGAGTGTAAGCTGCCCGAGACGGCGGAGATTGAAGTCGCGCTGCATGCCGAGCGTGAGGTTGAAACGCTGGGAAGTGATGCTGAAGTTGTTGTAGTCACCCTTCGATGCCCACTGGGCATTGGCACTCAGGCGGAAACTGTGAGGCAGTTCGATGTCGTTGTTCCAGACGAGCGTGACGTATGGATCGTTGAGGGTCTTCATCGAACCGTCAGCCGTCGGCGTCTTATAGTTGACTTCGTCTTCTACCGTCGCGACTCGGCCATCTTCGAGCGAGCTCGGATGGCTCTTGCTGCTCCGGTAGTTCTGGAAGACGGTGAATGCATACCACATCGGGTGCCAGCAACCAATAGTGGGGCGTGCGGAGAGGCTCAGTTCGAACTGGTTATAGTCATCGGCACTGTTGATGGGGCGGACGAGGCTGATGAGCGGATCCTCGGAGCCAGGGAAAGGCTCGGTGGACATAGTCACTATGTTCTTTAGGCGGCCATAGTTCACCGATAGATTTGCCCACCGATAGGCTGCATTTAGCACAAGGCTATGGGTATATGTCGGCTTCAGATAGGGGTTGCCGCTCTGGTAGGTGTAACGGTTGACGTAGATCGTCGAACTGGTGAGGCTTGAGTAGGCCGGGCGCTGGATGTCGCGACGATACGACAGACTCAGTTGCATCTTTCCGATGGGAGCGGAGATGGTGGCAGTGGGGAACCAGTCGCCATAGTCACGGCACACTTCATCCTGACGCTTGCTAAAATCGAAGTAGTCGTTGGTCAGGTGTTCATAGCGCAAACCAACCTGGGCAAACACCTTACCGAACTGCCGGCCGTACTCGACGAAGGCCGCAGCCGACTTTTCATTGATTTCCGTGTCGGTGGCCTTGACGGGCACGTAATCGGAAGCCTGAAATGTGTAGGCATCCGTGCGGTGGTTGTAACTGTACTCGCCACCAACGGAGAGGTTGCCTTTCAGTATGGGATAACTGAAGATAAGTTTCGAGGCCCAGAAATTATTGGCACTGTTGGTATTGCTCTCAATGGTACGGTTGACTGGGACTGCGCTGACAACAGTAGTCGTCTCCGTTGTGCGGCCTGGCGTCTTGGTGTCGTCGAAGAGTCCGTCGATGTTCAGGTCGATGCCCAACTGTCCCACCTTACCATTGTAATAGGCGTTGAAGATGTGCTTCTTGACACTCTGGTCCTGCCAGATGTAACTCGCGGAGCGCTCTGTCAGGATGCCATTCTCGAACATATCTGTCAGGTAGTCGCCCTTCGTCTCGCCGCTGGGCGTGCGGTCGTATTTGTAGTAGGCACCGAAAGTGTGGTTTTCGTTCACCATATAGTTCAACTGCAACTGTGGCGACCATGCGTGCCAGGGATGTCTGATCTCCTGGGTGGAGTGACCCGTCACCTGATTCGGACCAACATAGTAAAGCATGTCATTGACCTGTAGCCCCTTATAGTGATTATAGGTACCTACCCAGAACGATCCCGTTACATCAAGCCCGCCCGTACGGTAATTGGCCGTGAAATTGTCGTTCAGCGAACCGCCGTACTGGTACATGAACTGCGTACTGTTCTGGAAACTCAGACCTTCACCCTGTGCCTTTTTCAGCGTGATGCGCACGACGGCCTTTACCGAGGCGGCATAGCGGGCTCCAGGGTTCTGCACCACATCAACGTGTTGGATCTGATCGGAGCGCAGGCGAGAGAGTTCCTTCATGTCCTGCACCCGACGCCCGTTGATATACACCTCAGCATCACCGCGTCCCAGCACCTTCACACCACCGTCGCGTTCCGCTTCGAGCGAAGGAATCTTCGAGAGCGCATCGTTTATGGTTCCGGCTTTCTCCAGTATCGTACCAGCGACGGTGGTGCGCATGGCGTCGCCCTTCACATGCGTCTTCGGCAATTGCCCCTTCACCACGACCTCGCTGAGCAGTTTGACATCCTCCTTCATCTGGATGGTCAGGTCGTTGCCAGCTTTGATATATAAGGTCTGGTAGCCCACGCTGGTCACCTTGAACAATCCCTGGTTGACATCCGTCACAATCTTGAACATGCCTTGCTCGTCAGTCATCGCACCCTGCACAAAGGCCGAGTCGGGCAGCGACAGCAGCACCACGTTCACATAGGGCATCGGCTCGCCCTTC
>ONFE01000096.1 GCA_900316985.1 uncultured Prevotellaceae bacterium
AGAATACTTCTTATAATGTCAAGTTTAAGACTGGTGTCGTTTTCGTTCAAAGAGTCTTTTGCGTGCTGGAAAACTCTGTTTCCCTTTCCTTTGCCAATATAGAAAATACGATTGTCTCTTGGATCGACTAAAGCATAAACATAATATGCCAATGATTCTATTGTTTGTTGATTAAACATATTTGTTTTGCTAATAATTTCTGTTTATATGACAACTGCTGTACCACTGGTGGCAACCATCAGCATGGAATTGGCCTCGCCAATGGTCTCATAGTCGATGTCGATGCCCACAATGGCATTGGCTCCCATAGCCTCGGCACGCTCCATCATTTCCTTCATAGACGTATCCTTGGCCTCGCGCAGCACCTTCTCGTAACTGCCTGAACGTCCGCCTACGATGTCGCGGATGCCTGCAAAAAAGTCTTTGACAAAATTTGCACCAATAATAGTCTCACCAGTTACCACACCCTTGTATTCGCGGATGGTGCGGCCTTCAATTGTTGGGGTTGTTGATAGTATCATAATTGCATATATTTGATTGTGTATCTGAATAATCATTGTTCTCGGATGGTCATGGAGGGCGGGCATTCGTACATCACCCTGGCATGGTTGGTCCGAATGAGCAGGCTTTCGAGATGCTGGCCTGTAACACGGTCGATGACATCACGATAGACCTGTCCATTCCGATAAACAGCATCGCCTTCCCGAGAGAAGTATTCATTCTCGGCGTGGATATGGAAGGTATGGGGCTGTAGCTCTGTGGCACGGAGTTCTCCGCACAGGTATTCGCCATCTACCCAAAGCCGTAGTTGGTAGGTGTTGGTGGTTTCGTTCTTCACACGGTAGTCGATGTAGTTGTAAGAAATGCTGGTGCCTGTGCCGAAGGGAATCTGACGGCCAAAGTCGGGGAATAAGTCAATACCGTCGTGATGATGATGTTCCACGATGGACAGTTCGCTGTGCAACATCATCCAGTGAATCAGGTTCGACAACTGGCACAATCCGCCTCCGATACCCTGAGACGGCTGTCCCTTGGCAATCGTCAGTCCCTCCTTGTAGCCTTTTTGCTCGGTGGTTCGTCCGACGAGTTTCCATACAGAGAACGTTTCGCCAGGACGAATAAGCAGGCCGTTGATATGGGTAACAGCAAGGGCAAGGTTGTTAGCCTTGTTCTCTTGCAACTGCATATTGACATTGCCCAGGCGGCGGCGAATGAGTGACTTGTGCTGATAGACGAGGACGGGCAGGGAATCTGTCGTCCTTTCCCGCGCGAAACGGATCTTGCGAAGGAAGTCCTTCAAACGACGCTTCAGTATTTCCTTTTCCATCGACATACGATAGGTGAATGGGGATATTTCGCAAAACAGTTTCCTACTCATCGTTTCTCCCAAAGTTTTTTAATCGTCGATAGCCTCGATATAGAAACTGAACGGACGGAAGCCATCGTTGCAACTGATCATCGCACTCATCGGGTTTTTCATCCAGCCATCGTAAAAGTTTCCTTCGCCTTTGGCCAGTGACTCCACGAACTCCCGCATAGAGTACCATGCGGCAGGACACATACCTTGGGGCTGCTTGCCGTCAACGGAAATCCATTGCTGGCCCTCCGTGACGTCGCAAGTATGCTCGATAGGGTTCTCATACTTCGCCATCAAGTCGGGATAGACTGTCTGGCGAATGGCAGTGATTCGTACCTTGTTCATTATTATAGCTTGCTGACGAGAGCAATCACTTTCTGCTTGGTTTCCTCGGTCTTCTGCTCGTCAATCTTGGCAGTAACGGCACCCATGTTCTCTACGCTCCAGTAGTTACAGATGTCGCGGAACTCAGCAGTAGCACCGTCATAGACTCCTGGCGAATAAGAAGACATCAGCAGAGCCATCTTCTTCACGTTGGCAGGTTTGTTGACACAATACATACGCTGAACAGGAGCCTGAATCTGAGCGCAAAGCGTGAAATAATAAATGGGTGCAGCCAGTACTAAGACCTCTGCCTCGTTCATCAGAGGATAAAGCTCCTGCATGTCATCCTTTTGGATGCAGGCACCATTGCCCTTTGTGTGACAGTACTCACAGGCCAGACAACCCGCAATCTTCTTCTTCGACACATTCACCAGTGTCACCTCATGACCTGCTGCCTCGGCAGCGTTCTTGTACTCTTCCGCCATCCAAGCGGTGTTTCCGTTGGCTCTCGGAGAAGCCTGTAAAATCAGAATGTTCATAATCGTCTTGTATTTGTTTAGTAAGAATTTGAGGGCAAAGATAGTGAAAAATCTGCAAATAATAGCCAGACCGCAGTCTGTATGAACGGATTATGCCTGATTTTTAGTAATTTTGCAGCGATTTTAACGCTTCGGGCATTGGATGCGGTCGGAATAACATGCTCCCGTTTGCACTGCCCATGCTGTAATTATGACGGACTATGAACAAGAGACTGAAGATTATTGTGGCTGACATCACCACACTGGAGGTGGATGCCATCGTGAATGCTGCCAACAGGTCGCTGCTCGGCGGTGGAGGCGTGGACGGTGCTATCCATCGTGCCGCAGGTCCTGAACTCCTGGCAGAGTGCAGGACACTGAACGGATGCGAGACAGGTCAGAGCAAGATTACTAAGGGGTACAGACTGCCCGCTAAGTATGTCATCCACACGGTCGGCCCCGTATGGTATGGCGGCAATAGGCATGAGCCAGAACTGCTTGCCTCATGTTATAACACGTCGTTGAGGATTGCCGAGGAGCATGACCTGAAAAGCATCGCATTCTCCAATATCAGCACTGGGGTATATGGCTATCCCAAGCAGGAAGCTGCCCATGTCGCACTGAGCGTGATCTTCAGACATCTGCAGACAGGTTTCCAAGGTGAAGTGACAGTGTGCTGTTTCTCAGAGGGGGACAAACGGATTTATGAGAACGCATTGAAAGAGTATAAGGACAAAAGTTTGGATATATGACTATTCACACAACATCTTTCAGGCATCTTGACATCGAAACGCTCTACGATATCCTGCAACTTCGCTCGGAGGTGTTTGTCGTAGAACAGGACTGTGTCTATCAAGACCTCGACGGCATCGACAAAAAGGCCATGCACTCATGGATTGCTGAGGATGGGAAGATGGTAGCATACGCCAGATTCTTTATGAAGAACGAACGCAGGAAAATCGTTCAGATAGGGCGCGTAGTCGTGGCAAAGGACAAGCGGCGGGGGCGGTATGCCTCCTTTCTGATGCGCAGCGTCATGGAAAATGCCGGGCGTTATTTCGGTGCCAGGCATCTCTATCTTGAATCTCAGACTTATGCCATTCCCTTCTATGAGCGTCTTGGTTTCAAGGTCTGCTCAGAAGAGTTTCTGGAGGACGGTATTCCACATGTGAAGATGGAACGCGATGTATGAAACAGATTGAGATAGCAGAAAGGCAGGTCTGGGTACACCAGACAACGGAAAGGCCGGAATGGATAATCATCCAGCCCGTAGACGAGCATGACCTGCAGGGACTGGATGAAGAAATCTCATGGATTAGTAGTCATTCTACGGTATCATATTCCCTTGTTGCCTTCCGTATCAACGACTGGAATTCGGAACTGTCACCTTGGAAGGCACCTGCGGTGTTCGGTCGTGAGGATTTCGGGGATGGTGCGGCAAAGACATTGTGCTACATACTTGACGAACTGGTTCCGAGGTTCAAGGGCAACCGCTATTGCCTTGGCGGCTATTCCCTTGCAGGGCTGTTTACACTGTGGAGCGGGTATCAGACGGACGTATTCTCGTCCATTGTTGGAGTTTCACCGTCAGTCTGGTTCCCCCAATGGATAGAATTTGCTGAAAGTCATCAGATGAAAGCCAACCGGGTATATCTGAGCCTTGGCGATAAGGAGCCAAAGGCGAAGAATCCTGTAATGGCGCGTGTCGGTGAATGTGTTCAGCGGATGCACGAACTGCTGGATTGCGAGAAGTTTTTGGAGTGGAACGAAGGCAACCATTTCAAGGACAATGCGCTTCGTACTGCAAAAGGCTTTGCTTGGGCTATCCAATAAAAAACGTTTCCCTTTGGCTTTCGTTCTTGCGGTTTCTTTCCGCTTCCGTTTCTTTTCCGCTTGCTCACGAAAGAAACGGAAGCCGAGGATTTTGCTTTCCTCGGCTCCCTGCCATCTTTAATACAATTCTGCGAAAAGGTCGGGTTCTATCACCATGTTTCTATAGCCCTCTAACTTCGTGGTGCCTTTGAGATACTGATAGCAGAAACGGCATCGGAGGCACTGCCTCTTGTCACAATACTCACGCTGTTGTTGGATAAGTGCCTGTGTCTGTCCTGCGCTGTCGGCATTGATACCGTACTGCTGCCAGTGCTTAGTGATGGCATTCTTCTCAGCCTTGCAAATTTCAATGAGGTCGAAGGCTTGGTCACAATAGGTATCCTGCGCCATCTCACGACCGTATGCGAAGAGCATGGGCACAACTGCGTTAATGACTATCAGATTCAG
>ONFE01000076.1 GCA_900316985.1 uncultured Prevotellaceae bacterium
ACCTGCTCGACAAAGATCAGAACAAGTGAAGGAACTGCTCTACGAGATTGTCGAAAGCAATACAGGCCGTAATGTGAATCAAACTTTCGATGTACATATTATCGACAAGGACCCCGTCTTCACAGTGGTGGTCAAGAGCAAGAGTCCCCTGAGAAATCCGATTTACAAATATTCAGATGACAAGTTAATGAATATCGACAGTAGTGCAGCCCGACAATGGTTAATTAACGTTAATTATCTTGCAAAAAAGATAAGAATAAGGGAATTATACGTATCTTTGCCTACGGAAAAAAGTGAAACTTACTTATAATAATATTATTAACTTAAAATTTGAAGATTATGGCTAAGAATGACAACCCATTTGGAATCAGAAAATCACCAGTAGAGATTATTTCTGCCCAGGCTCTGACCCTCGACGACTATGTTAAGCGAGGTTCGTGGGAATCTGGATGTGTAAAATCGGGAGTTTGTCCTTCTTCAGCTAAAAAGTAATTGAATACTTTATCTGAAGAAGGAATAGCAAAGATCAACACCGCATCAAGGCTGGTGTTAAGAAGGAAAGGCGATTCGGCGGTAGAGTTTTACAATGCTGCGAATCGCTTTTATGTTTTTCGTTTTTATTGTTTGTCGGGGCGGACAAGTGAAAGATAGCAGATGATGCAGCATAACAAATATGTCTTGAAGAACATGTTCGGGGCGTTCTTCCTAGCGAACGTCATGTCGGCCCTGATGACCCAGTTGGGTGGTCTCACCGACTCGATTGTGGTGGCTCATCTGGTGTCGCCGGATGCGCTGTCGGTGGTCCGCATCTGGATACCCATAGAGTCGATCATGTTTATCATCATCGGCATAATGAGTGCCGGCGCCGATTTCCTGAGCGCACGAGGCATTGGTGCCCAGAACTACGACAAGGTGAACCGCGTGTTCAATAACCACCTGTACTATACTATCTTCTCCACGCTGTTGGTCATCTGCCTCGTATTGCCTTTCCTCGACGAGGTGGCAGGCATGTTAACCAGCGATGAGCGGCTGCTGCCCATGCTGAAGCCCTATATTCATGCCGACATGTCCGCCATTTTCATAGGAGCCATCACTGGCGTGCCCATCTCCTACATTATCATCAACGGCAGTCCGAACCTTATCACCCGCTGTATCATCATCTCACAGATACTCAATGCCGGTTTCGACCTGCTACTCTGCGGTGTGTTTGATATGGGCATAGCTGGCGCCGCGTATGCCACAGCCATCGGCAATCTGCTTGCTTTCACCTCGCTGACAGGCTATATGCGTAAGAACAGTAAGATATTCGGTCTAAAGCATCCTGAAAAGATATGCTCTATCAAGCAATATCGTGAGTGCTTTTCCATCGGCCTCCCCATGCTCATATCAGCTTTCCTCGCACCTGCTATAGCCTTCACCATGAACTCGTTGGTTGTCGATAAACTCGGTGCCGACGGTATGTATTTATTTACCGTCTATTTCCAAGTCAACGGTATTTGTATGTTGGCATTATCAGGCTCGAACACGGCTATCAGCAATATCGGCGGCATCCTGTTGGGCGAAGAAGACTTCGACGGCTTCCGCATGCTCACACGGCACATTTTCCGTTGGTTGATGTCGCTCATGCTGGTGGTGACCCTTCTCATATTCTTATTCCCCGATGGACTGGCTAGAATCTATGGCGCCGACGACAGCCTGATAGAGCAGTGCTATACACCGTTTCGCCTGATGAGTATAACCTTCCTGCCCAATGCCATATCACAGACACTGAAGGAGCTTTACTTTGTGCAGGGCCATCAGAAGCTCTGCCGCTGGATAGAGATCGTGTCCAACGTGGGAAGCATCGGCATTATTGTCATCATGGCTCTCTACACCCCCGAACTCATCTGGTATATCCTGCCCGTCACCGCCTGGCTACTGCTGTTGGTGATGGTGGCAATGGCGTATGTGGTGCATCGCAAGAATCAGCTTTATGCATGGCCTACACTTGAGAATACGGTGCCGTCGAATCCTTCCATCACTTTCTCCGTGCCTTATACCAACGAGGGGGTCGAATCGTTACTGAACCAGGTGCATCCCTTTGTCGAGGCATGCGAGCTGCCTGACGGTCTGGCTGTGGATATGGCACTCGAGGAACTGCTCTATGAGGTTGTGGAGACACATGAACCGCAAACCTCCAAGGGACATGAAACCTTCGATGTGCGTATCATCGACAAGGAAAAGGAATTCACAGTGGTGGTCAAGAGCAAGGGTCCCCTGAGAAATCCGATTTATAAATTTTCTGATGAGGAATTAATGGATATCGATGAGAATAACCTGCGACGGGCCATCCTGTCGCGCTTGTGCAAAAATATCAATCACAAGTATATGAACGGTATAAACTGTATTTATCTGAACTATAACCGAAGCGAGACATGACTTATATCCGACCACTTTACACTTGTGGCGCATTCAACCGCCAAGCTCATAGAGCCGTGATGTATAATACGGCCCGAAACACGTGCTATACTTTTGAGGACGTATCGGCCCTGTTAGTCAACGAGGTGCTGACAGGCAAAAGAGAGAACCCTATTGACACGGCGCATATCGCTGACGTGACAGGCACAACCGAGGAACAGGTCATTGCATTCTTCCGTGAGCAACTAATGCCTATCGGACTCGTGCACGACCATGTGTGGAGCGATGCCGAGTGGCAGCAATACCGTAAGGATTATCCACCCTGCTTCGGTGATAACGGCAATAAACCTGCAAGCGACTATTTGGATACTTTACCTGAGGAACTACAGGTTTCGCTGAACTTCGAGCTGACCTATGCCTGCAGCGAGCGATGCCTACACTGCTTTAATGAAGGTGCCGCCCGCAGCGACCTGCACGAAGAACACCGCCTGCACCATGATATGTTGACACTGGCCGATTACAAGCGTGTCATTGATGAAATTGTAGAGCTGGGAATACCTATGGTAACTATTACTGGCGGCGATCCGTTCAGCTATCCCTACTGCTGGGATATCCTTGAGTATTTGCACGAGCGTAATTTGGCGGTCAACCTGTTTACAAACGCTCTGGCACTCAACACCAGCGAGAAAATACGACGCATCGCCCGCATGGGACTCCTACAGCTCAGCGTGTCGATCTACAGTACGGATGCCGAGGTACACGATCAGATTACACGTCGACGCGGATCTTGGGAGCAGTCGATGAAGGTGCTGAGGGAGATGGCCGAATGGCCTGTGCCCCTGAACCTCAAGACACCCGTGTTCCGTCTGAACACCCGAACCTATTACGGCGTGCGCAAAATAGCTTATGAACTGGGGGCGGAGATTGAGGTTTCATGTACACTGCATCCTGGTGCCGACGGCGATGTGTCGATAATCGAGCATCTGCAGACACGCCCTGAAGCCCTGCGCATCATTTTGATGGATCCGCTTGGGAAGGGTCATGTGCCAGCTGATGGGAAAGCCGACGGCTATGAGTTTGGCAGCAAGCAAGGGTTCCCTTGTGCTGCCAATGGCATAATAACCGTTTCGCCCAACGGAGTAGTCAGAGGATGCGGCAATATTCCCATCACTTTTGGCAATGTGCATCATGCGTCGCTCAAGGAGGTGATCATGAGCCCACAGCGCCAGCAGATGCTCCAGGCCGATCAGAAACAGACGTTTCCCGTCTGCGGCCAGCACGACTATTGCCGGTATTGCAAGGTGCCATGTTATGCAGGCGAACCTTTGGAAAAGCATGCCGACGGCACCTTCACGCTCAGAGAGATACAAGGCGACGAATGCCTGACAGCCCAAATCCGCATGGATCTGTGCCGGCAGATTGAGCAGGGCATCGATCCGCTTGGCGGCAATAGCATCGAGGAATGCCTGGCAGCCCAGCCCGTCGAGGAAGTGCCCGTATTCCGTAAGAAAATCAGAATTTAATGCAGCATAATGAATTATTTTTATCGAAACGAGGCATGAACTAGCTCCAAAAAGATTAATTAATGTTAATTATCATGCAAAAGAAGATAAGAATAAGGGAATTATACGTATATTTGCTCACGAAAAGTAAAGCGTAAGCTTTCTATTAATATTATTAAACTTAAAATTTGAAGATTATGGCTAAGAATGACAATCCATTTGCAATCAGAAAATCACCTGTTAGTATTATTTCCGCACAGGCACTGACCCTCGACGACTATGTGCAGAGAACGATAGATGATAGAGATGGTGTAAGTTTTTGTGCAACAACGAATAAGAAATAAGTACCATTCTATTTAAGTACTATTCTATTATGGCTAAGAATGACAATCCATTTGGAATCAGGAAATCACCTGTAGAGATTATTTCCGCTCAGGCGCTGAGCCTCGATGACTATGTTAAGCGTGGTGAGTTTGGTACTGATTTTCATTGTAGAAGCGGCGTTTTGGATGGTACGTCTAAAAAATAAGATTGAATACAGTTTCTGAAGAAGGAATAGCGAAGATCAATACCATATCCAAACTGGTGTTAAGGAAAAGAGGCGATTCGGCGGTGGAGTTTTACAATGCCGCGAATCGCCTTTATGTGCTTCACTTCATTGAGGTGGCGGAGATGGGCGGTCATCGGGTACTCTACTTTTTGCTCAGGCTTGCCGACGGGAAGCGTGGCGGTGCGCCTGACAAGGAAGTGGGGCGGATGATTGTGGCGGTGATTACCCAATACCTTGAGGAACATCCTGACGAACTGGTTTGCTACTGCCATGCCGACGGCGATCAGAATTATGCCATTGACAGGATATTCCACCTGTGGGCGCGCACCAATAAAGATGTTATTGACGGCAGGGTGACTTCCTTCGACGGTGCCGGGCATAATGCCGAAGGATGGGGCCTGCATTTTACGGTGATCCACCATCTGGGGTGTAAGGACATCGCCGAACTGAAGGCCTACATTCTGGAAAACGGCGATGCGTTTGCCGCCAGTGTCAGAGAGCAGATCATTCTTCTTCATACTATAGAAGAAAAAATGCACGAATCCGACGATGCGGTATGTTAAGTTACATAATGACAGGTTGCAGGCACCTCTGATCGAGGACTTGAAGGTTTGTCTGGTGTTAGGTGCCAAACTGCGTCCCGACAACTCGCTTTCACCTATCCTGCAGCTGCGGGTGAGGCTGGTGAGCATCCTTGCCAACGCCTATCCTGACTGGACGTTCTACATCTCAGGTTGCCGTTCCGACACGACCGTCATCTACCGCACGCTGGTAGAGGAATACCATATTCCTGAAGAGCGCTTCGTGCTCGACTCCTGTGGCTATAACACCTTCCGCTCGGTATGGAACATGGAGATGCATTTCGGGCAAACCCGATACTACATCCTGACCAGCAGTTTCCACATCGCCCGTTCGCTGCGCATTGCCCGATGGCTGGGTTATGATGCCTGGGGCATTGACATCAGCGACTATGAGAAGGTGAAGACTAACCCCTACTTCTGGCGCGAACAGTTGGCAGCGCTGCGCTCGCTGTTGCTGGTATTCTGCGTAAAGACGCCTATCTGTGATATCGAGAGTTGGATCTATTGGAAAATTCTAATCCGCCGCCTGCGACGCAACGAGCAGCAGTTTGACGCGCAAAACGAGCAGATACTGCAGCGTGCGATGAAAAACGTCGATAAGTCAATGCCGCTGACAGAATACTTCTTCTGCCAACTGATGGAGGGCGGCAGTTCTACAGAATTCACGCAGCCGATGGAGGAAGAACGCCTGATGGTGAGCCTCAGTCATGTGGACTGTACCACCGTGATGGAGGATGTGCTGGCATTGGCACTATGTTACAGAGACGGGCGCGCCACGCTGGATGACCTGAAGGACTACTACCGGCGCATGCACTATCAGGACGGTGTGATCTCGTTTGCCACCCGCAACCATTACTTCACCTGGATCATGCAGTCGGCCATCAAAGAAGGATTCGTGGAGCGTATCAGTCCCGATGAGCCTGTCTTTCCCTTTACGGGGGTGCAAGATATGCAGCCGAGTTATATGACCAGAAACAAATATCTATTCTCCCCCCAGATGGATGACGAAAAGAACTACGAGGCCATCGCCCTTCGCCAGCAGCAGGGTGTGCGCTTTACCTATATCCCCCGTGAACTGCTGAACATGCCTCAGGATTCAGAGCTGGGCGTGATTCGCGATGGCGACATCATGGCGGCGGTGTGTGGTCAGCATACCTGGGCAAGAGGCGTGGAGGTCAAGCACCTGCTGATAGCCAAGTGGATCGACGGCAGGCTTCACTTCTATCATGCCAGCGAAGATGGATTAGGACTTGAGAGTATGGATGCTTACACATACATGAAGGATAAGTTCACGATGATAGGTGTGGCGGTTTATAGATTAAAAATATGATGATACAGCAAAATGAATATGTCTTGAAGAACATGTTCGATTCGTTCTTTCTGGCGACCGTCATGTCGGCTCTGATGAGACAGTTGGGTGGTTTCACCGACTCCATCGTAGTGTCTCATCTGGTGTCGCCCGATGCACTGTCAGTAGTCCGTATCTGGCTACCCGTTTCGAGCAGCATGTTTATCATCATCGGCATAATGAGTGCCGGCGCCAGTTTCCTGAGCGCACGAGGCATTGGTGCCCAGAACTACGACAAGGTGAACCGCGTGTTCAATAATCACCTGTACTATGTCATCTTCTCCACGCTGTTGGTCATAGGTCTTGTATTGCCTTTCCTCGACGAGGTGGCTGGCATGTTAACAACCGATGAGCGGTTGCTGCCCATGCTGAAGCCCTATATTCATGCCGACATGTTCGCCATCTTCATAGCAGCCGTTTGTGGCGTACCCGTCTCCTATATCATCACCAACGGCAGTCCGCGCCTCATCACCCGACGTATCATCATTTCTCAGATACTAAATGTCATTTTCGACCTGCTGCTCTGCGGCGTGCTGGATATGGGTTTGGCTGGTGCCTCGTATGCTTCAGGACTCAGCAATCTGCTTGCTTTCACCTCGCTGACAGGCTATCTGCGCAAGAACAGTAAGATATTCCGTCTCAGGCGCCCGGAAAAGATATGCAGCATCAAGCAGTATCGCGAGTGTTTCTCCATCGGACTCCCCATGCTGATATCAGCCTTGTTAGCGCCGGCTTTGGTCTTCACCATGAACTCGCTGGTTGTCGATAAACTCGGTGCCGACGGTATGTATTTATTTACCGTCTATTTCCAAGTCAACGGTATTTGTATGCTGGCATTATCAGGCTCGAACACGGCTATCAGCAATATCGGCGGCATTCTGTTGGGTGAAGAAGACTACGACAGTTTCCGCATGCTCACAAAACGTATCTTCCGCTTGTTGATACTGGTGATGGTGACGGTGAGCCTGCTGATATTCCTCTTCCCCGACATGCTGGCAAGAGTCTTTGGTGCCGACGACCATCTGATAGAACAGTGCTACATCCCCTTCCGTCTGATGAGCCTCGCCTTCCTGCCCAATGCCATATCTGAGACACTGAGCGTGCTTTACTTCGTGCAGGGCCATCAGAAGCTCTGCCGCTGGATAGAGATCGTGTCCAACGTGGGAAGCATCGGCATTATTGTCGTCATGGCTCTCTACACCCCCGAACTCATCTGGTATATCCTGCCCGTCACCGCCTGGCTCCTGCTGTTGGTGATGGTGGCAATGGCGTATGTGGTGCATCGCAAGAATCAGCTTTATGCATGGCCTACACTTGAGAATACGGTGCCGTCAAACCCGGCCGTCACGTTCTCCGTGCCTTATACCTCTGAGGGCATAGAGGAATTCCTGGCCCAGGTGCACCCCTTTATTGAGGCATGCGAGCTGCCTGACGGTTTTGCCGTGGATGTTGCGTTGGAGGAGCTGCTCTATGAAATTATGGAGACGCATGAAACCTCTAACGAGGATGAAACCTTCGATGTGCGTATCATCGACAAGGAAAAAGAATTGACGGTAGTGGTGAAAAGCAAGGGACCCCTGCGAAATCCGCTTTACAAATATTCGGATGATGAAATAATGGATATGGATGAGAACAACCTACGACGAGCCATCCTGTCGCGCTTGTGCAAGAATATCAACCACAAGTACATGAACGGCATCAACTGCATCTATATGAATTTCTGTCGAAACGAGGCATGACATATAAAACAAACACCCCGCCGATTGGCGGGGTGAGTTGTTTATTTAGCGAAGCGCTCGGCTTGCTCGCGAATCAATTCCGTATCGTTGAAGTAGTCGATACGCATTGCCTTGCGAACCTCATC
>ONFE01000030.1 GCA_900316985.1 uncultured Prevotellaceae bacterium
AGCATCCGGCATTCGGGTGCTCCCTTTTTCAATTCGGCCTCCTGTAACTTTTTCGCTTTTTACATACTATATAAATAGGAAGAAATGACTATCTTTGCACTGCGATATTGTGTATAAACAAAGAAAAATGAAAGAAAAATGAAAAAAGTTGGCGTTTCCATAAAAAACGTGGGTTCTGAAGTGTCTTATATATAGAAGTGCCCTGGAAACGGGATGCAATGATTTGAAAGACTGATATGCTTGAAAAGAGAATACTTGAACAGCTTTTCCGCCGGAACTACAGCGAGATGATTCATCTGGCCAGGGTCTTTCTGGGCAAGGACGGTGAGGCTGAGGACGTGGTACAGGACATCTTTCTGCGCGTTGCCGATAGTGACATAACGCCTAAGAGTGAGGGGTATCTGCTCATTGCCGTGCGTAACGCCTGCCTGAACCGCATCAGACAGACGCAACTACACGACAGAGTGAAAGATTTAATGCCGATAGAAGACGAAGCCGACCAGCAACCCATTGACAGGCAGTTGGAACGGCTCGACTACATTGCGGCACAAGTATCTCGCCCAGAGCATTCAAAAAATCAGAAACCACTTCAAACGTTAAAAGATTATTGCAATGGAAACGACAAGTGAAAACATCCGCCAGCTACTGGAAATGCTCGACAATCCCGATGCTTACACCGAGCAGGAAATCCAGGACATCATCAACCGTGATGAAGATACACGTGAGACCTACCGCCTCATGGTAGAGGCCAAACGCAGCAGTCGCCATCGCCAAGCCAACAAACCTGTCGATGTAGATGCAGCTTGGCAAAAGTTTAATCAGATACATCAGCCTAAACGTCATGGTTTTGGCTGGATGAAGATAGCAGCCTCTTTCATCGGCATACTACTTGTATCTGGCATTGCCCTTGCTGCCATCCACTTCGTCCGCCAGTCTCAGAAAGCCGAGGCAACAGAGCAGGAAGACACCACGGCGGTAGCTAATTCTTCACTCATCACTCAACACTCTTCACTTCAAGGCGATACCATCGCAGCACCACAGCCCGTCATCTTTGACAACATACCATTGGAGAAGATGCTGCCGGAGATTGCCGCTCATTACGATGTCAAGATCACGTTTGTAAATGACGAAGCCCGCCAACTCCGTTTCCGCTTTGTATGGAATCCGCAACAGGGCATCGATCAGGTCATCAGCGATCTCAACCAGTTCGAGCGTCTAACCGTCACACTGAAGGACAAAGAAATCACCGTAGAGTAGTCAGCCGCCATGAACAGATATATTGCAATTACCCTTTTCCTGCTGCTGACCATTAGCATTCAAGCTCAGAGGCGTATCTCGCGTGAATATAAAAACGTGTCGCTCTCTGAAGCCCTCAAACAACTGGCAGAGCAGCAGACCGACTACACCATCATGTTCCTCTACAACGAACTAGAGGATTTCCGCATCACTACCACCATCAGCCGCAAGACGCTGCCCGAAGCCATCCAGCAGATGATTGGCTTCTACCCCATCCTCATGACTGTCGATAATAGCGTTCCTGAGGGTAAGAAAATCTTCGTGGAGTGTACCCACAAGACTGACCGCCGTCTGACGGGTACCATTATCGACGAACAGAGCCATCCTGTGGCGTATGCCAACATCGCTATCCTCAATCCAGCAGACTCCACGCTGCTTAGTGGAGGTGTATCGAATGAAAGCGGGTATTTCGCCATTCCTTATGAGCAACATAAAGTGCTTGCCCGCATCTCATACGTGGGCTACAAAACCATCTACAAGATATGCAGTCAGCCAGAAGTGGGAACGATACGCTTACAACCTGAGACGGTTTCACTGAAAGGTGTGCAGGTGAAAGGTGAGCGAATAGTCTCAACAACGGAAAACGGTCACCTTGTATACAATATGCCGATGCTCCTCCAGGTATATCCCGCCGACAATGCCTACGATGCGCTGACCAACATCCCGGGAGTAAGTGAGATGAATGGCAGCATTATGTTCTCAGGTCGGACCGTGACGCTCATCATCAACGGCAAACCCACCACGTTGAGTGCCGACAAGGTAGTGGAGCGACTGAGACAGATGCCCGCCACCATACTGGCCAAGGCCGAAGTGATGCCGTCGGCTCCTGCAAAATATCACGTACGAGGCATGGCCATCAACATCGTAACTAAAGACTTCACAGGAACAAACCAACTATCAGGACAACTGATGGGCGGTTGGCGACAGCACAAGTACGGTACTGGATATGCGGGTGGCAGCGTCATCTATAATCACGGTAAACTGGGCATAGACGCATCGTACATGTTCACCGACGGCACTAGCTACGGCCAAGTGGAGCACGAGGCAAACCATCCGCTTAATGACCAGCGCATGTCCTACAGCGACAAGACCCGCAACCGCAGCGACGGCGTCGACCATGAGTACCATATCGGTATGGACTATGCCATCAGCGAAAATCACAACCTCAGTCTGGCATATACCGGTCAATGGAACAGCACCCGATCCACCAATACCACAACAGGCACGGCACAGTCTACACAAAACTCCCGACAGCATACCTACCTGCACAATGTGGATGCTAATTATTCTGCTCCCTTCGGTCTGCAACTCGGAGCATCCTATACCAATTATCAGGAGCCTCGCACGCAAAACCTCGATGGGCAGTTGAATGAGATGAGCCGAAACCTCTATGTCGACAGCCGCCAGAAAGTCAGCAAATGGCTCTTCACAGCCGACCAGACTCATTCACTGCCGAAAGGTTGGGAACTGAACTATGGCGGAAAGGCGCAGTTTACAAACAACAACAGTTATCAGACTACCTTCAACGCTGATCACCAGCCCCTGCCCGATGCCACATCACACGTAGATTACAACGAGCGCATATTGAACGCCTATGCAGGTTTCAGCAAGCAAATAGGCCAGTCTCTTAGTCTTGATGCCTCATTGACTGCCGAACAATACCATGCTGCTAAGTGGAACGAATGGCGCATCTACCCGCAGTTTAACGCCATGTGGAATATCAACGAAAAGAACATGCTCAACCTCGCGTTCAGCAGCGAGGCCATCTATCCCAGTTATTGGAGCACCATGAGCAGCATCTACTATGCCTCGGCCTACAGCGAGATATGGAGCAATCCCGACCTAAAGCCTATGTCGAAATACGACATTAACCTGATGTGGCAACTAAACCGCAATTATACCTTTACCGCCTTCGTCATGCTTGAACCCGACTACTTCGTGCAGATGGCCTACCAGCCCACAGACCGCATGGCCGTCATTGCAAGCCTCGGCACAGTTCCGCATGGGTAGTTGGCTCAACGGAAATATCATGGCCACCGCCCTCTATCGCCACGACAAGACCAATTTCTTCGACTTGCCTATCGACCGCACATTTCTCTCGGGCATACTGGGTGGAACGGCCGTAGCCAAACTATCGCAGAGGCACAACATCCAGTTCATCCTCAATCCATTTTTCCAGACAAAGTCCATCCAAGGTCTTTACGACATTGATCCCTTCCTACGGCTCAATGCCACACTCCGCTACACTACAAAGAACGGCAAGTGGAGCCTCGTGGCCAAAGGCGAGAACATCCTGAACGCCCACATAGACACCCGCTCCACAACAGCCAATCAAGACTACAGTATGAGTGTCTGGATGCCCTACACTAACTATTCCCTTACCGCCATCTATCGCATTGGTAACTTCAAGGAGAAAAAGAAAAAGGAGGTAGACACCTCGCGAATGGGATATTAATGAAGAAAGCCGCTCTGCTATTCATCGCTGCCCTTATAATTACGGCAAGCATAGACTTCATCTGGCCTTTCACCACAGAAAGGGCAGATGGAGATGAGTTTGAGCATGACTTGAATACAGCTGAGATGCTGACATATCAAGACCCCGATTTTGGCTTCACGGTCAGATACCCGTCTTTTTTCGCCCTACAGCCCGACTCGCTTGATGATTATACAGGTAACGTCCGACTTAGTTATAACAACGAGTGGGCAACCATTGTGCTCGAATGTTATGCCCTTCGCAACTATAGCCAGTCGCTCAAAAGCGGTATGGACTCATTGGCGCAGGTGCTTCATGCAACAGGCCATATACTCGGCAGCGACTACTTCATCCTCTGCGGCCCACAATACGAAAACGGCAGTCGCATGGAAGACTACAGCTATTATTCGCGATTTGTCAGTCGAGGCAAATTATGGTTTGTGTATACGATGGTTTATCCAGACCGTTATCACAACCACCTCGGCAGGCTCTTCAAGGAAATCGACGACTGGCAGGTATTCGAGGATCAGCACACTGGCATCAGCCGTGCCGACAAATTCATGCTCGATGCCCAGCGCAAAGGTTACAAAAAGAAAAGGGCAGTTTTCAATAACATTTCATATATAACGAAATAATAATGATAATACAAAAAAGAACCGACTATAAATACTCTCTCGTGAGGGCAGTTGTCAGTTATCGTGCTGACGCTGCCCTCCTACTATTATATAACATTTAACGCCCGACTAATCTTTTATAATTCTTAGTCTTTCAAACAACTTATAGGAACCACAAACACGCCGTCTGGCCGTTGGTAAGCATACGACCCAACAGCCGTAACAACCATCATAAACGATGGTTGCTTCATCTTTGTCGTATCAATGGTGTCTGCAAGCATTTTCAAAGCTTTCGCACCATCGTTTATCAGTTTCTCTCCACCCAATTTCACTTCTATCAGTGCGTATGTTCCGTTTCTGCGATGCAGTACCGTGTCGCACTCCAGTCCAGAACTATCGCGATAATGATACAGTCTTCCATCAAGTGATACTGATAATTATTGAATTACACAAATTATTCGATACTTTTTCGGTTGTTTGTAGTGTTTTTGTTCGGTCATTTGTAGTGATTTTGTTCGGTTGTTTGTAGAAATTCTATTCGGTCGTTTGTGGCATTTTGTTCGCTTATTTGCGCCTCAACATCACTCCCAAAACTATTTGATTCGCAAAGAAATAACGTTCGAAGGCAAGAATCCGTGTCCGTCAGACCAAGATGGACTGGGCTGCTGAGGAAGAGGCATAAGCCATCCACATTAATCCATAACAAAGGGAGCATCCGGCATTCGGGTGCTCCCTTTTTCTTTCTCTTAGATACAACTCACCACGCCGAGAGAGGTGAGCAGAGCGATAAGAACCGCAACAATCACTTGCACGATGGTCTTGATATCAGTTCGGCGATGCCGTTCAGGTCGAGCGTACCCGTATAGACGGGGCGCGCATACCATTTCTGATATTATGTTATCCTGCTGCTGTTTAGTGGTTAGGTTAAAGTTCAGAGGTTAAAGGTTAAACAAAAATTTCCGCAAATCCAACAAAAATTAAGCGCCAAAGATTTATGTCAGATTTTTGACGATTTTTGTCTTTTTATTCTTCGCTCTTCACTTTTGGCCGCCGCAGCCGCGGTCTTATTTCTGATGCCAAAGATGCGGTTAAGCGAGCGCCATATTGCTAGCATTTATGGCCAAGCGTGAGCATCTTCGCACTTGTATTTTTACAAGTGCAAAGATACGAAAAAAGCGTGAGGCTTGCAAGAAAATCCTCAAAAACCCGAAAAAAAAGTCCGGGCGCGCGGCGCGAAGACTTTTGTTGGTGTCTGTGCAGACTATACCCAGAGCGCGCGCAGTATGCGCACCGATATTGTGCATGGTCGTCGTTTTACTCCAAAACTTGTCGCCATGAAGAAATAATCAATTTCACATTTTCACATTTAACGATTTTTGTGGTCATAAGAATTTATATATTTATATATATATTTATATATAAATATATAAGTATATAAATACCGCCTCCGCTGAAAACCTTAAATGTGAAAATGTGAAGATGTGAAAATAGGAAATTAGTTAATGTTCTGTCTTTTCCTGAATAAGGTTGACTCGAAATAAAAGCCCTATTCAGCTTGCAATTCTCGATTCTTATTGCTAATTTTGGCTTCGCCGAAAATACTTTCATTCGGAAATAAAAAGAAAAGCTAGCTTTCCTTTTGTATTTCACTCGTTTATTCGTATTTTTGCAGAAAGATAGAAAAAGATGAAGATGAACAGGGAACCGTTCACGAAAAGAATGTAAAATAGAAGACGAGAATATGATAAAGAAACAAGCAATACAACTTTTTGAGGAGCGCAAGGTGCGCACCGTGTGGGACGACCAAGAAGAGAAGTGGTATTTCTCAATAGTTGATGTATGTGGAGTGCTCACAGATAGTAAAGATGCACTAACAGCACGTAAATACTGGAACAAGTTGAAACAACGTCTGAAAGCGGAAGGAAATGAAACGGTGACAAACTGTCACCAGTTGAAACTACGTGCAGCCGATGGCAAAATGCGAATGACGGATGTTGCTGATACTGAGCAACTTTTCCGACTGATTCTATCCATTCCCTCCCCAAAAGCTGAGCCCTTCAAGCAGTGGATGGCGCAGGTGGCCAGCCAGCGACTATCTGATTGAAAGCAAAGACGATTCCCAACAAGACGAAGAGCAATAATGTTTATTCTGTCTAAACTTTGGGGCTCACTTCATTCTTTGATTCATTTTTATGAAGAATATTTGGTGGTAACAAGAAAAAAAAATATCTTTGCGCTATATAACGTAAACAAGCATTCTATGCTACGACAAAAGCGAGAGGAAAGCGGCACGGGCATCTGCCATATGATGCAAGGGAAGGAATCAAAAACCTGTCCCTCCGATTCCAGTACCATTTCAATACAATATAAAAAGAAGTGTGCCATGGAAGTAAAGACAATAGGATATGTATTTTTTTCATTTTTGTTCCTTGCGTGCAATAATGGGAATAAAGCAAAAGAGGTATGTGAAAACAGTTTAGACAGCACCTTGGATGATAAGGTGCTATTAGAAGATGCTTATATGTGTGATTCCAATAAAAACTCTATCATATCTGAAAAAGAATTGAGGACATATAATAAATTCCAAACATTTAATGAATTCAAAATGAGAGGAGAAGGCAAGATATGTAATAATCCATTTGTATATGTAAAAGAAAAAGAGGATACTATTATTGTTCGTGTTTCTAATGACAAGAATAGAACTATTCAATATATCAAGAAGAATGGGGTTTGGCATAATTATCAAGAGTTTGACATGCAGAAAAAAGGAATGCCAATACAAAAGGATAGCAGAGAAAAACCTGCTAGAAGCTATTATCGCATATTCAAGAAAGACACTATCATGGAACTAGCATGTACGTATCCAGAGTATCCGACTCAAGATTTATATATTAAGACCAAGAATAATTGTGTACTTATACCATTAAGCAACCAAGAATTCGTTAAGATTACCAGTCATCCGATAGAGAAAATAATGGAAATAGTATCTAATTATAAAAACGGTAAGTATGAAACCCGGACTCTTATAGACAAGCCGTACAAGTACACTAAATATGAAAATAACAATTTTTACTATTTCGTTTATACTATAAGTAACACTCGTGGTGTTGAACATGCAGACACGCTAACTATACCTAAAACTAGTTTACTCGAGTTTGGTATAGGCCCAGGTCTTTATGAAAATCTTGGGGTTTCTTCTGATTACTTTTCAAGAGAATAAAGTGTTCAACTTCTCATTTGCAATATTAACAACCTGTATAAAGCATACTCGCTATTTTATTTTGCCATTTTCTGTTGTCTATGGATTCTGCAAAAAAATCAAGGGGACAGGTTTTTGAGGAAATCAAGGGGACAGGTTTTGATTCCTTCTGATGAAGAATATTTGGTGGTAACAAGAAAAAAAATATCTTTGCGCTATATAACGTAAACAAGCATTCTATGCCACGACAAAAGCGAGAGGAAAGCGGCACGGGCATCTGCCATGTGATGCAAGGGAAGGAATCAAAAACCTGTCCCTATGATTCGCATCGCAGCAAGCGATTACAGGATTACAGGATTACACCCTAAAATATGCGCCCCATTGAGGGGTAATGCTTACACGCCCTCGTCCTCTTCTTCCTGCTCCTGACCGTTGCTGGTGTCCATCGTGGTGTCGCGCTGGATGCTGACATCGCCCATGCGGGTGACGGTGAGTACCATCGGGATGAACTCATCACTCAGCACATCGGGAGAGCCTACGCTGGCGGCAAAGATAAGGTCGTCGCCTTCGGCACGATCCAATACAATACCCAGGAGAACGCCGCTGTCCTTGGTGGTCTCATCCAGGCAACCGGCAAAGGCCGACTTGGTGAAATCGCGGTTGAAGAACTCGGTGCCGTCTGGACGCAGGATGCGCAGATTGATGCGGTTGTCGTAGGCCTTCTTGCCCGGCTCCACCTCCACCATCGGCAGCTCACGGTCAACCTTTCGGCTGACGACCACCTTGTAGGTCTTGCCAATCCATTCCACTTCGTTCTGGGCATTCATATCCTGCATCTCGACGGGGCCTGAAGGTTTGGGAGCCTCGGGCTTCGGCGCGATAATCACAGTACTTTGCTTCTTCTCCTGGCAGGCCGTCACCATGGCTGCGGCAGCCAACAATATCAACAGATAACGTTTCATTCGTTTATTCTTAATCCTTTAATCTTTAATCCTTCATCGACGCTTGGGCGTCAAAAAGTTTAATAAAAAACGAAAAAACGCCCCAAATAGTATCTATAATGGAGTTTTTTTATTATTTTTGCATCCGTATGAAACAAACCATTTGCTACATTTCGCTGATGCTTCTGCTGCTGACCGCCTGCGGAGGCAACAAGAAGGCTGGGCGCAAGGCTGAGCCTCTGGACACGATTCCAATGATGGTGATGCAGATACAGAAGTGCTCGAAACTCTATACCGCCGAATATCACCTGCACAAAATCGTGACTCACGACGACCAGATGCGGCTCAAGGGAACTTTCCTGGCACAGAAATTCGACATCACGCTGCCCTTCGGCAACCGCCGCATTGCCATCCCCATGAAGGCCACGATGAAGGCATACATCGACTTCAGCGACTTCTCAGAGAAGAACGTGCGCCGGCGCGGAAAGAAGATTGAAATCCTGCTCCCCGACCCCAAGGTGGAACTCACTTCGAGCAAGATTGACCATCAGGAAATCAAGAAGCAGGTGAGCATCCTGCGCGGAAACTTTACGGATGAGGAGATGTCAAACTATGAGAAGCAGGGACGCGCAGCCATCCTCAACGACATTCCGAAACTGGGCATCATCGGGATGGCTCAGGAGAATGCCGCCAACACGCTGATTCCGATGATCAAGCAGATGGGCTATGAGGAGAAGGACATTACCATCACGTTCCGCAAGCAGTTCACGCTTGACGACCTGCCCACGCTGCTCGATGCCAAATCTATTGCGAGATAGAGACTAGAGGAGAGAGGAGAGAGGAAAGAGGAAAGATTAATTGACAAGTGATAAAAATGAAATTTCGTGCAAATGAAGGCAGAGTCAAGCTTGCTTGAACTATGCTGAATGCAGCCGAAATTCATGAACAAAGTTCATAATATGAATGAAATAGAACAAACTAAGAAGGAATACCAGGCGCCGAAGACCAACATCCTGGGCACCATCGGAAGGTGGCTGCTCATCATCTGCACGGCCATCGTGCTCATCATCGCGGCCATCTTCTATTTCTCCTATCGCGCCATCACCAATGCCAGCGCCGACATCGATGTGAACAGCAGCATCGACGTGACGCCCACCCAGATTGAGTCGATGAAGCAAATCGGAGAATGGGAGTTCCTCAGCATCTCTGACGAGGAGATGATTGACACCCTCCGCCGTGGCTTCTTCAGCGACGACGAGCTCATCCGCATCTACTACGGCACGCTCCGCCTGGGCATCAACATGCACAAGACAAAGCCCCACTTCATCAAAATGGAGAAAGACACGCTCATCGTGACCTTGCCCCCCATCGAACTGCTCGACGAGAACTTTATCGACGAGGCCCGCACTAAGGCCTTCTATGAGAGCGGCTCATGGGACGACCAGACGCGGGAGGATATGTATCAGCGTGCGGTTGCCAAGATGAAGGAGCGCTGCCTAACCAGCGCCAACATCACCAGCGCCCAGCAGAATGCCTCGCGCCAATTCTATCAGCTGATGCGCTCCATGGGGCACGAGAATGTGAAAATCACATTCGACGAACTTAATGACCTTAATGACACTAAGGACCCTAAAGACCTTAATCCCACACAATAATGGAAAATCTCAACGAGTTCTTCACCGAATTAAGCGGCCTGCTTTGGGGATGGCCCATGATCATCCTGCTGCTCGGCACACATATCTTCCTAACCATCCGACTACGCTTTCCGCAACGCCATCTGTGGACTGCTATCAAGCTTTCGGTAAGCCGAGATAAAGATGCTGCCGGCAACGTGAGCCAGTTTGGTGCATTAGCAACGGCTCTGGCCGCCACCATCGGAACAGGTAACATCGTGGGCGTGGCTACGGCTGTGGCGCTTGGAGGCCCCGGGGCTGTGCTGTGGTGCTGGCTGACGGGTCTCTTCGGCATTTCCACGAAATATGCGGAAGGGTTGTTGGCCGTGAAATACCGCGTGAAGACGAAGGACGGACGATTGTTGGGTGGTCCGATGTATGCCTTGGAGCGGGGGCTCGGCTGGAAATGGATGGCCGTACTCTTTGCCGTCTTTACCGCCATTGCATCCTTCGGAATCGGTAATACGGTCCAGGCCAATGCCATTGCCACGCTCACCTTCGAGACCTATCAGATAGACCCCATCATTACGGGACTGGTCATCGCGGTATTGATCGGCCTCGTGGTCTTGGGCGGCATCAAGAGCATCGCCAGGGTTTGTACGGCGCTCGTACCGTTTATGGCTTTTTTCTATGTCATCGGCTGTATTGTCATCCTGTTCATGAACGGCCAGTTTGTTTGGCCAGCGCTGAAGCTCATCTGCGTCTCGGCCTTTACGCCCGAGGCAGCCGGAGGAGGTTTCGTGGGAAGTACGGTGATGCTTGCTGCCCGCTATGGTATCGCCCGCGGACTGTTCTCCAACGAATCGGGTATGGGTAGTGCCCCGATCGTGGCATCTGCCGCCCAGACGCGCAATCCCGTTCGTCAGGCCCTTGTCTCTTCAAGCGGCACTTTCTGGGACACGGTGGTGATCTGTGCCCTGACGGGTCTGGTCATCGTCAGTTCCGTGCTTGCCTATCCCGACATCACCTATGAGAACGGAGCCACGCTAACCAAGATGGCTTTCTCGAAGATTCCCTATATCGGCGCGCCGCTGCTCACCTTCGGCCTGCTCACCTTCGCCTTCTCCACCATTCTCGGATGGGAGCTCTATGGCGAACGTGCCGTGGAATACCTCAAGGGCCGGCGTTGGACGGTCTATTACCGTGTGCTCTACATCGTTGCCGTCTTCGTGGGCTCCATCATGAATCTCAGCATTGTGTGGAATCTGGCCGACTGTATGAATGCGCTGATGGCCATTCCGAACTTGCTTTCATTGCTGTTCCTGAGCGGAATCATCGTCCATGAAACGCGCAAGTACCTGTGGCGCGACCGGCTTGACCGCGATATGTGATTTTAGAATACAGAATTCACAAAAGATATTATAGAACACAATATTCACGAAATCATATTGCATTGGCGCAGAATGATGAAATTCACAAAAAGAATATCCGCATGTCTTCTGTGAATTTTGTAGGCTGGGTATAGTGAACTTTTCCTGTGTGTTTTGTGTTCAAAACCGTTTAGTACTTCTTTCTCAGTTTACCAATGGCATTCTCAAGGCTTTCGGTAGGCTCAATGATGTTGTAGTCTGCCCAGAAATTGGGATCGTCAAAATAATCCACCTTGTCAAAGAAGGCATCCCGCTGATAGAACGTATCACGCCCCTTGATGGGATGCACATCCTGATCTGTCCAGTCGGTCACCACCAATTCGCTCATGGCCGTAAAGGAAGTTGAAAAGAGACGTTTCTTCCAGTCGCAATTGAAACGGAACAAGGTGCGCACATAATTGATGCGCGTCACGTTGTCCTGCGTCGTATAACTCACGGTAACACTCATCTCACGGGGCTTGAAGCGCACGCCAATAGGCTTCCTCACCAGCATCCTGTTGGTTGCCTTTTCCCTGTCTCTCATATCGAGAGAAAGTTCGGCACGCGTGAAAGCCAATGTCTCCTGGTCGATATGGAAGACGCCCTCATACAAAGCCCACGGAGCTGCATAGACAGGCGTAATTCTTATGACGAATTGCAGACGGTTGTCGGTTATCACAGGGTCTTCCATCTTGAATTCATAATGCGTCAGGTCTTCAGGGTCCAACACGAAGTCCTTGTTCTTCACGAAGTCCAGATAGATGGGCGTATTGGGACCTCCCAGAATCTTGACACCCAGCGTATCGGAAGTCTTCGGACTCACCAGTCGCCTGCCCTTCTCTATCGAGACACGCCCCAAATCAATCTTGTGCTTGTAGGAAGGCTTATAGAGATTGGCCACGGCCTCAGCGATGTTGATATAGCGGCTGCGCTTCTGCACGCATTCACGATAAAAGCATTTCATCATTTCAGAATGTTGCGGATAGTTGTCCGTAATCTTATCCATAGCCTCATAGAAGATACGCTTGGCATCACCCGACCTCACCACGATATCATTGAGAACCACCGTACTGGGCTTCATCTTGATGACAAGATTTCCCTCATGGAATTCAGGTATTTCATAATGAAGCGTCTGATAGCCGACGTGCGACAAATCAAGGGCTTTCACCTGGCGCATGGTCTTGATGGTGAAGAATCCGTCTTCATTGGTTACGGTGGAAACCCGCTCGCCGCTCACATTCACATTGACGTAAGGCAGCTGCTTGCCACGCTGGTCGGTCACCACGCCGCTCACGGAATACCTTTTATCTGTCTGCTCAATATCCTGAGCTCCCGTTGTCACCGTGAAAAACATCAGCAACAACAGGATACTGTATCTCTGAAAAACCTCCTTCATAGCCATAACTGGTAAAATGACATTTTTATCTGTATGCAAAGATAATGCAATAGAATGAAAAATCAAAATTTATTTACATGATTTTGACGAAGAAAATAAGGAAAAACTAACGTAATGACGAAAAGGAAAAGAAAAGATACATTATACGAAAAGGCAGAACACACCTGCCAAGATGAAAAGTACGGCAATGATACGTGTCAGCCATGCTTTCAACGATTGCATTCTGTTGTTCATACGTGAAAAGGAACTGAGGCTGAAAGCAAACACCCACGACATCAAGACAACAGGAAGTCCGGTTCCGATGGCGAAAGCCACGGGAAGCAGATAGCCGTAACTGGACTCTACACTCAACGGAATAAGCATTCCGAAATAGACAATGCCGCTCTCCGGACAAAAAGCCAAGGCGAAGAGCATACCAAGGACTATCGGACCAGCCTTCTTGCCACCTAAAGGCAGATGGGGCACATGGTCGTGATGGTGTAGCAAGTCATTATATAAAAGGTAGAGTCCGATAAGAATAAGCAACGGTCCCAGGATGCGCTCACCCCACTCTGACAAAGTCTCGCCGAAATGAAGCAGCTCCGCCCCACCCCGGATGAACAGAATGAGCACAGCCCCCAGAAGAGAATAGCTGATGGTGCGGCCAAGGGTATAGAGCAGACCGTCGATGAAAACCTGCCGACGGTTGTCCACATCCTTTCCGATATATCCCATGGCAGCTATGTTCGTGGCCATCGGACAAGGATGGAGGGCCACAAGCACACCAAGCACGAAGGCCGTCAGCAACGGCCACTGGGAATTTTCTACCAAAGTCTGTAACGCTGTCATTTCGAGTGCAAAGTTACATAGAAGTAAGCAAATAACGAAAAACAAACCCGCTTTTATTTGCTTTTGTGCTTACAATTTTGTAATTTTGTCGGCAGTATGGCAAAAGACAAGATAGCCTATGTCTGCGAGAACTGCGGACAGGAATCGGCAAAATGGATAGGAAAATGCCCGGCCTGCGGACAATGGAACACGTTCAAGGAAATCCGGATTGCAAACGACAGCGGACAACAAGCTGCCCGCTCGGCTGCCTCTCATGTCAGGCAGACAACGACAGGCAGCAAAAACCGCCCCATGCGATTGCGTGATATCTCGGGGAAGGACGAACCGCGCATCGATATGCATGACGGAGAGCTGAACCGTGTTTTGGGAGGCGGATTGGTACCGGGAAGCATCGTCCTGTTGGGCGGAGAACCAGGTATCGGCAAGAGTACGCTGACCCTGCAGACTGTACTGGGCATGTCGGAACGGAAGATTCTCTACGTGAGCGGTGAGGAAAGTGCCCACCAGCTGAAGATGCGTGCCGAAAGACTCCTGACCAGTTCCCAACAGACAACTTCCGACGCACTACAAGACAATCTGCTGATTCTGACCGAAACGTCGCTGGAGAATATCTTCAATTATATTAAAGAGGTGAAGCCTGAGATTGTAATCATCGACTCCATTCAGACCATTTCCACCGAGGATGTGGATTCCTCGCCAGGAAGCATCACCCAAGTCCGTGAATGCGCCTCTGCCCTGCTCCGTTTTGCCAAGTCGAGCAGCGTCCCCGTGATTCTCATCGGCCATATCAACAAGGAAGGCACCCTTGCAGGTCCTAAGATTCTGGAGCACATTGTGGATACCGTGATTCAGTTTGAGGGAGACCAGCACTATATGTACCGCATCCTCCGTGCGATGAAGAACCGCTTCGGCTCCACTTACGAACTGGGCATCTATGAAATGCAGCAGAACGGACTCCGCCAGGTAAGCAATCCTTCAGAACTGCTGCTGACACAAGACCATGAAGGTCTTTCCGGCATTGCCATCTCGAGTGCTATCGAAGGCGTAAGGCCTTTCCTCGTGGAGACACAGGCTTTGGTATCCACAGCTGCCTATGGAACGCCCCAACGTTCTGCCACCGGATTCGACCAGCGAAGGCTCAACATGCTCCTTGCCGTGCTGGAAAAGCGCGTGGGATTCAAACTCATCCAGAAAGACGTGTTCATCAATATTGCCGGAGGACTGCGCGTTACCGATTTGGCTATGGACCTGAGTATCATTGCGGCTGTTCTTTCTTCTAATGTGGACACGCCGATTGAAAGCGGCTGGTGTATGGCGGGTGAAGTAGGACTCTCAGGAGAAGTGCGTCCCATAAACCGCATTGAGCAACGCATAGCCGAGGCTGAGAAGCTTGGCTTCACGCATATGATTATCCCGAAATACAACATGCAGGGGCTAGGACACCGCCATTTCAATATTGAATTGCATCCCGTCCGCAAGGTGGAGGAAGCCCTACGCTGCCTGTTTGGTTAAGCCATCGCAAACCTTTACGTTAATTTAACGATTAGATTTGCACCAACATACAGAAGAATTTTATACCTTTGCACTTGAAAACAATAATCTATTTAAAACAATAAACAAATCATGAAGAAATTGCAAGCTTTGAACAAGCGCACGGCTCCTAAGAGCGTGATGCCAGAGAAAATCATTCAGTTTGGTGAGGGTAACTTCCTCCGTGCTTTCGTTGACTGGATTGTATGGAACATGGACCAGAAGACCGACTTCAACGGTTCGGTGGTTGTGGTTCAGCCCATCGAGCGCGGTATGGTTGACTGGCTCAATGGCCAGGACTGCCTCTACCACGTGAACCTGCAGGGACGCCAGAACGGTGAAGCTGTCAACTCACTCACACGTATCGACGTCATCAGCCGTGCCCTCAATCCATACAGCCAGAATGCTGCTTTCATGGCATTGGCCGACCAGCCTGAAATCCGTTTCGTTATCTCTAACACCACAGAAGCCGGTATCGCCTTCGATCCTGCCTGCAAGCTCTCTGATGCTCCCGCCAGCAGCTATCCCGGCAAACTGGTTCAGCTGCTCTACCGCCGCTACCAGACCTTCAACGGCTGCCCCTCAAAGGGTCTTATCATCATGCCTTGCGAGCTGATCTTCCTGAACGGCCATCACCTGAAGGAGTGCATCGAGAAGTACATCGAGCTTTGGAAGGATGACTTCGGTGCTGACTACGAAGGATTCAAGGAGTGGTTTGAGAAGTACAACTACGTTTGCGCCACACTCGTTGACCGCATCGTTCCCGGATTCCCCCGCAAGGAGATTGCCGATATCCAGCAGAAGATTTCCTATGCCGACAACCTCGTCGTACAGGCCGAGATCTTCCACCTCTGGGTTATCGAGAAGCCAACCAACATGAGCATCGAAGACCTGCGTGCCGAATTCCCCGCAGAGAAGGCCGGTCTGCATGTGCTCATCGCCGAAAGCGAGAAGCCTTATCATGAGCGCAAGGTGACCTTGCTCAATGGTCCGCACACCGTACTCTCTCCCGTGGCTTATCTCTCTGGCGTTGACATCGTTCGCGATGCCTGCAACCATGAGGTAATCGGCAAGTACATCCACAAGGTACAGTTCGAAGAGCTGATGCAGACCCTGAATCTGCCTATGGACGAGCTGCAGCAGTTTGCCAGCGACGTGCTTGAGCGCTTCAACAACCCGTATGTTGACCATCAGGTGACCAGCATCATGCTGAACTCATTCCCCAAATACCAGACTCGCGACCTCCCCGGTCTGAAGACTTACCTGGAGCGCAAGGGCGAACTGCCTAAGGGTCTCGTACTCGGTCTGGCTGCCATCATCACCTACTACAAGGGTGGCACTCGTGCCGATGGCGCTCCCATCCAGCCCAACGACGACCAGAAGATCATGGACCTGCTCACCGAACTCTGGGCAACAGGCGACACCCGCAAGGTGGCCGAGGGCGTACTGGCTGCCAAGGACCTCATCTGGGGCGAGCATGGCGACCTGAATCAGATTCCCGGACTCACCGACATGGTGGTTGAATTCCTCGACAGCATCCAGAAGAACGGAATGCTGGAGACCGTGAAGAGTATTCTCTAATAAGATACTAATTAATAACTAACTAAAAGAGGGTGTGTCTCATGGACACACCCTCTAATTATATATTTATGTATTACAAATCTTAGAAAGGCAGATCATCTGCGCTACCTTCAGCAGCAGGCTGTGCCGGCGGGAATGGTGCAGGAGCAGGAGCAGCAGGAGCAGCGGTGGTATCAGGTGCTGGGAAAGGTTGTGCACCCTGTGCGGCAGCCTGAGCGGCAGCGGGATCTATACGGTCCACCTTCCAGGCACGGACATCATTAAACCAACGGCCATTATACTCATGGGCATCGATGTCAAAACTGACGCGCAGCTCTTCACCGATCTGAATATTCATATTAGCTATCTTGTCCTCACCAAACACGCGGAACACGCACTTCTTCGGGAACTGTTCGTGAGTCTCAATTACATAGTCCTGACTTTTCCAAGAGTTGCCTGTACGGGCAGAAACGCCGCCTTGCGCGGGCATCACGGCGATGATTTTTCCTTCTATTTCCATTGCTTATATTTGTTTATGTTTGTTTTCAGTTTGCGAAATTAATAAAAAAGTTCTAACAAGAGAAACTTTTTCCGCGTTTTTTTTGTTTTGCACTTTTTTTTTGTGTATTTTTGTACCTCAAATAAAAGTAACTAAAAACATCAACTATAATGAGAATCACATTATCAAGTTCGGCCCTCAGCAGCCGACTCGGAACGCTCGCCAAGGTTATCAACAGCAAGAACAGCCTGCCCATCCTTGACTGCTTCCTCTTTGAAGTAGCAAATCAGCAACTCACCATCACGGCTTCTGACAGCGAGAACGTGATGTGCACCACCATGCAGTTGGAAACAGCTGACGGAGAAGGCAAGTTTGCAGTGAACAACCATACCATCCTCGATGCCGTGAAGGAATTGCCCGAACAGCCCCTTACGCTCGACGTGGACACCAATACGTTCAGCGTGAAGGTTATCTATCAGAACGGTATGTACAACTTCACCGCCCAGAACGCTGAAGAATACCCCATTGCCCAGCAGATGCCTGAGACGGCTACCTCACTGACGCTTCCCAGCAACGTACTGGCCGACAATATCACCCGCGCCATCTTTGCTACGGCCCAGGAGGAACTTCGTCCGGTGATGAACGGCATCTATTTTGACCTCACCCCCGATGCACTCGCCATCGTAGCCAGCGACGGTCACAAGCTGGTTCGCAACAAGAACTTCACCGTGAAGACGGAGGCTCCCACAGCCTTCATTCTTCCCAAGAAACCGGCTACGCTGCTGAAGAATGTGCTCGGCAAGGACGAGAGCGACGTGGTCATCCGCTTTGATGAGCGCAACGCCCAGATTTCATTCGGTGACACCACCCTGCTCTGCCGTCTGATTGAGGGCCGCTATCCCAACTACAATTCCGTGATTCCGCAGAACAACCCCTATCAGCTGACCATCGACCGCAAGACCTTCATCGGTGCCCTTCGCCGCGTGCTTCCATTTGCCAGCGAGAGCAGCCAGCTGGTGCGTCTGCATATCGAAAACGGCAAGGTCGAGGTTTCCTCGGAGGACATTGACTTCGCAACAAGCGCCAAGGAGGAGGTTACCTGCGATTACAGCGGCAACTCCATGAATATCGGTTTCAAGGGCCCGTCACTGACTGAGATTCTCAACAACCTGTCAAGTGAGGAAGTTACCCTCCAACTGGCCGACCCGTCGCGCCCATGTCTCATCGTACCTGTTGAGCAGCCGGAGAATGAAGATGTGCTGATGCTCATCATGCCGATGCTTTTGAACGACTAATTTTTTGAAAGATGAAATTGAATCTTACTAAGCCCCTCGTTGTCTTCGACTTGGAGACAACGGGGCTTGATCTTGTAAAGGACAGGATCATCCAGATATCTTATATTAAGGTTAACCTCGACGGAACGGAAGTTCGCAAGAACCTGTTCGTCAATCCCGGTATGGAGATTCCGCAGATTGTTGTGGAACTGACGGGTATCACCAATGAAGACGTGAAAGATGCCCCGAGTTTCAAGGAACTTGCTCCCCAGCTTGCTGCCGACTTCACAGGCTGCGACTTTGCCGGATACAACAGCAACCATTTCGATATTCCATTGCTGGCAGAAGAGTTCCTGCGTGCTGGAATCGACTTTGATTTCGACAAATGCCGCATGATCGACGCCTGCACCATTTTCAAGCGGATGGAACGCCGTAACCTCGCTGCTGCCTACAAGTTCTATTGCGGGCGCAAGATGGAGGATGATTTCCAGGCTCACTTGGCTGACCAGGACACGGAGGCCACCTGGCGAGTGCTTCAGGCAGAACTCGACTACTACGCCCCGGGTTCACCCGTCGTCCTCGATGACGAGACCAAACTCCTGAACAATGACATGGATGAGCTGGCAGCCTTCTCCAAGACCAATGACAACGTGGACTTTGCCGGTCGCATTGTATGGGAGGAAATGAAGGATGCACAGGGCAACGTGCTCATGGATGAGGATGGAAAGCCCCGCAAGCAGGAGGTCTTCAACTTCGGCAAGTATAAAGGATGGGTGGTGAGCGAAGTGCTCCACCGCGATCCCGGCTACTACAGTTGGATGCTGAGCAGCGACTTTACCTACAATACGAAGCAAGTGCTCACCCGCATCCGCTTGCGTGAATTCAACAAACGATAAAACCATTAGGAATGCTAAAAGGTAAGAAGATTGTGCTCGGCATTACGGGCAGCATAGCCGCCTACAAGGCGTGTCTCATCATACGGGCGCTCATCAAGCAGGGTGCGGAGGTTCAGGTGGTGATTACTCCTGCAGGAAAGGAGTTTATCACGCCCATCACCCTCTCTGCCCTCACCCACAAGCCTGTTGTCAGCGAATTCTTTTCTCAACGTGACGGCACGTGGAACAGCCACGTGGACCTGGGACTCTGGGCTGATGCCATGCTCATTGCCCCCGCCACGGCTTCCACCATCGGGAAAATGGCGAACGGCATTGCCGACAACATGCTCATCACGACTTACCTTTCGATGAAGGCACCTGTCTTCATTGCGCCCGCCATGGACCTCGACATGTATGCGCATCCCAGCACCCAGCAGAATCTCAAGACGCTGCAGGGCTATGGCAACCATATCATTGAGCCCCAGAGCGGATTCCTGGCCAGCGGACTCGAAGGCAAGGGCCGCATGGAAGAACCCGAGCGTATCGTGGAATTCCTGGATAAGGCCCTTAGTCAGGCAGAGCCTCTGAAAGACCTTGCCGGCAAAAGCATTCTGATTACAGCAGGTCCCACTTATGAGAAGATTGACCCTGTCCGCTTCATCGGCAACTATTCCAGCGGAAAGATGGGATTCGCCCTTGCCGCTGAGTGTGCTCGACGCGGTGCCGATGTCACGCTGGTGGCCGGTCCCGTAAGTCTTTCCACTCCCGAAGGCGTCAACCGCATCGACGTGGAGAGCTGTCAGGAGATGTACGAGGCTTCCACGAAAGCATTCCCCAAAATGGATGCTGCCATTCTCTGTGCCGCCGTGGCTGATTTCCGCCCGGAAACCACCGCCGACCAGAAGATCAAGCGCGAGAAGGATGATCTGGTACTGCGTCTGCAGCCCACACATGATATTGCCCAGCAGTTAGGTACGTTGAAGACTGACAATCAAGTCCTGGTCGGCTTTGCCTTGGAGACAAACGACGAAGAGGTGAACGCCAAGAAGAAACTGGCCAAGAAGAACCTCGACTTCATCGTGCTCAACTCCACTCGCAACAAAGGCACTACGTTCCGTTCCGACGACAACCAGATCAGCATCATTTCAGCCAACGGCCAGAAGGACTTCCCCAAGAAGCCGAAGACGGAAGTGGCCCGTGATATCGTTGACGAATTGGCTGCCCTCATTTAATGTTTTTGCCCATGGTGAGAAAGTTTATTGCCTGCTGCCTGTTTCTGTCCATTCCCTTCAGCTCCGGTCTGAAGGCCCAGGAACTGCAAGCCAAGGTAACCATCAATCACGCACAGATTCAAGGCACGGACGTCTCCGTCTTTGAGAGTCTTCAGCAGACGATGGAGCAGTTCCTCAACGACCAACAGTGGACGGCCCTTCAGTTTCAGAAGAACGAACGTATTGTATGCAACTTCAACATCACGGTCAGCAAATACGACCAGTCAAATAATCTTTTCACCTGCACGGCACTCATCCAGGCAAACCGTCCGGTGTACAATTCCAGTTACACCACCACCTTATATAATAATAGGGACGCCAACTTCGACTTCGAGTTCTCCCAGTTCGACCAGCTGAACTTCAACGAAGAGCAGATCGACAACCAGCTGACGGCCCTGATGGCTTACTATGCCTATCTCATCATTGGCCTCGATCTCGACTCGTTTGCACCGATGGGCGGCGAAGACATCCTGCAGCGTTGTCTCAACCTGGTGAACAACACGCAGAATCTCAATTTCAACGGCTGGAAGGCATTCGACAACGATAGGAATCGCTTTGCCATCATCAACGACTACATGGAAGGTGCCATGCAGCCCTTCCGCCAACTGCAGTATGACTATTACCGCAACGGACTTGACGAGATGGCTAATAATGCCGAGCGCGGACGAGCCAATATCACGACGGCATTGGAGAACCTGAAGAAGGCGCACGAAGACAGGCCCCTGAGTATGCTCCCGCAGATCTGGACAGACTATAAGAAAGAAGAACTGGCCAATATCTACAAGGGCAAGGGCACGCAGAAAGAGAAGGAAACCGTCTACGACCTGCTCTTCAACATCAATGCCTCCCAGAACAATACCTGGGAAAAAATCAAGCAGTAGCCTGCGATTATTTAGTTTAACCGTTTATGCTTAAGCAACTATATATCAAGAACTTCACGCTCATCGATGAACTCGACATACAACTGTTTCCGGGATTCTCTGTGATTACAGGCGAGACCGGTGCAGGCAAGAGCATCATCCTTGGAGCACTCTCCCTCCTCTTAGGACAACGGGCCGATTCCAAAAGCATCAAGACGGGATGCGACCGTTGTATCATCGAAGCCCATTTCGACCTGAGCCGCTACCAGCTGGAAAGCCTTTTCGCCGACAATGACATCGACTATGATGCCGACGACTGCATCTTCCGCCGTGAACTGACCGCCGCCGGCAAAAGCCGTTCCTTCATCAACGATACGCCTGTGCCCCTTACGGTCATGAAGACCGTAGGCCAACAGCTCGTGGACATCCACTCCCAGCACCAGAACCTGCTGCTGCAGGAAGAGGATTTCCAGCTCAACGTGGTGGACATCATTGCCCAGGACAGCCAGCAACTGGCCGACTATCAGGAGGCCTTCCGAAGCTATCAGTCAGCCCGCAGAGCCGTGGCGCAGATGGAAGAGAACATTGCCAAGGCTGCCGAGAATGAAGATTTCATGCGATTCCAATACAATGAACTCCATGAGGCTCAATTGGAACCTGGCCAGCAGGAGGAATTGGAGCAGGAAAGCGAAACGCTCAGCCACATGGAAGACATCAAGAGTGCGCTCTATACGGCTGAAGGAATCCTGAGCGGCGACGAAGCCAATGTCTTGGAGCGCCTGCGGGAAGCATCGCGGACCATCGAGGGCATCAAGGGCGTCTATGCCGACGCCGCAGAATTGGCAGAGCGCATCAGCAGCTGCTACATTGAACTGAAGGACATTGCCGGTGAGGTGAGCCGGATGTCATCGCATACAGAATTCGACCCCAAACGGCTCGATGCCATCAATGACCGGCTGGACACCATCTATTCCTTGCAGAAAAAGCACCATGTGGAAACCGTGGAAGAGCTCATAGCCCTCCGCGATCAACTTCTGAAACAGCTGAACCGCCTCGACAACAGTTCCGAGGAAATCGAAGCCCTGAAGCAGCAGGAGAAAGCCGCCAAGGAGAAAGCAGGGAAGAAGGCAGCCGAACTGACAGCCCTCAGAATGAAGGCTGCCCAGAAGGTGGAGAAAGAGATGAAGAGCCGTCTGGTTCCCCTCGGCATTCCCAATGTGCGCTTTGCCGTCGAGGTCACGGATACAAAGCAGCTCGCGGAGAAAGGTTCCGACAAGGTGGCCTTCCTCTTCAGCGCCAATACCAGCACGCCCATGCAGCCCGTGGCCCAGATAGCCTCCGGTGGTGAGATTGCCCGCGTGATGCTTTCCCTGAAGGCCATGATCAGCGGCACGGTGAAGCTTCCCACCATCATCTTCGATGAGATTGATACCGGCGTCAGCGGCCGCGTGGCAGAGATGATGGCCAAGATCATGCAGGAAATGGGACAGACCGACCGCCAGGTCATCAGCATCACCCACCTGCCCCAGATTGCCGCATTGGGCACGCATCACTATAAGGTCTTCAAGGAAGAGACCAAGGAAGGCACCAAGAGCCGTATGCACCTGCTCAACGATGACGACCGTATTCAGGAAATTGCCCAGATGCTGAGCGGAAGCGACGTTACGGCAGCCGCCGTCAGCAATGCCAAGGAACTCCTGAAAAGATAACATTCCCTATTCATTGAATTAATAATCAAGGTAACGATATGAAAAAATTTCTGATAATTTCCATTATTCTTCACTCTTCACTCTTCACGCTTCACTCCCTGGCCCAGCCAGCCGTGGTGAAGAACGCAGCCAAAAGCGTTTTCTCACTCACCACTTTCAGGGCCGACGGTTCCCTGCTGGCAAGCAGCCATGGAGTCTATGTCGGCAATGAGGGCGAAGCCGTCAGCGACCTGAAGCCCTTCCTCGGAGCTGCCAAGGCCGTCGTGGTCGATGCCAAGGGCAACAAGATGAACGTGACCAGAATCATGGGCATCAACGACATCTATGACGTGGCCCGTTTCCGCGTGGACGGAAAGACCACCCCGGCAGCCGTCGCCAACGTTGCCTCTACGGCAGGTCAGGATGTGTGGCTGGTCACCTACGGCCTGAAGTCACCCGAAGTCGTAGCTACCAAGGTGAAGAGCGTGGAGAAGTTCATGGACAAGTACAACTACTACATTTTCGGCATGAACGCCCCCGACAATTCCACGGGTTGCCCCTACGTCAATATGTACGGTCAGGTCATCGGACTGCTGCAGATGTCGCAGACCAGTTTCGACACCCACGCCTGTGATGCCGCATTCATCCGTTCGCTGAATGCCAACGGCTTCTCGCTCCATGACGCCAATTACCAGCAGATAGGCATACCCATCGCCATGCCCTCCGATGAGAATCAGGCTCGGCTGATGCTCGTGATGGCCGCCCAGGGCAAGGACTCCCTGAAATACGTTGCCGCAACCAACGACTTCATCGAACTGTTCCCCAATGCCACCGACGGCTACAACAACCGCGCCCTCATCGAGGCTGCCGCCCAGCAATGGGGCAACGCGGAAGAGACGATGAAGACCTGCATCAAGAAAGCCAACGACAAAGACGAGGCCCACTACAACTATGCCAAGATGATGTACAACTATGCCGTCAGCGGGCTCCATTGGTCACTCGACGAGGCCCTCAATGAGGCCAACGAGGCATACAAGGAGAAGCCTCTCCCACTCTACCAGCATCTGCAGTCGCAAATCTTCTATGCCAAGGGCGACTACCAGCAGTCGCTCAGCATCCTGGAGCAACTCTCAAAGGACAAGACTTTCAACAACCCCGAACTGCTCTATGAGCAGGCCCAGTGCAAGCGTAGCCTCAAGGCTCCCCAGGAGGAAATTATCGCACTTCTCGACAGCGCCATCAACACCACCGACACCCTCCGCATTACCGAGGCAGCCCCCTATTTCCTCTCCCGCGCACAAATCTACGACGAAATGGGGAAATACCGCGATGCCGTCTTCGACTATACCCGCTATGAGTATCTGGTCCAGGGACAGGTCAACGCCTCCTTCTACTACATCCGCGAACAGGCAGAAGTGAAGGGAAAACTCTACCAGCAGGCCCTCACCGATATCGCACGAGCCATCATCCTTGCTCCCCAGGAACCCACCTATTATGCCGAAATGGCCAATCTGCAGCTGCGTATCAACAAGCCCGAAGATGCACTCAAAACCGCTAAGCGTTGCACCGAGATAGCCCCCGACTATCCCGAAGGCCATCTGCTCCTCGGACTTGCACAGATACAGACCAAGAAAAAGACCGAGGGCCTTGCCAACCTGCAGAAAGCCAAAGACCTCGGCAGCCAACAGGCTCAGGCACTCATCGACAAATATAGCAAATAACGGTCTGAATCAGATGAAAATCTGAATAAAGAAAAAGCGCGCTATCCTCACGGACAACGCGCTTTTTTCATGTTATCGTTTTCGTTTTCGTTATCGTTTTCGTTAACGTTATCGTTAGCGTTAACGTTAGCGTTATATTTTAGCAAACGCCAGATTCCAGCCTTCCTCGATTTGGGAAGTAACGGGCATCATGCCGTTCTCCACGAGGTGCATACCGGCCACGATCTTCACCCATAGCGCCTTGGCCTTTCTCGGCGATGGCAGCAGGGCATCGGGATTCACGCCAGCCTCACGGGCCACGCTCTTTACGTAGGCATCCGTATGGTTCTCCGAAGGCGGGGCCCAGCGCTGGATGAATTGTCGTAAGTTCATGCAGCCGTAGAGCACCCTGTAGTTCTGCAGCACCTTGAATGCAGCCCTGTAGCCGTAAGGCATCGAGCGGAATTGTACGAAGGCGCGGTCTTCCTGCTTGTTGCACTGGCCAATCCAGTTCGTCTTGTTATTCTTTCTGATGTTCAGCGGATTATTGTTCCGCAATCCTCTTGGTTGTTTCATATTGTTTATCGGTTTTAGTTTATTAAAAAATCGTATTTAAAGTACCTTAATGTGGCAAAGTGGCAAAGTGGCGATGTGGCATTTACGCCTTGGCCACCTTCTTCCAATGTCGCGAATCGGTTTTCTCAATCCATCCGTCACGACGCCAGCGGGTGATGATGTTGCGCAAGGCTGACTCCCCGCAGAAACCTCGTTTCATAGCCCTGAGGTCATCCATCGTGAACACGGGTGACAAATGGTCAAACACCGAGTGATTGGCACCATAGCGCTGACATTCATCCTTAGCCTCCACATATTCCTTGCTCAAGGCCTCGCCGAAGGCTGAGATCTGCTGCTGAAGGCAATATTCAGCCATGGCCGTAGCGAATTCCAGACACCTGTTCGACTCCTTGCCCTCAAGTAACCTGCAAATCACTCCGCAACGGAATCCGATCACGGCCGCACGCTTGCGATAAGTGTCCTTCACGCGGTCAATATCCTTGGCAGCCTCCACGCGCTTCTCTTCTACCCACCGTTCGATGGCCTTGCGGAGCCGCGGCGTATCGATGAATCCACTATACGAGCGGAGTTTCGTGACAGCCTCGTTGATGCGGGCTTCATCCTCTGCGGAACGCTTGCCGAACTTGGGCATCTTGGAGAACGAGGAGTCAGGCATCTCGGCCACGAGCACACGGCTCGAAAGTCCGTTCTCAATGTTGTCCTGCTTGAAGCATTTGCGCATGGCTCCGTTCGTACCCAGCATCGTCCAGTTATAGGCCACCTTCACCACGCCACTCTCGGCCTGGTCGGAGTTGTAATCCTGACCCCATTCGCCATTGTCGAACGAGAGGCGATAGATGTCGTACTTCGAACTCCATGAACCGGCACCATTGGTCTTCCGCAAGGTATCCAGCTCCTCGCCAAAGGAGTAGAGGCAATGGCCATTGGCATACTTGAAGCGCTTCAGGAGCGTTGAGCATGAGACCGTTACGGGCACCATCCGAATCAGCACCTTAGGATCGTCGGGAGCCTTCTCGTTGGCCTTGCGGGCCTTCTTGCGCTCCTTCCATTCCTCCTCGCGCTTGCGGGCCAGGGCATCCTCTTCATCAAACTGACGCTTCCAGATGTCCACCGCATTCTTGCAGACCGACTTGCCCGAAGCCTGCTCACCGCGGATGATGGACATCAGCCCCAGTCGTTGGCGCATCCCGTCGCAATACTCCACCTCCACCTGGTCGGCATAGGCCGCCGCTATGGGCAATACAGAGCAAAGCACAGGCATCTGCATCCCCTGGGGAACACCAATCAACGATTCTTTCAGGCCAATAGGTAACCCCTTTTTCAAGTCCCCGAGGGGACTACTATAGTCTTGTGGGTCATCGTCGGGCATGTCCCCCTCGGGGGACAATAGGGGGGTTAATATCTGCTGCATCAGCTTCGAAATACCCTTTGGCGGTTCCTTGCAAGCCGAGTCAACGATGCTCTTCATCTCCGTTTCAGAGAGTCCTAACCGTGGCATCACCTGCATCAGCACTTCTTTGCGGTTGTCGCAAATTGCCCTGAGGTTCACGGCCAGTTTATGGAGTTTCACGTTTCGTTCACCCTCCTGAGGTTCACCGCCAGTCCTGTACCAGTACTCGCGAATGATAGAAGAATAAGGGATACCGCGGAAGAGAAGACTCTCCCCCACCCCCTCCAAACCTCCCCGAGGGGAGGCTTCTATCTCTCCCCCTCGGGGGAGTTGGAGGGGGGGTATCCAAAGTCTGTCACTTATAAACTTTGTATGGTCCTCCGGCACCATATAGATGCAGCGCGCCACATCCTTCACGGCCTTGTCGGGCTCATAGCCGGTAGCCTCTGCCATCAGCCTTTGTGCTTCGTCGGCAGTCATCCCTTCAGGCAGTTCCACCAGCACATGCGTCCCACGGCGAACACTCTCCTCGATGAGCAAAACGGTCAATGGCGAATGGTCAATGGTCAATGGTGAATGGTCAACGGTCAATGGTGAATGGTCAATGGTCAATGATTTAACGATTTCGTCCGTATGTCCCTTCTCATCGAAGTCCATCATCAGTCGGGGCAGCGGCTTCAGGGCATCGGCAATCGCCCTGTGGTTGTCCTTAAACTCAGCACACGATGGTGTCCACACGGGCAACTTGTGCTTCAGTTCTTCCTCACCCTTCTCGATGCGCTCACACATCTCCTTCAGCCAGGGCTCCTTTCTCAAGCGTTCCCAATCCTCGCGGGTGGCTGGGAGGCAAGGGGCGCCGTGCCCCCTGCCGATGGTCGTGAAATACTTCTTTTGCTCGTTTACTTCCATATCGTTTCCTCCTTTCTTGTTTTCAGGTAAGACAAAATCTCCTCTGCCTCACCCTCGAAGAATGCTCTCGTGAGCGCAGCCCCATATTTCTTCGGGAACTTGAACGTCACGTACACGAACTCATGAGAGATACGGCGGTAGCCATCGCTAAATCCTGTCTGCGGGCGTGTCATCTTCACAGCCCCATGAGGAGTTTCGAAGAGTGTGTCATGCAACGGTCCGTTCTTTCCTTCATTGTAGCGTTTCACGCGGGTGCGCCCGTCACTATCTACTTCGATGCCTCCCCGATAGCGCACACGCTCGCCGTTAGTCACTTGCTTGTCACTTTCCCACGGGCACGGATACAGGTTGATGTCGCCGTTGGCGTGGAAATTAATACTGCCGTCCATCTTGACGTTGTCCAATAAAATCTGTTTGTTGTAGCCTTTTAAGTCTTTCATAATCGAGTTGAAATTGCGAGAGAAGTTCAGATTCTTTGCGCATTTACCCGGGAACATCCTCTTTGCTTCAACTCAGGTTAGTTTTAAACAATTCTATCTATATAGATTGCATTTTCATGTCCAGTAGTACCGTCCTGACGTTCAAAGGTGCGATGAGCGATGTGACATTGCACCTTGTGCAGTACGTTCTTGTCGAGAGGTTTCAACGCTTCAGAGAGTTTCCCCGTTGCCTGAGCGTGGAAGGTGTCTATGCCGTCGGAAAGCACGAAGTCCATATAGTGGAAGGCCATCGGCTGCCCGTTGCCGTCTGTGTACTGGCGCGTCGATTGTGCGCCCTGCGAAATAATTGATACAAGTTTTTCCATGTCTTTAAGTGTTTTACCTTTTTACTTTTTGAGTGCCCTACGGGCAGAAATTCAACAAATCTTATCCAAAATCATTCAATTATAATTTGAAGATTATTATTTGTTAGATTTGTCAGATTTCTCGCCGAAGGCGACTCGCAGGCGACTCCTTTTCACTTACTGATGTGGTCATGAATGAACTGCTTGCCGCGTTCAGTCCATACCAAGTAGGAGCGTTCCTTCTGCTCACCCTCCAACGAACGATAGAGGAAGAAGCGGTCTTGAGCCAATCCACGGCCTTCATAATCGGGTGTCAGCCTATAGCGGCCACCCGTCCACTTGATGACACCCCTATCCACCAGCATGGAGTTCAGCTGTTTCGCATCACCCAAGCCCACTAGCTTGGCCACCTCGCTTGCAGACAGACAGTTGTCAGCCGCCATGTTCTTCTGCTTCACGGTGCGCTGGGCTATGCGGTTGGCTACTCTCACCACCTCCTGCTCCGACAGTTGGCGTCCCTGTGCATCGCGGGTAGGAATGTAGCCGCCCGTCTTGCGAATCTGCGGAAGCACCTCCGCGGTCACCCAGCGCTTGAACGCCTTTGCCTGTGGCAGCTTCGATGCGAGAATCAGCGAGTAGAGTCCGCTCTCGTTGATAAAAGTGGCTTCTTGGTCTCGACCGATGGAGTCACGAATCGTTACCCCATCCTTCCGGTCCTCTTCATCCACATGGTCGCGCAAAGCCTTACGATGGTTAACGTAACCCAAGAGTCTTGCCACATCCTTACCCACGAACCAGGGCTCGCCCTTCTCGTCAACCATTGTCCGGATTTCTCCGAACTGCTCATTTTTGAAAATCTGAATTTTTGTCTTCATAACTGATAATTACTTTTGAAAAGGTTATTACCTCTCGGACGGAGGGACGTCCTTTTTCTCCCCGATTGGTTTCTGAGCACAAAAATAAGCACAAAAAAAAGGTGTACGAAGAAACTTCATACACCTCTAAGGGTTTTCCTAAGGGTTCTAAGGGTATTCCTAAGCCTTAGCCGTCAACTGAGTAACACATTCGCGAAATCTTTCCACCAAAACCATCACGCGATCCATCACACCAAGCGCCTTCCACTTGCCCAAGGGCTGCCGCATATAAGGGTTGCGGCTGATGGCTGCATTCAGCGTGCCCGGCGGGATATTGATTTCCAGCAACTGCAACTGACGCTCAAAATAGCTCGCATTGTCCTGCCATCCGTATTCATCACGACACACGCAGAACAAAACCGCATAGGCAGCATGGCCCCAGATGTATTCCTTAACGCCACCTACAGCCTTGCCCAGCAGATCTTCAGTCAGCTTTGCGGGCTCTTTCTCCGCCACCGCTTGTCCCATCTTCACCTCGGCCTTATCAACCGAGAGATACACGTTCTCATTATCGTGAATGTCGATATACGACCCCTGTACGTTTATTGTATTGCCCATCTGAGTATCTATTGAATATTAAAAGGTAACTGTATTGTTGTCGTGTACATCATTATAGTTGCCCTCCACATTCACGTCGCCCTCGGCTGTTACCGTCACAGATGGCTTTTGTGGCTGCGGCATCGGCATCACCTTGTCAATCAGCGGCAGTTCCTTCGCCTTCAGCTCCTCGGGCAGCGCCCATTGCATGAACGTGCGCAGGAAAGCCCAGTGGTCGATGCTTTTCAGCCTTTCCACGAACGCCCTGATCCGCTCCAGCGAGAGCATGAAATAGTTCTTCAGGAACAGGTTCTCCATTTCCGAAGCCGCCTTCATCGTCTCCGCCCTTTCACAGCTTCTCCGCCAATATTCGGCATCCTTCTTCGACGAATCGAGCTCCCCCTCAAGTGTCTTAATCCGCTCTTCCTGGGCAGCAATCCTCCGCTCCTGAGCCGCAATCCGCTCCTCAAGAGCCTTAATCTTCTGCGCGCTCAGCATGTCAGCCAGCGCGCCAAACTCATCAGTATCTATCAGCATAGTACCTCCTTTTTCCTCTAAAAATTATGTTATTTTACATTGGCGGAAATCGTCTGCGAAATTACAAAAAATCCCACTCTTTAAGAAAAGAATGGGACAGATTTTTCCAACAAAAAAACGTTAATGCTCAAACCCCCGATTTTGTGCAAGAAAATGCAGGACAAATGTGAACGGAGTCCCTTGTTCACTCGTATCATTTTAACAAGTTTCTATTGTCATCGTTCTCCAGCAAACGCATCTGATTGATGGCAATCTGATTGAGGCGAACAAGTCGGTCACCCTGTGGCACTCCCTCATCGATGAGGACTGCATTGATGTTTTCCATATTAGCCAGACAAATCAGTTCGTTGATGGAGGCATAGTCACGGATGTTTCCTTTCAGTTCAGGATGAGCTTCGCGCCATTGCTTGGCAGTCTGTCCAAACATCGCCACATTGAGCACGTCCGCTTCCTCTGCATAAATGATGCTGGCCTGTGCAGCAGTCACTTCTTCTGGAATCAGGTTTTGCTTTATAGCATCGGTATGGATACGGTAGTTGATTTTCGATAGTTCGCGCTTTGCTGACCATCCGATCAGCTTTTGCTCATCTGTCTTCATTCGCTCGAACTCCTGTATCAAATAGAGTTTGAACTGTGGGGATACCCATGTTGCAAACTCGAAAGCAATGTCCTTATGGGCATAAGTACCGCCGTAGCGGCCAGCCTTGGCAATGATTCCGCGTGAGTTAGTCTTCTCCACCCATTGCTTTACAGAGAGGATGAAGCGATTCAGGCCTGCCGCATTTTTAATTCCCTCGAATTCGGGGGAATTAAAATTCGGATTATACATTGACTCCCAAATCCCGAGGAACTCAATGGTGTTCTTGTTGCGGAGCCACTTTTCAATAAGTGCAAGCCCGTTTTCTATATTACGCACCATATCTGTAAGCGAAATATAGTCTCGCTCATCGATACGAACAACGGTTATCTGGGTATTCTGTACAGTTATCTTAGCCATATCTATACGCCTATTATACAAACTTTGCGAAGCAAAGTTACTGATTTTTCATCAAAATAAAGCAGGAATGACAGACTTTAACATGCCATGATGCACATTTCGTTTCCAAACGAGCAAAATCAACGTACTTAGTTTGCCTTGAATTATATTTCGGTGCTGAAAGACAGCACATTTTTCGACTTCAGAACCACCTATTTTTTGCCATCAACCCTCAAAAATTTTAAAGACGTTTTTTGTACCGTTCAACTTTGAGGTGTTCTTGCTTTACATTGTGTTACAACCACTTACGAGAAAGAAAAACAATCCCAAATGAATCTATATATTTCTATTATGGTGGCAAAGATAGCAATAAGAATCGGGAATTGCAAGCGGAATAGGGATTTTTAAATCAGGAATCAAAAACCTGTCACTTGATTCTTCGGGGAACCGGCCCCTATTCATCCAGATTACTGAACGGCGAAGCAAATGGTCTTGCCCGTATTCTCGACGGCAGGCATTGAGATGTAGAGGGTATCGGCAGCCTGCTTGAACACCACTTTTTGATTACAACCCAACAAGCGCACGCGCTTGATGCGCTTGCCGTTCATCTGTGGCGACTTGCGGCCAAGAGCCTTCAGGCAGATGGTATCGGTGGAAGGAAAGCCCAGCACAAAAGCATAAAGCGTGCTGCCCTTCTGAGTATAGCGTATGTCCTTCTCGCTGAGCGACTCCTGCAATTTCTCGTTGTCGCGGAATGAGCCGGTATTAGCGGTTTTCACCACACCTTCGCCGTAAATCTTCCAGGGTCTGGTGCCGAAGATGCCTTCACCATTGACATCGAGCCATGCCTTGAAATCTTTCAAGAAGGCGCGCTCTTTCTCGTCGATACTTCCATCGCCACGCACGGGAATGTTCAGCAACAGGTTGCCGTTCTTGCTCACGATGTCCACAAAGGTCTTCACGATGCGCTCAACGGTCTTGTAGCCTCCCTTCTCGTAAAGAGGGCGATTATAGTGCCACGAACCAATGCACATGCAAGTCTGCCAGGGACGCGGGGAAATGTCGGCAAAGGCTCCGCGCTCACAATCCATCACCACGCCGCGCTGCTGCTCCTCGCTCAGCCGCTTGCTGTTGATGACGGCCTCGTTGCGACCTCCGTGCATCCTCATGCTTCGGTTATACATGTGGGCAGCAATCTCCAGTCCGTAGTGCTCCATCGGCAGGTCATGCTCATCGTCAAAGTAAATCAAGTCGGGGTTGTAGTCGTCGATGAGCTGTTTGCATCTCAAGAACCAGTTCTTGGCAAATTGCGGGTTCATTTCGGGGATGCGTTCCGACCATACACGATCGTTGGCCTGATGCCAGGCGGCCATTGAGTCAACGCTGGTGAATCCGCTCGGAATAACGATGTTGTAACCGCCATAGAACTGTTGCGGGTCGTAGCCATCCCACCATTTGCCCTTGCCGTCTTCCTTCGTCAGGTTATAGGCATCATATCTTACACCGGCCTTCTCTCCCTCCGCATCGTAGCCATAGGCGGTCTGGAACCAATGCCAGGCGTGGGCCGAGTGGTTGCTCACACCGAAGCGCAAGCCATTGCGGCGGGCAGCCTTCTCAAACTCGCCCACGATGTCACGCTTGGGGCCCATGTTCACTGAGTTCCAGGGGTGGTATCGTGAATTGTAGTTGTCGAAATTGTCGTGATGATTAGCCATGCATACAAAGTATCGGGCACCCACTTCCTTGTAAAGCTTCACCAATGCCTCGGGGTCGAATTTCTCGGCTTTCCACATCGGTATAAAGTCAATCATACCAAACTCCGACGGATGGCCAAAACGCTTGCAATGCTCGCGGTATTTGCCTTGGTCTTGCTGGTACATGGCACGGGCATACCAGTCGCCAGCCTCGGGCACACATTGCAGCCCCCAATGCGCCCAAATGCCCAGTTTAGCGTCGGCAAACCACTCTGGGGCCTGATAGTTGGCCGAGAGTGACTGCCACGATGGCTCAAAGACTCCTTTCTCAATATCTGATGCCTCTGTTTGTGCAAAGGCGGGGATGCTCAGGATCACGCTCAATAAAAATGGAATAAATCGTTTTGTTTTCATTGATGTAGTGTTTTTGGGAAAGTGAAAAAACGGGGGAATCACACTCCTTAATGCAATGGCAAAGGTACAACATATTTTTGGAATAAGCAAGAGAACTCCCGCATGAGGTTCGATTTTTAGATTTATTATCGTGTTACGCTCGCCCATCGCGGTCAGACATTTGCCACATCGCCACATCGCCACTTTGCCACTTTGCCACATTAAGGTGGTTCCGACTTTCGGGGATTCGTGTAGAGTACTATGGTTATTATAATATATAATATATGATATATTATATATTATAATAATATTATTTAACCTTATAATCTATAACATTTCTTCTGTAATTTCTTTCAATCCATAACCACTCCCCTCAGCCTACCCCCTTAAATGGTGCTTAATGTGGCAATGTGGCATTGTGGCATTGTGGCGTTTTCGGGGTTGCATAAAAATCCCCTCCCGAAACGAGAGGGGCTAATTTGTTTCAATACTCACCCAGGTAGTGCACGATGCGGTTCACCTGACGGGGTGTGAAAGTGCGCTGGCGGCCGGTGTAGCCGAGTTGGGCGAGCTCTTTGGCGAGAGGCTGACAAAGCTCAATCCACGACTTGAGCTTCGACCACGCTTTTTTGCCACTTAACTGCGGGAAATAGAGCATTGCCAGCTCCATCCTTCCGCGTTCCTTATAGTTACTCATAACAGGTGTAAAGGTACGAAAAAACTTGCACATTTGCAAGTTTTTAAACGATAACGTTAACCCTAACGATAACTTTTTTTCTGGGCGCTTCGCTTGAAATTATCTTTAAAATTATCTTTAAAATTATTTTTGACTGAAGCGCCAACGATGATTTTTTTTTAATTTTAAATTTAATTTCGAGGGCGTAGCCCGACCAAAAGACCTGAAACCTGAAACCTGAATCTTGAAACTTGAATCCTGAATCTTGAAACTTGAAACTTGAAACGTCAGCGCAGCTGACCAATGTTTGCATTTCATTTAATGGTCAGAAGCAACGCTTCTAATGGATGGAAGCACGGCTTCCGATGAGTGGAAGCCTCGGAGGCGGTCAATAAGGTACCCCTAATTCCACATTAGGACCGATAACTCCCCTTTAAGTACCCCGTAAGTCCACATAACGTACCCATAAGGTACCATCGCGTCAGAGAAATGTCGTATCTTTGTATCGTGAAAAGTGGACGGGGCATAAAAAGAACACAGAACCCACAAAAAGAACACTGAGGCATTTGCGCAGATGTCTCCCGGCAAAACAAAAGACACAGAAATCAGGGCGCCAATTTTTTGTGAATTTCGTCTAGTTGAGTATAGCGTTTTTATCTGTGAATTTTGTGTTCAAAATGCTCC
>ONFE01000078.1 GCA_900316985.1 uncultured Prevotellaceae bacterium
GGCTCTCGGTATGTTTGGCTTTGCCTTGGCGCTGGCTTTGCCTTTCACGCTCTTTGCCTTATTCCCCACCTGGCTGAAGCAGGCTCCAAAATCCGGTTCTTGGATGAATACCATCAAGGTGGTGTTGGGCTTTATTGAACTGGCTTTCGCCTTGAAGTTTTTCTCCGTGGCCGACCTTGCCTATGGCTGGCGTTTGCTCGACCGTGAAGTGTTCTTGTCTCTTTGGATTGTCATCTTCGGCCTGATGGGCGCCTATCTTCTGGGGTGGCTTCGATTCCAGAGCGATGAGCCGTTGCCTGTGGCTATGTCGGAGACGGGTGAGCCTTGCGGCGAAAAGGCCAAGCCCGTGGTTTGCATTATGCTTGGTATGTGCTCTTTGGCTTTTGCCCTCTATATGGTACCAGGTCTTTGGGGCGCTCCATGTAAGGCTGTCAGCGCCTTCGCTCCTCCGATGTCAACGCAGGATTTCAACCTTTATAAGGCTAGCGAAGTACGCGCCCAATATACCGATTATGAACAGGGTATGGCTGCCGCAAAGGCGCAGGACAAGCCCGTGCTGATTGATTTCACAGGCTTCGGGTGCGTGAATTGCCGTAAGATGGAGGCTGCCGTATGGACTGACCCTACAGTGGCTGAAAAACTGACCAAAGATTATGTACTCATCTCTCTCTTTGTGGATGACAAGACACCGCTGCCCGAACAGATTAAGATTACCGAGCACGGTCAGGAGCGTACCTTGCGTACAGTAGGCGACAAGTGGAGCTACCTGCAGCGTTCAAAGTTCGGTGCCAATGCCCAGCCTTTCTACGTAGCACTCGACAATGAAGGCCATGTCCTGGGTGGGAGTTACAGCTATGATGAGAACATTTCCAAATACATGGATTTCCTGAATCAGGGCATAGAGAACTTTAGGAAGTAGCCTGCCGGTTGTTTGGAAAAGAACAAATAAATTTGTTTTTTTCACTCGTTTGTACTAAATTTGCAAACAAAAACAAAGCGATGCAAGCAATCATATTGGCTGCCGGTATGGGACGCCGGCTGGGAGAATATACAAAGAACAACACGAAGTGCATGGTGCCGGTGAACGGTATCAGGCTGATAGATCGGTTGTTGGAACAGTTGGCAGGAACAGACCTAAAGCGGGTTATCATCGTGGTAGGCTATAAGGGCAAGGAACTGACGGACTATATCGGCAACCGTTACGAAGGTCGGCTCAAGATAGAATACGCAGAGAATCCTGTTTATGACAAGACGAACAACATCTACTCGCTGGCACTTGTGAAAGAACAGTTGCAGGAAGATGACACGTTGCTGATCGAGAGTGACCTGATTTTCTCGGACCGTCTTATCCCAATGATAGTGGACAGTCCTGATCCCAATGTGGCATTGGTGGCTCAATATGAGTCATGGATGGACGGAACGATGGTGGAGATAGACCAAGACCGTAATATCGTAAACTTCGTACCGAAACAGGCCTTTAACTATGCCAATGTCGGCCGTTATTACAAGACGGTTAACATCTATAAGTTCAGCAAAGATTTTCTGCAGCACCAGTATGTTCCTTTCCTCAATGCCTACACCAAAGCCGTAGGCAATAATGAGTATTATGAAAACGTGCTACGCATCATCTCCATGCTGAACAGTCACAATATGAAGGCGCTGTCTGTGGGCAACGAGAAGTGGTATGAGATTGACGACAAGCAGGACCTTGACATTGCCGAAGCGCTATTTGCCAATGACCAAGATGTAATTCGCAAATACTATGGCCGCTATGGCGGATTCTGGCGTTTCCCGCAGATGCTCGACTATTGTTATCTGGTAAACCCCTATTTCCCCAGTCGCAGGATGAAGGACGAACTGCGTGCCAACTTCGACACCCTGCTCACGGAATATCCATCGGGTATGAAGGTGAACACGCTGATTGCCAGTAAGTGCTGGGGTGTCAGCGAAGACTACATCGTTCCGGGCAACGGAGCCGCGGAACTCATCAAGGTGCTGATGGAGGGCACGCAAGGTAAGACAGGCTTCATCCGTCCTACCTTCGAAGAATATCCAAACCGTTTCAATCAAGATGGGCAGGTGACCTTTGTTCCGCAAAATGAAGACTACCGCTATACGGCCGACGACCTGATGAACTTCTTTGCAGACAAGGACATCAAAACGTTGATGCTTATCAACCCGGACAATCCTTCCGGTAATTTCATTTCTAAAGCTGATGTGCTGCGACTGTCCCAATGGTGCGAAGAACGAGGTATCCGACTGATTGTCGACGAATCCTTTGTTGACTTTAGTATTGACTACTCTACCAATTCTCTGCTTAGCGATGAAATACTGGAAGCCTATCCCCACATGGCGGTGATGAAGAGTATCTCCAAGAGTTATGGTGTTCCTGGTTTACGCTTAGGCATTCTATGTTCAGCCAATAAGGAACTCATAGCCCGTATTAAGAAAGAGGTGAGCATCTGGAACCTCAACTCGTTTGCCGAGTTCTTTATGCAAATCTTCAACAAGTACGAGAAGGACTATCAGACGGCCTGTGCCAAGTTTGTGGCTGAGCGTGCTGATTTTGAACAACAGTTGCGTACCATACCTTACCTGGGTGTCATGCCCTCGCAGGCCAACTACTTCCTTTGTGAGGTGTTAGCCCCCTATACGGCTAAGGAAATCGTGGTTTACATGCTTCGTCAGCACAACATCCTGACGCGCGACTGCAGCCTAAAGCCTGGTCTCGACCCTGAGAAGCAATATATGCGTATTGCCGTGCGCAACCATGAGGATAACGCACGACTCATTGAAGGACTCAATACATTAATCAAATAAGTAAAGACTATGGTATCCGTTATCCAACAGGAACAAATCGACAAACTGCACATTAATCCCAAGGAATGCATAGAATGGGTCAAGGAAGGTTTTCTCATGAAAGATGAAGCCCAGATGCCTGCGAAACTCAGCGTGCATCCGCAAGGTGAGGACTTTATGACTTCAATGCCGTGCCTTCTTCCTTTGCTGAACGGAAAGAAATACTTTGGGCTTAAGCTGGTGAGCCGTATTGAAGGGCAGATACCTACGTTGAAAAGTGATATTACACTTTATGATGCTGAGTCGGGACGGCTTTTGGCCGTTATGGATGGCGATTGGATTACCGCTATGCGCACAGGCGCTGTAGCGGCCTTGGCTGCAAGGACATTTCAGCGTGAAGGTGTTGCCACTTACTCTATGATAGGTTTGGGCAATATTGCCCGTGCTGTGGCACTCTGTTTGATTGCAGACAATAATAACCCCATTACTATTCGTCTCATGCGTTATAAAGATCAGGCTGAGCAATTTGCAGAACGATTTAAGGCATACGATCATGTGACGTTTGAAATTGTTGAGGATAAAACTGCGTTCGTTTCTGAGGCAGATGTTCTGATATCTTGCGTCACAGTTGCGACAGAATTACTGTTTCCTGATGATTTCTTATTTAAGAAAGGTGTAACCGTTATTCCCGTCCACGTACGAGGTTTCCAGAATTGTGATTTGTTTTTCGATAAAGTATTTGGTGACGATACTGGACAGATTCAGAAGTTCAAGTACTTCAACCAATTCCATGAATACGATGAAATACATCACGTATTGCAAGGTAAGAATCCTGGCCGTACCAACAACGAAGAGCGAATCCTCAGCTATAACTATGGTATCGCTCTTCACGATATAGTCTTTGCTTCCAAGATATACGAGAGGTTGCAAGCTGATGTTGCTGGATTCGAATTTAAGAAGCAAGTCAAGAAAATCTGGGTTTAATCCAACCAATATGCTTCAAACTTATGTGTTACTCGCTGATCTTCGGGTGGTAGTTGCATGTAGTCACCATAGGTACGGGTGAGGTAATCATCATAGCCGACCATGGTCTTATACTGTTTACCCTCGAAGAGAATATCTACACTTCCGGTGATGTCTGCAGCAGGGAAACAACCCTTGATGCTTGGACCTGCCTCGGTCATGTTGCATACGGTGGCAGTTGGCTCCTTTCTAACGATGAGTTTGCGAATCATCTTGTTGATAGTGGAAAGACTGATGGGCAGCGAGCGGTAGCAGAGATAGGCGAGGCGGGAATACAGAGGATTTTGCTTGGAGATCTTGCAACGCCGTATCTTGTAGAGCAGACGTTTGCGCTTGAAGATTCTTTCCCTTTCCTTCGGGTCGTCGGTCACGTAGTCGATAGGGAAGATGTCCATGTAAACACCGATTCCAAAGCCCTTTGTTTCATCTTCAATCATCAGGGTGCGAGTATCGATGACTTTCGCAAACGTGTAATAATAGTTGGGCTCGCTGTCGGGATTAATAGCCTTGAAAATGCCATTAGGATCCTGATATTCTAGCAGGAACCGCTCGTAGTCGGCTCGGGGCATATAGATGTCGATATCATCGTCCCAGGGAATGTAGCCCTTATGGCGGACGGCTCCAATGAGGGTTCCGCTGGAGAGGAAATAGCGCAGATGCTGCTGTTCACAGAACTGATGTACATTGTCGAGAATAGCCATCTGGATATTCCTTAATTCCTGTATGTCTTTTATTGGGCGCATGGGAGTTTCTTTATTTTTTGCAAAAGTACGACAATTATTTGGCATTTCAAACGATTTTCCTTACTTTTGCAAAGTTATGGCAGAACAAACGCTGAAAGAGAAAACCGCCCGCGGACTTTTCTGGGGTATGCTGAACAACGGCACCATGCAAGTGCTGAATCTTGTCATCGGCATTTTTCTCGGGCGTCTGCTTACTCCTGCGGATTACGGTATCGTGGGCGTATTGGCTATTTTCACTGCTATTGCCGGCGACCTGCAAAGTGCAGGGTTTACGCAGGCACTCATTAATATCAAGAGGCCTACCGACAGGGATTATAATTCCGTGTTTTGGTTTAATGTGCTGATGAGTGTGACGATGTATGTCATCCTGTTTCTCGCAGCCCCGCTTATTGCTTGGTATTTCCATCAGCCGGTATTGACGGATGTATCACGTTTTCTCTTCCTTGCTTTTCTCATTTCCTCTTTAGGCATCGTTCATAATGCTTATTTGTCCAAGAACTTGATGGTGAAGGAGCAGGCAGTGGCTGGTGTGACGGGTCTGATAGTTTCCGGTTCAGTGGCTATCCTTCTGGCTTGGAAAGGCTATGCATACTGGGCATTAGCCTGGCAGCAGGTGATATTCATTTCGGTGGTTAATCTTGTCCGCTTGCATTATTCCAAGTGGCGTCCGTCGCTGAAGATTGACTTCGGTCCTGTGCGCCAGATGTTTCCCTTTGCTGTGAAAATGTTGGGTACGAAAATCCTGACCACCGTTTCGCAGAATATCCTGACCTTTATCTTCGGTCGTATGCTCCCCATTCATGCCGTTGGTAACTTCTCACAAGCAAACAAGTGGAATACGATGGGCCATTCGCTGGTGACGGGAACCATCGGACAGGTGGCACAGCCTGTAATGGCAGAGATCAATGATGACATGGACCGCGAGGTGAGGGTGTTTCGCAAGATGTTGCGCTTCACGGCCTTCCTCTCATTCCCTGCCATGTTGGGATTGGCATTGGTGGCCCGTGAGTTTATCCTAATCACTGTGGGCCCCAAATGGCTAGGGTGTGTACCTCTGTTGCAGATTCTTTGTGTAGGAGGTGCTTTCCTTCCCCTCTATGCTGTTTATCAGAACATGGTGATCAGCAAGGGAAGGTCTGACATCTATCTGTGGTGCAATGCCGTGCAGATTGTCTTGCAGATAGCGTTGGTCTTGATTTTTGCCCCCAAAGGCATCACTGTGATGGTGGCTGCCTACACCATATTGAATATTATTTACCTGTTGGTGTGGCATTGGCAGGCACAGAAGGCACTCCGTATTCCTTTGCTGGATGCAGTCAAGGATACTGCACCATTCTGTGTGGTTGCCTTAGCCGTCATGGCTGCAACTTGGTTCCTCACGAGTTGGACGTACTATATTTGGTTGTTGTTTCTGTTGCGTGTGGTGATAGCCTCCGCGTTTTATTTCCTGATGATGAAGCTTTTGGGTGCCGAGATACTCAATGAATGTCTGATGTTTTTGAAGAAGAGGAGGGGAGGATGAGAACATATTCTATCATAGTTGTTACCCGTAATAATGCGGAAGGACTTGGCAGAACGCTGCAAAGCATTCGTCAACTGAACTATGGCCAGAAAGAGACCATCGTCATTGATGGGGCCAGTAACGACAACACGATGGATGTGCTAGCAGCAAACAAGGATTTGGTCACCCGTTTCGTGTCGGAGAAAGATACGGGGATTTATAATGCCATGAATAAGGGGATAGGGTATGTTACTAGCGACTATGTCGTTTTTATGAATGCCGGAGATTGTTTTGCAGACAGCAACGTGCTTTCGATGGTGAATGGTTCGGATGGGGATATCATTCTAGGCGGAGAAAGTTACGGGGGAAAGGTCAGAATGGTCAAGCCGCAGATGTCACTCTACGACATTCTTTCCATGGGCATCAATCATCAGGCCGTTTATTACCGCAGGGAAGTATTGCAACGGTATGGTTTTGATGAGTCTTATCGGCTGATAGCCGACCTAAAATCAGTCATTGAGCCGCTGGTAAAAGATAAGATAACGGTAACTTGCGTTCCTGAGGTTCTCGCCGTGTGTGAAGGCGGAGGACTCAGCCAGCAGCGTTGGAAGGACATTCGTAAAGAGAACCGTCGTATTATTGAAGAGGTGGTGGAGCCTTACTATAAGACCGATTATCTTCGTTTCTCCCGTATTAATCCGGAAATGTTGGATGACTTTGCCGTCCTGTCGGCTTTCCGTAGTGTCTATCCGCTTATTAGAATGATTTCCAAAATGCTACGGTTCTTAAACATAAAATTCAAGCATATTCCTTTGGATTAAGCGAATCCCAGTTTGATGCAATAGAGCCTCTTCATCACACGGTAGCAGGCCCTGACCAATTGCCAGGAACCTCCCTTCCGTAACCAATAATGGCAGCATCTGAACAATAATCCGGATGGCTGATAAGGGCAGTAGGCCTGCATCTCTTCGTAAGGTATGCCAGCCTCTCCGCCGCTGCTGAAGGCCAACAGCAGGCCAATCTGTAACGATGTGCGATATTCTCTCTGAGTGTCATGTAGGGAAAAGTATTCAACCACTGCTGCATTTGCTTTCAGGGCCGAAATGACATGGTGGCGTGAAATGGCATTCGAGAAGGTACCCGTTCTGTCAATACGGTAATAGTAAATGACGTCTTTGATGGTAGTCCATCGGGCTTTCAGGAGCATCCGTGGCACCATTCTGTAGTCCTCAGCCATATTGACACCAGGCTGGAAAAACAGTTGATGGTCAATGAGAAATTTCCTGTTGATGAGTCTCGCCCATATCTGGTTGGTAACCACATGCTGTAACAGCAGTTTCTTCAGATAGACGGGCTGGGAGTCCTGGGAAGGAAGGACCTGCTCTTCCACACCTCCGTCGGTATAGTATGAATAGGCTCCGTCGGTAATGTCGGCACCTGTTTCCTGGGCTTTGGACACCAGCAATTCGATCATCCGCTCCGATACAAAGTCATCGCTATCAACAAATGTAACATATTCTCCCGTGGCTTTTTTAAACGATACCTTCCGGGCATTGCCCAAGCCTCCGTTTTCCTCTAATTGGATGATGGTGGTCTGTTCTTTCCGATGTGGATAACGCTCCAGTACGTTCTCTAGGATTTCTATGCTATTATCTGGTGAACAATCGTCCACGAAGATATATTCCAAGTCTTCGTAAGTCTGTTCGAAAAGACTGACGGCACATCGCTCAATATATTTCTCCACGCCATAGACGGGCACAAGGACGGAAACTTTCATAGCATTAACAGAAGAATTTGAATAACCAGTAGCCATTGTATGTGAAGAGGTAAACGGTGAGCAGCAGGATCAGCGTGCGCAGTCCCCAAAGGAATTTGCCACTTGTTGCCCTGAAAAAGTAGGCCGTGGCAATGGGAATGATGAAAGCCCAATGGGCCGTCATGATGTAGGGGGCATCGAAGGCAAGCCATGAAAGACAGAGCCAGAGAAAACGTTCCTTGCGTCCCATCCAGATGCCACCCATAAAGAGCAGTACGACAAGTGCTTCTACGGCATAGTTCCACCAATGGCTGTAGGAGACGAATACCGGCCTATTGCGGCCTACGTCCTTCAGCAGATATTGGTCATGTAGTTGGATGCTTTCTCCGAAGACGTTCTCAACGATGGTTGGCATGACGGGAATGTCCTCGTAGGTGCAGTCCATATATTTCCCCTCGTTCATCTTCACGTTGTTGTGACGCTTTTGCTGTTTTTGACGTGCTGCAAAGGTGGAGTCTTTC
>ONFE01000114.1 GCA_900316985.1 uncultured Prevotellaceae bacterium
CCATGCACAATTATAATGTGAACTGCGCATGTTTTCTACCCTTATATCGCAAAAAAAGCGAGATTTATTTGGCAGTTTACTCGCTTATTCGTACCTTTGCAAACGATCACTGGCACGATATTCAAGTGTGAACGCCGGTGTGACTTTTGTGGGTAAAACAATAACAGCATTAGCTGATTATTCGGTACATCTTGAAACGTAGGAAACTTCAATGATTGAATTGCCGATCATAGTCACTGATGTCTGCGTCGCTTGGCGTGGACATGACTTATCTGGCAATTCGGGCAATCCTACGGCCTCAAGATGTAGATAAGGCGGTTCACGCCTTTTCTATGTCCTGAGGTCTCGCTAGTTTAAGCCCGTCGCAAATCCCGATAAGTCAGCAGTGCTATAACGAATAGCAGTTAATGAAGACTGACAAGCAACAGGCTGCTGCCGCTGCGGCATTTGCTGAGCGGTGGAAAGGCAGAGGATATGAGCGGGGGGAATCACAGTCGTTCTGGATCGACCTGCTCAGCAACGTGTATGGTATCGAGACACCTTCCGACGGCTTTATCACCTTCGAGGATCATCGGATGGTGGATGCCTCGAACTTCATCGATGGGCGCATCCTTTCCACAAAAGTTCTCATCGAGCAGAAGTCGTTGGGCAAGGACTTACGTGCTGGTATCCGTCAGAGCGACGGCTCGTTGCTGAATCCCTTCCAGCAGGCACGGCGTTATGTGGTCAGTCTGCCCGTGTCGGAACATCCGCGATGGATCGTCACCTGCAACTTCTCGGAGTTTCTGGTCTATGACATGGAGCAGCCCAATGGTGAGCCCGAACAGATACTGCTCGAAAACTTAGGTAAGGAATACTATCGCCTGCAGTTCTTGGTGGATGCCAAGAGCGACCATCTGTCGAAGGAGATGGAGGTGTCGATACAGGCTGGTGAGATTGTAGGTCGTATCTACGAGGCACTCCTGAAGCAATACGATGACAATTCGCCTGAGGCCCTCCGCTGGCTGAATATCCTTTGTGTGAGAATCGTTTTTTGTCTCTATGCTGAGGATGCCGGTATTTTCAGCCGAGACCAATTCCATGATTTCCTGGTCATCTACGAGGCGAAGGACTTGCGCAGGGCGCTGAGGGATTTGTTCGAGGTGCTGAATACGCCAAAGGAGAAACGTAGCAAATACCTGCAAGAAGAGTTGGCAGCCTTCCCCTATACGAACGGTGGACTGTTTGAAGAGGAAATCGAGATTCCGCAGTTTACCGAGGAACTGAAGGAGACACTGCTGCAGAATGCCAGTCTGGATTTCGACTGGAGTGAGATCTCGCCCACTATCTTCGGCGCCGTGTTTGAGAGTACGCTGAATCCGGAGACCCGTCGCAGCGGTGGCATGCATTATACGAGCATCGAGAACATTCACAAGGTGATTGATCCGCTGTTCCTGAACGATCTGCGCAATGAACTCGATGAGATACTGGAGGAGAAAGTGGAGAAACAACGCATTCGCAAACTCGATGCCTATCAAGACAAACTGGCCTCGCTGACATTCCTCGATCCTGCTTGTGGCTCTGGCAACTTCCTGACAGAGACCTATCTCTCATTACGTCGGTTGGAGAATGAGGTGATACGTGAACGCTATCACGGTCAGATGATGATGGGTGAGTTTCTGAATCCGATCAAGGTAAGCATCCATCAGTTCTATGGCATCGAGATCAACGACTTTGCTGTCACTGTGGCAACTACTGCCCTCTGGATCAGTGAGGCACAGATGTTGGCAGAGACAGAGCGTATCATTCATCAGGACATCGACTTCCTACCCCTGAAGAGTTACACCAACATCTATGAGGGCAACGCCCTCCGCACCGACTGGGAATCCATCGTCCCCAAAGACCACCTTAATTATATTATAGGCAATCCGCCGTTTGTAGGGGCACGACTGATGAGCGAGAGTCAAAAGCAAGATGTGATAGACATCTTTGGAGCCAAATGGAAGAACGTAGGCAATATGGACTACGTATGCTGTTGGTATAAGAAAGCAGCAGAATTGATGAAAGATGCTCCTCAGGCTCGGACAGCCCTAGTATCAACAAACAGTATATGTCAAGGAGAACAAGTGGCGAACCTCTGGCATAAGCTCTTTGACGACGGCTTAAGAATAAACTTCGCTTATCGGACATTCCGCTGGGACAGTGAGGCTTCACTGAAAGCCCATGTACATTGCGTTATCGTTGGTTTCAGTTATCAGAAAGTAAAGCCTTGCTTTATTTATGATGGTGACAGAAAGATAGAGGCAGCAAATATTAATGCCTATCTTATTGATGGGCCAGATGTGTTTATAAATAGCCGTAATCAACCTATTTGTACTATTCCTCCATTATTAACAGGAAGCCAACGAATAGATAATGATCTATTTATGTTCAAAGACGATAGCAAGATAGAGTTCTTAAAGGTTGAGCCTACTTCGGAAAAGTATTTCCATAAGTGGTACGGTGCAGACGAATTTATAAACAGACGCCCACGATGGGTTTTATATTTAGGTAAGTGCAATCCAACCGAATTAAAGTCTATGCCCCATTGTATGGAGATTATCAGACAAGTACGAGAATATAGACTATCCAGTAAAAGAGTTCAGACTTTGAAGGCGGCAAATTATCCTAATCGCTTCGGTTTAGAAGTGATTCCTGATGATAATTTTATGATTATTCCAGTAGTCTCATCAGAACGTCGTCGTTATGTGCCAATGGGATTTATGACTCCTGATATAATGTGCAGTAATCAGGTAAATCTTATCCCTGATGCAACATTGTATCATTTCGGAATTCTTGAAAGCAATGTCCACATGGCATGGATGCGTGCGGTTTGTGGAAGATTAAAAAGCGACTATCGCTATTCGAAGGATGTGGTTTATAACAACTTCCCTTGGCCGAATCCAACAGACGAGCAACGGACGAAGATAGAGCAAACTGCACAGGCTATCCTCGACGCACGGGCCCTCTACCCTGACTCATCACTGGCCGACCTCTACGACGAATTGACAATGCCCGTAGAACTACGCCGTGCCCATCAGGACAACGACCGTGCCGTGATGGCCGCCTACGGTTTCCCCGTCAAGACGATGACCGAAAGCCAGTGCGTGGCAGAACTCTTTAAACTCTACCAGCAACTCACAAAATAAAAAAATAGAGGATTTATTTGGAAGTTACGAATAATATTCTTATCTTTGCACCGTCAATGGTTATCTATTGGC
>ONFE01000081.1 GCA_900316985.1 uncultured Prevotellaceae bacterium
ACACCCGGTCACTGTATCTATAGTGCCAGCAACTCGTTCATGGACGATGAATTCAACGACGTCATTGCCGACCAGAATTTCTCGGATCAGTTTAAAGGTCAGACCACCCCACGAAGCTACAGATGGGTGAAATCCAACGGTACGTCGATGGCAACGCCCATCGCTGCAGGCATCATTGCCCTGTGGCTGCAGGCTGCCCACGACAAGGGCATCACTCTGACCATCGACAAGGTGAAGGAAATTATCGAGCATAGCACCGATACAGACGAGTTTACCCAGAAAGCTGGCATCCGTGCCGGTCATGGCAAGTTGAATGCCTACAAGGGAATACTCTATGTGCTGGGATTACCGACAGCCATCAGCGAACTGAGTCAGCATCAGCCGCAGGGCATGACCTTCCGCATTGCCGACGGCCGACTCTATGCCGATGGTGCCGAAGACGGAACGGCGATCACTCTCTACAACCTGTCGGGAGCCATCGTACGCCAGACGCAGGTGACTGGCGGCAGCGTCAGCCTCGACGGACTGCAGCCGGGTGTCTATGCCATACAGATAGGTCGATTAGGCTCAACACTCATTCGATTATAACCAAAACGGGTTATCAAGAATCACAAAATAAATAACATATCCCCAAAACAATGAAACAGAAAACGCTATGGATGCTGACCGTCATCATGACCTACGGTTTTGTAATGACATCATGTTCTAACAGCGACTCTCCAGTAGTGCCACCAACTGACGAGGTGGAAACACTACTACAAAAGATGACGCTACGTGAAAAGATTGGACAGATGTTCTATATCCGCATTGAGTCGCTTGACCCCTCAATAGAATGGACTACCTACGACGACTTGGCGGCCCTCAAGAATCAGGAGATAACCATGAAAATGAGGAATACCAATGAAGAGTACCCCGTGGGTGGCATCATCTTGTATGCATGGAACATTGAGAACGAAGCACAGTTGGGCACCATCATCCCGCAGATACGATCGCTGAAAGGACATCCGCTGCTCTGCATTGACGAGGAAGGTGGAAGGGTGTCGCGCATCGCCAATAATCCGAACTTTAACGTCAAGAAATACGCATCAATGGCGTCTATCGGTGAAACGGGCGACCCAAAGAATGCCTACGAATGTGGCAACACCATCGGTACCTACCTGAAGAAATACGACTTCGACATCGACTTTGCTCCCGTGGCTGACGTGAACACCAATCCGGACAACATCATCATCGGTCCCCGTGCCTTCAGCGACAAGCCTGAGGTGGCAGCACCGATGGTGACAAACTACCTGCAGGGACTGAAGGATGCGGGTATTACAGGTTGCATCAAGCACTTCCCTGGTCATGGTGACACAACGGCCGATACGCACACGGGCTATGTACAGTCGCTGAAGACTTGGGAGGAAATGAAGAACTGTGAGATGATAACCTTCTGTGCAGGCATACAATGGGGGTGTCAACTTATCATGACTGCACACATCGCTGTACCTAATGTAACAGGTTCTACCATTCCCTCTACGATGTCATCCATCGTCTTGCAAGACAAGCTGCGCGGTGAGTTAGGCTACAAGAACATCATCATCACCGACGGTATGGAAATGGGGGCTATCACCCAGCACTATACCAGTGGGGAGGCGGCTGTGGGCAGCATCAAGGCCGGTGTGGACATCGTGCTGGGCCCCCGTGACTTCACCGAGAGTGTGCGTCGCATCCTGACGCTCAGACTAGCCATGAATCGCTAACAATATTAGCATCAGAAACAAGATAATAATAATAAAATAGTAAAGACACCCCGTTATGGAGTGTCTTTTTTCAGACTTCCGCTCGAAAAAACACAAGAAAATCTTGGTTTTTTCCTCGCTTATTCGTACCTTTGCATCCGATAAGAGTATCGAAACATGCCATTTAGAGAGAATTATGATTAACAGAGAACTCATTAGGACCAAGATAGTCCAGTTAACCTACGCGTACTATCAAAACGGAAACAAGAACATTGATTCGGCAGAAAAGGAGTTGTTATTCAGCCTGTCGAAGGCCTATGACCTTTATAACTATTTGCTTTCGCTCATTGTCGGCATCACTCACGAGTCGCGCCGCCATCTGGAAGTAGCACAGTCGCGTGCCCAGCGCGAAGGTGCGGCTATGCCTTCTCAGAAGTTTGCCTACAACCGCTTTGCTATGCAGTTGGAGGAAAATCGCATGCTGAACGAATTTATGGAGACTCAGAAGAAGGACTGGAAGGACCAGCCCGAGTTTCTGAAGAAGATATACACACAGATTGCCGACAGCCAGATATACAAAGACTACATGGAGTCGACCGACGACAGCTATGCTGCCGACCGCGAACTGTGGCGTAAGCTGTATCGCACACTCATCGAGAACAATAGCAATCTGGATGCCCTGCTGGAAGAGCAGAGTCTCTATTGGAATGACGACAAGGAGATTGTCGACACCTTCGTGGTAAAAACCATCAAGCGCTTCGACGAAAAGAACAAGGCCAATCAAGAGTTGTTGCCCGAATACGACAGCGAAGAAGACCGCGAATTCGCCCGCAAGCTATTCCGTGCCTCCATCATGAATGCCGACGAGTACCAGCACTACATGAGTGAAGCCTCGCGCAACTGGGATTTTTCACGTTTGGCCTATATGGATATCGTCATCATGCAGATCGCCATTGCCGAGATGCTCAACTTCCCCAGCATCCCCGTCAACGTAACCATCAATGAGTTTGTTGAGATTGCCAAGCTCTACTCCACCCCCCAGAGTGGCGGCTATATCAATGGTATGCTCGACGCCATTGCGCGCCACCTCATCAGCACAGGCAAGATGCTGAAACACATGGAGAAAAGATAACTCGAAACATCGAAATATCGAAACATCGAAATAATAACAATAAAATCAAATGACACAGATTATTCTCGCCGCGCAGGCCGCCCAAGGCGGTGGCGGCATGACCAGTTTCCTGCTGATGATGGTAGCCATCTTTGCCATCATGTATTTCTTTATGATTCGTCCACAGCAGAAACGACAGAAAGAGATTCAGAACTTCCAGAACACCCTGACAGAAGGTACGCAGGTAGTGACTGGCGGTGGCATCTATGGTACGGTCAAGAAGATAGACCTAGCCAACGGTATCATCGAGGTAAAGATTGCCGACGGTGTAGTCATCAAGGTCGACAAAGGCTATGTCTATAAGGATATGGCCAGCACACCGATGCAGAAATAGTTGATAGTTGACTGTCGAAGAGGAGGATGGGCATTAAGCGCATATTCATCACTATCAGGAATTTCTTGTTCAGCAATGTGAACAAGCAATTCCTGGTATTTTTGTTCTTCCTCTTTCTGTCAGGTATCTTCTGGCTGATCATCACACTCAACGAGAGCTATGAACATGAGGTTGGCATTCCTGTCCGCATCGTCGGAGTACCCAAGAATGTGGTGCTCACCTCACCGTCTGAAGACACCATCAGTATCATGGTAAGCGACAAGGGGTGGGTCCTCATGTCTTACCTCTATGGCGACAAGCTCAAAAATGTCACCATTCCGTTCCGCACCTACGACCATGGTGGTGGCATCGGCAATGTGGCCAGCAGCGACTTACGTCGGCTCGTCGAGCAAAACCTTGTGGTCTCGTCGCGCGTCACGGCCATCAAACCCGAACGGCTACAATTCCATTATAATAATGGTGAGTGCAAGCGTGTTCCCATACGCTGGGCGGGCCGCGTCATTCCCGACCAACTCTACTTTATTTCGCAGGTCGAGTATCAGCCCGACAGCGTCGATGTCTATGCCTCACCGGAAAAACTGGAGAACATCCGTGCCGTCTATAGTGAACAGCTGAACTATGTTAACTTCCGCGATACGCTGACGGTGGAGTGCCGACTGGCCCATGAGGCCGACGTCAAGGTGGTGCCTGAACGTGCCCGCATCCTGTTCCATACTGACGTGCTCACCGAAGAAGATATAAGCGGCATACCCATCAAGTGTCTGAATCTGCCTGCGGGCAAAGTGTTACGCACCTTCCCCGCCAAGGCGAAGGTTCACTTTGTGGCAGGCGTCAGCCAGCTGCGCACCTTGCGCCCTGAAGACTTTACGGTGGTTGCTGACTACCGCGAGATAGAACAGGGACAAAAAGACAAGTGTAACATCTACCTGCGCCATGTCCCACAAGGTGTCAGCCGCGCCACTCTCAGCGTCAGTCAGGTAGACTACGTCATCGAAGAGGAATGAAGACGGGTATCACGGGAGGAATAGGCGCTGGCAAGAGCTATGTCTGCGGACTACTCAAGGCTCGCGGTATTGAGGTCTACGACTGCGACCAGGCTGCCAAGCGGCTCATGCGTAATTCTGCCGACATTCGTCAACAGCTCACCACCATTATTGGTGCCGACGCCTATATCGACGGAGTACCCAACAAGGCCGCCATTGCCCGTTTTCTGCTACAGAGCGACGTCAACGCTCACGCTATCGACGCCATCGTGCATCCTGCCGTCTTCCGCGACTTCGAACAGAGCGGCATGCTATGGATGGAGAGCGCCATACTCTATGAGTCGGGCATCGACCACCTGGTCGACCGCGTCATAGTAGTTACTGCACCATTGGACGTACGTATCTGGCGCATCACCCAGCGCGACGGCATCACGGCCGACAAAGCGCTGGAGTGGATTCACCGCCAATGGCCTCAGGACGAGTTGCTGCGACGAGCCGACTACGAGATCATCAACGACGGCGAGGCCGACCTCGAGGCACAACTTGAGCAATTATTAAAATGAGACTTCGAAATATCGAAACTTCGAAATAACGAAACAAATTATTAGTATATGAAAGAAACCATTTTAGCTATCTCCGGCAAGCCCGGACTTTACAAGCTCGTCACACGAGCTAACAACAGCCTGATTGTCGAGGCTCTCGACAACACCCATCGCCGTATGCCCGCTTTCGGCAGCGACCGTATCACTTCTCTGGCCGACGTGGCCATGTTTACCGAGACCGACGACGTTCCCTTGATGCAAGTGCTCGCCTCCATGCGCGACCTGGAGCAGGGCAAAGTGTCAAGCGTAGACTTCAAAAAGGCCACTCCTAAGGAGTTGCACGAATATTTCTCAAAGGTACTGCCCGAGTGGGATCAGGACCGCGTACAGAACTCTCACATCAAGAAGCTCATCCAGTGGTACAACATCCTCATCAAAGCCGGCATTACCGACTTCGAGGAAGAGATGGCTCCCACAGAGGGCGACAACATCGACGACAGAAAATAAAAGCGGCGACATACAACGCCAGTAAAATAATAAATCCCGCTCGGCTTGAGCGGGATTTTTATTGTTCTTACATTCTGCCTGGGCCTCCGAAGCCGCCACCAGGACGACCACCTCCGAAGCCACCTCCACCGAAGCCGCCACGACCGCCGCCAGGGCCACCAGGACCACCGCCACGATTGCCTCGGCCACCACCGAAGCCAAAGCCACCACGATTGCCACGACCGCCGAAGATGTTCGTACGATAGATAACGTGCAGCATAGCGTAGTTAGTAATAGCATTGTATTCCGTATCGCTGCGCTCAGTGGCAGAGAGAATACTGCTAATAGTAGACTGCTTACGCAGAATATCATAGAACTGCAGAGATATTGTCAGCGCATTACCCTTGAGGAATGACTGCGACAACTGGGCATTCCAAATCAGCTCATTGGTATTCATTGACGCATCTTTATAACCACGACGGCTGTTCATATTCATGTTCGTCGACAATGCCGTACCCCAAGGAGCATTAATTCCGATCATACCACCATAGGAGAACTGCCAGGTATCGAGATTGTTAGTTTCCTGCAACTCACTACGTCTCTTCGTGAAGTTTAAAGAGCCGTTCAACTCCACCTCAAACCATGAGTTACGATAGCTGAGAGCCAGACGCTCACCAATACCCAGCGCCTTGGTTACACTCTCCTCGGAAAGACCCTTTTCACCAACGCTAACGAAACCTACATTATGGTTGTAGCTGAGGTTTGTTGATGTATTCAGATTGAAGTAAGCAGCAGAGTCAAGCGCTGTGCTGAACATCAGGAAGAGGCTGCCGTTCCAGTTACCATTGATGTTTTCAGGACGGGTAATGGTCTTACCTGTAGACGCATCTAACAGGGTGGTCTTATTACTAACCGAGTTCTGGGTAGCCGAGAAGTTCATGAAGGCACCAATCGACTGCTGATGCTTCTGGAAGTAGTCGTTGTAATTCAAACGGAAGTTATGGGTAAACGAGGGCTTCAAGCCAGAATTACCTGTACGGATAGCCAATGGGTTGCTGTTATCTTCAATTTCGAGCAGGTCGCTGATAGACGGCTGACGAGTGTTAGCACGATAGTTGAATCTCAACTGGCTAACCTGTGATTTCTTCCAACGGAAGTCAAGTGTAGGAGCGAAGTTCGTCACTGTGCGAACAGTATCGGCATGAATGCCCTGATAGTCCTGAACGTAATGTGACTTCTGAGGAACGACTTGAACACCGACATTGAATGTGAAAGAATTACGGATGATTCGCAACATCACTTCGGCCGTATGCGTATAGTTCTTATATTCTGAGAAACGGCTCTGATTAGGATCAAGATATTCATCCAGCGGATTAGTCAAACGTGCCAGATAGTTATCCCATCCACGATATGAAGTCTCCAAGCCGCTAAAATCTGTATTTCCCAAATCATAGGTCTGACGATCGCTCTTCTGGTAGTTATAGCCAAAAGTATAGCTGAACTGCAGATAAGTACGACGCATAATTGGTTCACTATAGCTGAAACGGGCACTATAACTATAGTTGTCTGTAGGTGTCAGGCTCCAACGGTTCGTCTGAATCTTCTGCCCTGCAGACAGCATCTCTATGATGTTATTTGTGAGCGACTTGCTCATGCCCTTACTCCAGTTTCCATTCAACTGCACGGTAATGTTACGGCCATAGTCATTTAGTTTTCTGTTAAACTGCAACATACCGCCCACATTCTTTGTGTCGCTATAGCTGATACTGTTCTGATACTGATGGTTCTTGACAAGCAGAGGGTCAATCTTTGCAATATCTGCCAACGGATCTGTTACATACTTAAAAGGATCTTCAGAGAAGGTAGCACTCTCACCGGTCTGGTCGCCATCGTTGCTATTGTAACGGAAGTTCGGACGGAACATGATGTTTGTCATTGAGTCAGGAGTCCATTCCAGTCGCATACGAGCGTCCCATCCGTTTGAACGGGTAAAGTTCTTATTCCAGCTATTTCCGAACTGTGACAGGCTAGAACTGAAGAAGTTCTCAGAGTTTGTCTTAGAGACAGCGTCACCATCGTTGTGGTTCCAACGTACACTACCATCGAGTACCAGCTTACCAGTATTCTCATAGTTAAAGTTCAGACCAAGCATCTTTGTAGCTGTCAGACCTTGACGGCCCATACCAAAACGGCCACCGCCACCGCCAAATCCCATATCATTCACGTTGTTGGCACTGGCCATCAACATCACGGTAGATTTATCTTTCATCCATCCGTTGAAAGTACGGGCGGAATATCTGCTTTTAGTACCGATGCCTACGTCATTATTTGTCATGAAGCCCCTATTCATACCCGGCTTAATGCCGAAGTCGAGCACCGTCTGCTCTTCACCGTCTTCGATACCACTGATACGAGCAAGGTCACTCTGCTGATCGTATGCTTTGATGCGGTCGATGATGTTACTTGGCAGATTTTTCATGGCGGTCTTCGTGTCACCCGTCATAAACTCCTTACCGTCGACCATTATCTTCTTGACCTCCTTACCATTAATTTTAATGGTTCCGTCATCACTGACCTCAGCTCCCGGCAGGCGCTTCACCAGCTCTTCAACGACAGAGCCCTCTGGCGTACGGAATGCAGCGGCATTATATACAAAGGTGTCGGCCTTAAGCGTCACCTTGGCAGCCTGACCGGTCACCGTAGCACCCTTCAGCATGATGGCGTCGGGTTTCAGCGACACCGTACCCAGCGCGACATCCTTGTCACCCTCCATTTTCACACGCTTAGTGAAGGTCTTAAAGCCCACACACGTCACTTGCACAATGTAGTTACCTGCCTTGGGGGCTTTTACGCGAAAACGTCCGTCCAAGTCGGTTACGGCACCCGTGACAAGAGAACTGTCTGCACGCAGCAACCTGACAGTCGTCTGGGCTATCGGCTCCTGCGAGTCGCTTTCTATTACTTGTCCTGTCACGTGGCTTTGTGCCATGGCCACCAGAACGGTCATCAGTAGAACAGTTGACAATAAATAGCGTTTCATCATCTTTTTTTTTGAAATATATCTTTATGTTTTTTGTTGGTTACCCGTTTATGTAGGGAGTCTACGCTCTTAATAATGTGCAAAAGTACGAAAAGTTTAAAGAAAAAAAATATTTTTTTATGATTAAATCCACTTTTCTTCGCATTTTTTTTTT
>ONFE01000082.1 GCA_900316985.1 uncultured Prevotellaceae bacterium
TGGTAAGACTGAACTCTCGCTGAGATGCGGCGACGAGACAGTTTTGTATTTCTTCGTGGGCAAGAAAGCGGAGACGTTGTTGTGCCAGGACTATGTACGTGAGATACGAGAGAAACTGAATGCTCCGATACTTGGTACACCAAACACTTTTTCCGAGGTATTCAGGTTCGTGCTTCAGCTGTCAGAAAACCGTCCGTTTACATTGGTTATCGACGAGTTTCAAAATTTTCTGAAGGTAAATCCTGCTATCTTCAGCGATATGCAGCGCGACTGGGACTTACATAAGCGAAGCAGTCATCTGAACCTGATTATCAGCGGTTCGGTGTTCACGCTAATGACCAAGATATTTGAAGACAAGGAAGAACCTCTGTTCGGGCGTGCTGATGAGAAGATGGTGCTTGAACCGTTTACCACGGATGTTCTTAAACAAATACTGAAAGACTTCAACCCAGAATATACACCAGAAGATTTGCTGGCGTTGTATAGCATTACGGGTGGTGTGCCTTGGTATGTCACGCTGTTGCTCGATATGGGCAAGACCAACAGGGATGCGATGCTCGCTGCATTGACTGAGGAGAACTCACCATTTATCAACGAGGGAAAGAACATTCTGATTGAGGAGTTCGGCACCGACTATGTGACCTACTTTTCTATCTTGACTTGCATTGCCAGCGGCATGAAGACTCGTTCAGAGATTGAGAACGAACTTGGAAACAACAACATTGGCTCTTATCTTGTGAAATTGGAAGACTATTACAAAGTCATCACTAAGTCACTCCCCATCTTTGCCAAGGAAAACAGCAAGAAGGTGAGGTATCAGCTCAATGACTGTTTCCTTATATTCTGGTTCCGTTTCTTCTACAAGTATCAGGCTCTTGTGGAGAATAAGGCGAACGCTATTTCATGAAGAAGTTTCAGGAGGAAGGGCGCTACATCATCGGGAAATGGTGGGACAGAAAAGGGGAGAACGAAATCGACCTAATCGTTGTTGATCCTATTGGAAATGAAGCCTGGATCTATGAACTGAAGAAGCAAGGCTATCGATTCAAGGAGAATGAATTTCGTGAGAAAGTAGACAAGGTGCTCGAACAGACTCCCGAACTCCGTAAGATGACTATCCATATTGGCTCGTTATCACTTGAAGATATGTAAATACGTAGTTTTTGAGGTCAATCTCAGGTCAACCTCAGGTCAACCTCAGGTCAACAGGGGTAAACCAAATATTAAAAAATGTGACGATTCTTGAGCATCTGGAGTTTTGAGGAAATTTAAAATCTGTGGTGTCAGGAATCCTTTGATGTTACGTAAATCCTTGAAAACAGTGACTTTATGGCAAAAATAAAAGTCCCGAATTATCTTCGGGACTTAGGCGCTTCAGGATGGGCTTGAACCAACGACCCCCTGATTAACAGTCAGGTGCTCTAACCAACTGAGCTACTGAAGCAGGTGCTTTTCTTTCGAATTGCGGGTGCAAAGGTAAGTCGTTTTTTTGAAACGGCCAAACTTTTTCGGGAAAAATTTAAGTATTTGCGCAAAATATTGTATTTTTGCATCCGATTTATAAAAGGAATAAGATGAAGAGAATCTTTTTGTTGATGATAGGAGCGCTGGGCTCCCTTCTGCCCGCGATGGCTCAGGAGACTCAGGACCATGATTTCGAGACGTCGAAGAACCTGGAGATATTCAATGCCATCTACCGGAACCTCGATATGGCCTACGTGGATACACTGAGTGCCGGACAGACCATCGGGACTGGCATCCAGGCCATGTTGCAGTCGCTTGATCCCTATACGGTCTATTATCCGGCGGAGAAAGTGAACGAACTGAAATCCACGCTGACGGGAAAGTATGCGGGTATCGGTGCCTTGATCCGCTACAATTCAAAACTGAAGCGTGTCGTTGTCGATGAGCCTTATCAGGATACGCCTGCTGCTGAGGCTGGATTGAAGAAAGGTGACATCATCCTCAGCATTGATGACACCACGATGACCGACAAGGATGTGTCTTACGTCAGTTCTCATCTTCGCGGTGATGCCGGCACAACCTTCCTGCTGAAGATTCAGCGTCCCTCAACGGGAAAGATTCTTCAGAAGCGCATTACGCGCCGTGCCATCCAGTTCCCCAGCATTCCCTATTACGGATTGCGTAAGAACGGTGTAGGCTATATCAACTTGAATTCGTTCACGGAGGATTGCTCACGTGACTTCCGCCGGGCGTTTATCGATCTGAAACAGAAAGGGATGAAAGCCCTGGTCATCGATCTTCGCGGCAATGGCGGCGGTCTTCTCTCTGAGGCCGTGAGTATCGTGAATATGTTTGTACCCAATGGCAAGACGATAGTGAAGACCATTGGCAAACTGAAACGCGGCAATCACGAATACCGCACCACCGTGGAGCCCATCGATACGGTGATGCCTGTGGTGGTGATGGTCAACGGAGAGACGGCTTCGGCCAGTGAGATTACCAGTGGTTCGCTGCAGGACTTCGACCGTGCTGTGATATTAGGAACGCGCACCTATGGCAAGGGTTTGGTGCAGACACCCCTTGATCTTCCCTATAATGCGCAGATGAAGTTGACTACTTCCAAGTATTATATTCCCAGCGGTCGTTGTATTCAGGCCATCAACTACAAGCATGCCAACGGCGGTTACCTGGAGCATATCCCTGATTCTTTGACCAAGGTGTTCCATACGGCCAACGGTCGTGAGGTGCGCGATGGTGGCGGCATCAAGCCCGATTTGGAAGTGAAGCCCGATTCATTGCCCAATATCGCCTACTATCTCAGTGCTTCTGGTCGTGACTCTACGGAGGTGATGCTGGAATACGTGATGGATTACATTGAGCGTCATCCCACGATAGCTCCTGCCGAGGATTTCTCTCTGACGGATGCCGACTATGCCGAGTTTAAACAGCGTGTCCTGAAAAGCGGTTTCACCTATGATCCCGAGAGTGAGAAGGTGATGAAACGCTTGAAGCAGATGATGGAGTTCGAGGGATATATGGAAGACGCCAAACCCGAGTTTGAGGCTTTGGAGAAGAAGTTGGCCCACAATCTGGACAAGGATTTGGACCGCCATAAGGCGCTTATCATGCAGTTGCTTCAGAATGACATCGTGGCTGCCTATTATTACCAGGCTGGCAGTATTGCCAACACTCTTCAGTACGATAAGCAGATGAAGGCAGCCGAAGAATTGCTGCTTGATACCGAGCGTTATCGTCAGATGCTTCAACCTTAACTTAACGTTAACGATAACGATGACGCTAACGATTATTTAACGGAACACAAAGATACAAAGGCACTAAGTTTTTGTCTTTTATGACAACGCGCGTGTCTTTTTCGTCTGATACTCTACGGGCGTCATTCCGGTCTGTTCCCTGAAAATCTTCTGGAAATAAGAGCGCGAACTGAAACCACACTCATGGGCTATGGCCTCATTTGAATATTCCGAATGGGCTGTGAGTAGGCGTTTGGCTTCCTCCACACGCAGGTGAGTAATCCAACGGCTGAACACCTCAAACTCCGTGTTCTTGATCCATTGCACGAGCAGGTAGCGCGGAATCTGCATTTCCTCCACCGCATCCTGAATGGTGATGCCCGTCTTCAGGTGTCCTCGTTTCTCCAGCCATTTCGTAATAGCCTGCTCCACGCGCTGGTTGTTGTTATGGTTGTCGGTGTTCTTGTTCACGCTTTCCGGCAGCACGATGGCCTCGTTCTCTTCCTCTTCTTCCGCTATGCTGATGAGATAGGTGCTTTCACTCACGCTAAAACAGATAAAACTCAGCACATAATAGAAGATGCACACGATGATGATGATGCCGTAGCCAATCAATACGAACCGTCTGTTATAGAAGATGGAGATTGGTGAGGAGAGTGCCACCAATGCCAAAAGCGTCAACGATATGCCGAACCATCTGATTCGGTCCTGCATGGAATGGTCGTAGAATTTGTCGAGTGCCCGCTTGACACGTCTGAACTCAAGGAACTCCTGCACATTATAAAACAGCAGCGTGATACCGTAGATGGTAGACACCACGTATTCCGCATTTTTCAAGGTCATCCATCCGCTGTCCCACAGCTTACCTGCAATAAGGATGGCCAGGGAAACACCATAGACGATAGGCCCCGTCAGCCACTCCCATAATTGGAGGTTTCCCTTTCGGAGCAGATAAAGCATGGACAGGTTGATCAGCCAGGAGGCAGGCAGGAAAAAGAGCAGGTTCAGGAAAACGCTGTCATCCACATTTCCGGCAGTTCTGAATCCCAGTCGGTATTGTAGGTAGAAATGTACGGCAAGCAATAGCGTTCCTGTAGCCAAGAGCCATCGGGAACGGTTGACGTCGCCCCCTAATCCCACTTTTCGTGGCAAGACAAATGCCAGCGAAAGCGTCAGCAGTGCCATCAGTAGCGTAGCGCTAAATTGGTATTCTCCCATGTTCGTAACTCGTAATTTAGTGCCGTAATAGCTATTCCTTGGTTTTTTCCGATGCAAAGATACACATTATTTGTAAAAACACCGATGAAATCGGATATTTTTTATCAGAAACTAGCAACTTTTTTAGTTTTTGCATATTCGTATTTCGAGTTTTTGCACACAAGTGTTTTTTGAAAATTCACACCTTATATAACTGATTTCTCCACTTTCTCTACATTTTTGTCTTTGTAAATACATCTTTTTTTCGTACCTTTGCACGGTTTTTTGAGAAATGGACCAACATTATTTAGCCAACATTAGCAAGTAATGAGATAATAACAAGTAATGAAAATAATAATTATGAGTATGAATATTAAATTTTATCTTAGATTAATTGTGTTCACCCTCCTAGGGTTGGTGAACGCGCAATGGGCTGCGGCACAGAATGTGACGATTAGACCGCAAAATGGTAGCATGCTTTGTGCACTGACAACGGGAACTCCGACTGAAAACCAATTAGGATTCCAAATAGGTGCTTTTGGAACTTGGCGACATAATCAGTTATCTTTGACTATGACAGGTTCCAACTATCCAAATCTTACAGAAGACGGGCAATTGGCAAGTCACTCTAATCACTTTATCTCGGGTGATAAATGCACTTTTTCACCAGAGGATGATACTAGAACCCCGGAGAATTATATTGTAGCAGACTGGGGAGGTGACAGACTCAGTACTGGTTACATAACAATAGCATTACCTAAAGGCTATCGTTTCACTGGTTATACATTCCATATTTCTCATGACGTTAGTAAGTTTGGGGTAAACAATACAGCGTTTAGTCTTACTACGAACACTAATGTTTATATGACAGAAACGGATAAAAATTTCTCCGGTAATAAAAACAGGGTGCGGCTTTCAGGAAACAGTGCAAAAGTGGAGGAGTTCAAGCGAACGGGTGATGACATGGGCAATGTCCTGTATTTTACGACCTCAGCTAACAATGATGGATTTTATGCAGTAACTTTCCGCTATATAGAGCTTACCTTTACTGCTGACGCCGATGATCCAATTGAAATCAAGCCAAATTCCCAAGTGTCAACAGGTACAAGTATGTTGGAAATTCCTTTTAATACTGGTAAGGTGGACCTTGGCGTAATAGAACCTGGAACGCATAATAATGTAGAACGAGTCAGTTATCATTATAATACAGTATCTGATATGAAAGCAAACATGCTGCTTTATGAGGCTGAGTCAATTATGGATGGAACTGGTTTTGACGGTACTTCTGGTAAAGTAACGAAAAAGGAAAGTGGTAGCATTACGACTAGCGGAAATTACTTCAAGTTTGCTCCGGCCAAGAAGGATAGAAATGATGACGGTAAAATAGATGATGACGATATGCAGATTTACTACTTGGAGACACCAGTCAGTGCAAAATTGACAGGAACGATAGATAATCCTGTACAGTTCCGTATTACAGGTGCTTCAGTTAATTATACCAAGAATCCGTCTGCTGTTACCTATTTCTATATTACTTATAAAGATGGAGATGATACCTATTATTTAAATACTAATGGAGACTTCGAAACAGAAACCCACACGCAATGGTATCAAGATTTAAATGGGTATATTCGTAGCGGTAATTATTATTTGACTACCTATAATAATTATGCTTATGGTACTACTTCCATCAGGCAAGCCACTATGTTTACTATTTCCGGAACAACGATTAAAGATGCGAGTGGTCTGACACTTAACTACATTGACGCAGACAATTATGGTCGTTTTGGAATTTTTACTAATAATTCATCAGTTTACGACTATGATGTTTATCCTGCAGTTTATCAGGAGGTTCAAAGTTCTTCTGGCAGTGGTTGCACTATCTACGTCTATGACAAGGAAGGTGAGAATCCTCAGGAAATTACAGTTGATGGTACAGATTCTTATCCAATCCCCGATCTTAACAACGACGCCATCATGTTTGGCGTCAAGGGGGGTGACGTCGCTTTCTTAAACTTCGACTTACAGCTTCAAGCGTTGAATCCGTATATTGACCAGATGACGGTGGTGCTGAATGACACATACAATGGTAAAAATATTCGTCAGACGCGTACTTTCACTGCAGATGACTTCTCAGTAGGTGGTGACACATTCAAATTCTATTTGCCAACGGACTGCATTCACGATCCTTTAACCATCACCTTCGAGGATCTTTACAGCAAGTATGGTGATGAAACATACGATCATACCGATAAGTTGGGAACAAGCAACAGCCGCTATAATTTCGTGAAGTCACAGCATCATCAGGCCTTTACTAATGATAATATATATAATGGCAAGACCGAGGCAGCCAGCGATCAGATGGAATCAGACCGTATTTCTAAGGACCAAAACGTTCGTACAAAAGTAGGCACAGTCGGCGACAAGGCATTCAGATTTAACAATGCTGACGAGTTAGCTACCAATTCTGGCTACCTGACCGAATATCCGTTCACCTTAGACCGATATGCTACTCAGACGAAACCTGGTGCAGGTCAGTTTGTTGAAGCCCAATTTAATAAAGATATCATAAATGATCAAACGTGGAGTCAGAAAACGTTCTATGTGTTTACTACCGATGAAACACGTTACAACATCGCTCCGACAACGGCTACTCAGCACCGCTTCTATGCTTTCTATGAAATGATCGTTGAAGTGTTATGTGATGACTACGAACCTTCGGTGGAATTCACCAAAAAATATGATAAAACACTCACCGAAGCAAGCAACGGTGGTATCGATGAATCTTCATATTACGGCGTGAGAGTTTTTGTTGAAGACGAAAATGTAGCATATCCCCTTGCTTCCGACGTGGCTACCTATAAGGCCATTAGCGAAGCTATCAAAAAGGGTGGAGATGTTCCCCAAGACCTGAAGAAGATTCTGTATGTTGATATGAGTGGACTGAATGGTGTCTATCATTCTAATTCTACCATTAATGTTAAGAATGACGCAGGAACAGTAACGGCTACATATTCATTGGATAGTTTCGATAAACTGAGAGAGAAGCTGGCTCCTAATGCCTTGATCTTCCTGCCTGTCAATTCTACGGATAGATTTGATAACTTCGCATATGCCAAGAAGGGTGAGGTCGCAGGTTCGTTCCAGTCGGCCAACAACATCATCCTGACACTCCATACACCATTCAAGTGGATGCTGCTAACTATGCTACCTATAAGCGTCTGAGAACAGCTGCAAGTGAAGACCTGGTGAAGAAAGCAACCGTCGTACTGCCATTTACCATGAAAGTTACGAATGGTAAGCACAAAAATGATACCGAAGATGGATTTGAATTCAACCTTCGAGAACTGAAGAAACTGACGGCACAGACAGGTACTGACCAGTATGGAACGGAAGGAGTAGAAGAAGGGAAAGGAAACTTCGTGCTAATTACAGGCGAAGAAACCAAAGCCAACTATCCATATATGGTGGAGGTGACTTCTGCTAACGGTTCAGACTACTCTTTCATCGCTGCACAGAAAGGTTCTAACATCGTAGCTACGCCAGAAACAATCACCGGCGAAACTGAAGCTGAAACTGGACTGACGAATACTGGTACTTACTCGGGTGTGAAGCTTCCGACTACGAAGAGTTTCTTCTACTTCACCAAGAACAAGTATGTTTCAAGCAAAACAGCGAAAAACAAATATACTGAAATTTATGTGCAGCCATTCCGTGCATACTATGTTGACCCGGCAGCTGGAAGCAAGCTGAGCATGTTCGAAATCGTCTATGACGAGTTGGAAGAGAATGAAGGTCTGATTACTGGCGTAACTACTGCACGGTCTCACGGTCCTTTGACCGTTGTCACAGGCCATGGCTACATGACGCTGACATCCTCAGAGGACATCAATGTCACGGTTTGCAACATCAAGGGTACTGTCGTGGCTAATTTGAAGATGACCGCTGGTGAACAGCAGAACATCAATGTTCCTGCCGGAGTTTACCTCGTGAACAAGAATAAAGTAATTGTTAAATAACAGAAGGAGGACCAAACTATGAAGATGAAATATCAAAAGCCCGAAATGTGGGTGGCTCAGCAAATCTCCCTGAG
>ONFE01000110.1 GCA_900316985.1 uncultured Prevotellaceae bacterium
CTCCTGACTGGCAGCATTCACGTACCAGCAGCACAATGCCATAATGATTAATAGTCTTCTCATGTTACAGTTCACAGTCTTTCCATTTTCAGCTACAAAGATAAGTTTTATTTCCGAAACCACAAAATTTTCAGGCAGAAATTTGACCCGAAAGCATCCATAAGAGCCTATCAAGAGTCGTGGGGACAAGTAGTTGTGCCTATGCTGCTCCTTTCGATGGATTTAGCCGTTAATGACTATTCCAAGGGTGAGGAAACGACGCAGTGGGTTTGCTCAGTTCCATCAGCGCCATCACGGCACTCTGCATACGCATCAGGGCGGCAGTCCTTCCAGTCGCTCTGTGGCTACTTCCCAATGACGGCACAGTTGGGTAGTGAGTTGTTCCACCTGTTCGTCGTCAACGATCCTCTTGATGTCTTTTTGTTGTCATATTCTTTTCTTTTGCTTTGTGGTTACGGTTACAGCTGTAACCATGTAACCTTTTCTCTGCGATAATGATGTATATTTGTATGTAAATTATTGATTATCAATATGTTCTTTCTATTTATTTTCTTATCAATTCCCTCTGCGGTTACATGGTTACAGCTGTAACCGTAACCGCTTTTGTTGAGTTCCGTGAGGGAAAACTAACACTTTCAAGGGCAAATACTAATGCCCGCAAGTACAAATACTAATGCTCGCAGGGAGAGAGAAGCCTCTTTTCCATCGTGCTCCTATACCCCAACAGCCGTCTGCCTATACCCCAACGGCCTCGCGCCTATACTCAATTTGAAACGTATATTTTTCTCATCATAGTCTTTGTATCCTCGAAATTGCCTGCAAAATAATTTTACTTTACGTTATATATAAGGTGACTCATAAGAGCACTGTAAGGTATAATTAGTTAAAACATGGTAGACATGGACAAGAAAGTTCTAATAATTCTTCTTAATAGACATGGACAAGAAAGTTCTAATAATTCTTCTTAATTCTATTTGCAAAGGTACTCATAATTCCACGATTATTTGTATCTTTGCACAAATTATTAACATAAGTTGAAATTTGGATAGTTTATGAAAAGGATTGCTTTGCTTTGTATGTTGTTTCTGCCTTTAACAGCATGGGCGCAGAAACAGTTGTTCCTTCCCACGGCTGATCCTTCGGAAGACGAGAAGGAAAGACCTATGATAGAAGTCTATTTGCCCCAAGAGGCAAACGGATGTGCTGTCGTGCTCTGTCCTGGTGGTGCTATGAGGTGGCTGTCGTGGGAGAGCGACGTGGTGAAGATGGCCTCGTTCCTCAACGAGCATGGTATTGCAGCTATCGGACTGCGCTATCATCTCAGTAAAGAAAAGATGCCACAAGGTGTGAAGATGCCGCCTATGGTGGATGTGACGCATCCTGATGCCTTCCCGCAGGCTGATGCCAATCCAATGCATACGACCTATGGCGACTCCATCATTCGACTCGCCGCACAGGATGCCAAAGCTGCCATCCGTATGGTAAGGGAACGTGCCGATGAGTGGCACATCAGCAAGGATAAGATCGGCTACCTTGGCTTCTCAGCAGGCGGTGGTGTGGCCATCGCTGCTACGATGTCTGCCGATAGTTTGGAGCGTCCCGACTTCCTCTGCACCAACTTCGGTCCTTCGCTGATGCCCGTCACCGTTCCTCAAGACGCTCCGCCTTTGCTCATGATGACCCGTGTCGATCATCCAAATGTGGCTGCAGGTCTCGTCGCCCTGTTCATGGAATGGAAGAAGGCAGGAGCCAATGCCGAACTCCACATGTATGGCGATGGCAAAGGCCCCTACGAACTGATGCAGCAGACAGGTGAGACCACCACAGAGACGTGGAGCATCCAGATGATTCAATGGCTGAAAGCCAGAGGCTTTATAAACAAGTAAACAAGTATGAAACAGCTAAAGACCTTATTATTACTTTGTGTTATTATAGCATTGTCTTCTTGTGAAAATAAGAATGAGCTTGATACATTCAAGCAATTAACAGAGAAGCTGTTCAGTTACGCTCATCAGGAGAAATACGACTCTCTTGAGTTAATCTATCCTGGTATTCAAACCGATTATTTAGACCTCAATTCTGATAGCGTGAGAATTGTTCAGATAAACCACACTGATGATCACAAGATAGCTGTTCAATTAATTAAGAATTTCAGCCCGGATAGCGATCCAAACACGAATAAACAAAAGAGTATTACTCTGAACTTCGAGAAATGCGACAATCTTCCATGGGGATATCGGATTTCCAATAGCACGGGACTGTTGGATATGGATGCTATTCCAATTCATGCCATGCAGTGTGGGGCTATAAAAGATAAGAAATATGAAGATAAAGATGGAATGAAACGCTTAAAAATAGCCGATACGTTATATCATGAGAAAGCAAAGGAAGTCGCAGAGTATTTGAATAAGAATGTGACTGTCATGGTCAATTATACGATCATACTTGGTGAGAAATATGCTCTTGTGGACAAATGGCATGCAAGATTCATATTAAATAACCCAACGGAATATTCCTGTTTAGGCTTCTCTGTCGCATTAACACTCTCTGATGTGGGTGACGGATCGCTACAAGCAAACTTGAATGGTGTCTATGAAAATACAGGTGCCATATTGCAGGCCTATTCAAAAAACAATTATTCCATTTCGTTTACTGACACTGACCTGAAGAATCCCAATTCAAGTTTTAAGAGTTATATCTCTGCTGGGGAATTTCACATAACTCCTGAAGCTGTAGAAAAATACACCATTCTTCACTTCAATGGTTCTGAATATGACAATTATACTAAAAATCGCAAGTAAATATGGTACAACAGATAGAAATAACCCTAAAAATTCTGTGATGATGATCGTCATCTCGAGCATCCCACTTTGTCATCTTTCAATCTTTTTTTGGGGGGGTGTTAATTAATTTTATTAATTCTACCACTATCGCATTCGAGTAGTTATTCAACCACCTTTAAAGGAAATTATTGCTACCATTAATTCGCGCAATTTCTAGACTTAATCCTCGCAATTTTTATTCTTAATGGGCGGTCCCTATACCTCTCTCATTTGACATTGTAAATGTACAAAAATTTCTTCAATCCTGAAATTGTTCTCTCGGAGAAGAAGTATCCAGAGTCATTCAGACTCATTCGCTACTAAGACGAGGAAGACGACTGTGAGTTCACTTTCCTAACGAATGCAAAGCGTCTCATTGACAGACAAAACTGAAATCTGAATCCATAGAAGATAGTTTATCCCCTTCCCAAATATACTGTCAACTGAAGAAATTGAAGATAGCAAAGGGGCTCGCTGTCTCAGCGCCCCCTTGTTCTTAGAAGTCGTCCATGGGGTAGTGGACGCCCCATTTCTGACGGAGGGTGTCCATGAGTTGCATGATGTAGAGGGTCTCGTCGAGGGGCATGGCCTGGGGTTCGAGGCGGCCGTCGATGAGGTGCTGGCGACAGGCGAGGAACTGGTATTCGTAGCCTGTGATCTGCTGCGGCACGTGGATATCTTCGACGAATTCGCGATCATGGGTGTTCACGGTGATCTTCTGCGGATTGTTGATGTTGTCGATGATGAGGTTGCCATCGGTTCCTGCGATGACGCCGATGTTCTCCATACTGACGATGTCGGCAGGGAAGAACATCCTGACGAAGTTGAGGGCATAGACGCCGAGGTCGAGCAGGGCGCCGCCACAGAGGTCAGCTCGCATGATACGCGGCTTTTCACCCATGGAGTAGCCGAGGGTGGCCGTGAGCAGACGAGGCGTGCCGATACGACCGCTGCTGATGAGCTCGCGCACGATGGTGACAGCCGGCTGATAGCGCGTCCAGATGGCTTCTGCGAGGAAGATTTTCCGCTCACGGGCGAGATCGACGATGGCTTTCGCCTGTTTGTAGTTGGCCATGAAGGCTTTCTCCACGAGACAGGGTTTGTCGGCCAGCAGCGCTTCGCGCGTGACATCGTAGTGATGGGAGTGGGGCGTCGCCACATAGATGAGATCGACGTCAGGGTCGGCGATGAGGCCAGCGTAGGAGCCATAGGCTTTCTGGAAGTGCCATTTGGCTGCAAAGGCGTCGGCCTTTTCCTGAGAACGAGAGGCGATGGCATAGCACTCACAGGAAGTGAGGCCGTTGAGGGTGATGGCAGCTTTCTCGGCTATCCATCCGGCACCGATGATACCGATGCGCAGTTTAGAGTCGTTAGTCATATCAAGTTTGGTTTTTATTTTATCTGTAGAGCATGACGGACCCTCCGTCGCTCTGGCAGTATTTCTTCAGCAGTTCCTGAATGAAACGGGCATTCTGGAGGACTCGCTCTTCCTGTCCGTCGTAGCCGTTGATGAGCACCACAAGGTGGGTGGTATGGAGCGTCATCTTCGTGCGCTCGTTGTCGCTGGTAGGGGTGCCTACGCCGCCCTGTGCATCGCGATAGACGGGCAGTCCTGCGATGTTGAGCAGACCGCGCCCGATGCCTTCATAGGGCTCGCCTTCACGACCTACACCCAGGGTGAGGGTGTCGCCCACGAATTTGTCGGCATCGAAGCCGCCGATGCTGTAGCCATAGGCGATGCTGGCGAGGTTGACGAGATCGACGAGGGTGTCGATCTGATAGAGTTCCTTGCCCTGCAGCATGCGACGGATGAGCTGTTCACTGGCAGGGCGATAGCGTGAGGGGTCTTTGCCGCAGGCTTTATACACGCGGCGTGTGGCAGCGATGCCTGAGAGCTCCTTGAGGCTCTCTGTGGTGAGCTCCTCACGGAAACGCTGTTCCAGGGCGTGGATCTCCTCCCACAACGCAGCGTTATAGGGGGTGTTGACCACCTGTGCCTCGACGGCTGCACCCACGAAGTTGGGACATACGCTTTCTATCTCCTGGGATACGATGATGCGCATTTAGTTGTCAGGGTTCTTTTCGTAGTGGTACTCCGTGACATTGGGGTTGCTGCCCAAGTCGGCCTCTTCGATCTTCACTGGGTCGAGCAGCTTCTGCTCATAGCCTTTGTGCACTGGTTCCACGTCGAGCAGCAGGTCGCCGTACTGGACTGTGGAGAAGACGAAGCCAAGGAAGCCGATGGCGACGCGTGTGCCCTCAGGATGCAGGTTGTTGTGGATATAGGCAGTGGAGTAGAAGAGATGACGATGGGCCACCATATTGTTGTACTTGTGGTAGGTCTCGAGTATCTCTGGGGCGATGAGGGTGGTATCGGCTTCTGAGAAGGCGTAGCCGAGGTTGTGTACGAAGTCGTCGGTGGCATCGCCCTTGTATCTGTTGTTGTCCAGGAGGCACTGCATCACGTTGTCTGTCGCCTCCTTGTTCATCTCTTTTTTTGTGGGAGCTGATATATAGATGAAGAACAGCAGGAAGATGAGGACGCCACATGCGAAGATAATTCGTCCGCCCTTGCTGCTGAGCAGCTTCTGGAGAAAATTCTTCTCACCGTCTCCGTAATTGATTCTTCTTTCTCTGCGTTTGATATTGAACATTGCTGTATTCAGGTTTGATTGTTATGTATGAGGTTCATGAATTCCTGTCGTGTCTTGGCCTGGTTGAAGGCGCCGCTGAAGTCACTGGTGGTGGTGATGGCATTCTGTTTCTCGATGCCACGCATCTGCATGCACATGTGCTTGGCTTCGACCACGACCATCACACCGAGGGGCTTGAGGGTGTCCTGGATGCAGTCCTTGATCTGTTGCGTCATCCGTTCCTGCACCTGCAGACGGTGGGCATAGATATCCACCACACGGGCTATCTTCGAGAGACCTGTGATATAGCCGTTGGGGATATACGCCACATGGGCCTTGCCGTAGAAGGGCAGCATGTGGTGTTCGCAGAGGGAGAAGAAGTCGATATCCTTCACGATGACCATCTGCGAGTAGTCTTCTTTGAAGAGGGCATCAGTGAGTACCTTGTGGGCATCCATCTGGTAGCCGCGTGTGAGCACCTGCATCGCCTTTGCCACGCGCATGGGAGTCTTCTGCAGACCCTCGCGATCCGTGTCCTCGCCCAGAAGGGTCAGCACCTGCTTGTAGTGGTCGGCCAACTCTTCCAGCCCTTCACGATACTGGGGCTCATAGCCTGAGTGATATTCTGCCTCGTAACTCATGGATATTGTACGGTGATTTTTCCTTTGACGATGATAGCGGAGTCGTAACCCTGCTGTTTCACTCTTTTCAAGATCTCGTGTGCTTCCTCGTAGGTGCGGTAGTTGCCGATGCGGCACACCCAGCGAGGGGTATAGAAGTGCACATAGACAGGTGTGCCAGGGAAGAGGCTCTTCATGCTTTCGCCAGCGCGCTCTGCCTTCAGCCTGTCGTTACGGGAGTTGCCTCCTGCGAATACCTGAACACGATAGCCGTTGATCTTTACACCTTTCATGATCTTTTTATGCACATCGGCCGTATCAGGTGTGGCCACGATGGTCTGCGCCTCGTTGTCCTTTGGCGCCACCTTGTCCTTGGTCTCTGCCTTGTCTTTGTTCTCGGCTTTGTCCTTGGTGGTTACCTGTTTCTGTTCAGGTTTTGTTTTTTCTGTGGGTTTGGTGGCAGTGGTGCCGTTGACAAGGGCGTCGATGCTCTTGTCCTGCGTCACACTGACCTTGCCTTCACCTGCGTTGCTTTTCTGCAACCGCTCAGTGAAAGTCGATTGTGCATCGGCTGCGATGCTGCAGCCGACACACAATGCGATGGTAATGAGTAAATGTTTCACTGTTCTTACTTCTTCCAAGCGTCGATGATACCCTTGAAGTCAGCAGCCTTCAGAGAGGCGCCACCAATGAGACCGCCGTCGATGTCGGGCT
>ONFE01000083.1 GCA_900316985.1 uncultured Prevotellaceae bacterium
TCATGGAGATTATCTCCGTCACCCGTGGAGATCATCCGAGTGACCCGTGGAGACTATCTCCCTCCATCAAAGGAATGCTTCCTTTCCGGCCCGCTTGCCTCATTGCCATTACAAGTGAAGTGCAAGGCGAATGCAGAGTCGAGCTCGCTCGAGCTATGCTGAGCCGCAGCCTTCACTCGCCATCGCAACCTGCTTGCGATGGCAAAGGTACAACATTTCAGAACGCCACTTTCCGTTTAGGGAAGACAAGGCACAATCAAGTGGATAAGGCACGATTTGGCAGGTTAATCATCGATATCGATACAGAACTTCTCGGCGATAAACTTCACGATCCTTGGCGACAACACTTTATCCTTAGGTTTCAGCCCCATCACCTCAAACTCTTTCTGGTAGGGACGGCACCAGGTCATCAGAACTTTTACACTCACGCCGGCACAATCGGCTAATTGCTGTTTTGACATTGCTTTCATAAACATTAAACATGAAAGATTAAACATTAAAACTTTCTCCCGCGTACGTACAGGAAAATTTTTCGTTGCCAGAGTTCACGTACGTACGCGCGGCATTTTTCAGAACGGCTCATCACCCGTCGCACGGAGGGCATGATTGGCCATCATCACACCGAGGCTGTGGACTTCCTCAGGCTTGCGCACGATGGCGAAATAGCCGGGATTGCCATCGAGGGTGACAGGCTGGAAGCCCAGGTCTATGAAAGCCTGATCCACCGCCTCCTTCCTGATCTTCGACGCAACACTGGGGGGAAAGTACTGCAAGGCGGTGGCCACATCAACGAACTCGCAGGGTTCGTTCTCCTTCGGCTTGATGAAATGGCGATGCACCAGCTGCCGTTCCAGATTAGCCACTTGGAACCGACTGTTACGCTGACTAGTGGCCTCACTGTCCTCAAACCAGTACTGGAAGCCTTGTTTGTAGAGGTAGTAGGCCTGTGCATAGATGCCCTCGTAGTCGAAAGGGGTCTTCAGCGGCGACTCCAGATACTCCACCTTGAAAGCCAGCCAGCGGCGGGTGCCCGTCGGGTCGTTCAGGAACTTCTCGTTATTACCTGTGCCGCAGAACGAGGCGATATGGGGCCGTCGTTCCGCATGACGCTGGTAGGCACCGCGCACGTTGGTATAGTTCAGGGTGATGGCACGCTTCATGGCGTTCATCGCCTGATCCTTCATGGCGTCGAGCTCCTCACAGCAGATCAAACCATATTGCGACAGGGCGAGTTCCGTATCCTTGTCGTTCCTGCCGACACCTGTCTGGGTGCAGTAGTAACTGCGCAGACTGGGGGGCAGCAAATGGTTCATCCACGTGGTCTTGTAGATGCCCTGGCGCCCGATGAACACCAGCACCATCTGGTTCACTACCTCAGGGTTGACCCACGACGCCACCATTGCCACGAACCACTTGCGCAGGCACTCCAGGAAGATCTGCCACTCGTCGAAGCCGCCTGCCACGGTGACGCCCGCCGCCATGCCGAGGATATAGTCATTGCCATCCCAGGGTGGCAACCGTTCGAGATAGTCGCGGAAGGGATCGAAATCCTTCGCATAGTCGGAACACACCACCCAGTCGATCTCATCGCGCTTCACGGTCTTCACCTTCCCCATCCGCCGGTAGAGCGTGTTGAGCGTATGGTCGTCGTAGTTCAGCCAGGGTCCCCTACCCTCGATGGCATCGTTCTCCAGCCAACGGTATTCCTGACGGTCAGAGATGACGTTCCGTCGCAGCTGGATATGATGGCTGAGCCAGTCCTCGATCTCATCGAGACTCATCCGCAGTTCCTGGTAGTTCGGTTTCCGCTCGCGCAGCCCCTCAGTGCTCTTCGGCTGACTGGTCTGCCGCCTGCAGCCCTCCTTGATCTCCCATGCCAGGAAGAAATCCGCCTGCGGGTTGTAATAGGCCTGTGGGTCGTGGGCGAGAACGCATCTTTTCCCGACATCCTTTCCATCCTTGACGGGCTCCTGCTCCAACTGCTGCCTGTAGTAGTCATTACCATAGAGCAACGCCTTCTTGTAGAACTGCCGTTGCAGACGGATCTCATAACCTGTATCCACCTCGTAACGGTAGAGGATGTTGAGCATGTCGGCCGAGGTGAACGCCAGCAGCGTGTGCGGGTCGTCACGCACCGCCTCCAGGAGGGCGGGGTCTGCCTTAAACCTGACGATCGAGAGTCCCGACAAACTGACGATGTCGTCCTGTCGCGTACCACCTTCAAACACGCCCTGCACGAGCAACAAGGGCTGATAACCCGGGGGCCAATGGTCGTCCCTGATCCGTGCCACCACCTCGTTGATTCCAATCTTCTGAGGATGCTGATCTTTTTCATGCTGCAATATCGACAGTTCCATCATAAATTTTCTGAACTTTCGTTTTATAATGCTTCAACTCACGATAAATGGTTCTCGTCCGTACCTCAACATCTGGATTATCTGCCAGATTTGAATACACAGCCAGGTAACAGGCCAGTTCGGTCATCGACACCTGTAGCCATTTGTTGATGATAGCACGAGCCAGATCACGATAGATATCCGCCTTATATGTATGCGAGAAGTCAAATTCAAGACACGCCAATTGTTCAGGTTCTTTTCCCCATGAATCTCCATGTACGTGATGTTTCCAACGCTTTACATACGGTCTCATTTTATGCCACTTTTGGGGCACGAACATCCCTAAAAGGGATTTCCCTTTTTTATCCATAATTAGTAAGTTATTTTTTTAATTGTTTTTATTCTTATTCCTTTAGAAATCTAGTCTGCAAAAGTGTCGTCAATAAAAACAATCAAGAGGGGGAATGAGTGAGACGGGCACCCATTTCGAGGAATGCCGCCCAGCAGAATGAGTTGATTCGTGGTTGTGTCATCTTGTCTTATAGCTTTGGTTATTGTTTATGCCACAAAGTTACAAACAAAGATCTCTATTTGCAAATATTTAGTGTCTTTTTTTCACCAAAACAGCGATTTACCCTAAAAAACATATCCCTTTTTTGCTTTGGGATTAACGCTGCAAGGATTAACGTGCAAAATAAAGCAGAGCGAGTCCTTTTTTACTTTTATAGTTTACCTCGTGTGCGTTGAGCGATGCACGCCTCGCTTTTTTATGCCCTTAATCTAGCAAAATGGATGATGATACAAAAAAAGGTTCGCAGTTGTGATTGCGAACCTAATTATAAATTAACTAAAAGCAGGGATTATTCCACCTTCCTCATCTCAAAGGTTGCTGTGTAAGTAGAGCCATCCTCCTTTTGGCGCAGGGCTTTCCACTTCATTACGCCATCTTTGATAGAAGCAATTTCCCACCACTCGCGATTTTCGACGTCGTTGTCAATCCAACGAGTGCAGAGCAATACGCCATCTACAAAGTATTCGTTCAGGGTATTGCCCTTATAAGGCACCCAGTCGTCGCCGTCCTTCACATAATAAACATAAGTGCCATCAGCCTTATACTCCCAACGGTGCGTCTCACCATCATCGAATTCTGAACCCTCACTATTGGTTACGTGACCTTCCCATGTGCCAAGAATCGCCTCGCTATAGTCGCGGTTGACTTTCGTTAAGCGGATGATGGATTCATGCTCGTATGACAGTTCACCGTTAAGCGTTGTAGTCACCTTGAGATTGGCAGTAAAACCGGTGGCGTCGATAGCGAGAACAGTATATTCATCCACTACCGTCACACGCTCCTCGGGGTGCATAGTGAGGGTTACTTTGTTATCACTAATAACTACATCGGCTTCTATTTGGTCAAGCCACTGCGTACTTACCGGTATATGGGTAAACGATGCGCTCATGTAGGCCTTGGTGGCAGAGACGAAGGTGACAACTCTTTTCTCATTGGTCAGCATAGGCTGTCTGTTTTTGTCTGTGGTCATCCACTTCCCGATGATCTTCTCTGAAAGGTTATCTGCTGGATTTACAGGATTATCATCTTTCGTACATGATGTGAACACCGATGCGCCGCAAATCAGGGCTGCAGCGAGCATAAAATTAAGTAGTTTCTTCATATTTCTCACTATTATTATATTAATATGTTTGCTTCATGACATTTCTCGACTGCAAAGATAAGAAAATAAAAAGTAAAAAGCAAGTTTTACGCTTTAAAATTTGGCAGGGTGAATTAAAAGCGTTACCTTTACACTCGTTTTTCATAGATTTAAGGTTAACAATTTTGGGCTCGCAGCGGCGAGCTTTTTTTATGCCCTTAATCTAGCAAAATGGATGATGATACAAAAAAAGGTTCGCAGTTGTGATTGCGAACCTAATTTATATTAATGCGTATTAGTCGCTGGGACAGGTACTTGGGTATGACGGCTGCTATGACTCAGGTACCTGTCCCCACGGCTACTATTCGGTAAACCGATAAATAGGTTAAAAAGCGAGGCAGGCACGGACTTGGTTGTCGCTGTCCTCACTGCCCCACATCCAGTCGGCATAGACATAGTTGAGGAACACGAAGTAGGCGTCGACGCCTGGTCTGCTCTCCGACGACGACCAGTAGCCGGCGTACTCCGGCAAGGCTGTGCCTCTGGCGGTGGTGATAGTTGTATTCAAGCCAGTGTAACTACCTTCGTTACCACCATTGGCTTTGAACATCTGCTTCCACTGATCCTGGCTGGGCAGGCACCACTTGGCTCCCGTGATGGCAGTCTTGCCCTCGCAGGTACTCTTTGCCGTTGACCAGTTCGATTTAGCCTCGTCAGCCAATGCGATGGCCAGGCCGTTTTTGTAAGTAGCGTCGTAAGTGTCGCTGCCAACGTAGGCAATCATGGCCACGGCTGTCACGCCCGATGGCAGGGTAGTGTAATTCTTACCGTCGCTGCCGATTAACTGTCCCACAGCGGGGCTGGTGAGGTTGAGTGTGGAATAGCCGATGTCGTCGCTGCTGGAGTTCGCGCCGTTATCATCGGGGTCGGGCTTAACGACGGGCTCTTGCACATCATCGCTGCCGCTGCTACAAGCGGTGAACACACTGAGGCCGCCTATCAGGGTCGCGGCGAACACCCATAGTTTAAGTCTGTTCATAATAATTTGATGCTTTATTAATATATTGGATTATAATAGTTGGGATTATTGCAGCTGAAGGGTCTCGCGGTAGCAGAACGGACACGTAGCCTCGGTGTAGCCCGGATGGTCGCACACGTCAAAGGCAACCTGCGGGCGCTGGTGTACGTAGTTCCACCAGGGGAGGTTGTTGGTCACATTCTCGACGCCACCAACATTTGGCGAATAGGTCCAGAGCCTCATGCCCGCGCCAATGTAGATGCGCTGCCAGCCGGCCCAGCCTATGTGGCAGTTATCGTCTGCGCCATGGCCTTTGTGATAGGCACCGATGCCGCCGCTCCAGGGACCGCAGTCGCTGCCTGCATGAGCATCCACACGACCGCCGGAGATTCCAAGCACGCCGAAGGTGGCATCCTCGCCACAACCGATGCCCGCGCCGTAGCCCTTGCCTTCAGCCCATACCTTGCCGCCGTGGATTTCAATGGTTCCCGAGTTGATGTCACTACCGTATTCCTCACCGGTGCCGATGCCCGCAGCATCCATGCCGCCGCGTGCCTGCACATCGCCACCCTTGATGATGATGGTGTTAACATTGCCGTTCTGTCCGCTGCCGATACCAGCGCCGTAGCCCTTGTTACTGCTGCCGTCAGAGTTGCGGTCACCGTAGGCACGAACCACGCCGCCGTAGATGTTGATGTCGCCGCTGTCGCCGTCCTCACCGCCGCCGATACCCGCACCGTCGGCACCGGCGTATGCATATACTGTGCCGCCGTAGATATTGATGCTGTTCAGCTTCTTGCCGTCGCCGCCACCTATACCTGCACTGCGAGCACCACCCTGAGCTGTCACGGTACCACCGTAGATGTTGACTACACCCACGCCGTTGGGTGCCTCCTCGCCAGCACCAATGCCGGCACTCTCATCGGAAGCGGAAGCTGTGACGGTACCGCCGTAGATGTTCACACTCCCGAATGAGGCTCTGTGGCCGCCGCCGATACCAACACCATAAAATTTACCTTTATAAACATCAGTACCGCCACTGCCTTCTATGAGGCCATCATAAATAGTAATGTTCGTTTTTACGCTTGTGTCATAGGCACCCGCGCCGATGCCAGCCCCTCCATTACTATGGCCATAAACTCTGCCGCCGTAAATGATGATGTCAGAAAGATTAGCATGTTCATCATCCGAGCCGCCTCCACCGATGCCCGCAGACCTAATGCCACCCTTTGCATCGACATTACCGCCGTGTATCTCAACCTTTCCTCCATCTCCAACATATGTGCCAATAGCAGGGCAGAAATCATCTGAATATTTCGTCTCTGCATAAAGATGACCCGTTCCCTTCTCTTGTGCATAAATAATCAGCGTGCCTCCGTTATTCACATAGATACCACTCACTTTCAAATCGGCACCATCGCAGAGGATGATGGCCGCCCAGCCATTCACATACAGGTAATTATCGGTAGTGAAGCTGCCAGAGATGAAATAAAATCCCGATATTTTGATAGTATTTCTCACCGAACCACTCGAGTAGCTGAGCGTGCTCATATCCCTGGCTGTTGTCACTTTCGGTGTCTTCACCACCTCAGTGCCATTCCACGAACATTCGATATAGCCGATGTCGTCGCTGCTGGAGTTCGCGCCGTTGTCATCGGGTTGCTCGGGCTTAACGACGGGCTCTTGATTATCATCACTCTTGCTACACCCAGTGAACACTGTTGAGCTGCATATCAGGGCTGCAGCAATTGCCCATTGCATTAATTTCTTCATATTATCTGTTGTTTTTATAATTATACTTTTACGGCACAAGGCTGC
>ONFE01000016.1 GCA_900316985.1 uncultured Prevotellaceae bacterium
CACCTTCATCAAAGCCCTTTGTGAAGAACTGGGTGTTGAAGACGTCATTACCTCCCCCACCTTCGCCATCGTCAACGAATACAGCCTCCCCCTTGGGGGAAGGTTGGAGGGGGCTCTCTATCATTTCGATTTCTACCGCATCAAGAAGATTGAGGAAGTCTATGACATGGGCTATGAGGACTATTTTTACAGCGGCAATCTCTGTCTTATTGAGTGGCCGGAACTCATCGAAGACCTCCTGCCCGAGGATGCCCTCCGCGTCACCATCGAGGAACAGCCCGACGGCTCCCGCACTATTACCTGGTAAATTTCTTCCAATGGCAACCTCGAGTACAAACTAATTTACTTTGTTTCGCTTCCAGGCTTTGGATGGGATGCTTCCAATGGTTGTTTGTGGAACAAACTAAATTACTTTGTTCCCAAGGCATTGATTGCCCGTCCGGCTATATATAATCAAATGACATAAAACAAATAAGTGCTACCCGTATGAGTAGCACTTATTTGATGGGGAATTGTCAGACGGAATCAAAGCAGGGCATCGAACTTCTGCTGCAGATTGGCCTTTGTGGTGGCACCTACGAACTTGTCGACGAGCTGTCCGTTCTTGAAGAACATGATGGTAGGGATGTTGCGGATGCCCATCTCTGCGGCAATGTCGTCAGCCTCCTCCACGTCGCACTTGCCAACGACGATGCGGCCGTCGTATTCCTCTGCCAACTGCGAGATGATGGGGCCTACCATACGGCATGGGCCACACCAGGTTGCCCAGAAATCAACTACCAACGGCATATCGCCATTCTTCAGACTCTCGAAATTCTCGTTTGTGATGTTTACTTCCATTGTTTGTGAGTTTATGAGTTTATAAGTTTGTGAGTTTATAAGTTTGTGAGTTTATAAGTATTGCCATGCAAAGACCATGCCACCGGCGGTGGCTCAGTTGATGCGGTATTCCATTGCGGGGTTGGCATCCAGATATGAAAGAAGTTCGCGGTTGACATCAATGGTCTGGCTGCGACTGTGGAGCAAGAGGGGCGTCGTGCTTTCCGGATTCTTTATCTGGAAATAGAGTTGGATATTGCCCGGATGCTCGCTGAGGAGCGTGGTGAGGTCAGTAACCATCGCCTCATCGATGGTATCGGAATCGAAAGAGATGGTGAACTTCTCGATGTTCTCATCCTTGGCCCTACTCATGAACTGGATATTGGCAATCTGGATGGAGAGGAAGGTGCTGTTCTGGAACTTAGGAGCACACTTGCCTTGGATATAGATGGTGTAGCCCTCAACCATCATTCCGCGCCATTTTGTCCATTCCTCACCAAAGAGTGCCAGTTCGCCGGAACCTTCGAAATCCTCGATAGTGACAAAACCGCATGGGTCTCCGCGCTTGGTGGTCTTCTCACGCACTTGGGTGATGATGCCTCCCAACTGGAATCCTTCCTTGCGGGCAAGAGCCTCGCGATCGTTGAGTTCAGGACAATGGGTGTTGCACATTCCCTTAAGCACGATGCTGTATTCATCAAGCGGATGGGCCGAAAGGTAGATGCCCACGAGGTCACGCTCCTTGTTGAGGCGTTCCAGGTTGCTCCATTCCTCGACGGCCACAGGAACCTGCGGAGTAGCTATCTCCACGCTGCCCATATCACCGAAGAGGGAATTGCGCGATTCCTGCTGTTCCTGCTGGAACAACTGTCCGTAGCGCATCAGCGTGTCGAGGAATACTTCGCCCTTATTGTTGAGCGCGAAATACTGTTCACGGCTCAGACCGAAGCTATCGAAACCGCCGCTGAGTGCCATGCTCTCGAAAGCCTTACGGTTGCAGGCTGACAAATTGACGCGTTCGACGACATCAAAGATGCTCTTATAGGGACCGTTCTGCTCGCGCTCGGAAATCATGGCGGCGGCGGCAGCTGAGCCCATTCCTTTAATACCGGCAAGACCGAAGCGGATTTCGCCCTTGTGGTTGGCAGAGAACTTCAGGAAACTCTCGTTGATGTCGGGGCCCTTGGTGGGAATGCCCATCGACTTGCATTCGTCCATCAGTTTGGTCACTTCGGTGATATTATTCATATTGCGACTCATCACGGCTGCCATATACTCGGCAGGATAGTGAGCCTTGAGGTAGCCTGTCTGATAAGCCACCCACGAATAACAGGCGGCATGCGACTTATTGAACGCATAGGAGGCGAATTTCTCCCAGTCGGCCCAAATCTTCTCGAGCACCTTCGGGTCATGGCCGTTGGCCTTTCCACCATCTATGAACTTTGGCTTCATGGCGTCAACGATGTCTTTCTTCTTCTTACCCATCGCCTTACGTAAAGCATCACTCTCACCGCGAGTGAAATTGGCCAGTTGGCGGGAGAGCAACATCACCTGCTCCTGATAGACGGTGATACCATAGGTGTCTTTCAGGTATTTCTCCATGCAGGGGATATCGTAGGTAATGGCTTCGCGGCCATTCTTTCGGGCGATAAAGGATGGAATGTAGTCCATGGGGCCCGGACGATAGAGGGCGTTCATAGCGATGAGGTCCTCGAAGACCGTGGGATGGAGCTCGCGGAGATATTTCTGCATGCCGGAGGATTCGAACTGGAAAGTACCGATGGTACGTCCTTGCTGATAGAGTTCGTAGGTCTTGGGATCGTCGATGGGAATGGTATCGAGATCAACCTCATGGCCAGTGTTGAGTTTGACATTCTCCACGGCTTCCTTCAGGATGGAAAGAGTCTTCAGTCCAAGGAAGTCCATCTTGATCAGACCTGTGGATTCAATGACGTGGCCGTCGTATTGCGTGCAATGTAGCTTATGGCCGGGATTGTCCTTGTCTTCCACCACCGAGACGGGCACCCAGTCGGAAATAGGGTCGCGGCAGATAATGAATCCGCAGGCATGGATACCTGTTCCACGGACGGTTCCTTCGAGCATCTTGGCATATTTCATCGTGTTGCGCAGACGCACATCGGGCGAACTGACGGCATCCTGCAATTCGGGCACGCACTTGATGGCGTTAGGCAGATTCATCTTCATGCCGTCGGGCAGACGGTCGGGGATGGCCTTGCAGAGCCGGTTCACCACGTCGAGCGGAACTTTCTCCACGCGGGCCACATCCTTGATGGAGTTCTTGGTGGCCATCGTGCCGTAGGTGATGATATGGGCGCAGTTGTCATGGCCATATTTGTCTTCCACCCATTCGAGCACCCTTCCGCGACCATCGTCGTCGAAGTCGGTATCGATATCTGGCAGCGAGATACGGTCGGGATTGAGGAAACGCTCAAACAGCAAGTCGTATTTCAGGGGGTCTATCTTGGTGATACCCAGACAATAGGCCACCACGGAACCAGCAGCGGAACCACGTCCGGGACCTACCATCACACCCAGTTCGTCGCGGGCGGAGTTGATAAAGTCCTGCACGATGAGGAAGTAGCCGGGGAAGCCCATGGTCTTCATGATATGGAGTTCGAAACGGATGCGTTCCTCCACTTCCTGAGAAAGGGGGTCTCCATAGATACGGTGGGCTCCGTCGTATGCCAGTTTGGCCAGATAGTCTGCCTCGAACTTGATACGGTAGAGTTTGTCGAGACCGCCTAGTTTCTTCACCTTCTTCTCGCCTTCCTCACGAGGTAGCTGGTTCTCACCGTTCTCATCGCTAGTGAACTCGTCAAAGAGCTGCTCCGGAGTAATCTTTCGGCGCCATTCCTCTTCCGTTCCAAAACTCTCGGGGATTGGGAAGAACGGCATGATGGGGGCATGCTCAATATCATAGGTCTCTACCTTATCGAGTATCTCCAGGGTGTTACTGAGCGCTTCAGGCACATCGGAGAAGATTTCGTTCATCTCCTCGCGAGTCTTAAACCACTCCTGCTTGGAATAGAGCATACGAGTAGGGTCATCCAGATCCTTGCCCGTGGAGAGGCAGAGCAGATGGTCGTGGGCTTCGGCATTCTCTTCGTCCACGAAGTGGGCATCATTGGTGCATACGAGCTTGATGCCGTATTCCTTGGCCAGTTCTATCAGCACGCGGTTGGCTTTCTGCTGAAGGGGGAAGGTTTCGCGATTGGCACGGACGGAAGGATCCTTCACCTCATGGCGCTGCAGTTCCAGGTAATAATCATCGCCGAAAACCCGATGATACCACTCAATGGCCTCGCGGGCCCCGGCAATATCGTCGCGGATGATCTTGGCAGGAACCTCACCGGCAATACAGGCCGAACAGACGATGAGGTCTTCATGGAAGCGCTCCAAATCTTCCCGGTCGGTGCGGGGACGCATATAGAAGCCGTCAACCCATGAACGCGAAACAAGTTTAATAAGGTTTTTATAGCCATTGTAATTCTTGGCCAGCACGATAAGGTGCCATCCGCTCCTATCACCCTTGTCGGCCTCACGGAGTTCCTTCTTGCGGTGAGCCACGTACATCTCACAGCCGAAGATGGGTTTGAATGGCTCCAAACCTTCCTTCTTACGACTGCCGTTCACCTTGTTGCAGTAGTCGAACAATTCCTTCACGCCGAACATGTTGCCGTGGTCGGTGATGGCCATACCGCGCATTCCATTGCCGATAGCCTTGTCAACCAGTTTCTTGATGCTCGATTGACCGTCGAGGATGCTATAATAGGTGTGTACGTGTAAATGTATAAAATCTTCCATAATGAGGTCCAAAATTACATATTTCGGCTCATATTACCAAAGAAAATACGAAAATAAACCTTAAAAGTAAAAATTATGAATTATGAATAATGATTAATAAATTATTTTGATTACCTTTGCACCACAAATTATGATGCATCAACCTATATATGGGTAAAAGAATAAAGAAACTTAAAAAAGTTAGACTACACCGTGAAGGAACGAACACTCTGCTCTACTCAGGCATCGCCATTGCAGTCATAGCAGCGTTACTATGGTATCTTTTTGATACAAAGATTCCCTTTTGGATATTCATAGTACTCTTTGGTATCGTTTATTGCACGGTCGTCAACTTCTACCGCTGTCCTATCCGCTACTATGGAGGGGATACAGAGAATATCGTCGTGGCTCCTGCCGACGGCCGCATCGTGGTCATCGAGGAAGTGGAGGAAGAAAAGTATTTCCACGATAAGCGGCTGATGATCAGTATCTTCATGAGCCCTTTCAACGTGCACGCCAACTGGTATCCCGTGGACGGGCGTGTGAAATTCGTACATCATCAGAACGGTAATTTCCACAAAGCCTGGCTGCCCAAGGCCAGCGAGGAGAACGAACATGCCGACGTGATGATTGAAGCCGACAACGGGCAGGATATACTCTGCCGGCAGATTGCCGGTGCCATGGCACGCCGCATCGTCACCTATGCCAAAGCCGACGAAGACTGTTATATCGACGAGCATCTGGGATTCATCAAGTTGGGTAGCCGCGTAGATGTGTTCCTTCCCATAGATTCTGAGGTATGCGTGAAAATGGGACAGGCCACCACGGGTGACCAGACGGTGATTGCCAAGCTCAAAGGTTAAGAATACATGGTTGTTTGTGAAAGATGAGTATTAAGAAACATATCCCCAACAGTATTACCTGCTGCAATCTAATTTGCGGGTGTATCGCCACTTGTTTTGCCTTTGGCGGACAACCTGCGATGGCACTGTTGTTCATCATACTCGGAGCCGTGTTCGACTTTTTTGACGGTATGACGGCAAGGCTTTTGGGCGTGTCTTCTCCCATTGGCAAGGAACTGGACTCACTGGCTGACGATGTCACCTTCGGCGTGGCTCCTTCCACGATGATCTTCTACGAGCTCACCGTGATGGACTATCCCACCCTGCTGGAACCCCTGCGCCCCATACTTCCCTACGTGGCCTTCATCATGGCGGCTTTCTCTGCCTTACGATTGGCCAAATTCAATCTTGACGAACGTCAAGCCATGGGCTTCATCGGATTGCCCACACCTGCCAATGCACTCTTCTGGGGAAGTATCATGGTGGGTGCCACCAGTCTGCTGGAAAGTAATGCGTGGATGGCTGTTGCCGTCATCGTCATGGTCTTTATAAGCAGTTGGCTGCTGGTCAGCGAGATTCCCATGTTTGCCCTGAAGTTCAAGCATTGGGGCTGGGCTGAAAATAAACTGAAGTATATTTTCCTTATCACCTCTGCCATGCTCCTTCTCATTTTCCGCATTCCCGGCATTGCGCTGGTCATCGCATGGTATGTGCTGCTCTCCGCCTTCATCCAGCAACAGGCAAACCCGAAGATCGAAGGCTAACAAAAGTTAAGGTTAAGGTTAACGTTAAGGTTTAATAGCCATGTTTATCCTGAAGTTTCTCCTGATTCTGTTCATCGCATTTGTCGTAACGATAGGTGCCTTTATCTGGCGGGTGGCCAAAGGTTTCAACAATGCCCGCAAACAGTTTCAGGATATGGGACAGCAGAATAGGCAATCACGCAACGACAGCAAAGATCCTTCCATAATTGACCAACGCTCTCCAGAAGAAGCCAACCGCAAGATTATTCCCGACAGCGAAGGAGAATACGTGGATTACGAAGATGCCTAAATTCCTGAAACAAAGATGAAAAGAACTGTAATTCTGAGTATCATAGCCATAGTGGTGCTGGTATTTCTATGTGGCCCATATGCAGGACTTGCCATACCCGTACTTTTGCTGGCCTATTTTTACATGAAGTATCACAAGGAGCGTGAGGAATCACCGGATGCAGAACGGATGGATATGCTGACAACAGTGGATGAGGTAACGGCAAAATACGGAGAACCTGATGATGTCATCGTCACCAACGCCGTTCTGGCAAATGAGGTAGGCGGTGCTATTCTCGTCTATCAGCAACAGGGATTCATGATTGCTGCTGGAGCCAAGATTCCCATTTCTGACATCGAGAGCGTAGCGGCCAAGAATATGGCTACACCCTATACGGTTGCTGAATACCAGGTAATCATCACCTGCAGGAATAAAGACTACCGCTATATCCGCTTCAACGTAGGCTATGATGAGGACTGGGCCTCGCAGGTAGTCGCAGATATAGAAAAATACAGAGCCGGATAACGACTCTGTATTTTTAGTTTGATTAGAAGCCGAAAGCCCTGTAGGAATGGGCAGGCAGTTTCAGACGGAAAACCGTCTGTCCCTCCCGATAGGGAGCCCAGCGATTGTTGCCATAAACGACATCGGCAGCAGGCTTCAATTGGCCGTTATCTTCCAGACTGCGGATACCGGACACCTTACTGTTGAACACTACATTCACATCCACGGCCTCATCATTGAAGTTCTCTACTACAAACGTCTTGTTGTCGTAAGGGAACAAGGCTATCTTGGAACGGCCTTCAATATAGTAACCCACGTCACGGCTCATACGGCTGCGAATGACGTTCAACGCCCCGGCTGGATAATCGTAGAGATTACCGAAATCATCAGGAATGGTGAGCACGTATAGTGTTCCCTTGGAATAGGTGTCACGAAGCAGAATGGGATAACCGGAAACGCCACCATCCAATGGACGGCCTGCACTGACCACCTCCCATGCATCATTCGTGAAATATTTCACCTGCGGGATAATGAACTCACGCGAAGACTTCCCCTGACGGCCGAAATCGTTGACCATGGCTTTCAGGTCACCGCAATAGAGTTCGCAAACATCGGCCAGCTGGTCCTTAATCTGCTTAAGCAGACCTGTGGTCACGATGACGTCACCACCCTTACGCAACTGCTCTTTAATCTTCTCAACAATCTGCGGGTCTTTGGCAGCCTGCTGGGTGAGCAGCAGTTGCTGTTTGTTGTCGAGCCAACGGGGATACATATCCATCGGCAGACCAATCATACCGAGATAGTTCTGCAGAAAATCCTCACCTGATGAATGGAAAGGCTTGTAGGATGCCAGTCCGATAGGATTGCCCAGCTGCCCGATAATCTTGTCATCGTTGCGGAGCGTGACAGAAGCGATTCGCGCCAAAGTGGAAGGCTGGATGGTCTTGTTACTTTTATTGAAAGGAGCTGCCATCTCATCGTAGTTGAAACTGGTGGTACCGTCCTGCCAGGCGCGCTTTTGTTGCGGCGACATCTTCACCTCAGCCAACTGCATATAGTTCCAGAGGATGATCTCGGGTGTCTTGGAAAGCATCGTGAGGTGTACTTGTTCAGCATAGCGGTCCACACCCATGTGAATACCTCCAGCATCCACCCATCCGCCTCCGTTCTTTCCGGGAGCGATATTGTCGAAGTAACGCACCACATTATAACTGAGATAGTTCTGCAGATGCTGAGCACTTCCGGGATCGCGCGTTTCGGTACCTGTCCAGAGTCCGTCAAAATAAACGGGTTCTTCCTCCAGATTGAAACCGAGACCGTGGAAATGATCGTACCAGTTGGGGTATTTGATGATTACTTTCACCTTGGGATTCACCTTCTTTGCCGGTCCTACCACCAGTTCCTTGCCGGCATCAGCCATCAGGCGCAAGCGGTAGTCTGTCCAACTCTTACTGCCTTTGGCGGCAATCTCATCATCGTTCTTGATGTCGATGAAGAAGAAATCGTCGAGAATGAAATCGTCAAAATGCTTCGCCGTGTATTCAGCGATTTCCCTGACTTTCTGACGGTCGGCAGGACGCGCATAACTGTAAGTCTCGAAATCAGAGGGTTCTGAGATGGTATAGGTAATGCCGCCACCCACTTCCAGACCCTGTTTCTGAAAGAAGTTCTTCACCTTGACCAACACTTTCTCATCCACGATAAAGGCATCGCGATGGGTTTCAAGGTAGATTTTGTCAATGTCAACCTGTTCACTGATGGTTTTCCAAGTGGATTCAAGGAAATTCTTGTCGGCCATGCGTGCAACATCCTGAGCACGGACATAGGTCGAAACCTTGAAATTCTTGTAGTTCCCTGCCTGCAGGGCGACACTTATGAAGGCTGACAACAGAAATGCCGCGAATAGTCTTTTCTTCATCATATAAGGATTAATTAATGGTACATGTCTGAGATAAGCGGAGATCTGCCGAAGAGGAACCTACATGCACCTCTACCTGTCCGGCCTCCAGTTGCCAATTCTCGATAGCGGCATTCCAGTCTTTCATGTCATTGCGGCGGAGCAAGATGCTGACACGCTTTTGCTCGCCCTTTCCTAAAGCCACACGCTGGAAGCCCTTCAACTCCAGGGCTGGACGCTCCAAGGCCGACTGCTCACGGGATACATAGACCTGAGCTACCTCTTCAGCATCGATTGATGAATTATTCTTCAAGTCGAACTCCACGCGGATACCCTCTGCATTAGGCGTCGCCGTGAGATTGCTGTATTCGAAAGTGGCATAGGAAAGACCATGGCCAAAAGGATAGGCCACAGGCAACTTCTTGGTAGTGAACCAGCGGTAGCCTACAAGGAGTTCTTCGGCGTAAGGAGCTATCAGTTCCTGACTGCGGTCGTTTTTCTCGCGGTTAACCAAGCCCACGAAGATATCTCCTTGTTGATCGCTTCCCTTCAACTGCTGGGGATAGGAGCCTGTGGCATAGGCAGGAGAATCCTCCAACTTGATGGGGAAGGTGAACGGCAGTTTTCCTGATGGGGAAACCTTTCCCGTGAGCACATCGCCAAGAGCGGTGCCACCCTCAGAACCGTTAAACCATGAAATGAGAAGGGCCTTGGAAGCGTCTCTGACCGTCTCCAACTCTAGAGGACCACCGGCAACAATCACCGTAACCAGATTCTTATTGGCAGCAGCCAAAGCCTTGGCAACCTCATTCTGTCCTTGCGGCATCTTGATAGACACGCGGTCGGAACCTTCTGTCTCTATCTCACGGTTGTCACCTGCCACAAAGATAACCACATCAGCCTTACGGGCTATCTTCACGGCTTCGGCAAGGAGTTTGCGGTCGGGAGCCATTTGAGGAGAGACGCGCTTGAAGCGCTCTTGCGCACCATAAGAGGGATAGCCTTGTGCCCATATCACTTCGGCACCATTCCCGATTGCCTCGCGGATTCCTTCCAGCGGAGTCACTTCACGCAAAGTCTTCACACCGGCGCCGACTCCGCCCAATGCCTGTTTGCAACGGGCATTATCGCCGATGACGGCTATCTTCTTCACACGCTTGAGGTTCAACGGAAGCACCCCGTCGTTCTTCAGCAGAACGATAGAACGCTTAGCCACCTCGTAGGCCGTTTTCAACTGCTCAGGCTTGGCAGTCATCTCCTTATTGGCTTTCTCAGCAGGTATGGGCTGCACCAACAGACGCACACGGAGTAGTTCCCTAACGCGCTGGTCAATCACGGCCTCACTGATGACGCCGGCCTTCACCGAGTCGAGCAGGGCCTTTCCCATAAAACGATTGCCCGGCATCTCCACATTCATTCCAGCCACCACAGCCGAAGTGGCATGCACACCTCCCCAGTCGCTGATAACGATTCCAGGGAAGCCCCAACGCTTACGGAGCACATCGGTAAGCAGCATCTCATTGTTGGAACACCATTTGCCGTCCACTTTATTATAGGCAGCCATCACGCCCCAGGCATCTCCCTCAAGGACAGCCATCTCAAAGGGTTTCAGATAAATCTCGTTCATGGCACGCGGCGATATCCTCACGTCCACAAAGCCCCGATAGTTCTCCTGATTGTTCAGGGCATAGTGTTTCAGGCAGTTTGTGTAAGCCACAGCCAGAAAGCCACTGAGCAATGGATCTTCGCTGAAATATTCATAGGTACGACCTCCCGTGGGAATACGCTGGATGTTAATGGCAGGACCCAAGATCATGTCTTTTCCGCGAAGACGGGCCTCAATACCCATACCGCGACCATAGGCATAGGCCATTTCCGGACTCCAGGTGGCAGCAAGTGCCGAACCCGTCGGGAAGAAAGTGGCAGAATCTGTTGCCAGATTCAAAGATTTCCAACTGTTCGGCTCCATTTCCTCACGGATACCAAAAGGACCGTCAGCATACTCAATGTCGGCAATGCCTAGACGTTCCACACCTGCAGAGGAAAACATATGCTTTCCGTGAAGCATATCCACCTTCTCCTCCAGCGTCATCTGGGATATGATGGTATTGATCTTCGCCTCGTTCGACAACAAGGCCTGTGCCTGTGAAGGTACGGAGAAAACGATTGTGAAGAGTGTTGTTGAAAGCACTCTTGAAAGAAGGAATTTCATAAAGGTAAGTTTTTAGGATTAACTATGTACCAACGTGCCTATTTCCTCGCCATCCATCACCTTTTTCAGGTTACCTACGACGTCCATATTGAACACATAGATGGGCAGGTGATTGTCATTGCACATCACGACGGCAGAAAGGTCCATCACCTTCAAACCGCGTTCCAATACCTCATTATAAGTAATGTCGTGGAATTTCGTGGCTGTCGGGTCCTTCTCGGGGTCAGCAGTATAGATACCATCCACGCGTGTACCTTTCAGCATAACGTCAGCCTCTATCTCCACACCGCGAAGCGAAGAACCCGTATCGGTAGTGAAATACGGCGAGCCGGTTCCGGCTGAGAAGATGCATACCAAACCTTCCTCCATAGCCTCAATGGCCTTCCATTTTGTATAGAACTCACCGATAGGCTCCATACGGATAGCCGTCAGCACTTTGTTCTTCACACCTGCAACACTCAATGCAGAACTCAGAGCCAGAGAATTAATGACCGTGGCAAGCATACCCATCTGGTCGCCTTTCACACGGTCGAAGCCTTTCTGGCTTCCACTCAATCCACGGAAAATGTTGCCACCACCAATCACGATACCGATCTGAATACCCATCTCATGCACCTCCTTGATTTGCTGTGCATACTCGGCAAGCCGTTCGGGATCAATGCCATAACCCTGTTTGCCCATCAGACTCTCGCCCGAAAGCTTCAGAAGAATTCTTTTAAATCTAGCCATAACCTTATTCTATAACGATTAATATTCATATCACATACGCCACCTCCTTAAAGGCATAACGACGCTGCCGTCCCTGCGTGTCGAGCAATATCAGATGCCCGTCGTTCTCCACTTCCAACATCTCTGCTTCAAATTCCCCTTCCGCATCGCGGTATGGATAGAAGCCCTCCCGGCGGTACAAATGGCGGCGGTATTTCTTACGGATGATGTCGATGCGGAAATGTTGGAATTGCCAGACCAACTCCGAAATCAGCCCCTGCAATACTTTCTCGCGGTTCCATTCCCTATCATCAATCATGCGCATCGAAATCGGATTGGGTGCATCGCTGACAAACACCGTCTGGTTCACGTTCAGACCAATACCGATGATGCAGTCCTTGATATGCTCTCCACTCAGATGGTTCTCTATCAGAATGCCGCCAATCTTGGAATCACCGACATAGATGTCGTTAGGCCATTTGATTTGGATAGCCGCATCAACCATGTCCGACAGAAAGCGGTGCATCGTCTCAGCCACAGCCATTGAAATAATATACTGATCCTGCGCACGCACTTTGTCCGGATGAATCAGGACGCTGAAGGTGAGGTTCTTTCCCGCCTCACTCTCCCATTGGTTGGAGCCCTGCCCGCGTCCTTTCCGCTGAAAATCGGTCCACACCACGGTCATGTCCTCGTCTTCCCCAGGCGTGTAATGGCGCAGAAAGTCGTTCGTACTGTCGGTCTCTTCAAGATACAATGTTTTTACCATATCTTTTCAGATGTTCATCCATCATTATTTTTCTGATGACAAAAATACAACTTTTATGCGAGACTTCAAAAGTTTTTTTGTATTTTTGCTGCGAATATGACAAAAACGGAAGAACAAAATCGAAAAGACGAATTCTATATGCGCAGAGCACTCGAAGAAGCGCATACAGCATTCGAAAAAGGCGAGATTCCTATCGGTGCCGTCATCGTCTGCCGTGACCGGATTATTGCTCGTGCCCACAATATGACAGAGACACTTACCGACGTGACTGCACACGCAGAGATGCAAGCCATCACGATGGCCGCCAACCAACTGGGCGGCAAATATCTCACGGAATGCACGCTCTATGTGACCGTGGAACCCTGTGTGATGTGTGCCGGGGCAATGGGATGGGCACAGTTACTTCGTATTGTTTATGGTGCACGCGATGAGAAGCGTGGCTATGTCAACTACGCCCCGAAGGCTTTCCATCCGAAAGCCAAAATAATTGGCGGCATCCTCGAAGAAGAATGCCGCCAGTTGATGACTGATTTCTTTAAGGCGAAACGCTAATACGTCTCTTATTTCACCTGGATCACCAGATACTTGGAAGTACTCCAGAATGTCTGCGGGTTGGTGATGCGAAGCACATACTGATCCTTGGAGTCACGTGTCAGTGTGTAACTGCCGCCAGGATGAGCTGTAAGCAACTCAGCCGACTTTGAGTACAGCTTGATTTCCTTGTCAACGCGGATGTCAATCTTGGTGAAGTAGTTCTTGTTGAAGTTGCCCTGCAGCACCTTGCCCTTCACCAGGATGTTCTGCTCCTTCAGCTCACTCTTTGTACCGAACACATACCAAGCGGTATTCAACTGCTTGTCCTGCGTATTGATAACCTCGGTCTTCTGGCTGCTCTCCTGCTGAAGATTGGACACATCGGTATTCAGGTTGTTGATAGTCTCATCCAACTGGGAGATATGGATATCCTTTGAATCCAGCTCTGCGCGCAACTGCTGCAACTGCTGTTCCTTTTCCTCCATCTGGCTGGCCAGTGTCTCAATGGTCTTCTTCAGCTCGTCACCCTTGAAACTGCTCTCGCGCAACTGCTGCTGCAACTTGTTGATAAGCTGCTTGTTCTGCATCATGCGCTGGGAAATAAACTGGATGTTCTCACGAATCTGCTGAGCCTTGTCGGCACGCTCGCCCGACTGTGCTACCGTCACGCGGTTTTCAGCTTCTGTAATCTGACGGAATCCTTCCTGAATATCATTCAGGGTAGCCATCATGTCGTTGATTTCATTGTCCTTCTGGGCAATAATCTTCTGCAGAGAGTCAGCCTGACTTACACCAGCAAGATTCTGAGCTGGTTTCTCATTCTTACATGCCACCATAGCCAACAGGCACAGGGCCACAAAAAGTAATTTCTTCATAATTTTATAATTGAAATGATTATTTTTCCTTTACCTTAATAAATATTCCTTCAACTTTCGCCTTTAGTCTTACGCTTCTCGTCCTTTGCCCTCCGTCCTTTGACGACAATCACGAACTCGCCTTTCGGCTCACGCTCCTGGAAATGGGCAATAACCTCGGCAAGCGTGCCACGTACACTTTCCTCGTGAACCTTGGAGATCTCTCGGCAGCAACTCACCTGACGCTCTTCGCCGAACACTTCACGAAACTGCTGCAAGGTCTTCAACACCCGATAGGGACTCTCGTAGAAAACCATCGTACGCTCTTCCGCACTCAACTGCTCCAAACGTGTCTGCCGCCCTTTCTTCTGCGGCAGGAAACCCTCAAAGCAGAAACGGTCGCAGGGCAGCCCGCTCGATACCAATGCCGGAACGAAAGCCGTTGCTCCCGGTAATGTTTGTACTTCCACCCCTGCTGCCACTGCCTCGCGGACCAGATAGAAACCCGGGTCACTGATACCCGGCGTTCCCGCATCGCTGATCAGCGCAATGGTCTGCCCTGCCTTCAACCGTTCCACGATACCGGCAGCAGTGCCGTGTTCGTTGAACTTATGATGTGACATCAAATGGTTCTTGATATCAAAGTGCTTCAGCAGGATTCCACTTGTACGTGTGTCCTCAGCCAGCACAAGGTCGGCCTCTCGGAGCAGTCGGATAGCGCGCAAGGTCATATCCTCCATGTTGCCCACAGGAGTTGGAATGATGTACAACATACCCATTACAAAGTACAAAAGTAAGGTATTTATTCTTACCACGCAAAAAAAACGGTCATTTCTTTGCAATTTTTAAAACGTTTCTATATCTTTGTGCGGAAAAATTGTGCTTATATGACAAATAATCTTGAAGGTGAAGTGCACCGCCCCGGTCGGATAGAGGTCGTGTGCGGCTCGATGTTCTCGGGCAAGACAGAGGAACTCATACGCCGTCTCAAACGGGCCAAATTCGCCCGTCAGCGCGTTGAAATATTCAAACCAAGCATCGACACTCGATACTCTGATGAAGAGGTGGTCAGCCATGACCAAAACGCCATTCTCTCCACTCCCATCGACTCTTCTTCCAGCATTCTCTTGCTGGCCAGTGACATCGATGTGGTGGGTATCGACGAGGCGCAATTCCTGGATGAAGGACTCGTTCAGGTATGCAACGAACTGGCCAATCGCGGGATTCGTGTCATCGTGGCCGGACTCGACATGGATTTCCGCGGTGTTCCTTTCGGCCCCATACCTGCCCTCTGTGCCATTGCCGATGAAGTGACCAAAGTACACGCCATCTGCGTCAAGTGCGGTTCACTGGCTTACGTCAGCCACCGTCTTGTGCAGAGTGACAAGCGCGTCCTCCTCGGTGAAACCCAGGAATACGAACCCCTCTGCCGGGAATGCTATCAGAAATCACTCCTAGCAGAAAAGCAGGAGTGAGTTTCAGATTTCAGGTTTCAAGTTTCAGGTTTCAGGTAAAATGCCCGAGCGGTAGCCAATTCTTCACTCTTCACTTTTCACTCTTCACTTATAAAAATGTTTGAACAGAAAATAACCTTCGACCGATTCATACGCTGGGCACTCATCGCCCTGCTCGTCTTCGGAGTGCTCTATGCCATCAACTACCTCAGCACGGTACTCTTGCCCTTCTTTGTAGCATGGTTCATAGCTTATCTGCTCTACCCTGCCGTCAAGTTCGTGCAATACAAGCTTCATGTGCCCACACGTGCACTCAGCATCATCGTCACATTCATCTTCGTCACCGCCGTCATAGCAGGAGTCATCTGGCTTATCATACCTCCCATGATTGAGCAGTTCAACAAACTCGGCACGCTCATGACCGCCTATATCCACAAGACGGCCCATATCACCAGCATTCCCGACACTATCCAGCAATGGATCAACGACAATGGTAAGGAAATACAGAACATCGTACATAGCCAAGACTTTGCCAACGGTATCCGTGAGGCCCTGCCGCAGCTTTTCAAGTTCATCGGACACGGTTACAACATCATCGTGAGCATCGTCGGCTCCCTGATTGCCCTGTTATACATGTTCTTCATCCTGCTCGACTATGAGTTCCTTACTGAAAACTGGATACGTATCTTCCCGAAGAAAGTGCGCCCCTTCTGGACGTCATTGATGAAAGACGTAGAGAAAGCCCTAAACAGCTACATTCGCGGCCAGGGACTCGTGGCTCTCTCCATGGGCATACTCTTCTGCATCGGCTTCACCATCATCGACTTCCCGATGGCTATCGGCCTCGGCATCCTTATCGGCATCATGGACATGGTACCCTACCTCCACACTTTTGCCCTCATCCCCACCGTTTTCCTGGCACTCCTCAAGGCCGTGGATACCGGGCAGAACTTCTGGATTATCCTAATCTCCGCCGTCGCCGTGTTCATTATCGTGCAGATTATCATCGACATGATTATCACCCCGAAGATCATGGGCAAGGCCATGGGACTCAATCCCGCCATCTTGCTGCTCAGCCTTTCCGTCTGGGGAGCCCTGCTCGGTTTCATCGGACTCATCATCGCCCTGCCTCTCACCACCCTCCTCATCGCATACTATAAACGCTACGTCACTAAGGAGGATGATGACGGGAACGCTATCGAGAGCGTCCTAGAGGGCAAAGAGATCACCGTCATTGAGCACGCAGAAGAACAAAACGAGCAAATTATTCAAAAAACTGAAGAATAATTTTGCAGTTTCGATTTTTAATCGTAACTTTGCACCCGCTTTTGAAAAGCAAACCGGAGATCCGCTAGCTCAGTTGGTAGAGCACAACACTTTTAATGTTGGGGTCTTGGGTTCGAGCCCCAAGCGGATCACCAAAGAAAAGCCGCAAGAACTGATGTCAGTCTCTTGCGGCTTTTTCATTTTCTATTCCGTAGGCTCCTCTTTCGTGGCAGCCCTGGCCGCTTCACTGAGCAAATCCTCAATTCTGCGCAGACCTTTACCCCCAGGCATCACATGGCGGCCATGCGAAGAAATGCACTCACCATTCTCAAAGCAGGCTTCAAACCGCCAGCCGAAACCGTCAAGCATGCCCTTCTCCACCTCGGGCGGCAAACTGTAGCTGATTGCATATTCATACATACGTTCCTCCTCAATGATACGACAAGCAGCGGTGAAGACCGAATCGAGTACGCCCTTCGTAAACATTTCCTTATTGTAATGGAAGAAACTGAAGTCACTTTCACCCGTTTCAGCATTGCGTTTCAGTTTGAAATTTCCATACACAGGCATTCTCATGCCACTAAAGGAATACTCCAGGCGCAACAATTTCCCCTGTGGCATGACTGGCTTTGAGTTCTCCTGCGCCTTGCAGACAGAGAACAACCCTAAGAGCCCCATAGCAAGAACTAGTTTTTTAATCATTGATATTAAGATTTAGTTAAACATCAGATGTAGTGTACTGAATAAGTTGACACAGAAAGTACACGTTAATGTACGTCGATTCCGTCAAACCAGAGCTCTGAGATGACCGTATCCTGATACTTGCTGCCGGGATAGACTTCCAGAATCTCGAATTTCAAGGTCCATTTGGGTGCATTCCCATCGTGGGGACCAAGCACGCCCACTTCGAAATCTTGCTCCGTGCGGCTGTCTTCCAGTTCAAGGATGGCGTAGGGCTCATTCTTATAGTACATACGCAACTTCTTCACCCGTGAGTTCTCACGCCAGGCTTTCTCGCTTTTCACATGTCCGTTGAGTATCTTTACCGTCGTGATACGCGGACATGCACCGGCAAACTCATAGACCAGGTATTCGCCTATGCCCTGACCTTTAGCTCCTTCCACCCACACGCTCTCGTGGTTGAAGTCGTGTGCATTTTCAGCCTCATAATTGATTTTTGACGTGGGTTTCAGACAACTCGAGGCCTTTACCGATAGCACTTCGCCACCACAATACCAACTGCAGAAACCCGCATACAAGTCATCGAAGATGCCGCAGGTTTCAAAAGCCACCTTTTCTTTCGGCGATAGTTTACCTTCCTCATTTAGCGCAAAGAGCCGATTGTATTCATCAAGGCTGACGCTTGGCATCTTGAAGATGGCATTGGGCTTTATCGTCTTTGTCTGTGCCTCCATGGCCGTTGAGGTCATCAGGGCAAGCATCATCAGCAATGCAGTCTGTTTCATATCTGTCAGTATTTGAAATTAATAGTGGTTTCCGCTGCAAATATATGAACAGTTTTTGAATTTCGCAAATATTTTTCAACTTTCTATTAATAGGCAAAATGTCAGAAAAACGCTGATAACGTTTGCCAATTCAAAAAGAATTAGTAATTTAGCGGCGGAAAATCCTTATAAACAACTTATATCACATGAAAAAGTACCTATTCATTACAATTCTCCTGGCAACCTGTATGCTCTCAACTCAGGCACAAACGGCCAGGAAATTCACGCTCAATCTCACCGAAGACGGAAAGGCAAACATGGTGGTGTTCCTCCCTGAGAAACCAGCAGGCAGGGCCATTGTGGGCATCCCGGGAGGCGGCTATTCCGTGCTCTCAAACTCACACGAGGGCTATGATTGGTCGGGATGGCTCAACGAACGCGGCATTGCCTACTGTGTGGTGAACTACCGTATGCCGGAAGGCAACCGTTCAATTCCTATCGGCGACGTAGAAAAGGGATTCCGTATCGTACGTGATTCGGCTGCGGTGTGGGGCATCAACCCTTGGGATGTCGGCATCATGGGATTCTCGGCTGGCGGTCATCTGGCTTCGGTCATCTCCACCCTCTCCCCCTACGAGGTAAGGCCCAATTTCTCCATCTTGTTCTATCCGGTCATATCGATGGATGAACGGGTTTCGCACATATGGTCATGCCGTAACTTCCTTGGAGAAGACCAGAAGAACCCGAAAATGGTACATGATTTCTCCACGCAGAATGCCGTGAAACGCCACCTCACGCCCCCGGCCATCATCTTCTCGGCCAGTGACGACAACGTGGTACCGTTTGTGACCAACGGATTGGAATACTATAAGGCCATGCGCAATGCCGGCAACGACTGTTCCATGTTCGTATATCCCACAGGTGGCCACGGATTCGGATTCGGCCCATGGTTCAAATACCATAATCAGCTGGTCACGGAACTTGAAAGCTGGCTTAATGCCCATCCTGCTCCCCAGACCGATGCCATACGCATAGCCTGTATCGGCAACAGCATCACCGACGGCCATGGTATCGAGATGGCTCCGGTGAATGGCTATCCCGCTCAGTTGCAGCGGATGCTGGGAAAAGGCTACTGGGTGAAGAACTTCGGCGTGAGTGCCCGCACGATGCTGAACAAGGGAGACTTCCCGTATATGAATGAAATGGCATGGCGCGATGCACTGGCCTTCCATCCTGACGTGGTGATTATCAAGCTGGGCACCAACGACTCGAAACCCCACAACTGGCAGTACGGAGCTGAATTCGAGAATGACTTGCGGCAGATGATTACCACGCTGTGTCCGGCCCTGGCCCAGAAAACCTCTAAGAAAGGCAAGAAAGCAAAGAAGGGCGCCCAGCCCCTCAAGCCCCAGATTTTCCTCTGCACGCCTATCCCTGCCTTCAAATCAACCTGGGAAATCAACGACTCCGTCATCGTGAACGGCATCATCCCCATCCAGCAGAAGGTGGCCAAACAGTATGGCCTGCAGGTGATAGACCTCCACACGCTCTACGCCAACGACGGTGACAAGATGCTCAACGATGGCATCCATCCTGACGCGAAAGGTGTACGCCGCATTGCGGAGATTGTGGCCGAGGCCATAAAAGCCAACGCCAACCCCTGATACCCATCGGCAAGAATAAGCTTTAATCATTAAATAACAGCATTTTATACAACTATGAGAAAAACCTTTATTGTCCTGCTGCTATGGTGTGTGGCCCTCGTTTCTTGGGCTCAAGGCACAGCTGTACTCGATCAGGTCAAGGCCGACCCCAGAAGATCCTATGGTAACGACTATCCCTATCCTCAGAAGACAGCCACGCTGACAAAGGCCCCGCGAGGCTACAAGCCTTTCTACATCAGCCACTACAGCCGCCACGGTTCACGCTATTACTGGAATGACCGGCTTTACAGAGACCTGGACTCACTACTTACCAAGGCCCACAAACTGCATGTGCTCACGGCTGAAGGCGAGGCTTTTCGTACCAAGTTCATGGCAGCCAAGGACGAAATGGCGGCAAGTGTTAGCGAACTGAGCCAGTTGGGGTGGGACCAGCACCAGTTCATCGCGCGTACAATGTATAATAACTTCCCCGACGTGTTCAAGAAAGGTGGTGATGTATTTGCCATCTCGTCACTCTCGGGCCGATGTGTGCTCAGCATGGCTTCTTTCTGTCAGGAGCTGACGCAATGCAACCCTAAGATTGAAATCCGCGAACAGTCATCGCGCACCACACTCGACGGGGTGGTACCCGACGACCGGCAGAATCCGCTGAGACGTGACTTCCCGAAGTCAAAGCCTCGCTACGAACAGAACCGCAACAAGTTCCAGTTCCAGGACAACCTGCGCGACAAGGTGATTTCACGCGTCTTCACCTCCACCGAGGGATTGCCCGGCAACATGCATTCCATAGCCAGCAACCTCATCAACCTCTACACCTCGCTGCCCAGCATCGGACACGATGGCATGATGGGGAATATCATCACCGATGATGAAATGGTTGCCCAATGGGAAAACTCGAACCTAGGTTCCTACTCATGGGTGTTCGGACCACGTTATGCGATGATTCCTATTCTGCGCGACATCATCAAGAAGGCAGACAATGTTATCAACGGAACCACCCAGCGGTTGGCCGACCTCAGATTCGGTCACGACACCTGTATCGGACCACTCACCGTGCTGATGGGCATCAACGGAGCCGACCAAGACCCGGAGGACCCCTATCAGGTGAAAAATATCTATCAAAACTGGCAGACCGGTAAAGCCTCGAATATCCAACTAGTATTCTACCGTGGGAAGAAGGGACAGGACATCCTCGTGAAATGCCTGTTCAACGGCTGCGAAGCCTCACTTCCACTGCCTACCGACAACTTCCCTTACTACAAATGGGATGACTTCAAGAAGTTCTATACAGACCGCTGCAACAGTAACGACAAAGTAAATTAAAGACTGACTGAAAAGACTCAAATACGTTTTTTCGAGCTAAAGCGACAAATCCTGAGGATACTCCCTAGATTTGTCGCTTTTTCATGTGATTGACGCAACAAGTTGAATGAAATTTGGCAGGAAAATGATGAAGGTATGGAAAAACAACCCTAATTTTGTACCAGAAATCGAAACAAATAGAATAAAACAATAACAATTTAAAAAAGAAAGATTATGAAAAAGATTTTGATGCCCATGATGGTGGTAATGGTGTTAACTTCAGCCATGAGTTTCACATCCTGCTCTTCAGACGTTGCAGATGCTATCGGCGACGCTATCGCAAGAGAACTGATTGATGAGCCTACCATTAGAGGAACCTGGAGCAACTATGTTGAAGATACAACGCCAGATCGCAGTATCAGATTCTTGCAGCTGCACCGCACGGAAGACAAACAGTATAGGAATTTCAGCTTGGTTGAGGTGCAAAACGGAAAACGATTCTGCAGTAACGGTGAGTGGACGCTTTCGAAAGACTGCAAGACCATTTGCCTTCGCGTGAAGAGTGGTCCTCGTGCCAATCAGACCATCAACTGCGAAGTAATAGATTCGAAATTCGGTTTCCTTTCCATCCGCTTTGAAGGAAAAGTGTATTCCTTCAACGAGGTGAAGAGCAGAGATCTTGACAAATACATGAACCAATAGAAAGGTGTCCCCGATTGGAGGACGGGATGCTGAAAGGCGGCAAGAGGATTATTCCTTTTGCCGCCTATTTATGTTTGTACCACCTGAAATGATGAAAAAAAAAGGAAAAATGTTGCGATTTTTAAAAATAATATTTATATTTGCAAATGAAACATAGTCAATCATCCTATCTGCTAACCTCTAATAGTTACATAATCTAACATTGAAGTTGCAGCTAATCTCTAATCGGAAGTATAACCGACAAATATCTTACAATAAATAACTATAATCATTCAAATTATTAACTATGCAAGACAAACAAATTAGTTGCAAGGGGCTGATGCGGGCTCTTATTCTCGCGCTGCTCCTAATGAACAGCACCATGATGTTTGCACAAAACGCAGTAAGCGGTCAGGTGAAAGACCAGACCGGCGAACCGCTGATCGGTGTGAGCATTCTGGAGCAAGGTACTAACAACGGTACAGTGACTGACATCAACGGAAACTTCCGCCTGAACGTAGCTCAGGGAAAGATGCTGAACATCAGTTACATCGGCTACAAGACGCAGGCTGTCAGGGTAAGCGGCAATAGCCTGAACGTAGTACTTGAAGAAGAAAACACGAACCTCAACGAAGTGGTCGTGGTAGGTTACGGTACGATGCGCCGCAAGGACGTGACCTCATCCATCACCACCGTAAAAGCCGAAGATTTGAACCGTGGTGTATTCACCGACCCCGCTTCTATGCTGCAGGGTAAGGTGGCTGGTTTGGTTGTTACCTCTAATGGTGACCCCAACGGTGGCGCTTCTATCACTCTGCGTGGTGCTTCTTCACTGCGTAGCGGTGCTATGTCTCCTTACTATGTAATCGATGGTATTCCTGGAGTAGACATCTCGATGGTTGCTCCTGATGATATTGAGAGCATCGACGTGCTCCGCGATGCTACAGCAACCGCCATCTACGGTTCTAAGGCTGCTAACGGTGTGATCATCATCACTACCAAGAGCGGTAGCAAAAACGATCGCACCAATGTAACCTATAACGGTTATGTGGCTTTCGACAATGTTCTCAAGACTCTCGACATGGCTTCTGCGAATGATATCCGCAACTATGTAAAGAAGAACAACATCAACTACATGTACGATGGCAATGGCAATACAGATTGGCAGGATGAAGTGCTCCGTACAGGTGTCAGCCACAACCATAACGTAGGTATCAATGGTGGTTCAGGCAAGACCAACTACATGGCTTCTATCAACTATGCAAACCGTCAGGGTGTTGTTGTTGGTTCTGAGAACCAGCGCGCTAACCTCCGTTCACTCCTTTCTACTAAGGTTCTCAAGGATCGTCTTGACCTTTCTGTAAGTGTTAACGGTATGACAGGTAAGTATGTTGGTGTTCCAATGGGTGACGAAGGTCGTTCAGTTCTTGACGCGATGAACTACTTCAACCCAACACTCTCTGTAACAGATGCTGATGGCAACTGGACAAAGGGTGATGGTTCAAGCAACTACAACCCACTCTCACTCATCAACGAGAACAAGTCACAGACTGAGTGGAAGCGTTTGCAGTTCATCGCTAAGGCTACAGCAAACATTTGCGAGGGCTTCACATGGAATGCAAACTTCTCTTACGATACACACCAGCGTACATATAGCGCTTACGACTCACACAACTCTCAGGTCATTGAAAAGTATGGTTCTACAAGCCCTGATTTCAACGGTGTAGCACATCGTAGCACATATTTCGGTCACTCAACAACATTCGAAACATACGGCAACTTCGATAAGACTTTCAATGATGTTCACAAGCTTAGTGCCATGATTGGTTACTCATGGGAGGAGAAGGTAAACAATGACGGTTTCGGCCTTCGTGTTAACAACTTCTTCGATGATACAATCGGTTGGAACAACCTCACTTATGCAGGTGAAATGAAGAATGGCATGAAGTGGGTTGAGTCAGGTACTATCGAGACTATTCGCAACATTTCATTCTATGGTCGTGTAGCTTATTCTTACAATGGTAAGTATATGGCTCAGGCAACTGTGCGTCGTGACGGTTCTTCTGTATTCGGTGATGGCCATCAGTGGGGTACATTCCCATCACTCTCTTTGGCATGGAACATCACAGAGGAAGAATTCATGAAGAATCAGAAAATCTTCTCTAACTTGAAGCTTCGTGCAGGTTATGGTGTCTCTGGTAACGCAATGGGCTTCGGTGCTTATACAGCTGTTCCTACATACGGTTCAACAGGCGATGTTAAGGATGGTTATGTAATGCTTAGCGCTACAAAGCTGGCCAACCCCGATCTTAAGTGGGAGTCAACAGGTATGCTGAACATCGGTCTTGACTACGCATTCCTCAAGGGTCGTATCAACGGAAGTATCGAGTTCTACAACAAGAAAACAAAGGATCTTATCTGGGATTATCCAGTATCTTCATACATCTACCCATTCAACTCAATTGCTGCTAACGTAGGTGAGATCACAAACAAGGGTATTGAGTTCACTATCAACGCTGTTCCTGTTCAGACCAAGAACCTGACTTGGAGTACAACTCTCAACCTCTCACACAACAAGAATGTTGTAGATAAGCTCTCTAACGAAACATACAAGACTTCTACATTCTCACAGGGCGATCCGATGGTTGCCGGTGTTTCTGCCAACGGTTGGACACAGCGTGTGATGGAAGGCCAGCCTCTCGGTACATTCTACACATACGAATGGGCAGGCTATAACGCAGATGGTATCTCTGAATACTACACACGCGACGAGAATGGTAACCGCGATGGTGGCACGACAACCGACCCAGAGTATAAGGATCGTACTATCACAGGTTGTGCACAGCCTAAGTTGAACCTCGGTTGGAACAACACCGTCAACTATAAGAACTGGAGCTTCTCTTGCTTCTTCACAGGTGTATTCGGACATGATGTTTACAATGGTCTCCGTGCTCACTATACAGCACCCGATTTCTTCGCTGGTGGTAAGAACGTAATGAAGGAATTCGTTAATGAGCGTCCTGCTTCAGATACAGGTTCTAATATCCCATCTGACAAGTTCATCGAGAAGGGTGACTATGTCCGTCTCCAGAGCCTTACTGTAGGTTACACATTCAACAACTTCAATGGTTGGATTAAGAATCTCCAGCTCTATGCTACAATGAACAACGTATTCACAATCACTGGTTATAAGGGACTTGACCCAGAGGTTAACCTCGGTGGTATTGATCCAGGTGTTGACTATCGTTGGTCAACTTACCCACATTCTCGTACTACTATGATCGGTGCTAAGATTAACTTCTAATTTACTAAGCGAATATGAAAACAAATAAAATAATTCTTTCAGCTGCCCTTCTGGGTCTGGCTTTAAGTAGCTGTACAGATTTGGACGTTGATATAGATTCTCAGTACACTCAGATGCCTGGTACCGAATCAGCTGTCAACGCAAACATGAACGACCTTTTCACGCGTTTCAGAGGTACTCTTGGTCGCCGTTACATGGAGGCTACATGTCTCTCTTCTGACGAATATACTTCATTGTCATATTCTGGTAACTGGGTTGATGGCTATACGTACGCTCACTCAGCATATCATAACTATAACTACGAGGATGCTGTTCTTGACTGGATGGAAGATTTGGGTAAGGCCAATGTGCTCGCCAGCGAGATTGCAAACTCTTCTTATCCTGAGCAGAACCGTTATGAGGCTCGCGTTATGCGTGCTTTCCATACATTCCTCGAAATGGATATGTGGGGCGATGTGCCAATCGCTGATGGTGACTATGTTACTGAGCACAAGCTCGATCCAAACAACCGTCACCCACGTGCTGAGGTTGCAAAGTACATCGAGAAGGAACTTCTTGAAATCATTGCTGCTGACAAGCTCTCTACCGATGTGTTCGGTGAATATTATGGCAAGCCAACAAAGTACATGGCTCAGGCTCTGCTCGTCAAGCTCTACATCAACTGGCCAGTTTATACTGCTGATGCTGTAGAAAACTATGATGCAGCTTCTTACAATAACGAGAAGTTGGACGATTGTATCGCTCTTTGTGATGAACTCATCAAGAGTGGCAAGTTCGCTCTCGGTCCAGACGAGTATCGTTTCAAGTTCAATTGGGACAACACTGAGCGTGTAAAGGCTGGTACGATCAAGGACTTTATCTATGCGATGGAGTATGACACCAGCACGGCACAGGGTATGCAGTGGGGACGCTCACACTCTTACAAGGATATCAAGAAGCTTGACCCCTCTATGTTCGGTGAGTTCCTCAACAACTCTGGTGGTGCTTACATGGCTGTTACCCCTGAGTGCGTAAGTCGTTTCAACCTTAAGGGCGACCAGCGTAACTGGATGATTTTCGGTCTTGAGGACAAGAATCACAACCCTGCAAATGGCCAGGTTTATGTATATGATACTAAAACTTTGCTCCCAACAGATGTTAAGTGTCTTGACCGTAATGGCAATAGCCTCGTGTTCTCAAAGGACATCAATGTCACAGGTGAACTTGCATCTGTTGATGTAGGTGATAACATCGAAGGTTGGCGTCAGGGTTATCGTTCTTCAAAGTGGTTCGTTTGCAACAACGACTACTCTAATGGACGTAACCAGTCAAACGACGTTCCTATTTTCCGTTATGCAGATATTCTCTTGACAAAGGCTGAGGCTATGGTTCGTTCTGGTAAGAGCGGTTCAAAGGATCTCTTCAACCAGATTCGTTCATATGTAGGTGCTCCTACACTCGCTGCTGACCCAACTCTTGACGATATCTATATGGAGCGTGGTCGTGAGTTCTTCGATGAGCTCTGGCGTCGTAACGATATGATTCGTTTCGGTCACTATGAGGATGAGTGGTTCCCACACTACAAGAACAATCCAAATGCTAACTTCGAGAAGACTCGCCGTATCTTCCCTATCAAGAAGGGTGACCTCGATGTTAACGAGGGTTGGTCACAGAACGCTGGCTACTAAGAAGTTAAAAATGAAAAGTGAATAGCATTAGATTATTCATAACCTCTTTAAGTCTCTGGGCAGTCACAGTCGTGGCTGCCCAGAATATTGAGGTGGTAGTGCATCGCGGTGCCAATGCGCTGGCACCTGAGAACACGGTGGCCTCGGCCGATTCGGCGCTGAAGTATGGTGCCACGTGGGTCGAAGTTGATGTACGCCCGTCGCGGGACGGCGTGCTCTTCAACCTGCATGACGAGACGCTCGACCGTACGACCAACGGCACGGGTCGCCTCGTCGACATGCTGGCTGCCGATGTTCATAGGCTCGATGCCGGCAGCTGGTTTTCCCCGCAGTTTGCAGGGCAGCACGTGCCGACGATTGCCGAGATGCTCGACTCGCTGCAGGGCCGTGCCAAGGTGTTCTTCGACGTGAAGCGCGGTACGCCCATCCCCTCGCTGGTCAAGCTTGTACGCGAGAAAGGTTTTGCCGACAGGAGCTTCTTCTGGTTTGCCGATGAGCAGATGTTGCGCGAGTTCGTCAGCCTGGCGCCGGAGATGAAGGTCAAGGTGAATGCCAAGGGCATCGAGCGCCTGAAGTATTGGCAGACCGTCTGCACGCCTTCGTATGTGGAGATTGCTCCGCAGTTCATCACGAAGCGCTTTCGCCGCTATTGCCGTCGCCATGACATTCGTGTGATGGCAGCCTGCCAGAAGGACGACACCTCACAATTCCGTTTGGTTATCAAGAAAAAACCTGACCTGGTCAACCTCGACCGGCCGGAAGCGTTTCTGCCGTTACTCAAGCCGAAACACGAAAAATAGGGAGCGGATTTTGTCCGTTCCCTATTTTTTTGTATCTTTGCAGGTACTATTATTACTTAGGCTGTTTCAGAATGAGAAAACTCTTCTTGGCATTCCTCTGCCTGCTGTCGTCGGTCGTCTCGGCTCAGGTGTGGCAGCATGTCGATCCGCGCATCGGCAGCGTTGGGGTGGGGCGCACGTTCCCCGGACCGTGCATGCCGTTTGGCATGGTAAAGCCTGGCCCTGACTGCGGCGTGCTTCCGAATGCTGGCTGGGCGCCGATGCCCGAGTCTGTGCTTGGTTTTTCGCAGACACATGTCAGCGGAACAGGTGGTGGACAGAAATATGGTAATGTACTCGTGCAGCCGTTCCTAGGGAACGGTGATGTTTCAGGTTTTGAGCAAAAGCGCGTATCAGAAGATATTTCCTTAGGCTATTATTCTACGACCTTTGAGAACGGAATCAAGACCGAAATCACCACCGCCGAACGCTGTGCTTTCTATCGTTTTCATTATCCCCAGTACGGTTCGTTGTTTATCGATGCCACTCACTATCTCGGCAAGAGCGACATTCCCGATTTGCGCGAGGCTCAACAGTTTGTAGGGGCTGAAGTGGAAGTCTTCAATGATCATGAAGTTAGGGGCTTCACCCGCATTCGCGGGGGCTGGAACAACGGTAGTGCCTACACCGTTTATTTCTGCCTGCAGACGGACAAGCCTTTCCGAAGTATCGTCAAGGACGACAATCAAAGGGCTGTATTGCAATTTGAGGACACATTGGTGAATATAAAGATTGGTATCTCTTTCATCAGTTCCTTGAAAGCCAGACAGAACATCCCCAGCACCAGTTTCGACTCACAGTTATCCATACTCCGCCAATCGTGGGACAAGATTCTTTCACGCATCCAGATTGCGGGAACTGAGACACAGAAACGGATGTTCTATACGGGTATCTACCATACTTGTCTGATGCCCGTGGATCGTACAGGAGAAAACCCGAAATGGACGGAAACGCCTTATTATGACGACTATTATGCCATTTGGGACACTTACCACACCTCTACCCCACTCATCACACTTCTTGATGAACAGCGAGAAGTGGATATCGTCAATTCTTTGCTGAACATCTACAAGCGGGAAGGCTATATGCCCGATGCCCGCAGCGGCAACTGCAATGGACGCACACAGGGAGGTTCCAATGCGGAAGTGGTGATTGCAGATGCCTTTGTTAAGGAATTGAAGGGCATTGACTACGAACTGGCTCTAGAGGCCATGCTCAAGGATGCGGATGCAGACCCTGGTGCCGACCATGAGAAACATGGGCGTGGTGGCCTTACAGAATACAATTCACTTGGTTATATTCCCTATGGTATTGACCGTGCAGGAAACAGGACCGTGGAATATGCCTATAATGACTATTGTATTGCGCTGGTAGCCAAAGGTCTGGGGCGTGAAGACCTCTATGAGCGGTTTATGAAACAGTCCGGCAACTGGAGAAATCTCTGGCGCTCGGATTATGAATGGGATGGTGTGAAAGGATACATCATGCCGAAGGATAGGAATGGAGCCTGGCTCGACAGCGTGCCCTGGGGCCATTCCAAGGTTTTCTATCCACGCATTCCCTATACCCCCATCACAAAGGTGGCACCCTGGTATCTGCCCTGGTGGAGCACGTTCTTCTATGAAGCACTTTCCGCAGAATATTCGCTGAGCATTCCCCACGATGTACCTGGGCTCATCGAGGCTTGCGGAGGAAAGGAAGCATTTCAGCGGAGGCTTGATCTCTTCTTTGAACGCAAACGTTACAATGTGGCCAATGAGCCCTCGTTCCTGACACCCTGTCTCTACCACTGGCTGGGACGTCCTGACCTCACAAGTGACCGTGTGCGCCAGATTATCACAGACAATTACAATGACTCACCTACAGGACTTCCCGGTAATGACGACAGCGGAGCCATGTCTTCCTGGCTGGTGTTTCACATGATGGGACTTTATCCCAATGCCGGACAGGATTTCTATCTGCTGCATGCTCCCTTGCTGAAAGAATATTCCATGCAGTTATGCAACGGCAAGACCCTCCATGCTACGGTAAAAGGAAAAGGAACCCATTTTGAGAAAGTGACTTTCAACGGAAAAGAGTTGAAAGACGCCCGTATCACCCATCAGCAACTGATGGCTGGTGGCGAACTGGCATTCTATTGTAGTGATAAGAGAGAAAAGAGAAGGGATAAGAGTGAAACAATTACTTCTCAACCAACACACAACACCCAACTTCCAACACCCAACTTCCAGATATCCTACACACTAAACCGCCAGTTCCGTACTTGGCCCATCTCCTACGAATGGAAAGGTGACACGCTGTTGCTCACCTGCAAGGAAGCCACATACCAGATGACTCGGGAGACTGTGGATCATGCCACGGGATTCTGTTGGGACATCCCTGCCGACGGAGCCGTCTATCAGCCTTCAGGCACCTTTGCCTTTATCTCTACAAATGCCCTGAAGGAACTGCAAGCTTCAGAACAGTTCATCTATGACGGCATCACCTGGCGAGAGATAGATACTGACGGCAAGACCATCCACGTCAGGGCAGATATAGACCGCACCGAGATGTGGATTTCCACGGGATACCCCCTGCCCTTCGTAGTCAGGATGAAAGGCAATCCCCTGGGCATTGACTGGACGCTTACTCCCGTCCCCAAGCTGGATTAGGCTCTTTCCCCATCACAAAATGCAACTCACCGCCCTTCATGATATCCTCATGGAGCAGGTAGTTGTGTGTATAAGGCTGGCCGTTGAGAGTGGCACTTTGAATATAGATATTCTCCGAGGATGCGTTTTCTGCAATAATCGTAAAGGCCTTGCCATTCTCCAGATTGAGGGTCAGTCTGGGGAACACTGGCGAGCCTATCATATAATAGGGCGTGGCAGGACATACCGGATAGAAACCCATATAGGAGAACAACAGCCAGGCCGACATCTGTCCGGCATCATCATTGCCAGAAAGACCTCCTGCAGCATCCAGATATTCCGTATCCAGAATATGGCGCACATATTTCTGGGTTCTCCAGGGTTCTCCCGCATAGTTGAACATATAAGCCACCTGATGGCAGGGTTCGTTCCCATGCCAGTAACGGCCTTCGGTAAACATGGAGTCCAGTTTGGAAACGAATGGTTCCTTTCCGCCCATGGCCTCTATCAAACCCTGGGGATTCTGCGGCACATACCACGTGTAATGACAGGGAGCACCCTCCGTGATGAACTTTTGCTTTTCAAACGGGCTTGTCTCATTCTGGAAATGTCCGTCAGCATAGCGGCCATCTACATATCCTGTCTGGGGATTCAGTACATTCCGCCAGTTCTCAGAACGTTTCATCAGCGCCTGGTAATCCTCCGTCTTTCCCAAGGCCTTCGCCATCTGAGCCACGCAGAAATCATCGTAGGCATATTCCAAGGTGCGGCTCACCTGCTCATTGGTATGGAAAGCATCCTTCACCTCATCCTCCAGTGGAATATAACCATATTTCAGATAACTCTTCAAGGCCCGACGGCCCATGCCGTTCTTGTATTCATCCTCTGAAGCAGGAGTCTCAAAGGCATTCTTGCGCATGGCCTCATAGGCTTTCTCTGCATCGAAATTCCGGATGCCCTTCACATAGGCATCAGCCAGTACGGAAACACAATGGTCACCTATCATCGCTGCCGTATAACTGTTCCAGCACGGGAAGATAGGCAACCAGCCGCCTTGCTCATACATACGTACTAACGATTGCATCATCTCACCCGATTTTGTGGGAGAGATAATATTGAGCAAGGGGTGAACAGCACGGTAGGTGTCCCACATGGAGAAATCCATATATTGTCTGTTAGAGGAGAGAGGAGAGTGGAAAGAGGATAGAGTATTGATTGCTCCGCTTCCAGCAAATTGGGGGTAGCGGCCATCCACATCGTTGATTTCATGAGGCAGGAAGGAAGCACGATAGAAGGCACCATAGAATTGATGCAAAAGCATTTCTCCTCTTTCCTCTCTCCTCTCTCCTCTTTCCTTTACATCCATCTTGGACAGATGCTGGAGCCAGGTCTCATTCAGTTGCATACGGACCTTCAGGAAATCCCAATGGGGAATCTCCGCCTGCAGGTTATTCCAGGCTCCTTCTGCATCGGTGAAGGACGAAGCAGACTTCACAATCAAGGGACGACCTTCGGGAACTTCGAAAGTGAGATAAGCGATACTGTCTGTTATCTGACTATCTACCAAACGGTCTTTCCACGTCAGCACATAATGGCCTGTGAATCCTGCACTCTCACCCCATCCCTGATAGATACGATGAACAGGATTCGTGGCAAACAGACGGTTATGGGCTGCATCCAGCGTGATGGTGGATTCCTTCTCATCGCTGTTGGGCACCAGCCTGAGGGTTATTCTGCGGAAACCTTTCCGGGCACTCTGTACACGATCAGCCAATAAAGGATCAGCCTTTTCCTGATGAGTCAAAGGTGTGAAACGGAAAATGGCAGCACGACTTGTTGCTGTCATCTCAGCGCTCAAACCCGCATCTGGTAAAACAATGGCATAATAATCTGGACGCGAAATCTCCCGTTCGTGCTTCAAAACAAATCTCTCTTCTCTCTCCTCTCTCCTCTCTCCTCTAAATGCCATCAGCGTAAATGAGCCATAGTCCTGGGTGCAACCGCCCACTATCCAATGACTGTTGCGGAAGCCATGGAACTCAGTATCCTTGTAATAATAAGGAGCCACGCATTTCTTTTCCGTCCAACGGGTCTGGGGTGTCCAGAAATTCATGCCGTTAGGAACCAACACAGCAGGTAATGTCTGTCCGAATTCTTCCGTTTTCTTGCCGAAGAGTCCTGCGGTCTTGGTAATGCTCGGAGAAGTTCCCGTGAACGTATTGATGCCCTGTAGGATGCTGTTCATCCGCTCCTTTTCAAGCCAATGCGCACACCTCTGCTTGATGTACTCCCAGTCATAGTAAGGAGGTTCGAAGGCAGGTCTGTTCTCATAGCAGAGAATCTCATTGTACTTCACTTCCTTTTCGTTATGCAGGAATTTTACGATGACATGCCCTTTGGCATTACGGTAGAAGATTATCTGCAGGTTGGCACCCATGGGCAGAATCTCGTCCATCAGGTTGGGAACTCCGTTGAAGAAACCTATGAGCGAAAGCAGATGATAGAGACAGGTGTCATGGCCAAAGCGCAAGGTGCAGCCCACCCCCTGCCCTCCCGAAGGGAGGGTGCCTTGATTACTATTTACAGCAATCACACTATCAGCAGTCTCCACGATATTCTGCCAAAGAGAGGCAGCACAACGGGCAGGGATGTCATGATTGAAAGGATCTATGCCGTTCACCAGTCTCATGCGGGTGTTGTTCATGTCATACACCGCCTGAATCTCCTCTTCCGTAAACAGGTCCCAGAAGGAATCCTTCAGCGGGATGTCCTGCATCGAAGAAGCCAGGGTATGGAGTTCGGAGAGCAACTTGTCCTGTTCCTTCTGCTTCGAAGGGTCTTTGTAGAGGGTTTTGGCCAAACGCTCACCCGTGACCTTGCACCTGACCACCGTGTCCCGTTCCAGTTCCTCTTCCTCAGGCGACGTGTAGGCAATGTAGTACATGTATTTCTGGTCGGTCTCCTCCGTAATGTCCAAGGCAGGGTTCAACCTCCGCAACTGCTCGCAGAAGGCATTCATGCTGGCAGCACAACGAGGGGAAGTACTTGAACGGGCTGATATCTTGAGGTCTTTCTGCTTGAAGATTTCCTTATACCGCTTGAACATCCTACTGGCTATCTGCCGATGCTGCTCAGCACCCAGGGGCGTCAGTTTTCCACCATTCCCACGGGCATTCTCCAAGGCAGGCTGCAGGCGTCTTTTCACCTCCAGACCGAAATCCGTGAGATTGCTTTCATCGGCAAACTGTGCTGCAATCCATTCATATCGACTATCCTTGGGCATCCATCGGGAACCATGACGGCCGTAGTGAGAAATGTAGAAAGGCTTATAGCCCTTTGGCACAGGCGTGTATTTCACTTTAGGTGCTTGATAAGCATAATATACGCCACCGTATTTCTCATATTGTGCTGTTGCGTTCATGGTCATCAAAAGGCTTATGGCAATTATCAGGATTTTTCTCATATTGGCTTATTCGTCATTTTTATCCATATTACAATCGCCGCCATAATTAGGAACAGACGGCTTGTCGCACACCACTTCCAGATGATGCATTTGCACGCCGCTGGCCTGTTCCACATAGACACCATAGACATCCGTCTTGACAAAGCCCTCACCCTTGCAAGGACGCTTGTCATAGATGCCACTGGGATAGTCGGTCAGTTTCTTCAGATGCAGGCGCACATTGTTGAAATAGATTTGGTTCACCTTGTCGCGGGTGTCACCTCCCACAAAACAGCCATTCTCGCTAGTGGCCACAATATTGTTGAAAGTGATACGACTCACCTCCCCGCAGCGGCCTTCAATCTGGCCCTTGGGGAAGCGCCAGTTGGCATCCTTATGATTGCCGTTGGCTCGTGGATAGCTGGTCACATAGATAGGCTCTGCCTTACCCCACCACACATCCGAGAAGAGGTGGCTGTCGAGTGTGATATTCGAAAACACCACATCCGTTACTGTTCCCTCATCACGGTTCTGAATGCCTATGCCGCGGTTACTGGCCGTAATCACACAGTTGTCGATCATCACCCGGGCAATGCAGTCCATATTCTCCGAGCCTATCTTGATGGCACACGAACGGGAGGTCATCACACAGTTGGTCACCACAATATCCGTACAGGCACCATACTCCTCCCACTCCCTACGGTTTTTCAGACAGATACAGTCATCACCCGAAGTGATGTGGCAGTTGCTGATGCGAACATTCCGGGAATGGTCCACATCAATGCCGTCACCATTGCGGATCTTCACATTATTCAGGAGTGAGATTCCGTCTATCACAGCATCCTGGCAACCGATAAGATGAACCGTCCAGTAAGCCCCTTCACGGATGGTCACATCACGGATCACCAGACGTTTCACACCTATCAATGTCAGCACATGGGGACGGGGGTCGAAGGTGGGGTCCATTAGGGGTTTCAGTTCATAGCTGTCAGATAGTTCCTTCCCCATGAAGGCAATGCCATTGCCGTGGATGGTGCCTGTGCCGGTGATACTCAAGTTCTCGATATCCTTGCAATGGAGCCACATCATTCCTTCTCCGCGATTTTCCTTGAAGGCACTCAGCTTGTAGATGCCCTCATCAGGATTGGCCTTCAGGACAGACCCCGCATCCAGATGCAGGTCGATGTTGGATTTCAGCTCGATGGGACCTGCCAGGAATGTCTTCCCGCAAGGCAGATACACTTGCCCGCCACCCTTTGCCGCACAAGCATCAATAGCCCTTTGGATGGCCTGGGCATCATCAGTCGTGCCGTCACCCTTGGCACCATAATCCATCACGTTAAAGACAGGGGTCTGCGCGAAAAGGCAGGAAGAGGTCAGCAGCAGAAGGGCTGACAAAAACAGCTTCTTGATCATATCTTGATGTATATATTTCGTTTGTAGAGCGGATAGCCCACCAGCAGGCATATCAGCGTGAAGGTAATGGCATAGGCCAGTGAGGCGTTATATGTGTTGGCAATGAGGGCATGGATACCATCGTAGAGAAGGGAACCGATGCCAGTATAGCCGAAGATGATGGCCAGCAGTTCGCTGAACACATAGAGGAACAACGGGTTCACTCCAAAGACCAGGAAGGGCGTGGTCCATCTCTTGCTGCCCTTGATGTCGATGACATACATCAGAATGCCCTGCAGCATCGAGCAGAGTCCGCAGGTCATCAGCACATAGGTAGGTGACCAGATACGCTTGTTCAACGGCAGCAGATAGGTGAAGAGATAGGCAATGAACACCATCACGGCTCCGAAGAGCAGGAATTTCATCACCTTCTCCGCTGTGTCCTTGGATTCCATCATCAGTTTGCAAGCATAGAAGCCCAGCAGCGTGTGGGCAATGGCAGGAATCGTTCCCAGTAGTCCTTCAGGATCCACGGGACTCTTATGGTAGAGATGGTCATAGCCGAAGAGGCTGAGGTCCACCCGTGCCAGGATGTTCGTCTGGTCATAGGCATAGCCGTTTCCACAGAGCAGCAGCACGGCATAGCCTATCAGCAGCGCAGCCACCGTGGGCAAGGTGTACCGGTGGTTCACGAAGAGGGCAAACAGGGAGGCAGCACAGTAACAGAGTGCAATACGCTGCATCACAGCCCAGATACGCAAGTGGGCAAAATCCAGGGCCCTTCCATCACAGGCCAGGTCAAACCAGTTGATGAAGAGGCCGATGAAGAAGATAACCAGCGTGCGCTTCAGGATCTTCCTGCCCACCTGTGCCGACCATTTGAAGTTGAACTTCCTCAGCGACAGATAGGTGCTGATACCCATAATGAACAGGAAGAAGGGGAACACCAAGTCGCAGGGTGTCATTCCGTTCCACTCAGCATGTTGCAATGGGGCATAGGTATCACCATAGCCGTCGTTCACTAAAATCATCCCTGCCACGGTAATGCCGCGGAGCACATCAAGGGAAATCAAACGTTGTTTGCTTGCCATAATCAAGGTTTTAGATAATCCATCACTTCTTTAGCCACATCCACAGGGTCACCTTCCGCCTCAGCCTTATATGGATTATGGCGCAGAGTCCAGGGCTCCTCAAGGGCATAATAGTCAATATTCAGGTCCTGCGGCAAAGCCATCTGGAAGAGCTCGGCGGCAGTCTTGTTGCTGTTCTCTCCGCTACCCAGCATCTCAGGCCGTGGCTTGGTCATCTTTTCCATCTCTGCCGAGAGACCGTCCAGATAGGTCTTCCAGCGCACAAAATAGAAATCCTTCAGCAGTCCGTTCCACTCCTTATGGGCATAGTCACGCAGACCTCCCTCGTTGGCACAGGTACGGTTGCCCCAGGTGGTAATCTGCACACGGGCATTCCATTCATAGAGGTCCTGCTCTGCCGGTAGGGTTGAACAGCTGCGGGCATCCTCCAGCCATCTTCCCAGACGGAATTCCTTCCGTGTTCCCAGCAGTTTGTCCTGCAGGAGCAGCATCTCCAGGAACCGCTTTGCATCCTTGTCGAAAGCCTTCTTGCGGAAAGCATTAAAGTCCGTGATGGTCTGCAGGTATTGCACACGGGCCTGGTCAGCCAGAGCCTGCCGGCAGATGTCCACCAGATCATACTCGAAATTATTGTTCCCCCGGAACCTGTCAGCGGCTTTCACCATCAGTTGGGCAGCAGCCTTGGTATCGTCGGGATCATAGTAGTTTTTCATCTTCGACCAGCTGGAAGCCTGGAAATTATGGAGCGTGGGCCTTCCGCAGAAGATGCTCTCATGAGGTCCCTGCTGGTTATTTCCCGCCGGACAGTTATAGATGGAGTGAATCAGGATGTCCCAGGCCTTCAGCACATCCTCATCCTCCTTGCCATAGCGGGCCTTCACATAGCCGCGAATCCACTCTTCCTTGGTGAACTTCTCGGGTCTCCAGGGCAGCTCACTCATCAGCTCAAACATCACGGGGTTATTCTCAGAGCCCTCCATCGTGAAGCCGATACCCTTAAGTGAAGAGTGAAGAGTGAAGAGTGAAGAATCATTCTTTGAATAAAAATTATTGAGCAACTGATCCATCCTTCCATGCAGGCCCACGTTATTGCCGAAGTTCTCCAGCAGACAGAACAGCCAGTTGTGCTGCTTGTAACCCTCAGGACGCCTCCAGATGGAAGGAATACCAAACATGGGGCGACATTCCGAGAAGAGGTCCAGAATCAGCAGGTCACCCTTCTTCATCCCGTCCACCATCTGAGGGCGGGGATTCTCCGTCCATCCCTGTATCACCCACACAGCCTTCGGGTTCACGGCCTTCATGGCCTCCATCAGCACCTGCCCTGCACGCCCATAGTCAATCTTGCTGTCATCATTGCTCTCATGGAAAGGGTCCATCGAGTAATAGTCAGCCTTGCCGAAGAGCCTGGTCAGTTCCTCATAGTAGATATCGGCAATCTCACGGAAACGCTTGTCAGTGGGCAGCAGGTTGGCAGGTCGTTGGAATCCGTTCCACAGTCCGGCCTCAGCCACATTCAGTCCCAGCCGCTCCTTGGCATCATGGGGCACCATTCCGCAATAGCCAGGCAATACAGGATGCATGCCCAGTTCCTTCATGCGCCTCAGAATCTGTTTCTGCAACTTCTCCTGACGGTCATACCAGGAAAGGGGCAACGGGCCACCCCACCCCTCCAGGTTGTTCATCTCCCACCATGCCAAGAAGGCAGGACCGGCGATAAACTTCCCCACTTCCTCCTCCGAATAGCCCAGACGGAGTAGCATCTTCCGCCATACACATTCCTCCCCCACGATGGCCAGTGGCAGGTTCACCCCATGCAGGGCCATCCAGTCAATCTCCTTCTCCCAGCGGTTCCAGTCCCAGAAAGCCATCGAATAGGAGAACGTGCAGTAGTTGAAGTCATAGCGCAGGGTGAGGTCCGTCTCATGGCGTTCCTTCTTTTCCACCTTCGGCAGCATGGCTGGCAACTTCGCCTGCATCTGGTTCCAGGTGAGATGCACCCCCGCATAGTATTTCAGGTACCAGTTCACGCCCGAGGCAATATTCACCCATGTGTTGCCACGGACCACCACCCGCTTCCCTTCCTGATCCAGTTCAAAGAAATCGCGGTCAGCTTTCACCAGTTCCGTCTTAAACTTCCTGGCTGCTCCCGGGTCAATACGGTTCAGCAGATTATCCACGGGATTCCCCAGAACCGTCATCACCCCACAAATCCATAGCCACCATGTAAGATAGTATCGTTGCATATCATTCCAGTTAGTAGATTCTGTTTGCAAAGTTACGAATAAGCGAGCACAAAAGCAAATAAAAACTTGTTTTTAATTTGTTTTGTCGAGCGAAAGTAACTTCATGGCTCGAAGAGACATAAAGATAGTGTAAAAGAGTGAAAAAAGCAAACGTTTTTTGTATTGATTTGTATGATTTCTGCCCGAAGGGCACTAACAAGGAGTGAACAAAACAACAGAACGGCCCACACTTTCTCGCGTGAACCGTCCCCTCTACAATAACAATTATCATTATCTCCCTATCTTTGCACTCAACCGTGCGAGGGACTGAATGATCTAATTGACATTGCAAAGATACTGCCGTTTTTGCCTTCATCCTACAGAAAACCCCAGATTTCTCCCCAAGTAGTTGCGACAACCCCTCATAATTGCGACACTTTCAAGGATCACCCCCAAAATCTGTCGCAAATAACATACATTTCTTGGAGAAACATACATTTCTTGGAGAATAGTTTCCAAAGAGTTGAAACGAAACTACTGACGATTAAATACAAGACGACGCTTCCAGGCGTTGGGGTGATGTCTAGGCATCACGCATGGAAGCGTCGTTATCGTGTGGGTGGAGTCCTACTTATTCTTCTTCATCCCATACGCCCTTGTGGCTCTTGTCAACGCGCTGAACGTTCAGTTTTTTTCATCTAATTGTTATTCAGAATGATATCTACTAAACTGGTGACATCGCTAACGTCGATTTTTGTATCATTGTTCACATCACAGTTATTTGGGTTGAATCCCTGTGGAGTATTGCCAAGGATATGGTCCACCAGTGTTGTTACGTCAGCAACATCTACCTTACCATCATGGTTAACATCGCCGGTAATTTGAGGTTTATCGCCCATGATGGCGTTGATTTTGAGGCTCTTGTAATCTTTAGCCAAGGGCATGGTGAAGGTGCAGGTGGCTCCGTCAACAGTTGTCGTCTCAACTGATCCATTGGAGGCAGTTTTCTCAATATTCCATCCTGTCACTATCTTGTCGCTCGTTACGTTGGTTTTACCTTCGAGGGTAATCTGACGACCTTCGAAGAGTTTGCCGTCGAACACGCCCTTGGTGAGCTTAATGCCGTTGACGAGCACCTCGTCGGGCACTTTATCGGAGGCCACTTCCTTGTTGATGGTGACTGGAATAGCTGTTCCGAGCCCCCATTGGGCACTCATATGCTCAAGGAAATAGTCGCTGCGTGGGGGAACGTCTTGCTCCCACCAGTTTTGCTTGGGTTTTCCGGCGAGCCATTTCTTGGCGTTATCGAATTTATTGTTAATGTCGGTGCGGTTATCACGCCCAGGGTTATACTTATCGCGATGGGCCACAAATTCCTCCATGGCCTCGGCCTGGATCTTGTCAATAATCTCACCAGTACCAGTGCCGTTCATAAAGTCGCCCATAAAGACACAGCACTTGTCGATGAACAGGTTCAGTATGTCCGGGTCTTCCAGCATGTTTTTAATCAGGCGCGTGGCTGGTTCTGTGAAAGCCCATTTGTCGTTTGGATGATTGTTGGGGTTGTAGAGCAGGTCAATCATATTGTAGCTGTTCGACTTATTATAGAGTCCCAGTCCGAAGTCAGTATCCTTGACAATCACACGGAATCTCTTGGGCAGACCTGACTTGTCGTCGTCGTTGGGGCGCCAAAATACGGTATTGTTGCCAGGCCAGTCGTTATTGCCATAGAAGAGATTCATCACTGCAATATTCAGATATTCGCTGACATCTAGCCACTGCTCGTATTCCGCCAAGGTGTGACGCTTCTGGCTGTAGAAACGCTTAAAGCCGTTATAGAATGTTGTGTCTTCGCTTCCCTTGAATTCCTCGATAAACTGATCTACGTTGTTCACTTTTTCATGGCTAATCTCAACCATATCCATGTCCTCAATGCCGTAGTTGCTTTCGATATTGTCCTCATTTGAGCGTTCTCGGATGTTGAGCATGCCCATATACTCACCATTGATGTAGAGCACAGCCGTATGGCCTGCCTGCCAGTCGATGTCGGTATTCTCTCCCATCGTACGCTGGATAATGAGGTCACGGAAGTACAAGTCACCGAAGTCGTTACCGCCATCGCGAAGTGAGAACGACTTAAATTTCTTGATGCCCGGCTTCTGGTCGGGGAAGAACTCATATTGATACTGCTTGTGGTCAGGGTCGAAGCGCTTGTTGGCATAGAACACCATTGACTTGAGGGCATTCGCACGCGACTGTCCACCTTGTATGCGGGTCTCGCCAAGCTGATTGAAGGCACTTGGTTCACCAGCGGCGGGGAACATTTCAATATTGACAGGACGGCGCCAGTCGCATTTCTTTTTGTCTTCCTTGCTATTATTATATTTGAAAAGGCCAAGAGAGTCGGCACCATTCAGATAAAGGTCGTTGGTCTGGACAGAGAAGATGGGCACCGAAATGTCCCTTGGATGGAAGATATACGACTGGGCAGTACTCACAGGTGAGAGCCAGCCATCGCAGAAAACCTTTGCGCGAATCACCGTGGTATTGGCGATATGGATGGCATTCTTGTATTTCGGGCTATCGGCTTTCGGCTCATTGCCGTTGGTGGTATAGGTGATGTAGGCATCCCCGGGAGCACCTTCCGGCAAACTTAGCGTGAGGTCGATAGCACTACCACCATGGGTGGCACGCCCCGGCTCGCTGAATACAGGAGCACCTAAGATATGCTTAGCATTGCAAATCTGTCCGGTATTGGCCTTACCTGGTGTAGGTGTCAGCTGATAACCCCATTCGTTAGCACCATCAGTCTTACGACCGAATGCAATATCGGGTGCCGGCATTTTGACCATAGGTTTGCCATCAACATAAGGAAGACTGTCAACAACCTCTTTGTTACTGAAAAGATAAACTGTACATCCTTTGCCTGATTCCAGACGGAAGTCGGTGTGAAGGCCCTTGCCTTCCTTGTCGCAGTAGATGATAGCATACCCCTTGGCAGTTACGGTTTTGTCGGGCAACTTCCATGCCTTACCTTCCTTGTTTTTGTTGCTTATCTTGTAATCTTTGAGGTTAATATCTCCTTCTGTGGGATTATATAGTTCCACCCATGAATCGGGGAATTCATGAATATCGTCCATGATGCATTCAACGTTCGACTGCATCAGTTCGTTGATGACCAGTTGCGCGTTGGCTGACATTGTGGCCATGACCAACAGTATCGCTGCAGTAAAAGTTTTTTTCATGTGTATAGTTTTAATAGTGTTACCTAGGATGTATCTGATTCGGGTACAAAATTACAAAAAATAATTGATATTCTTCTCTATATGTACATATTTATTTCACTGGCCCTCAAAAATATTTACCTGCGGCACTTTACAAAGCGACACCTTACAGCCAAAGAGCAGTGTGCAACAAGTCAAAGATCGCTTCTATATATCGTTCAGGAGCGTATCGCGAAATTACTCCCTAATCTAATTGCACCCTTGTAATGCATTGCAAAGATACAACATTCTTCCGACGCAATATTCCCTTATTAGGACTTACGGCGACTTATTATCATTTATGAAAAGCTTGAAATATGAACAGGAGCTGTACTCTGGTACTCTCCCCGAAATTGGGAGGATTCCCTATTATCATTTGCTGCAAAAAAACTCCCTTTCTCCCTTTCTCCCTTTTAAGGATTTTGAGAACGAGGGGGAGATTAAGTTAACATATATTATACTATATATAAATATATATATTTATATATAGTATCTACTTTTTACGCCAGACTTGAAATATTCTTAAACGGGAGAAAGGGAGAAAGGGAGTTTTTGCACTTTGCTGCTTTATAGGCGCAAAGCGCGAAAAATCCCGTGTGATGTACGTTGCAAAATACACAAATACTGAATCCTTTAATTGTAAATTTGTCTTAAAACGTAAAAAAAAAGGAGCACTAAGGCTCCCCTAGATAATGGACGATGCGGTTCACCTGCCGCGGGGTGAAGATACGTTGCTTCCCGGTATAGCCGAGTAGCTGAAGTTCATCCTTGAGCGGCTGACAAACATCAATCCAATGCCGTAATTTCTGCCATGCAGACTTGGGGTTAAGTTGCGGGTTGTAGAGCAAAGCCAGCTCTGTGCGCCCATATTCTTTATAGTTGCTCATAACGCTACAAAGATACAAAATTTCAATGACTTTTGCAAGGGATTCCTGAAAGAAATTTCCGAATTTTTCATAATTTTATTGGGCAGATTATGTGGTTTTTGTCTACCCATTGTTTGCATCGTTTCTGATGGGTGGAAGCAGGGCTTTCAATGATTAAAAGCAAGGTTTCCGATGAGCGGAAACGCCGGAAGGGGTTGCTAAGTCGCAATAAGTCGCCGTAAGTCCTAATAAGGGCATATTGCATCAGCGAAATATCGTATCTTTGCAATGCATTACAAGAATGCAACTTGATTAGGGAGTCATTTCGCGATACACTCCTGACCTACATATAGAAGCGAACTTTGACTTATTGAACACAAAAAAATCCCCGCTGGGTGGCGGGGATGAATATTGTAGGAAAGGGTTCGGTTTAATTGCCTAAAGGAATCTTGTAGCCGACGGTGAACTGAATCACGCTGTTCTTGCTGCTGCTGCCTGATACATCCCACAGTTTGGTAAGTCCGAAGTTGTAACGAGCATCTATTACGAAGTCGCTAAACTCGTAAGATGCGCCGATGGGGATAGAGAGATCGAAATTCTTGAAGTTGGAAATATCATACTCGGAAGAAATGCTATTTCCCTCCTTCTTTAACTTATGCCCCACATTGAATCCTGGCTGAAGACCTGCCTTGATGGCCAGTCCGGGAATTACATAGTAGTTGGCCAGAATGGGAACGTTGATGTAATCAAGCTTCGTCGTATAGGTTACACCACTCTCCTTTTCCTTTGCACCCTGCATAGAGTAGAACGCACCGGCTGTGAGGGCAAATTTCTCTGCCATCTGATAGGTCAAGTCTGCACCAGTCACCACGCCGAACTTCATTCCGTCATCGGTATCGGTAATTGTAGCCACGTTGAAACCCACCTTAGGGGTAACAGACCATGTACCTACTGCCTGCTGTGCGCTTGCTGTCAAAGAAGCCAGAGCCACGATTGCGAGAATCAATAATTTCTTCATAATCTAAATTTTTAAGGTTTATAATACGAATATTGTAAGAATAATGTCTTTTTTTTGAACTATCTGCAAAAATACAACGAATTTTTGAGACTTCCAAATATTTGACGAAATTCTTATTTTTGTAGGGATGAAATACCCTTATTTTGTAAGTTCAAAGCCTACACGGGCACCATCGGCACTCTTGGCGAGCTTGCTGACTGCCTGAACAGCTGCGGCATTGCTGACCTTGCCTTCTTTCTGGAGGATATTGGTCATCTGCTTAGCGTCGAACATCAGGCCCATTCCTTTCTCAGTCTTGGTCACGTTGCCCTTGATGGTCTCGGTAGCAGTCTTGAGGGCGATTTCTCCGTTCTGGGGGTTATAGGCATAGGTTCCGCTGAAGGGGATGCCATTCACCTTGGCTGAGAACTTGTTGCCCTCGAGGAAGGAGAAAGAAGTGTTGTTACGGTTGATGCCGATGTTGTTGTAGTTACTGGCCAGCGACGAGGTCATGTTGGCAATCGTGGCAGCTCCTCCGGCCCTTGTCAGCGCCTGGCTGGTAGTAAAGGCAGCACTTGGGGCATTGTAGTTCCAGCTACCAAGAATGCCTGACTGGCCGTATGTCATTCCACCTAACAACACCTGGCCTAACACGGCGCCAAGCACGTTGCCCAGCACATTGTTGTTTTGACTAGCGGTAGGTGCAGTTCCCATTCCCGTTGTGAGGCAGCTCGACAGCATCAGTGTCGTGGCTGCAAGAAGTGTCATAATTGTTTTTTTCATAAAGCTGTAGTTGTTAAATGTAAAACGTGAATAAGTTTTCGGGACAAAGTAACAGAAAATAAATGAAATATCCAAAGATTTTTCAATTAATCTTTGTTTAAAGAAATCCAAAATATTTGTTTTTTCCATTCGTTTATGTTAATTTTGCAACAAATTAAATTACTACGACTATGATTACCAGTACTGAATTCTTTGAGAAGAAAAATCTCGTGGACTATCTCCGCAAGGTCCCCTTTAACGTGACGCCCTGCTCCCTCTATTCCGCTCCTGCACTCTATGACGAGATGATGAAGGACTATCATTGCAAATGCTGCTACGACATAGATGTGTACCGCCACTTCCTGGATAAGGGCAAGCACACCGAAGACGAGATGGAGATGCTGGCAAGAGCCTTGCATGACTTTGCCATCGGGAAATGGCTGGATGACTTCCTTGACCAATATGATCCGAAACAGGTGGTGGGTGTGATGGGAGGCCATAGCATGCTGCGCAATACTCCTACCTACCGTTCCATCGTACTGCTGAGCAAGGAACTCACGGAAAAGGGCTCGCTGATGGTGACAGGTGGAGGCCCCGGCGTGATGGAGGCCACTCATCTGGGAGCCTGGATGGCTGGAAGGACGATTGAGGAGGTGGATGAAGCCCTGAGCATTCTGGCCAAGGCCCCGGGATTCAAGGATGAAGGATGGTTGCAGACAGCTTTCGAGGTCATCAAGCGGTTCCCCCAGGAGAAATACCACAGTCTGGGCATTCCCACCTGGCTCTACGGTCATGAGCCTTCTGCGGCCTTTGCCACGGACATTGCCAAATACTTTGACAACAGCATCCGTGAAGACACCATCCTGACGGTGGCCTTCGGAGGTATTGTGTTCACTCCGGGAAGTGCAGGCACGATGCAGGAGGTGTTCCAGGAGGCCGTGCAGAATCATTACCTCAGTTTCGGCTATGCCTCTCCTATGGTCTTCCTGGGCAGCAAGTTCTGGACGGAGGAGATTCCGGTCTATCCTTTCCTGGAGAAGATGATGGAGGAAGGCAAGTACAAGAACCTGCGGCTTTTCCTCACGGATTCCGAGCATGAAGTGGTGGAGGAGCTGCTGAAGTTCAGGAACGAGGAAGCGTGATAGAGTTATAAGATTCATGATTCAAGATTCAGATTTTTAGGAAAAAAGTCGTACCTTTAGATAAGGCAGGCTGCACTCAGGAAAACCTGCAAATAAATTTGCATTTTCCGTTCGTTTGCACTACCTTTAGATAAGGTACTACCGCTCGACAAAGCAAATTAAAACAAGTTTTATTTGCATTTGTTCTCGCTTAATCGTACCTTTGCAGTCGTGAAAGAGAAACTTTGGAACGGGAATTACTGGAAGGTGATGATAGCGAATTTCACGCTGTTCTTCGCCTTCTATCTGTTGACGCCCCTATTGCCACTCTACCTGAGCGAGCATTTCCATGCCACGAAAGATGTCATTGGGGTTGTGCTCTCGGGCTATACGGTGATGGCATTGCTTTCACGTCCGTTCAGCGGCTATCTGGTGGATACCTTCGACCGCAAGAAGGTGCTGATGTGGTGCTTCTTCCTGTTTTTCATCTTCTTTGCAGGCTATCTGGCCGCCTCCACCCTGCTGCTGTTCACCATCGTCAGGACACTTCATGGTGCTCCCTTCGGAAGTGTGACCGTGGCCAACTCCACAATGGCCATCGATGTACTGCCAGCATCAAGACGCAATGAGGGAATCGGCTATTATGGACTGTCAAACAACCTGGCTATGGCCATTGCTCCCACTGCCGGACTCTTGCTCTATCATGAAACGCGAAATTTCCATTTGCTCTTCTGGCTGGCTTTGGTGATTGCAGGGATAGGAATGGCGGTGGATGCGACCATAAAAAACCAACCAGCCCTAAACTCAAAAACTCAAAAACTCAAAAACTCAAAAAACTTAATCAGTCTTGACCGCTTTTTCCTGACAAACGGATGGATGCTGGCGGTGAACATGGTGTTCTTCGGTTTCTGCTTCGGCGTGCTGAGCAACTACCTGGCCATCTATTGCAAGGAAGTAATGGGAAGGACTGGGGGAACAGGCGTCTATTTTGCTTTGCTATCTGTAGGACTGATAGCCTCACGCCTACAAGGCAGCAAGGGCCTCCGTGAAGGAAAACTCAGCAGGAATGCGGCAGAAGGAGTGATTCTCTCCGCACTCGGCTATACCCTCTTTGTGGCCTGTCCCAATGATTTCGGTTACTATACCTCAGCCCTGCTCATCGGACTGGGCAATGGTCATATGTGGCCTGCCTTCCAGAATATGATTATCAATGTGGCAAATCACAATCAGCGCGGCACAGCCAACAGCACGATTCTTGTTTCATGGGATGTAGGCATGGGCCTTGGTGTGCTCATCGGAGGTGTGGCTTCAGAGTATCTGGGATATGTGGAAGCCTTCTGGATTGCCGCATCGGTTCAAATAATGGGTACGCTGCTCTTCTTAATGAAGACCCGCGGATTCTTTGAGGCGAGGAGAATTAGATGATGGGTGTTAGGTGTTGGGTGTTGGTGGATTATTTAATAAAACACAAAGACACAAAGGCACAAAGTAAAAAGAATCCCTAAAAATCTTTGTTTCTTCGTGTCTTTGTGTTCCATAAAATAATAGGTAAAATCTATTTTAAACTTAAAATAAAAAGAAATGGGAAAATTAGTGATTAACTCGTATGACGAGTTTGCAGCCCACCTGGGCGAGGAATTGGGAGCCTCTGACTGGCTCCAAGTGGATCAGGAGCGCATCAACCTTTTTGCTGATGCAACGCTGGACCACCAGTGGATTCATGTGGACGTGGAACGCGCCCAGAAGGAAAGCCAGTACAAGAGCACCATTGCCCACGGCTATCTGACTCTCTCGCTGCTGCCCTACATGTGGGACCAGATTATCGAGGTGAACAACATCAAGATGCTGGTGAACTACGGCATGGACAAGATGCGCTTCGGACAGCCCGTCATCACAGGCAGCCGTGTAAGACTGGTGACCAAGCTCCACAACATCCAGAACCTTCGCGGTATCTGCAAGGCCGAGATTGATTTCAAGATAGAAATCGAGGGCCAGCGTAAACCAGCCCTCGAAGGTATTGCTTCGTTCTTATACTATTTCCAGTAAAACCCCTCCCCCAGCCCCTCCCGAGGGAGGGGCGTTCAGAAAGCCTCCCCTCGGGGAGGTTTGGTGGGGGTTATTTTATCAATTTCACCTTTGAGTTCAGGCCGCTGGGCATGGGCTCCCATGTGTCATATAAGGTCTTCTTGTAGTTGATGTCAACCACATTGATTTCTTCCATCTTACGCCACTTCACACCCTTTCGGTCAAGGTCTGCAATGCGGTTGGCAGGCAGGTTGGTCACCTCGATGCGGATGGTGTTCTTACCTTTCTTCAAGGTGTTCTTGCAATCGAGCACGTAAGGTACTGACCAGGCACAACCGAGATACTGTCCGTTGATATAGACACGGGCACTCTCACGCACATCACCGAGGTCTATCTTCCAAGCCGTGGCATCCTTCAGATCTTTCTTTTTCAGTTTGACGGTGGTCTCATAGACACCAGTGCCCATCGTGACACGGGTCTCATCGCTCAAGGTCTCCCACGTCTGAAGCTGGTCGAGGGTGAAGGTCTGACTGACCTTTGGCGTCTCTTCTATGAACGAGAGTTTCCAGGGGCCATTGAGTTCCACGTCCATCTCAACAGCCGCAGTATCGCAATAGACGGGAAGGATCTCAGCCACAGGCAGTTTCTGGTTGAAGGTCTGGAGAATCATCGACTGTCCACTACGGAGTTGCACATCAATCTCCCGTCCATCTATATAGGCTGCATAACGCTGGCCTGTCAGGGGATCGAACCACATGGCGTCCTTAAACTCCACACCGGGGATGATATCCTCATAGACATCATTCGGCGTCAGGTTGGCAATGAAATAGTGATAGCCCGTGGGGTTCTTGCGGCGGATGGCCTTCAGTCCATATTTCGTCTTCATGGTCTCTGGTTTGGCTGCAGCATTCATCGCATTCACATCCGTGCCATAGATAATCCGGGCGCCCTGAGCCTTCATGGCCTCGATGTGGGCCTTCACCTGCTCAGGCATGTCACCACTACCGGGAATGATAAGGGCCTTGTAACGGGTTCCGGCAGCTGTCTCGATTCCACCATTCACCACCTTGCAGCCCATCAGCAGACGCTCGGAGATGTAGTCACAATCGAAACCGGCCTTGTCAATATCGAGGATGGCCTGGATGAACTCTGGAGCCAGCTTGCCCATGGCATGGATGGAGAACTGCATCAGCAACTTGTCGGGGTTCTTCTTCCACATATCCCGGATGGGCAGATAGACCAGGAAGTCGTTGTCGGGCTGTCCCCATTGCAGGAAACTCTGGCAGCGCTCCACATATTTCATGAACTCGGGGGCATCACGCCAGATGGAGTTCGTGGGGCTCATGTCTATCGAGGCATAAAACTTCCAGCCCGGCCAGGGGTCATCCTTGGGAGAATAGCAGGTGCCGTGGAAGAACATACGGTTCACGCCGGCACAGAACATCAGGTCAAGATCGGGCTTGAACTGTGAGAGCGATGTTCGGAAATGCTCCGTGAGCCATGTGAATGTCTCGCTGCTCGTAAAGGGCTTTCCACAGATATGGGCTGCCGACGGAGCATACTTGAACATGGAATAGTCTGAGTCGTTCTTACGGGTCTTACCAGGGTCTTGGCGCAATCCCTTGATACCAAAGTCGGAAAGTCCAAAGCCCTCAATCTCAGGAACATCCACGGCAGCATAGCAGTCGATGAGATTGGCCGGTGAACCATGAGCCTGATTACGGGTGATGGCTCCGTGACTATGAGCCCAGGCCGTCCATTGCTGGGTGAAATTCTCCAGCAGCAGATCGGAAAGGGTCTCACGATAGTCAGAGACGAGCTTCACATCTCCGTGGGTAAACGCCAGCAGATGGTCTTCCAGCCTGTAGCCACGACGTTTGTAGAACTCCTCGAAGAGCGTAGGAGTCCATGTAGCATCGGCCACCTCATAGCTGTCGTTGAAGAAGGTGTGGGGATAAGGCGTATGGGTACGCTCAAAGGCATCCTCAATATGCTTCAGATAGTTGGCCACAGCCTTACGGTCGAAATGGTCGATGACCAGTCCTTCACCACCGGGAGCTGCACGCTTCACCTTCATCACACCGTATTTGATATACAGCACCACAACGGTTTTGCTTCCGTTCTTGCCACCCAGCAGCTTGCTGTCTTCCTTAGTGGCCTTCCAGTTCAGGATGCCATCCTTCATGCAGTCCGTGACATCTTTGACAGAACCGTTATGCCCGAAAAGCATCGCCTTATGGAATACGGCATTCTTGCGGTCTCTCTCTTCAGTAGGCCGCAGATCCAAGTTCTCCACTTTATCTCCAATGAACGACTGTTCCACGAATACAGCCCGGCAGGCACTCTCCTCCAACGGGACCCATGGACCGCCGAAAGGCCAGCCAGTACCCGTGGCCATGTCGATCTCGATACCGTTCTGGCGGCCTTGCTCCTGGGTGTAGCGCAACATCTCCATCCATTTGTCGGAAAGATAGGGGATATTATTGGCATCATTTCCCTGCACGCCATAGAGCGGCGTAATCTCCAATGCTCCGATGCCGTGTTTGGCATACTCCTGCATGTTCCATTGCAGATTTTCCTTGTCAACGGCAGAACCCAGCCACCACCAACGGGAACCGGGCTTAGCCTCGGGATTCACCGTGGGCCATTGCTGAGCCGCCACCATGAGGGGCAGTCCTGAAAGCATCAGCCATAACAGGCTTTTCACAAATCTTCTGCTCATTTATCAACTATCTTTTCGCCGTTGACGACGATGTTTTTGGCTACCGTTCCCTCAATGAGGTTTTTGTCGAAGGCTTTTGCTTCATCGGCCACATCGATATTCTCGAAGGTGAAGTCCTTCAGCGCATACTTGTCCGACTTGGAAACGGCAAAGAAATTCTGGCAGTTCATGTGGTGAATGTTCCGGATCACGATGTTATTGCATTGTGAAAGGGGCATGTCGTCACGCTGTTCAGGCTTGAAGAACTGCGTCCAGGGCCTTATCAACAGGAAGTTCCTGCAATTGCCCGTCATATTCTCCACCGTCACGTATTCATAGTGCTGGGGCGTATCGGGACGCATCTTCAGCCACAGCACATTGTTAGCCTCATCCACCGAACAGTCGCGGAGAATCACGTTCCAGTCATGCAGACTCTCGGAGCCCAGTGTCAGGCAACCATGAACGAATCCATATTTGCAATGCTGGATGATGATGTTGCAGGAAGGTCCGTTATCGGGGTCTTTGTCAGCCCAGGTTCCCTTGCCGCCTTTCAGCACCACGGCATCATCATTCACCGAGATGTTACAGCCATGCACCAGCACATCCTTGCAGACATCCAGGTCGAGCGCATCACTCGAAGGAGCCTTGGCATCCTGCGGCTCATGGGGAGCATAGATGGTGCAATAGAGGTACTTGATGCGCTCGCTGTTATAGATATGGTTTGTCCAGAAAGGCGAATTGATGAGATGCACATCCTGAACGGTCACATTCTTCGCATTGGAAATATACACCAAGCGTGGACGCAGGGCCTCGAGGTTGGTGCATTGTCTGTTGTACTGGCGACGAATCCAGAACTCCTCCCAGAACCGTAGTCCGTTGCCGTTGATGGTACCCTTACCCGTGATGGTAAAGCCATCCACCTGGTCGGCATTTACCAATGCACAGAAATAGTTGAGCGTCTGACCTTCCATACGTGTCTTACGGATTGGATAGTACTTGATGGCATCAATGCCTTTCAGCACCGACCCCTCGGCCATATGCAGATGAGTGCCCTGACGGAAGAAAAGGGAGCCGCTGAGGAACGTTCCCTTGGGAAATACCACCACGCCGCCACCATCCTGGGCTGCACGGTCGATAACTTTCTGAATGGCCTCCGTCTGCAACTTCGTGGAATCCTGGACCACTCCGTAGTCGGTAATCACATACTGACGTCCCAAGGTGGATACATCCACCCTGACAGTATCCATAAACCACTCGGAAATGACTTCTCCATTAGGCCAGAGAGCCTGCTTCTTCACCTTCTTCTTTGCATCAGATGGCACTGCCAATATTAGCAGTGCCATCATGATCATCAGTCTTGATATATTCATTTTAATCGATTTACTCGTAGTGCGTATCCAGATAAACAACCTTTGTCACAAGATACTCTTCCATACCGTGCTTACCGTCAGCACCACCGATACCACTCTTCTTCACACCGGCGTGGAAGCCCTGGATGGCCTCGAAGTGCATACGGTTGATATAGGTCTCGCCAAACTCAATCTCACGGCAGATGCGGGTGGCAGTATCGATGTCCTTGGTGAATACCGAAGAGGCCAGACCATATTCGCAATCATTGGCCCACTCGATGACCTGGTCGATATTGTCGAACTCTACCAATGGCAGTACGGGACCGAAGGTCTCCTCGTGGATGATGTCCATATCCTGGGTACAGTTGTCGAGCACGGTAGCGGGATAGAAATAGCCCTTACCGCCTGCAGGAGCACCACCACAAAGAATCTTGGCTCCCTGCTCCACGGCGTGGTTCACCTTCTTCGTCACACTCTCCAAAGCTGCCTTCTCTACCAACGGACCCATGTCCACATCTTTGTCGATGGCCGGGTTACCGAACTTGACGGCCTGGAACTTCTTCACGATAATATCGGTGAACTCCTTCTTGATATCCTTGTGTACATAAACGCGCTCGGCATTGTTACAGATCTGACCGGTATTGCCAATGCGGCTCTCCAGGATAGCCTGGGCTGCCAGTTCGAGGTCTGCATCCGGGAATACGATGGCAGGAGCCTTACCACCCAGTTCGAGACTGACTTTCGTGATATTGGGAGCAGCAGCTTCCATAATCTTCACGCCGGCACCTACGGAACCTGTCAGGCTCACGATGCCAACCTTTGGATGGCTGGCCAAAGCATTACCAACCACGGAACCCTTACCGGTCACCACATTGAACAGACCTGCAGGCAGACCACTCTCATGAACCACCTTACAAATCTCCGTACAGTTCTCTGGTGTAATCTGGGCAGGCTTGATCACGATGGAACAACCAGTAATCAAGGCAGCGGCAGCCTTACGGGCAATGAGGAAGAACGGGAAGTTCCAAGGCAGGATACCGGCAGCCACGCCGATAGGCTTCTTCACGAGAATCATCGTCTCGTTGGGGGCATCACTCTGAATCACCTCACCCTCAATGCGGCGGGCAAACTCAGCCATATAATCGAAATATGTGGCGGTCACACCTACCTCAACACCAGCAAGGGCTTGTGTCTTACCCTGCTCACGGACAATAATCTCCTGGAACTTGTCAAAGTTGGCACGGATGCCATCGGCAATCTTATGCAGATAGACGGCACGCTCGGCAGCAGGCACCTTTGCCCACTTCTTCTGAGCCACATAAGCAGCCTCCACGGCTTCGTTCACATCCTCCACCGTACCGGCAGGCTGACGCGAGGTCACTTCCTCCGTTGAGGGGTTCAACACTTCAATCCACTCACCCGAACGGCTCTCCACGAACTTGCCGTTGATGTACATTTTCAAATCTTTCATGTCTTTCAGATTGTTTGTTAGTAATTAGTTAAAAGTTTCTGACCGCAAATATAAAGAAAAAACTCCATACTTGTTTCTCCCCCATAGCAAAAAAATCAAAAATAAAGACTGTTTTATCATTTTTCAAGTATCGCCTTTCAAAGATTATCCGTACCTTTATGTCTCTTCGAGCCATGAAGTTAGGCTGCATTCGGGAAAAATCAAAAAAAAATTTTGTTTTTCCACTCATTTGCACTAACTTTGTCAGCGACTACTAAGCATATCAAAAGATTATGAGAAGAATACGTATGATTGTTGCCCTTATGGCGCTTGTTTTCTGTTCTGCCGTTATGGCGGAGAATTATCCCTATCGTTCTGATTACCTGTGGGTGACTACACCCGACCATGCTGACTGGCTCTATGAGACGGGGCAGAAAGCCTCGGTGGAAGTACAGTTCTTTAAGTACGGCATTCCTCAGGAGGGTATAATCAGTTACTCCATCGGCGAGGATATGCTGCCCGACGACCAGCAAGGGTCAGTGAAGCTCAAAGGAGGGCGCGCCGTGATTAACATAGGCACCCGGAAGACTCCGGGATTCCGAGACCTCCGCCTGCGAATCACCTGCGACGGCAAGGAATACCAGCATCACATGAAGGTGGGATTTTCTGCCGACAAGATTCAGCCCTATACCAAGGAGCCTGCCGACTTCAAGGCTTTCTGGGATAAAGCGAAGGAGGAAGCCGCAGCATTCCCCCTGACCTATACCCGTGAACTGGCTCCGGAATACTGCACGGACAAGATAGATTGCTGGCTCATCCGCCTACAACTCAATAAACGCGGCCAATGTGTCTACGGCTATCTGTTCTACCCAAAGAACGCAAAGAAAGGCAGTTGTCCCGTGGTGCTCTGTCCGCCGGGTGCCGGCGTGAAGACCATCAAGGAACCTTTACGCCACAAGTATTATGCTGAAAACGGCTTCATCCGCTTAGAAATGGAAATCCACGGACTTGATCCACGCATGACCACCGAACAGTTCAACGAGATCAGCCGTGCACTCAATACGGACCCTAACGGCTATCTCTGCCAAGGGCTCGACAACCGCGACAACTACTATATGAAGCGTGTCTATCTGGCTTGTGTGCGCTGTATTGACCTGCTCACTTCCCTGCCGGAATGGGACGGTCGGAATGTGGCTGTTCAGGGAGGTTCACAAGGAGGAGCATTGGCTATCATTACGGCAGGACTTGATTCGCGTGTAACCCTCTGTGCTGCCAACCATCCTGCCCTCAGCGACATGGCAGGCTATGCTGAAAAGGGACGTACTGGCGGCTATCCCCACTTCAACCGCATGAACGGGATGCTCACTCCGGAAAAAATCAATACGATGGCTTACTATGACGTGGTAAACTTTGCCCGTTATGTGAAGGCCAAAACCCGTCTGACCTGGGGCTACAACGACAATACCTGCCCTCCCACCACCAGCTATGCCGTATGGAACACGCTGAAGTGCGAAAAGGAATCGCTCATCACACCCATTAACGAGCACTGGACTTCAGAAGATACGGAATACGGCCACATGGAGTGGCTGAAGAAGAACCTGAAATAGCAAAATCGATCAGAACAAAATGAAACGCTGAAGCACAAATACCATGCGCTCCAGCGTTTTCTTATTTATGATAGTAAGTGGTTAGAATGCTATGCTTTTTTCCAAAGACGGGTCATATCCTCCAGTGTCTTGCCTTTGGTCTCTGGAACCAACTTCCATACGAAGATGGCAGCAATGACGCAGATGACACCATAGAGACCGTAGGTGAACCAATGGCCGAAGTCATCGCCCTCGGTGAGGTGCATATTGAACATCGGTACAAAAGTGCTACTCACGATGAAATTGAAAATCCACTGGAAGGCTACGGCTATGGCAACAGCACCGCCGCGGATGGTGTTGGGGAAGATCTCAGCAATGAGCACCCAGGTGATGGGGCCCCACGAGAACATGAACGATGCGGAATAAACCATGATGGAGGCGGCGGTGACAAACTCCAGACCTTCGTGGCCGAACGATACGGCTACGCCAAAGGCTCCGAGAGCCATACCAAGCGATCCCCAGATAAGCAACGGCTTGCGGCCCCATTTCTCAACGGTGAAGACGGCCACGAGTGTGAAGAGAATATTCACGATACCCATGAAGACGGTGAACATCATCGGATTGTCCATACCCATGTCGCCGAAGATGCGCGGAGCATAATAGAGCACGGCATTGATACCCACAGCCTGCTGGAACACAGAGAGCATGATTCCCACGAAGATGCAGAGCCATCCGTAGGTAAAGAGTTTCTCGGTCTTCACGATGATGGTGTCCTTGATGTCCTGAAGAATCTGCTGTGCCTTTGAGCTGCCATTAATCTTGGAAAGAATGCCAAGGGCCTTCTCGTCCTGACCTACCATAACGAGATAGCGCGGAGTCTCAGGTACGAAGCAGATGAGCAGGGCGAAGAGACCTGCGGGAACAGCCTCAGAACCAAACATATAGCGCCATCCGGTAGTGACAGTCCATTGTGCATTGGGATGGATAGCTGCCATTCCCTTACCCATTTCCTCCACGAGCGGCTGGATATGGTCGCCCAGGATGAAGAAATTGACGAAATAGACTACCAACTGACCAAAGATAATGGCAAACTGGTTCCAAGATACAAGCATACCGCGGATATTGGAGGGAGCCACCTCGCCAATGTACATCGGGCAGATGGCCGAGGCCAGACCTACACCAACGCCACCGATGACACGGTAGATATTGAACATCACGAGCAGGGAGAACGTGGGTACGCCCTTCTCGAAAATCATGAATTCAGGCTCCATGCTGCCAAGGGCAGAGATGAAGAAGAGCACACCAGCCAGGAAGAGCGAACGCTTACGGCCCAACCGCGTGGCCAGAAGACCAGAGAGTGCACTACCGATGATACAGCCAATCAGCGCACTACTGCTAGTGAAGCCGTGCATGGCATCGGTGTAACGGAAGTCAACTGCATTGCTGAAGAAGGCCTGCAGACCTTTTTCTGCACCAGAGATAACGGCTGTGTCGTAGCCGAAAAGCAGGCCGCCGAGTACGGCAACCATCACAATCGAAATAAGGTAGGCTTTGCTACCGTTCTGAGTTTGATTCATTTTTATTAAGGTGTTTTGTATGATATTTCTACTTTAAATTACGTTTTAATAACCATTTTCCCCAATAAATATTGTCAAATTCTTCGTTATTTGGGTTTCAGGTTTCAAGTTTCAGGTTTCAAGTTAAAAAATTCTTCACTCTTCACTCTTCACTCTTCACTTTTTTTTGTATCTTTGCACCGATTTATAATAAATAGAAATGAAAGTCATCGACTTACTGGAAAACGGACAGGTCAACGAGGAAAAAGGATTCTCGTTTGAAGTATTGCCTCCCTTGAAGGGTAACGGCACGGAAGCGCTGTTCAGCACCATCGACATTCTGAAGGAATTCAATCCGAAATATATCAACATTACCACCCACCACTCGGAATATGTCTATCGGGAGTTGGAGGACGGCAACTTTGAGCGCCAGCGCATAAGACGGCGCCCCGGAACGATAGCCATTGCCGCTGCCATTCAGCAACGTTATCAACTGCCGGTGATTCCACACATCATCTGTAGTGGTGCCACGGCAGAAGACATTGAGTATGAACTCATCGACCTCCAGTTCTTGGGCATCAACGACGTGTTGCTGCTCAGAGGCGATAAGGCACAAGACCAAAAGACATTCACGCCGATTCGTGGAGGCTATCGCCATACGACACAACTCATCGAACAAGTGGTGAAGTTCAACGAAGGCTATTTCCGCGACGGAACCCCCATCAAGCATCCAGGAAAGAAGTTCTCGTTTGGCGTGGCCTGCTATCCTGAGAAGCACGAAGAAGCACCGAATCTGGAACGCGACATGGAATACCTAAAAAAGAAGCAGGACCTGGGTGCGAAATATGCCGTGACGCAGCTGTTCTACGACAATGAGAAATACTTCCAGTTCGTTGAGAAGGCGCGTCAGATGGGTATCACTATTCCCATCGTGCCGGGACTGAAGCCCTTTGCCAAACTCTCGCAACTGACGGTGGTTCCAAAGACTTTCCATTGTGACATCCCGGAGGATCTGGCTCGCGAAGTGGTGAAATGCAAGACCGATGACGATGCCAAGCAGCTGGGTGTGGAATGGGCTATCCAGCAATGCCGTGATCTCTATGCACACGGTGTGAGCAATATCCACTTCTATACGGTAAGTGCCGTGGAGTCGGTAAAAGAAGTTGTGAAGACAATTTGCTAAAGGACAAAGGCGAAATGAAGTTCAGTGAGGTCATCGGACAAGAGGAAGCCCGGCAACGGCTGATGCAGATGGTGGAGGAAGGAAGACTTCCACACGCATTGTTGCTCTGCGGTCCTGCAGGTTGCGGCAAGATGGCCCTGACCTTGGCCTTCGCTTCCTATCTGCTCGGTGAAAGGCAGGAAGACGGCAGTCAAGTGCCTGCTTTCAACCCACAACTGACGACCAATGCCGAGGCCATGCTCCGCAAATGGCAGCATCCTGACCTTCACTTCTCCTATCCGGTCATCAAACCCAAGGGGACGAGTGCGGAGCACAAGATGATAAGCGATGACTTCGCCAAGGAATGGAACACGATGCTCTTGGAAGGTCCTTACTTCACAATGGACCAATGGCTGCAGATGATGCGCGCTGATAACCAGCAGGCCGTCATCTACGAGGCTGAGAGTGACGAACTGAACCGCAAACTCTCGCTGAAATCTTCGATGGGCGGATATAAAGTCTGCATCGTATGGTTGCCTGAACGCATGAATCCATCCTGTGCCAACAAATTGTTGAAACTCATAGAGGAGCCACCCACACAGACGGTGTTCCTGATGGTCAGCGAAGAACCCGAAAGGTTATTGGAAACCATTACCAGTCGTACGCAACGCATCGATATTAAGAAGATAGAGACAGTAGCCATAGAGGAAGCCCTGACGGAACGACGGGGCATTGACGGGGACATGGCTCACAGGCTTGCCCGAGTGGCCAATGGTTCTTGGACAAAAGCACTTGAATCGCTGAATGCCGACTCAGAGAACCGTCTGTTCCTGGATATGTTCATCATGCTGATGCGGCTGGCTTACCAGCGCAACATCAAAGAGCTGAAACGCTGGAGTGAGACCGTGGCAGGCTATGGACGCGAGAAACAGAAACGGATGCTCACCTATTTCCTGCGGTTGGTACGTGAGAACTTCATGTACAACTTCCATCAGGAAGAACTTTGCTACATGACTCAGGAAGAAGAGAACTTCGCAAGAAACTTTGCCCGATTCATCAATGAGGCCAATGTCATCGGCATCTCAGAACTCATCCAGCGTGCCATCCGCGACATCGGGCAGAACGCCAATCCGAAGATAGTATTCTTCGACATGGCCCTCAACATCATCGTACTGCTATTGCAAAAATAAAAGATAAGATATGGATTACAAAAATCTGAAATACAAAATAACCAACGACGGAGACCGTGGTCTCTGCTGTGGAGCCTGCGGACGCCAGGACCATCAGTTGAACACCTACGACTGGCTGGGAGACGTGCCCGGAAACACGGAAGACACAGACCTTGTGGAAGTGCAGTTCAAGAACACGAGAAAGGCTTATTACCATAACGTGAACAACCTGGAACTGAAGAAAGGTGACTGGGTAGCCGTAGAAGCCAATCCCGGACATGACATCGGCGTAGTGACACTCACCGGACGCCTCGTGAAACTTCAGGTGAAGAAAGCCAACTTGAAAGGTCCCGATGACATCAAGCGCATCTACCGCATTGCCAAGGATGTGGACATGCAGAAATACCAGGAAGCCAAGAGCCGTGAACACGCTACAATGATTGAGAGCCGACAGATTGCGAAGAATCTTGGATTGCAGATGAAAATCGGCGATGTGGAATATCAGGGCGATTGCAACAAGGCTATCTTCTATTATATCGCAGACGAACGCGTAGACTTCCGCCAACTCATCAAAGACCTTGCAGCCACCTTCCACGTGCGTATTGAGATGAAGCAGATTGGTGCACGCCAGGAGGCAGGACGCATTGGAGGAACAGGTCCCTGCGGTAGAGAACTATGCTGTGCAACATGGATGAAGAACTTCTCCAGCGTGAGCACCAATGCCGCCCGTTTCCAGGACATCTCGCTGAATCCTCAGAAACTGGCTGGTATGTGTGCCAAACTGAAATGCTGTCTGAACTATGAAGTGGACAACTATATGGAGGCCGGCAAGCGTTTTCCTGCCAAAGACATCATTCTTCAGACCATCGACAACGACTACTATCAGTTTAAGACGGACATCCTCGCCGGCATCATCACCTACTCTACCGACAAGCGGATGGCCGCCAATCTGGAAACCATCACGGCTCAACGTGCCCAAGAGATTATTGAAATGAACAAACGCGGGGAAAAGCCTGATTCACTCCAGCCCGACGATGTCCAGAGAGAGTCTAGTAAGCCTATTGACTTGTTGGCAGGAGAAAGCATTACCCGTTTCGACCGCGCAAAGAAAAAGAAGAAGAGCCGCAACAAGCAGAACCCTACCAAGCAAGCCGTTTCTCAAAACCAGAACCCGCCTCAAGGTCAGCGCAAGCCGAAGAACCGCAACAACGAGAACCGCGGAAACAGAAACGAGAACCGTAATAATGCCCCTCAAAAAGAAAAGAAGGAATGAAGCACTGGCTTAGGGCCTTTCTCATAGCACTAGCATTCATGACCCTCGCAGGACTGTCCTCCTGTGATGAGTCGTTGGCATACAGTCACTACGAACATACCCAACTGGCTGGATGGGAGAAAAGCGATACACTCTATTTCAACACACCAAGGATAACCAGGAAAGGCAGATACCGTATTGAACTTGGGCTGCGCACGACGGGTGACTACCCATTTACCAGTCTGACACTGAATATCGAGCAGTGTGTCTTCCCCCAAAAATCCACCAAAAGCCATAGCATCAAATGCCAACTGATGGAAGAAAACGGAGTTACCAAAGGACAAGGTGTGAGTATCTATCAGTATGCTTTTCCTGTAACAGACATAGACCTGAATGAAGGAGACTCCGTGGAAATCCGAATCCGCCACGACATGAAACGTGAAATCCTTCCCGGCATTGCTGATGTCGGTATCAAACTATCCCGCAAATAATTACTGAAGCTCTATTGCCTCACCATATTACGGCTGGCATCAATACGCAGGAAAATAAACAACAGGAGTGTGAAGCCCCATAGAGAAGAGCCGCCGTAACTAAAGAAAGGCAAAGGAATACCAATGACTGGTGTCAGTCCCAAGACCATTCCCACATTAATAAACAGATGGAACAGGAATATGCTTAACACACAATAGCCATATACTCTTCCAAATCGGAACGGTTGTCGTTCTGCCATCTTGATAAGCCGGAGAATAAGAGCCAAAAAGAGCAGCAGAACCGCAGCACATCCCAAGAAACCTTCTTCCTCACCCACCGTGCAGAAAATGAAGTCGGTATCCTGCTCAGGCACGTATTTCAGCTTCGTCTGTGTACCATTCAGGAAACCCTTTCCCAAAAGTCCGCCAGAGCCAATGGCAATCTCACTCTGGTGCACGTTATAGCCTGCTCCTGCAAGGTCTTCATCAAGTCCGAGAAGTACGTTGATTCGCGTACGCTGATGGGGTTCCATGATATTGTTGAGCACATAGTCAGCGGCATTGAAGAAGATTACGCTGCCTATCGTGAAAAGTGCTATAAAATAATAGGTACGCAGGCGTGAGCCCAATCCCTCAAAGACGAGCAGTCCCACCAGAATAGCCGTAAGAGCCATCTGTACCCAGACAATATCGAAAGGTATCACGAACTTGGAAAACAACAAGGCCAACAACGTCAGACCGTAAGAATACCCAAGTATCAACCAGAACTGTCGCTTGCCTGACCATAAAGGCCGTAAATGTCTGCACGGCCAAAAGGACCACGAACTTGCCAACAGAGGTAGGCGTTCCCCACAGCATTGTCTCCTCAAACCTTACACCCACAACGAAGTAGAAAACCATTGCGACACCTGTGAAAAGGATGCTGCCTGTCATTCCTTCACGATAAAACATCAAGAAGAAAGAGATATAGACCAATGCTGAACCCGTCTCCTTCTGCAGCACAATGCAGATCATCGGCAACAACACCACGGCTACGGCAGCAGCAAAATGCTTCCATTTATCCATTGTGAAGCCATAGGTACTCATCAGCTTCGCCACCGCCAAAGCAGTAGCGAACTTGGCAAACTCAGCAGGCTGTAACCGTAAAGGTCCCAACACCAGCCAAGAGCGTGAACCCTTGATCTCATGCGGGTTAAAGATAGTAGCTATCAGCACCAGGACCAATAGGCCATAGATGACATAGGCGAAAGTATCGTAGAAACGGTCATCGAGCAACAACAGGAAAAGACCAAGGGCCAAAGACGTGCCTATCCACACAATCTGCATACCTGAACGGGAGTCAAGACTGAAGATGTCGGTATCTCCATACGTATAGGAAGCACCACAGACACTCACCCAGCCAAAAGCCAAGAGAGCCACATAGATGAAGATGGTCCACCAGTCAAGTGAACGCAAAACGCCTGCCGGTTTATCTGTTTGCTGAGCCATAAGCGATTCGTCTTTTTTGGAAGGCAGTAGCCCTGGATTCAGAGCCTGCCGATAATTTACCATGTAGGTATTGTTCAATCATCAATCCACCGATAGGCACGCCAAAGTCTGCACCGAATCCACCGTTCTCCACATAGACGGCAATGGCTATCTTGGGATTATCCATCGGTGCAAAGCCCATAAATACAGAGTGGTCTTGTCCGCGGTTCTGAGCTGTTCCGGTCTTGCCACAGATAACGATATCACCACGATTCAGATGTTTACAAGTTCCACCAAGTACGGAAGCACGCATACCCTGTACGATGTAATCATAGGCAGCACGGCTGGCCAATGTCTGATGACGGCGTGTAAAGGCGGTGTCAAGTGGTTCACCCTTCACTTTACGAACGACATGGGGTGTATAATAATAGCCACGGTTGGCAATGGTAGCACCCAGGTTGGCTATCTGTAGAGGCGTGAGGTTCACCTCACCCTGTCCGATACTGATGGAGATGATCGTCAGACCGTTCCATGAGCCTTTGTAGTTATTGTCATAATAGTCGGCATTAGGAATCAATCCGCGTTTCTCGCCAGGGAGGTCAATACCCAGTTTGTAGCCAAAACCCATCGACACCATATAGTCGCGCCAGCAGTTCATGGCATCCTGGACAGTCTTATACTTCGAACGGTTGGACATCATATAGTAGAGTCCCCAACAGAAATAGCCATTGCAGGAGGTACTGATGGCGGGAACAAGCGAAATAGGCGAACCATGCCCGTGACAACCCACATGAAGACCCTTATGATAAAAGCCACGATGACAAGGAAACAGTGTGGATATAGGATTAATAACACCTTCCGTCACAAAAGTCAGCCCCTGAGAAGTCTTAAAAGTAGAACCAGGAGGATATTGACCCATGATACTACGGTTGAGCAACGGTTTCCAGACATTCTTCTGCAGTTCGCGGTGCATCTTTCCACGCTGACGGCCAACCATAATACGAGGATCATAGGTAGGCGAACTGACCATGCAAAGCACTTCGCCCGTAGCAGGCTCAATGGCAACAATACTACCTATCTTACCTTCGAGCAGCCGTTCGCCCAAGGCCTGAAGATTTATATCAATGCTCAACGTTAGGTCCTTTCCTGCTACAGGCTTACGGTCTAGTGCACCATTCTGGTATTTACCCTTGATACGACCGTGGGCATCACGAAGTAATATCTGGATACCTTTCTCACCACGCAGCTGTTTCTCATAATAACGCTCCACGCCCAACTTGCCGATATAGTCACCTGGCTGATAATAATCATCTTCCTCAATATCTGCCGGTGATACCTCTGCGACATCACCCAAAACATGGGCAGCATAAGGATAAACGTATTGGCGGACACTTCGACGCTGAACATAAAATCCAGGAAAACGGTACATCTTCTCCTGAAAAATACTGAACTCCTTTTCCGACAACTGACTCATGAAAAGCTGCTGCGTGAAACGCGAATAGCCGGGATTCTTTGAACGGTCCTTGATTTCGTCCATCCGTTTGATGAAGTCTTCCTTCGTGATACCCAACGCTTCGCAGAACTCCAAAGTATCAAGATGATCTTTCTCCTCATTCATCACCACCATCAAATCGTAACTGTGCTGGTTATAGACCATCAACTTTCCGTTTCTGTCGGAGATAACACCACGTGCAGGAAATTCTACCTTCTTGAGGAAGGCATTGGAGTCGGCATTCTTCTTGTAGTCGTCACTGAGAATCTGAAGTGAAAGCAGACGAAGCAGATAAATGACCACTATAACAATGGCCACTCCCCCGATAACATAACGCCGGTTTTCAAGTTCGTAGTCGCCTTTCACTGTCTGCGTAGGTTTTCAATCACCAGAATAAGCACAACCGTTAGCAACGTACTGGTACCGATGCACAACAGCCACTGCAGCCAGTTGAAGAAATTGAAAGCCTCCAGTGAGAAAAAGGCAAGCGTATAGAGAAACACCAGGATAATGGTGTAGAAAATAAACTTGCTTACACCAAGCGAGCGCATCCCAGGCTTGAGGTTATCTTCGCTATCGCGCGTAAGAAATGCTTCCAAAACATAAGGCTGGAACAAAGCCACAAGGGTCATTGAACCTGCAGCCACACCCGGTGTATTTGAAAAAACGTCTATGCAGATTCCCAAGAAGAAACTCCACATCAAAATAGACCACTTGGGATGGTTGCGGCGGAAAAGAAGCACGAAATAGACATAGAGCAACGGAGTGGCCACCCCGAACAGATGGATGTGGTTCAAGACCAAGGCCTGAACCACTAAAAAGACCACGAAGGCCACTATTCTGTTAATCAAGTCAGATGTCATTTTCCACTCTTCACTTTAATAGAATCCTGCGCCGCACGCATCAGTTCCACACGTTCACGCATCGGTGTATCGTCAATTACACAGACGTCACGCAGATTTCCGAAATCTGTACTCAATTTCACCTGTACCCTATAAGAGAGACCGTCACTGGAATTAAAGACGTGCAAAGCCTGTCCCACCAACAACCCCGGAGGGAAGATACTACTGTAGCCGCTAGTCACAATAGCATCACCCAGCCGGAAATGGGCATGACGAGGAATATCGTTTACATCAGCCAAGGTAGAACTGCCACCTCGCCACTGCAAGTATCCGTAGTAACCTCGCTTGGCAATGGTCACGCTGATATTGGACTGACTGTGGAGCACAGGCAAAACAATACTGTAGTGCATGCTCGACATATAGACCACACCGACCACGCCATTACCACAAGCCACTCCCATGTCGCGGTGGACGCCGTCGGCTGTTCCCTTGTCAATGGTGATATAGTTGTCTTTCTTGTCGATTGAGTTCGTTATCACCTTGGCAGGAATCAGATGATAGTCTTGCAACAAAGCCAACTGATTATTCTTCAGGTATGAAGAGTCGCGTGTCAGTTTGGTGAGTTGTTCCGACATCACCTGCACCTGGCGTTCCAGATAAAGGTTGCGTTGCGTGAGTTGTTCATTGTTCTTGGTCAGGCTGAAGAAATTCTCCAACTCGGAGTTCCATTCATACACCTTGCCAGAAATGGCATTGGCGGTTGTGAAATACACACTACCTTGATAACTGTTGAACTGAAACAACAGCACCATACTGATAACCTCCAGAAAAACGAAGAGAAACCAGTGATTGTATTTCGCAAAGAACGCGAGTAGATTGTTCACCGCTGAACCTCAGTACCTTGAACCTTAAGACTATCGCATCAGGAACGAGAAACGGTCAACATTATTCAGGGCAATGCCAGCACCCTTTGCCACACAGTGAAGTGGATCCTCAGCAATATGGAACGGAATGTTGATCTTATCCTGCAAACGCTTGTCGAGACCACGAAGCAAAGCACCACCTCCAGTCAGGTAGATACCATTGTGCACAATATCAGCATAAAGTTCTGGAGGCGTACTCTCCAAAGCAGAAAGAACAGCCGTCTCAATTCGTGCCACGGTCTTGTCCAGGCAATGGGCTATCTCCTGATAACATACAGGCACCTCCATAGGAAGGGCCGTAATACGGTTAGGACCATGAACGATATAGTCTTCTGGACCCTCATCACCTAAGTCAGTAAGGGCAGAGCCTACGTTAATTTTGATACGTTCAGCCATACGTTCCGAAACTTTCACATTGTGCTGGCGGCTCATATATTCCTGAATATCAGAGGTCAAATCGTCACCAGCCACCTTAATGGAGTTGTTGGCCACGATGCCTCCAAGTGAGATAACAGCAATTTCCGTGGTACCGCCACCGATGTCAACTATCATGTTGCCCTCAGGAGCCTCCACATCGATACCAATACCGATGGCAGCAGCCATAGGTTCAAAAATCAGATATACGTCACGGCCGTCAGCATGCTCGGCAGAGTCACGTACAGCACGAAGTTCCACCTCAGTACTGCCTGAAGGTACACCTATCACCATGCGAAGAGAGGGCGAGAACAGGCGGCTGCCTGTATGCACCATTTTTATCAGGCCACGCATCATCTGCTCACAGGCTGTGAAATCGGCAATCACACCATCGCGAAGCGGACGGATTGTGCGAATATTGTCGTGCGTCTTCTCATACATCATCTTGGCTTTCTCGCCGACAGCAATCATCTTGTCTGTACGGCGGTCCAAAGCTACCACTGAAGGCTCGTCAACCACAATCTTATCATCACTGATAATGATGGTGTTGGCCGTACCAAGGTCCATTGCAATTTCTTGAACAAAACTGAAAAATCCCATGTCCTTTTTCTTTTTTTTACTTTTTACCTTTTTACTTCTTTTCAAACCATGCATTAATGGCCGTGTCATAATGGCTGCTCACGCCAAAAGCACGCGTAGCAAACATACGGCGGTCTTCAATGTCTGTCTCGGCACCCTTTTTGTTGAGAATGTCGAGCAACACACCATACTCAGCCTTTGAAGGAACGATGACTACATCCTTAAAGTTTTTCGCACCGGCACGGATCAATGAAATACCACCGATGTCAATCTTCTCAATGATATCCTGCTCCGAACTGCAGGCATCTGCCACGGTCTGCTCGAAGGGATACAAGTCCACGATCACAAGGTCAATGCTAGGAATCTCATATTCAGCCATCTGCTGCTGATCGCCCTCATTATCGCGGCGAGCAAGGATTCCACCGAAGATTTTGGGATGCAGCGTCTTCACTCGTCCTCCAAGGATGGAAGGATAAGTCGTCACATCCTCCACCTTTTCACATTCATAACCCAGACTCTCAATAAACTTCTGGGTACCACCTGTAGAGAGGAATTTCACGCCTTCTGCATTCAGTTTAGCGAGCAATTCATCTAATCCGTCCTTGTGGAAAACCGACACAAGGGCAGTCTTAATTTTTTTCGTTCCGGCCATAAATCTATTTAATGTACATTAATTATTTGCGAATTGCGTGCAAAGTTAGTGCATTTTTTTTATTTCGCGAAGAGTAACACGCATAAAATTATTTAATATGTAGTTTTTTTGCTGCAAATCAAAAGAAATAGCAACTCATAAATTAACACGTTCTATTCTCTGGGCACATTTTGTGTGCAGATAATAAAAAGAAAAGAACGAAGTAGTAAACACTTTTTAACACACATACCAAATAGTTTCGGATTTTTTTCTGTATATTTGCAAACGATAAACACGCTCTCATTAAGAGCAACGTTACTAAAACTTTCAATTATGCTACTGGAAATCAGTGCAGAAGCTGAAAATGACACACCTAAAGAAAACGACACGCCACTACATTTAGTGGTGACCCCCCGACTTGTTTTTTCAGCTGACGCGCATCCCTGACAGTCTTAATTTGAAAGCAGGAATACAATAATCGTATTCTCTATATTCTTTAATTACTATACCACTAAAATATACCACTAAAATAATGCAAACTGAGAAAAGCCTGCAATGGTTTCCAATGCGAGTTACCTACAACCGTGAACTAAAGGTCAAAGAGCATTTGGATACTATCGATGTGGAGAGCTTCATACCCTTGCGCTACGAATTTGTAGGAAAAGGGAACGATAAAAAGAGAAAATTAGTACCCGCCATCCACAATCTGATCTTTATCAGATCCACCAAACAGCAACTAACCTATCTTAAGCAAAGCGTAAAAGAATTAGAGCCCCTCAGATTTATCGTACGTACTACCCTGGATGGAAACAGTGAAATTCTTCACATCCCTGACCGGCAGATGGAAAACTTCCTACGAGTAGCCTCTGTACAGGATGACAGTGTTATGTTTCTACAGCCTGGGGACTACATTAATAAGGTTGGCCGCCGTGTTTTGATTACCGAAGGTGTTTTTGCCGGTGTAGAGGGAGTAATCAAACGGTTTAAAAACAACCGTCACGTTGTCATCCAGATGGAAGGTCTTGCCGCTGTAGCCATCACCTACGTACCCGCCAACTATATTGCCACTATAAACGAATAACATAATCAGGTAAAACTATGGACAAGTACTTAAAACTCCTTGAGAATCTTCCGAATTTGCTACACGTTGCACAGTCATTTGCCAACGAGCACAAATCGCCGAAGATTGAACCCGCCCATTTGCTTCGCGCACTCCTTCACAAGAGTGCCGGTCTGGTAAACTTCATTGAGGACACCCTCGATGAAGACTATTATTATATGGTGGATTGGGCAGACATGCGTATGCAGCAATGCGACAAATCTCCCTATCCCATGAAAGGCTTTGAACTATCCCACGATGCGGAAAATGTAGTAAAAGAAGCCAATGAGCTTAGTGAAAAATGCGGATTGTCGGAAATCACCGCCCCTTGCCTGTTGGCAGCTTTGGTCAGTCCAGGTGTTGGATTCAGCTACGAACAATTGAAGACACTGCCTTTGCAACCTGAAAAGATTCTGAAGACTATTTCTGGAAATACTCCCATTATGGCGGCTTCCAGCAGCACTTCAAGCAATAAGGTTGCCAGCATTGACGAAGGTTCCTCTGATTATTATATCCCGATGCTGAGTGAAGTGGCAGAACAGTCTATTATTGGTTTCGACAAAGAGATTCTCTCCATCATTGAGGTGTTGGCCCGCAAAGACCGAGCAAATCTTTTAATTGTCGGCGAGACAGGTGTCGGAAAGACAAGCCTCATCAACGGCATCGTACAACGTCTGCGCGACAAGCGTGTACCTGCATCCCTCGAATCCATGGAACCTTTTGAACTTGACCTTATTGCTCTGAGTCAGGGCGTCAGTTACAAAGGTGAGATAGAAGACCGGTTCAAGCAAGTTACCCAGTCGCTACTCAATCAAACACAACCTGTTTTGGTCATTGAAAACTTCCATCGTGTGGAAGACAAGCAGTCTGTTCTCAACGGCATTCTGCCTAACCTGAAGAAACTTCTTTCCAAAAACCAGTTACAGGTCATCATCACCTCCACCATTGACGGTTTTACAAAGGATATAGAGAAAGACAAGGAACTGACTGCTTTCTTTGAGAAAATCACAGTGGAAGAGCCCAATGAAGAATCAGCCATCGAAATCATCCAGAGCAAGCGTGAAAGTTACGAGCAGTTCCACCATCTGCCGATTGAAGATGATGTTCCTGCTGAAATCGTACGTTTGGCCAAACGCTATATGCCCGACCGCAACCTGCCTTCATCCGCACTCGATCTTCTCGATCGTGCCATGTCGTCAGTTAAGATCTCCTTTGAACTTTCGATGATGGATGAATCAGAACCCCAGGACAAGCCTGAGCCCAAACTCGAAAAAGACGCGGTGCGTGATGTGGTGGCTAAGATGACGGGAATTCCTATGGGTAACATTCAGAGTGAAGAACGTGAGAAGCTTTCTAATGCAGAGGCCACACTCCATAAACGTGTAGTAGGTCAGAATCATGCTATCAAGAGTATCCTCGATGCCATCTTCGAATCACGTTCTGGCCTTAACAAGAAGGGACAACCAATGGGTTCATTCTTCTTCCTCGGCCCGACGGGTACCGGAAAGACTGAGCTAGCAAAATCTTTGGCTGCTTTCCTTTTCGACGACGAGACTGCTATGCTCCGCTTTGATATGTCAGAATACAAGGAAGAGCATTCCGTCGCCCTTCTCTATGGTGCACCTCCGGGATATGTAGGTTATGAAGAGGGAGGCTTATTGGTGAACCAGATTCGCCAGCACCCATATTCCGTTGTTCTTTTCGACGAAATTGAAAAGGCTCACAAATCTGTATTCGACCTCTTCCTTCAGATTCTTGATGAAGGCAAGTTGCACGACCGCTTAGGTCGTGTGGGCGATTTCTCCAACTCGCTTATCATCTTCACCTCTAATATCGGCAGCGACTACATCTTCAAGTCATTCGGTGAAGGCATCGTTCCTACCCACGACAAACTGCTCGAGGTGATGCAAGGACAGTTCCGTCCTGAGTTCCTGGCTCGTCTGACAGAGATTGTTCCATTCTCACCGATTACAGAAGAGATGATAGACCGCATCTTCGACATCCACATCAAGAACCTGCTGAAGACACTTAATGAGCAGAACATCAAACTCGTCATTGATGAGTCGGCACGAAAGTATGTGACGAAGGTTGGATTCAACGCCCACTACGGAGCCCGTCCCATCCTCGGTATTATCCGCAAGGAAATCCGGCGGCCACTGTCTAAACTCATTATCTCTGGCGACATTACTCCAGGTGATACTGTCACAATGAAATATGACGAGGAAAAGAAGGAAATCAATTGGGAAATCGACAGTCCCGACGGAGATGATGAAACTGTAACTACCCAACAAGAACCGGATCCCGCATCGACACCAGAAGAAAACAATGCCGAATAAACCGAAATAATAATTCATAAACTAATAAACAACAATTATGGCAAGAAAAACCGTTATTACAAAAGTCCTGGACGCAGAAGCGCAGGATGGTATCATTGAGTTCCCACAAAACAGGGCCCTCTATGCAGACCAGTTCACAGACGAAGCACCTAACACCGACGACGATCGTGAAGGCTTCAAGCCCAAGAGCATGAAGGAAGTATTCGAACACTACCAGCCTTCCAAGAAGGGTGTTGCCTTAGAAACAGAGGAAGGCGGCGCTGTCTTTGAGGATTTCGACTTCAAACAGATTAAGGATTTTGAAGATGACATGCTCATCGAACAAAGTCAATTGCTCGGAGAAGAGAAAGGTAAAATTGATGCTTTCAACAGCGTAATCCGACAGTTGGAAAAGAACAAGACATTGCGTAATGCCCTCAAAGACGAGGCCGCACGCGGAAACCTCAAGAATGCTCTCAAGGCTCTGCTCGCAGAGTTAGAAGAGGCTGAGTAAATATTTGGATATTTAAATTGAATTAAAAGAAAGCAATATGGCAGCAGAAGAAATGAAAAAAGAAGTGGCCGGCCAGCCGGTAGAACTTCAGGAGAAGCAACAGACCCAACAGGAAGCCGCATCACTGCAGGAAAGTCTGGACGGTCTGAATAAGTTTGGCGGATTCCAACTCCTCAAGGGGCTCATTAAGGGTGTTGAGAACATGGATCCCCGCCGTAAAGCCATCAAGAACATCTTCCTCTCTGATTCAGCATATGCTGACAACCGCAAAAAACTGAAGAATGAGCTGGAACTCTGGGTTTCCATTCTCGACGGTGAAGCTACTGACCCCATGGCAATTATCGATTCCTGTAAGGCCAAGTGCCAGAAAGCGGAGCAGTGCCTCAGCAACAACCTCTTTGCCATCCACGACGAGCTTCACAAATTGGAGGTAACCTATCGTGCTCTTGACTCTTTCTTTGCAAACGCAGGACAGGGCAAAATTGACTGCCTGACCTTGATGAACGTGAACAAAGAAGAACTTGAATACCACGATTCTGAGGACACACTCGCTATTCGTGATGAGTTGGAACGTTACTACGACCGTCTGAGCCTGAAGAACAATTACAGTTTGCTTATCGTTCCCGGCTATCTTGGTGATGCAAATACCATCCGCATGTGGGCCGACACTGCTTACCGTAACAAGGTGATGATGCTCACCGACTTCAAGGACAGCCAGAACTTCAGCATGTTGAAAGACGAACTCGATGATGCCAACATGCAAGGACAGGATGCCAAACTGGCTAACGTCGTAATGACTTGTAATTATATCTTAGGCCGTAAGAAATCAGAATTAGCTGGTGAGGATGACGACCTCTATCTGCCCGCCTCTGCTGCACTGGCCGGCCGTATGACTAATACAGATGAAATTGTTATCGCGCAGGGTGCCGCTGGCAAGAAATATGGTACGCTGAGTAACGTAAAAGGGGCTCGCTTAGACCTTCGCAAGTCAGAAATTGCAGCTCTTATCGACCAAGGCGTCATCCCAATGGTTGAGGAAGACGGTCGCACAATGGCTTTCTCCAACCGTTCACTCTACAACGGTGCTACCATTGGTCTGCAAGAGTATCCTATCGTACGTGTATTCGACTGGATTGGAAAGGTATTCCAGAACTTCTTCAACGATGAAGCATTCATCAACTGGAACTCTTCTGTCAAAGCTGAGTTGCAACAGGCCGTTCATGATTTCCTGAGCGACTACAAAGGACCAGGCAAGCTTATCGAGAACTACAACCTGAAAGGCATCAACCAAGATCCCAAAACCAAAGACATTAAGATAGAGGTGGAACTGAAGCCTTTCTTTGCCGCAAAGAACTTCTTCATCGAACTGACCGGACACAACGGGCAGGCAGGTGTGGAATGGGATCAAACCGTGCAGTAATTACTAAGAATAATATTAACTTTTAAAACTATTAAAAATTATGGCAACAAGAACAACAACCCTCAATGCAGATGGCATTCAGGAGCGCGAGGTGCTCTACGTACGTTATGAACTGAACCAGCAGACTGACGTTGAAGGTCAGCCCACAGGTACTACCCGTGGCGGAAAGATTAAAATCAGAGTGAAATCCAACGATGACGGTAACACCGATCTCATGGAATGGATGTGCGACACTTATATGAGTAAAAGCGGAACCATTTCATTCCCCAACCGTCAGGGCGGCGAGATGAAAGCGCTGACTTTCAAGGAAGGCTATCTCGTGGAATATGCAGAAACCTACGACTCAACCAACTCTCTGCTTCAGTACGAGGAGTTCACAATTTCTGCTAAGGAGATTGCTGTGGGTAATGCACGCCACAACAACCGCTGGACCATCGACAACAACTAATTCTTCTAAAAAATGGGGAGTTATTATAACTCCCCATTCACTAACAAACAATGGCTTTACAAGGCAAACTGAAAATCGGCCAGAAGGAGTATGGATCCGTACAGTGCGAATACGAATTCCGACAGGCATGCGATGATACCAGTATGCCTTCTTCACGTCCACGGGGTGGTACGCTCACTTTTGTAATGCCTTCCACCAGTGATGACGATCTTTTTTTCTACAAATGGATGTTTAGTAAGACTGAAGCCAAAAACGGAACTTTCACCTTTTCTGTTTGGGCAAAGCAAAATAAGCAGAGTTACAAGACTCTGGAATTTGAAAATGCTTACTGCATCCAACTGTCTGATTTCTTCAATGACAGTGACAGCCGCCTGATGTACACTACTGTTACCATTACAGCTGAGATAATCAATGTTGGTAATAGTGACAAGGCTGAATATGATAACGAATGGACCTAAATTTACCTGCTTACTAAACATATTTATATAATATGAATTTCAGTTCAATATTCCAGACACTCACCAAGAGTGCAGAATCCATCAACAGCGCTGTTGGGCAATTGCAAAACCTGCCTAATGTCTCCAGCTTAAAACTTCCTGGGAACATCTCGCAGTCACTGCAGAATCTCCAGAACGGAGCCAATGTCTTACAGGGTGCTCAACAAAAGCTGTCTGGTGTAAGCCAAATGTTCCAATCGTTGCCAAGCATCGATCAAGGCAAAGTGTTGCAGGCTCTAGATGCCAGCAAATTCACTGACGGGCTTCAGAACATCACTGGCTCGTTGGAAAAAACTTTGCCTAATATTGAAGGAGTAATCAGTAAATACGGCAATGTATGCGAACAGGCACAAGGGAAATTAGGAGACGCCTTTTCTCAAATACAAGATCAGGCCACTCAAGCCTTCAGTGCTGCACAAGATAAAGCCACCAATGCGTTCGGACAAGTACAGGGAAAAGTGTCTGAAGCATACAACGCTGCCCAGAACAAAGCTTCATCATTTCTCAATGACATACAGAATCAGGCAGGTTCAATGGCCAGTGATGCTCAGAACAAACTGAGCAACGCCATCAACCAAGTGCAATCCACGGCTAATTCTGCCTATCAAGATGCACAAAACAAACTTACTAGCGCTGTAGGTCAGATACAAGACCAGGCGACATCTGCCTTCAATGAGGCACAAAGTAGTGTTACTAATGCAGTCACTCAGGCACAAGAAAAAGCAGCTGGTCTTGCTGATGCAGCCGGCAACAAGATAAATGAAATTGGCAGTCAAGCGAACGCCGCATTCAATAGTGCGGAAGAAAAGATGACCAGTTTCGCCAATAACGTACAAGGAAACAAACCAGGCAGAAAGCAAACTTAATGACCTCGGGAATAAGGCAGAGAACTTCGCAAACAACGTTCAAGGCAAGGCTGAGAGCTTCGCAAATCAGGCAGAAAGCAAACTTAATGACCTCGGGAATAAGGCAGAGAACTTTGCAAACAACGTACAAGGAAAGGCTGAGAGCTTTGCTAACCAGGCAGAAAGTAAGCTCAATGACCTCGGAAATAAGGCAGAGAACTTCGCCAATAACGTACAAGGAAAGGCTGAGAGCTTCGCAAATCAGGCAGAAAGCAAACTCAACGACCTTGGAAACAAGGCGGAGAACTTTGCAAACAACGTTCAAGGAAAGGCCGAGAGCTTCGCAAATCAGGCAGAGAGCAAGCTCAACGATCTCGGGAACAAGGCCGAGAGCTTTGCAAATAACGTTCAAGGAAAGGCTGAGAGCTTCGCAAATCAGGCAGAGAGCAAGCTCAACGATCTCGGGAACAAGGCCGAGAGCTTTGCCAACAACGTTCAAGGAAAGGCCGAAAGCTTCGCAAATCAGGCAGAAAGCAAGCTTAACGACCTAGGTAATAAGGCAGAGAATTTCGCCAATAACGTACAAGGAAAGGCTGAGAGCTTTGCAAACCAGGCGGAAAGCAAGCTCAACGACCTTGGAAACAAGGCTGAGAATTTCGCTAATAACGTTCAAGGAAAGGCCGAGAGCTTTGCAAACCAGGCAGAGAGCAAGCTCAACGACCTTGGAAACAAGGCTGAGAATTTCGCTGACAACCTACAAAATAAAGCAGAAAGTATTGCTAACCAAGCAGAGAAGAAAGTCAACGAATTTGCTGATAACGTAGAAAACAAAGTTGAAGGCATCAAAGAAAACCTTAGTAACGCATGCGATGCAGCCCAACAGAAAGTCAGCGAAACTGTTGACGGCATTAAAGATACTGTCAGCAATGCCTATAACGATGCAGAAAAAGCTGTTACAAATGCTGTAGCCGATGCAGAAAAAGCCATTGACGAAGCCTATGACAAGGCTCAGGAAAAAGCAGCGGAAGCCAAGGAAAAAGTAACAGAAGCTTACAATGAAGCCAAGGAAACCGTCAGCAACGCCGTTGACGAGGCCAAGGAAACCGTCAGCAACGCCTACAACGAAGCCAAGAAAACCGTCAGTGATGCTGTTGATACAGTCAAGGAAGACATCAGTAAAGCTCAGGATCAGATTAATGAAGTAAGCAAGCAGATTGAGGATGCAGCGGCCAGCGTTAACAAGGCCATCAACAATATCTCGCAATCCATCAATAGTCTCTCTGACAAGGTACAGAACGCAAAGCAAAAGGCTGCGGAAGCTGCCGACAGGGCTGCTGCAGCTGCCAACAAAGCCAGTGCGTTTGCTTCTGCCTTGAAAGACACTGAGATAAAGACTCCCGATATAGCCAAGATCAGCAATATCGAAAGCAGCGACAAGGATTATTCAAACTTTCATGGTAAGCTTGAAATCGGCAAGCGCAAATACGGTATTGTGCAATGCAGTTACGAATTCAGTCAGGCTGTAGACAGCACAGGCAAACCCGTATCACGTCCGAGAGGCGGACAAATCTCTTTCGTAATGCCTTCACGCAGTGACGATGACCTCTTCTTCTACCGCTGGATGTTCAGTAAGACAGAAGTGGAATCAGGTTTCTTCAAATTTGTGGTCTATTCCCAACAGAACCGCCGCAGTTACAAGACTGTCAACTTCAAAAATGCATATTGTATAGGTCTGAAAGACTTTTTCAATGACAGCGATAGCCGTCTGATGTACAGCACCATCACAATTGTAGCAGAAATCATTACCATCGGTGAGAACGACACGGCTGAATTTGATAATGAGTGGACATAGACCATTGTCCTCTATGATTACCCTAACGATAACAATGAACTGAAAACTCATGTCAATATCCATCAAAAATATCACCTTAGCCATCGACGGAACACAGTCGAACATGTTCAAGATGGAAATCGACGGTGGCAAATACCGGCTCGACAACTTCACGTTGGTACAGACACTGATGAAGCCCAACACGCTGAAGTTCATCATGTACAAAGACCCGGAAGAAGACGTCAACGAACCCCAATTCTCCATTTGCAAGACTATCATTGGAAAGCCTATCAGCCTGACCTTGCAGACAGACCCAATGGAACAGGAGATTCCCTCATTCTCCGATGAGGGCAAGACTGCCGACATTGAGTTTGAAGGCATTATCATGTCTGCCTCTGGCAGTCGCCGGGAAAGTCAGTACATCATCTCCGTGGAGGCCCATACATGGGAAGCCCTCCTCATCGACAATCCCAACTGTAAGTCGTATGAAGACAGCACACTTGAAGATATTGTCAACGATGTGATTAACCCTTGCGGACAATTACAGCCAAAGGTCAATCCTCACTATCAAGACATCATACCTTATACAGTACAATACAACGAAAACAACTACCAGTTCATCTCTCGTCTGGCTAAACGTTACGGGGAGTGGTTCTACAATGATGGCAAGCAACTTGTTTTCGGAAATATGCCCGAGAGTGAGCCCGTACAGCTTGCCTATCCCTCCAAGGACATTCCTTCCTATAGCATCCGGATGAAGATGCTTCACGTCCCATTCCGCCATGTGGCTTCTTCCTATCAAGAGCATAACAGTTCTTCGAAAGAAGGCAAGGAAGAGATGGAAAAAGAATACAACGAACTTAACACCAGTGTCTATAACGCCTCCATGGAGAACTACCAGAAAGAGACTTGGCAGAATCTCCACTCTGGTGGTTACGCTGACGAAGACAGCCGCGAAAAGATACTGAATGTTTCTTCCAAGACACAGGCACGTGGAGAAAAGGCAAGTATGCTTATCTATGAGGGACAGACCTACAGTTCGCGCCTGAAACTCGGAGGTAAACTGGTCATTAAGGACAACTATATTTCCGACTCATCATCAAACGATAAGAGCGATGTCGATCTGGATGAGATTATTATCACTTCGCTGACTCACCACTTCACCTCCGACGAACGCTACAGCAACATGTTCGAGGGCATTCCTTCCGCATGTGACTATCCACCTTATCTGGATCCTGAAGCCTATCCCAAAGCAACACCATGCCGCGCCATTGTTTATGACACTGAAGACCCCATGCATTTAGGCAGAATCCGTGTGCAGTTCTGGTGGCAATATCAACGATATATTGACAACGCCCCCGACAAAGAACAACTTTATTCGCCTTGGCTTCGCATTGCCTATCCATATGCAGGGCCAAACAAAGGCTACAACTTTATTCCGGAATGCGAAGAAGAAGTCATGATTGATTTCGAAGGTGGCAATGCCGAGCGCCCTTACGTCAACGGGGCCCTTTTCGACGGAATACTGAAACCCGACGAAAAATGGTATCCTGGTGATAATGAAGTAAAGGCCATCCGCACCCGCAACGACCACACCATAGAAATACACGACAAAGGCAAGGGCGGCTACATCAAGATCTACGACAACAAGAAAAACAACTACGTGCTCACCTTCTCCACCGATGGTGACACGAAAATAAAAATAGACTCTTCGCAGGACATAGAGATAAACGCAGCAAGAGACATTAAGGTAAACGCAGGTCGCGACATCGTAATGAAAGCGAAGCGCGAAATCAACGGACACAGTGAAGACACGATTGTCTTCAATTCTGACATTTACACATTAGTCGCTTCAGAAGGAGCAACAGGCGTACATGGCCACAACTATCTCAATCTGGAAAGCCATGTCAACAGCAATGGTGCCAGTTCCACTGTCACATCATGGAATGACACTCACACCAATCCTACAGGAGTACATATCAAGACACCCGATCTGGCAACCGTATCCGCGCGAGAGAGCAAAACTGCCTTCACTGAAAGTTTCAAGACAGGAAGCAAACTCGCAGGATTGGCTCTTGAAATTGATGCTGAAAACGCCATATATGCCACTTGTCTTGGTGTCAAGGTTAACGCAAGTATGGCAGTATTGATAGATGCATCATCAGTCAGTATCTCCGGAGATCCTGTCATAATCAAGTAATAATGACAAATGTGCCCTAACGGACCATATTGCACCGAAAACGCAATTCTGTGTTGTCCTTTCGGTCTGCTGCTTTCAAGGCTTACGATTGCCAATGAGCGCCATGTGATTCTCTCTAACAACCGCATGGCAAACATAAGCGACTTCAAGCCCATGGCTGATGTGATGCCGTTTGGCCTTTGCTGCTCACCAACCAATCCTGCAGTGATATCCAGCATGGGATGCCCAGCCCCATGTACTCCTTTAATCACAACTCCTTGGACAAACCTTGAACCCGTCAACGTATTAGTGCAGGGGATGCCTGCCATCACAAATTCGTCAACACTGCAATGCATTAATAGCATTCCTTTCTTCAGCATCTCCGTCACACATAACGGGCAGTTTCAGACTCCCGGGTTTCCAGGCGTTAACACAGAACTTATCCATACACTCCTCGACGTAGCAGGTCTTATTCCTGGCGTTGGAATTCTCCCCGACTTGCTTAACTCCTTCATATATGCGGTTGAAGGCAACAATGTAGATGCCATATTATCCTTGGGAGCCGCGATTCCTTTTTTAGGTTACGGTGCTGCCGGTTCAAAACTCGTGAAGACAGTGGCTAAAACAGTAGAAAAGCGAGGCGGTTCAAAAGCAGCAAAGGAATTGATGCAATGGAGCCAGAAATGGGAAAGAAGCGTCCAGCAAGACATCAATAGTCTGAAAAAGAAAATAGCTGGTACTGAGAAAAAAATGGCCGGTGAAGTAAAGAACGAAGCAAAAGCACTCGACGATGAAGCCAAAAGATTACAACAACAGACTCGCACAACAGACAAACAGTTTGACGGCCAGATAAAAGACGCACAAAAACAAGCTGACAATGCTAAGAAGGAATTTGAGCAAGCGGCCAGCGAAAACCCAGCATCAGCCGAGACTTTCCAGCGAGGAATGCAGGAAACTGATGCTCGCAGGCAAGTAGAAAATCTCCAACAGCAAAAAAGTGCAGCTCATGATGCGAACCAAGCGAAAGCTGATCAAGCCAAACAAGCACGAGACAACTTCGATCGCGACCAGGCATTAGAGCAAAAGAAAGCCGGCAACAGCGAATATCAAGCCGATAAACAAAAAATGGAACAACTCCAGCAAGAGCAAGCAAAAGCCCATGAAGCTGCATCTGCTGATGCAAACGCATACAAGGAGGCAGCAAAGGAGGCATCCAAGGAAAATGGATTGAAGCATAATGCAAAAGAGTATTTCTACACCGAAGACAAGGAGAAGAGCTTAGGAGAATACTTGTTTTTTGACAAAAAGGATTTCACAGATACTGTTACAAGCCCCAAAAATGCAGCAATCTTTATAGGCGGAAAAGCTACGGACAAAGTGATAACAAATTCCGTAAATGACAATATCAAAGAACACATTAATAACAATGGTAGTAACAGCCCGTCTTCGACAGACGAAGAACAGAGGGAAAAAGATTACAACAAATACCTATAGTCAATTCCCTGCTTTACCATAAATGAAGAAGTCTTTTTCTTACGCATATACAGTAAATTTCCCGAAAAAGGGTGCAAGGGTGTGAAAGCCCCGATAAACACTGAGGCTGCACCCTCATCTGAAGGGTGTGAAGGGTGCGAGAAGGGTGTAATGTAAGCAACGGCTGGATTCATACTACATGGATATTATACAAGGAATAAAGAGCGGTGATAAATTCTCTAGAGAATTTTCGCCAAACTATCATCGGAAGGATTGCAAAATATCATCGGATACAAAAAATTCTCTAGAGAATTTTCTGCCGACTGCTGACATCTCCTTCCCTACTACACCCTCATCACACCCTTAGCACCCTCAAAAACAGGGTGCAAGCCCTTTGTACAAAGGCGTTCTAGCACCCTTACACCCTCAAAACAGAAAAATCCATATCAATAAACATAAATAACAACAAAATATCAACAATTATGACAGACCAGGAATTCTATGATGACGAGTTTATCGTCATGTTGACAATCGACGGTACGTCTTATGACGAGATCGAAGTAAAAGTAACTGACCCGAACAAGACTATTCGTGACCAGATCAATAGTATTGTACAAGTGTTTGAACTGCCAAAGATGGACAATGGCGGCAATCCCATCCAGTATCTGCTAGGAAAACTGATGGATGGCGATGAGGAACCCGTCATTCTGGAGTTTGAGGATGAGGAGGGACGCGAAATGGCTCTCATCGACTACGACATCCAGCCGATGGATCATCTGCATCTGATTTCCGTACCCATTGCGGGATAAGCTACGCGTAAGACATTAAGGTATTATATTAAGTGAAGCACAATTATGAATCCCGCTATCAATAACTTTAATCTGAAAGAACTGAAGGGTCGGGATGCCCGTCTCTTCCAGGAATGGAAAGAACTGGACTCCCTTTGCGACAAACGGCGTCGGGAAAGTGCAAATCCCCGTCAGCCTTCGCTGTCGTATATCATCAGAAGAAAGAATGCCATGGGACTTCCCACGGAATTTGAAATATGGTATCGCGTGAAATCCATCATCGGCGTAGAGGATACGGAACCGCCCCGCAAGCCTATTTTCGGCAATCTGCATAAGATGAGCGTGGTGCTGCCCAACAACTATCCATCCGCCGACGGAAATCCCGTATTTACCTTTATTACAGACATTTGGCATCCCAACATCCGCAACAGCGGCAGTTTCAAAGGACATGTTTGCCTGACCATCAAAGAGATGGGCGTTTTGGCCTCCATTAAGGATTTGGTGCTGCGCGTGGAGCGCTACCTGAAGTACCAGATGTATCACGCTCAGAACACTTATCCTTATCCTGAAGACCAAGGTGTTGCAGAATGGGTGCGCGAAGAAGGTGAGCCTAATGGCTGGACGAAGTTCGCCCAGGACAAGCAGGAACCTTCCAAGCCTGCAGTCACTGCCTCAGGAACGCAAGAAGACGCTCAGCAGAAAAAGAAGATTTCGCTGAGCATTTAGTATTTCAAGTTTGCTAACCTACTACATATGAAGAAGACATTATTAATATTAATGGGCTTTTGCTTCGCGATACTGAACATTCAGGCCGATGAGCAGAAGAAAGTCACCCTTGACAGCAACCACGACAAGGAAACGGTGAGCCTGCCTTACTGTAACTTCTTTGTGTCATTGGCTGACAAGGATGACAACAGCGCCCAAGTGAAAATAGAGCTGGAGAACCTGGACGAGACGAACGTGCTGATCCTCTTCGACCGTGCCTACGACGAGAAGACCATTAAGAAGATGCCGACAAGCATCCGTTTCGACAAGACCTTCGGCGGTTCCAAGAACAAACGCGTCATTGATCCTTACGAGGGCAATGCCCGCCAAGTCATGTTGTTCCGTCCGTCAGACAAGTTTGAATTGCCACGACTCACGGTAAACAACGGTGAACCGCTCAACTGCCGTTTACCCATTTACATCGCCAAGTCAAAAGGCAAGAAACTGCTGTTGCTCGAGAAGCAGGTGATTGAATTGAGTATCGAGGTGGAGATGAAGCCCAGTGCTGAATATGTGGGATTAAAAGACAAGACCGACAGACTGGCGCGAGAACTTTCAAATGCCGTGATATGTACCAATCCCAAGCACAAAACTTCCGCAACCAAACAGAGGGAGGCCTATGAAAAGAGAATCAAAAATCTGAAGGAAGACATCGACGACGCCATCAAGAGCCATAACTGGCAGCCCGACAGCCGGGGCTATATGCGCTATAATGAGCTGAAGAAACAGCTTGACGATATCGACCTGAGTTCAAAAGAAGGCGACTGTGGACGGCATCGGGCAAGAAAAGGCGGTGGCGGTTCAGGCGGTGGCCACAGTTGCAGCTATTGTTCACTCTCCTTGCAACAGATCTATCATAGGTTGGACGACCTTTACAAGAAGATCTATAGCAGCAGCGACCGCAAGGCCGCAAAAGCCAGTGTCATCAGTCAGGTAAACGCTCTTTATACGTGCGCCAGTACGTCTTCTTGCAGTAAGCATGCTTCAGAATGGAAGAACAGTTCCTACAGGAGCAAGATCACAGAGCGCTACAACCGTATTTCCGGAATGTAGGAAAAGAGAAATGAATGAAAGAATAAAAAGAATGAAGATAAAATATCTGATTCTGTTTATTGCTGCATTCCTCACAGGGCTGTCCTGCAAAGCTAAGGAGAAGATTGACACGCTCTACTCCACTTCCGGTGACCGCGTCATCCTGAATTACGGTATCACCCAAAATGGCGGACAGATAACCGTGAAATTCGGAACCGTGCATAAAAAACTCGGACAGCGAAACCTCTCGAAGTACAAAAAACTGAACGAGGTGGCAGTTGTGATGTTCGACCGCACCGGCAACTACCGCGAAATAAAGTTCGATGGTATGGGGACGGATGCCTTCATGGTTCCTTCCAATCTGAATTATTCACGTTCGCAGGACGGTTACTTCTTGTTGCAGGATGAACCGACACTATCCTTCAGCCTGACATCCGGCAACAAGGCCCAAGTAAACATTCCGCTTTACTTGGCCCACTATGAAGGGAAACGGCACTATAAAGTATTTGCCAAGTGCGGGAACCTGGTGATTGAGTCTAAGGCAGGGCAAGGAAAGAAAGGACGTCCGGCAGCAGGTGGCAGAGTAATTGAAAGCGATGAAGGTGGATACGAGAGTGTATCATCCGTAGAGGAAGAAGTGGTGGATGGCGGAGTTTCCCCCATCGACGAAGCAAGTATCCGTATCACTACCATCAATTCGCTGCTGGAAAGAGCAACTAAACTGCCCTTGTCAGAGGACCTGACGCACGAGGTTCAGATGCTGAAGGAACTGCGTTTCAAGGTAACAGATCCAGCTGTAACAGCCCAAATCAGCCAGGTACTCGAGTCCTACGAGAACAAAAAACAGGAATTGGAGCAAAAAGCTGACGCATCAGCCAAGGCAGAACAAGCAGCACAAGAAGCTAAAGCCCAACAAGCTTTGGCCAGAAGTGATTCCCTCAATGCCATGCAGGCCCTACAGGCTGCCAAAGACAAGAAGGATCTATTATGGATTATCTTGGGCGTAGTAGGATCCGCCCTGGCCTTCTTAGGCGGCAAACAAGTCTATCAGCAATGGAGCATGAAAAAGATGCAGAAGAACATGATGGACAGTATGAAGAATATGATGAACCCAGGTGCGAGTGCTGATCTTGGCAATATGATGAACGGTATGACCGGTGCTAATAATCCTTTAGGCAACATCATCAACCAACAGCAACGTAAAGCAGAGCAGGCTGTCAGACGGACTCTGAGCAAAGAAGCAGAAGCCGCCAGGCAGAAACTGATGCAGATGAAGCATAAAGATACGCCGATGGCACAAAACCCCACTTCCGAACAACGGCATGCCGCATCCACGCCTCAACGCCCTGCTCCCAAAAAGCCTTCACTAAACGATGCTATCCCCCGAAAATACAAGCGTTGGCGCAAACCAGGGACAGAAGATAACAGTAACAATGTAACAATTTGACGTGCAATGAAAAAACTAAAAGTAACAGCGAGCATCTTATTTATGCTGCTATCAGTAGTCGTGCAAGTCTCAGCATATCCCCCCAAAGGGGCAAAGCCGGTAACTGACCCCACGGTTGTCATCAATGACTTCCAATCACATCTGCAGAAGATTCCCTATCTGTCAGATGCTGGCATGACTACCCTTAACCATGAGATTGACGAGCATATCAAATGCTTGAAAAACTGGTCCGACAAAGAAGAGTATGCCAAGGAACACGACCTTTACCACTATCTGAAAGAGCAACGTGATTCCGTCAGCACCTATCACGACTATTCTGAGACAATAGTCAGCGATTTCCTTAGATTATACCAGTTTGCCGATGCGGAAAAGGAGACGACTTGCAGGGACAGCCTGAAGGCTGTTCTCAGTGACAGATTAGGAAAGATTGAGACTAGTCTGAACTTTCTTGACCGCGAAATGAATGGCGGAAATGAAAAATCGTTTTTCGACGGGTTAGACTGGAAGACCATTGCCGTCTGTGTTATTATCTTGCTATTAATAGGTGTTCTATATCTCCTTTTCAAAAAGAAATCACAGCCTGCAACTCCTGTTCCAGCAACTCCAGCCAATCGAGTTGCTTCCTCGCAAGGAAATAATGGTGATGCCGGAATCATCGTGCGCCGCAAGACGGCTACAATCCTAAAGAAACAAAGTCTGGAGGATGTCATAGGTAATCCCAACTATCTGCAAATTGACGCAGCAGACTTTACTTACGAGTCGGCTGTCCGCCGTATCTATATCAAAAACACCTGCATCATCGACATCTACGAGATGTATGCAGAAGATCTCAGCAGGCCTGACAATCCGAAAGAGGATGGCTGTATGGTGCTGGGCAGATGGGTTTACGACAACGAGAGTCAGGAATATTATGTTTCCTTGGAACAAATTGTTCTGCCCGGTGATGATGCCGTCTTTGCAGAATATGAGCTGAACTTTGGCGGAAAGATCAAGTTGAGAGTACTCGAACAATTACGCAAACTACGTCGCGAGACGAATTTCCAATATGATCTCACCTGCTGGATACACTCCCATCCTGGTCTGGGCGTATTCTTCAGTGTCTCGGATGTAAGTGTACAGACACAGTTGAAACATCCCAGCCATCCCAACTTCCTGACGGCAATTGTAGTAGATATTCTCACCCCGAAACAAGATCTCGGTATTTTCACCTATCGCCGAGATACCACCATCAACTCGAAAAACGATCTCAAGAAGTTGTATTCACTACAAGAATGGTACGAATGGGCCGTGAATTCAATGAATGGTAATACTGACAATACCGATAAGGGCAACGAAGAAGTCAAGGAATTCAGCAGAGAGGACTTCTTTGACACCCTGGCTGATGCCACTGAGCGCAAGAAAGAATGCCAAGCTATTGGTCTTAGTCGTGAAGCCATTATCGACATGTGCATGGCCATCTCTGAGCAATACAGCGGACTTGTAGCCCTTGTTCACGGGCACGAAAATGCACTGGAAGAAAAGAAAGAATACACGGCTACGGTTTTATCGAATAGCGAACAGGCAGACAAAGCCGACCTTATAGGATGTTTTGTGGTTGACAACCACCTCAGTATCCCTTCTATCCGTAAAGCGGTAGATAACTATCTTGACAGAATCAAGTTCGTGCTGTTCTATTCGCCAGCAGAAGGCATTCTTACGACAATACCGGTTGAAGGCAATGAACTATCAACAAACGAGAACAATTATGGCGAACAAAAACTAGAAGATCTAAAATTATGGACAAGAAGAAAAGCATAACCATCCTGCGCGTACTATTTGCGTGCTTATTCACAATCTTTGCGCTTCCCATATCTGCACAGGACGTTTCAAAGATTCAGTTCTGTGATAAAAAGTATGAATACGGCGAAGGGAAGGACAGCATTACCTTATTCTTCAAAGTATTGGATAAGAACGGGGAAGCTGTCAAGGATGTCACCTTGGCAAATCTGGAGAAATACCTTGTATTCTATGAGGAGGACAAGATGATATCGCCTGACCGCTACAAATTGACGGCAGTCAATAGCGGCCAGCGCATACCCGGTGACTTCACCTTCTCCGTCTTGGTTGACCTCAGCATTCCTGAAGAAGGAAAAGAACAGATTTTCCAGACTATCGGCAAACTAGTGGAAAGTGCTCCCGACAGTTGTGTGTATATATCCTTCTTCGGTGACGAGGTGTCAGCCAGTGAAATGGTGACGAAAGCCAACTACAACAGTTTCAAATCGAAGTTCCATACACCGGCTGAAAGCAAGTGTTTTTATAGCGCGCTCTACTCTAAATTGACAGAATTCAGTTCTTCTGCCGGTGAATTCGAAGGCGACATCAAAGCCGCTGCCGGTTATGCCAAAAACAAGGACATATTGCACCGTGCACAGACAGCCAAGGACAAGAATGTGCTGTTCGTATTTACCGACGGCAACAAGCGTTCTGATGATGAGACCATCAGTTTCATAGAGGTTACAGACTACCAGTCGAATCCTGCACACCTGGTTCCGCGTGTTTATGCCATGTACTATACGGGAAATGGTGTTGATGAGAATGTAAAACTCACGTTGGAAGGCGTTTCCGTTCCCCGTGATGCCAACGGAACCATCTTGACTGAGCGCCAGGGATCTTATAAGCCTTCCAACGATATGGCCACAGTGTTGAGCAATTTCCAGCAGGTGGTCAACGATGCAATGTATGACTATGCCTTCACTTACCGTGCCACTGAGAACAAAGCCTATACCGGACGTGTCACCTATATGGCAGAATGGAAAGGTATGGAATCAGGAAAAGGAGACTATTCCATCGGCACGGCCGAGACGCCTTGGCCATTAAAGGCAGAAAGCGCCGGCGATGCAATAGTCAAGATACTGATTGCCTTGTTGATGGCAATGCTGACTTTTGCATTCTTCTTCCTCGTGATGAAGGTGATTATCCCCTTCTTCAAGTCAAAGAAATTCTCTGCCCAGTATTATAAGAGTTATGTACCCGAAGCCAATGTGCAGCGCCGCATCTGCACCTACTGTCGTCAGGACATTCAGCCTGGTCAGTTGGTCGTGACAAAATGTAAGCATATCATGCACGTCAGTTGTTGGCAACAGAACGGCTATAAATGTGTGGAATACGGACAGAACTGTAAGGATGGCATCCAAGATCATGTGGATTGGAAAGATATCTTCAGCAAGCAATCACTTCGTGATAGTTATCAGGCTTTGGCAGGCATCTTAGCAGGACTGATCAGCTGGATCATCTTTGAACTGATTGGTCGCGGAATGCTTACATCTCTTTCTACCGGCATTGCCAAGACATTCTTCCGCAATGAGGAACAGATGGGCAACTTGTTCACAGACTGTGCAGGAAAAGTGTCAGCCTTCCTGGCTGTCGGATTCCTGCTCGGATTTTTCCTGTCGCTGGTATTCAGATATAACGACGAATACCGTAAGAAAGATGCTAAGATCTATCTGAAGATTATCGGATTGTCGTTACTTACAGGTATCATCGGTATGGCAGCCTTTGCGGTCGGAGGAATTATCTTCTGCCTGTTACTGTCAGCAGTAGGCACCACTTATATCCCATGGTATTGCTCATTGCCCGCTTACATCTTATTCTCCATCTGCACGGCGTTGAGCCTGACCATCAAGTCATCCATTCCCATGAAGAGTGCACTTATCGGAGGCCTTTGCTCGGCAGTCATCGGGTTCATCGTGCTTTACTTCAGCGGATTCATAGGTTCCCGCTATGGATGGATGAACATGCTGCTCGACTTCATCATTTACGGAGGAGGCCTCGGTGCTTCACTTGTAACGGTTCGTATGTTAGCAGAGCGTTACTTCCTTGTCATCAAGAACGGTGTGAAGGCAGGTCAGCGCATCCCTATCCATAAGTGGATGAACGCAACAGGAGGTGGAAACAAGGTGTCTATCGGTATGACCGGAGAATGCGAAATCCAGATGAACTGGGAAAAGAGTAACAAAGTGGCCAAGGAGCACGTTCAGCTCTACATTGACCAAGCCCGCACACTTCCCATGCTTAAACCGCTGGCTACGGGTGTTGTATATAACGTCCGCACGGAATTACCAGCCAACAAGCCTGTGGTTCTCTCTAACGGCGACAACTTCAAGGTAGGCGACACCATCTTTGAATACGTCGAGAACTAATATTTTGTTCTAAGTTCTATGTATTAAAATAAAGAGCCATGGAAAAAGACAAGAAATATGAATGGGGAGAAGGAGTATTCACTCTCCTCTCATGGTTCAAAAAAGAAAGGGTGAAAAATGCACGGGTGCTTGTCGCTGGTGCCGGTGCATTGGGTAACGAAGTCGTTAAGAATCTGGCCTTATTTGGAGTCGGACATATCTATGTGGTGGATTTCGACCGTATAGAACTGAGCAATCTGACTCGTTCTGTTCTTTTCCGCGAAGAAGACGCATACAGCCATTCCTACAAAGCTGAGATTGTGGCTAAGAGGGCCAGAGAGATCAATCCCCAGATTAAAGTAACTCCAATTGTGGGCAATTTGTTCTCTGAAGTAGGCTTGGGACTCTACCGTTCTGTAGATGTCGTCATCGGATGTCTCGACAGTCGCATAGCCCGTTATCTTCTGAACCGCCTAAGTCTTCGTGCAGGTAAGAGTTGGATAGATGGCAGCATTGAGAATCTCACGGGAGTCGTAAAAGTCTATACACCTGGCATGAACTGTTATGAGTGTGGCCTTTCACGCGAAGAATTCAATAACATCATGCTTCGTACAGGATGTGCTGATGTGGTCAGGACACAGAGTTCGGCAGGAAGAGTTGCAACGACTCCGATCAGTGCCTCTATTGTGGGTGCGCTGCAGGTACAGGAAGCCATGAAACTCATTCACATGGGAGGAAATGAAGATGAAACCCAACAGCAACCGTCACCATTCAAGACCTTGCAAGGCAGAATGCTTCGCTATGAAGGTTTGACAAATATGATGAACATCTATCGCGTGGCATCATGGAAAAACACATGTCCGGCGCATGAGCAATGGAATGACATTAAGCCTTGTCAGGAGCTAACAGCCTCCATGACTGTTGCCGCTGCACTCAAGACTATCAAGAAACTCTTGGGTGCCAAGTCGGTAGAAATCAACATGCGTAACAACAAATTCATCGATAAAATCATCTCTGACCGCCCCGAAAAAGAATTCAATGTGATGATTCCAGAATCAAAGCTGGATGATGTCATCAAGGCAGACAAAGAGATGAGACAGCTAAGTTACCGTACACTTTTCCACAAAAATTTCTACGAAAACATTGACAAGTCGTTTCCCTATCAGGAACTGACACTTCAGCAGATAGGCATTCCACCATTCGATGTACTGCAAGTATCTACAGAAAAAGGAGGTTATTTCGTGGAATTGACAGGTGATGCCCCATTATTCGAATAAGCATCATGGATAAGAATAGACAAGGCCTAATGATATCCAATATACCGGAAGACATCAATGCTGAGGTGTTGTTGTCTTACGAGCCCATGGAAAAATGCGCTGTTTCTTTCGTTGGTCTTCACAAAAGAAATGCCTATAATGACATTATCGAAACTGAAGAGGACTATACAGGCCGGACACATATCAGTATCGGCCGCAACAGCATTTACAACTCCTTGCCGGAGTATATGTTCCATCCGATCGACCGTTTTGACAATCTTCCCCAATACGAAGAAAAGGAACGCTTTCGGGAACAGATAGATGAACAAGAGAAGGAAAAAGAAGACGCATTCAAATTCTTTGCGCCCATCGATATTATGTTGTTCCAACAGCGCATTCAGGTACGCAAGAAGATGGAAGCACTGGCTGACGGGAATGTCATCATGGAGAAAATATTAGGCGACCGTTTGACTGATTCCCAACTTCAAAACAGATTCATCCGACCATTCGTCCGTTTTCTCCCTCAATGTAAGAACATACGCGGCAACAAGACTCTTCTCACCATACTTCTCAGGAAAATCCTGATGGATGAAGGTCTTCACGTAGAGATACGCCATATTACGGAATTGAAGAAAGACGACCATCCACGCTATGCTGACAGTGTTGACATGGAACTTGGAGAAGGCTACGTGGGCAACCAGTATTACGAGCCACTGACGGTTTACGAAATAAACTACTGGTCTGAGGATGAATGTTCCGACGATTTCATGAAATTTGTCAGCGAGATGGATGAGTTGCGGCTTTTCTTACAAGACTGGTTCCTCGCCGTTGACGAAGAACTTCGCTTTGACATTTCACACGACGAAATACCCCTGAGATTATCCGATGAGGTCTTTCGTAATTATCTTAACTATAATACTAATATATAAACTACTATGCCAAGAAGAATTAGTTGGAAAAAAGGAATGCGCCTGACCGATGAGGTGCTGAAGGCAGCCGACAATTGCACATCAGACGCCATAGGACAGGCTTTGGTGCTCGCTTCCGCCGGCCGAATGGGATTGTTCCCGTCAGTACGCCCATTCCAGTTATCACTCAGTATAGCAAGAGGATTTGTGGAGGTGGAATCTCTCGACTGCCTCGCTATGACTCGAGGAGGGGATATCATAGACGTACAATTTGATACAAAGTTTTCAAACACCTTTGACTCACGCGTACAGATTCCCCAAGAAGACGAGCAGGAATTCCTCCTGACCATCAACCTGATTCCCGACAGTTGGAAAGAATCTGTTGAAGGTTATCAATCACAAGACTTTACCTTTTCTTTGGTAGGTCCCAAGACGGCTATTCCTGACCACTCCTTCCCCATCGCGCGAATCGTCAACAAAGAAGGATGGGAAGAAGATACCAGTCTTTTTGTCCCGCCATGTCTTTATGTCTCTTCCCATAGTAAGTTTGAAGAACTATACCAACAATTTATTGATTTGTTGAAAGCCATTGACGAGAAGACCAAAGCGGAGATAGATACTCAAGCCAAACAGGCAATTTCCATTTATTGGCCGGTAGTGCAGCAAATTCTCTTCACTGCCAATACAGAACATGAGACGATGACACCGATGAGTCTGCTTTCGGGTATTCAGCGAGTTATCGGTATTTTTACCTGTGCCTGTGAACTGGACGATGTTTTAAATTTGGAAGACGCAGACACATTCCGCGCCTTTGCCCGCATCCCATACAATCATAAGAATGCCTATCTGCGTATAAAACAAGGCCTTGGGATGTGCTATGCTATCAGTGAGAAGATAGAAAAGTTCAGTCTTCTCAGGGTTGAAGCTCAGCCTAAGCCCTCTCCTAAGCCAGAACCTCCCAAAGATGACCGCCGCCGCTGGAACGGTCCTAATATATGAAATATATCAGCACGCCGCTTGAATTCAACGAAGAAGGCACACGGATTCTGCGAGAGATTGACGACAGGATCAAAGTGCTCGACAATTTGGTAGAACTGATTGTCTTCACACCCCGTGGCTCGTTTGAAGCCGATCCTGATTTCGGCTTTGAATATTGGAATCATGAATATTCAAATGTTCATTATCGCGAATTCAATAACAGTCAAACTGGAAGAGGTGCACGGGGTATTCAGAATGAGGTAACAAAGAAAGAATGCGAAGACAGCATCAAAAACAGTCTGGCTTCTTATGAGCCTCTGCTGAAAAATGTTTCCGTATCCATAGAACTGGATACTGCTGCAGACAAGCAACTGCGGCGCAGAAACACAAATTCCAAATATGAAGTTGATGTCATTGTGGAGGGAAACCTTGACGATGGATTAGGCACTAAATTCCCATATAGAAAAGAGGTAACGTTCCTAATAGAACCAACCGTTAAAAGATACAGATAAAAAGCACCCGACATATGGATGTAGATATTGAAAAAAGGCTGAACGATGCCATAGAGTCGCTGCAAAAGATGTCTGAAGAAGACATCAGTTTTCAGCAAATGGACCCTGTAGCCAGAATGATGCTGGTAGCATTGGTATCAGAAGCACAAAAGATTCAAGACTATGCCGATGACATGGCACAACGCATTGTGGAACGATTCTGCTCAGATTTCATTCCAAGGCGTAAGGTAGAAGCTACCCCTGCCGTTTGTCTGCTAAATCCCATCGTAAAGGCGACTCAGGACGACCTGATTTCCAGTGTCGGCTCCGGAGCTATGTTCTCCTATAAGATTGAAGGGCTGAAGCAACCACTCAACTACATTCCGATATTCAACACCACACTTATCCCTCATCAGTATCTCTATATTCTTAATCACAACCTGATGAAATTTGCTGATCAGCGATTCAGCATTGACAGCCGAAAGCCCAATCGCCTATGGGTTGGCATCAGGACTGATGCAGAAATAGAATGTCTGAAAGGATTGTCTATCTTTATCAAAGGAACAAAAGGTATCGTTCCTGAACATATTTACGCAGGTGCTGACGGACGCGAACTTGACTTTGCCACCATTCTGGAAATGGAAAACATCGAGATGGCAGAGCCTTTCGACGCGCAGCAGGCATCTGGTCAGATGTTCTCCTTTATTGAATCATGGAAAGAGTCTCTGTTGAATATGGATGATGCGACACTCATTTATATTACCGACAAGACCAACGATCGTGACACCTTCAAGCCGAGAGCTTATCCGCGTGATTTCCAACAATGGTTGGAAAGCGAGAAACTGGACAGTTTCCAATCAAACACCGTATGGCTCCGCCTGGACTTCCCCGAAGAATTCACTGTTCCGGAGACTTGTGAGATTATACTCAATGTAATCCCAGTAACTAATATCGACGTTTGCAGTCTGATGCTGACCCAGTCTCAGCCCATTGCCAAACTACAGAAACTGGATGAGTCCTTCTTTTTGCAGATATTGGAAACTACGACCTCTGCCAACCAGCAGGGATTCAATACGCTAAAAGATGAAATCATCGTCCGAGACTTTGACGCAACATGCTATGACAATGGTGCGCTTTACCGTGAGGTGCGGACACTCTACAACCACTTCATCGATGACTATTACGCTTTCATAGAATACAACGGTATCAAGGACGGAGAAGTATTGAAACAATTGCGTGAAACCATCAACAAACTGGGAAAGAGCGTAGGAACACAAAACGCCAAGTTCAATTTCAACAGTGGAACTTACGTAATGAAGAACATGAACCAGTATCCTCCCACGTCTTCAACAAAAGTTTCCTATATCACAACTCAAGGTCGCATCGGAAATACTCCACGCGAAGGTCAATTTATGGACAACCGACGTCTACCTGCTCTAGAGCAGAAGGTGCCTATTGTAGTTTCGGGTATGGGCGGCATGGACAAGGCTTCTGCCGATGAGCGTTACGAACAACTGCGGTATTATTCACTCACCAATGACCGGCTCTATACGCGTATGGATGTGGATGCCTTCCTAAGGAAAGAAATCATGGCTGAATTCGGAAAAGAGGAGTTCCGCCGCATTTTCATAAAGACTTCTATTGGAGGTGCCGCTGGAAGTGACTATGTGCATCGCGGACTCTATGTCGACATTGAATTTAAGGACAAGAAGAATTACTTGCATGCCGATGAGATGTCGTTTGACAATCTGATGCGCCAGAAGATTATCAACAAGTCGTGCATTGCCATGCCCATCATCGTCACGCTGAAAAACCTGGAAGATTAAACATGATGCATTTTAAGGCTTCAGATGTTCCTGTTGAGAATTCCTTTGTGAAGAGCATTCAGGAAAAGCTGAATATCATCCGCGCAAAGATTCATGGCGGATGGGAATATCTTATTCCTGACGGGAAGTTCGACAGGAGAACAGAAGAAGCCGTGCACGCCTTTCAGATATACAAGAACGTCTTTCCCGTTACTGGCGAACTGGATATGAGTACCATCAATGGGATCAATGAAACTTTCAGGGAGCAAATCATGCTTCCCGCCTTTACCAAGCCTACAGCCGTTGAATGGCTTGAAAAACCGATAGGACCTCCCAAAAGCCAGCTCTTCCAACGACAGCCATGGGAAATATCCAGATTCCAGACTCCGACAATGCGTATTGAGTCAATCGCAAAAATGGAACTGAAGAAACTTTGGGAAAAAGAAGACTGTTCTATCGGTGAACTATTTATCGACAAGAAGTTTTTCTCTTTTACACTGGACAAGAACAACTTCCCTAAGGGTAAATACAAAGTTAACATTGACCCAAAGAAACAACTGATTATCATAAAGGATGTGCCTGGCTTCATCAATGGCCAAGCCACAATCAGTCCTGATGACCCTTTCGGACGATCGGACAATTGTATATTCATATGTAACAGTGCTGATCCAAGCTGCCTTGAACTTGACAGCATTCGAAATGTCGGGAATGAGGCTGTCTACGAAAAGATTCTCGCTATCCTTAAGTCCGTTGACACTATAACACTAACTATTGACTGAAATGAACCGTATTTCATACATTACCAAAAGACTGTCTCTCGTCATTTTCGCCCTATGCATCTTTGCACCGGTCTGGTCTCAGTCGTCTGCCGATATCCGTTCCTATATTGCACGATTTAAGCAGGCAGCACTTGAACAGGAGAAAGCATACGGAGTGCCAGCCTCTATTACGCTGGCACAAGGAATTCTCGAATCGGGTGCAGGAAAGAGTGGACTTACACGCATTGCCAATAACCACTTTGGCATCAAAGCCCTGGGCGGATGGACAGGCAAAATATATCAGGCATGGGACGATGAGCCGCAGAAAAGCCGTTTTCGCTGGTACAACTCTGCTTCCGAATCCTATCGTGACCACTCCCTCTTCCTACGTAACAACAGCCGTTATCGCAGTCTGTTTTCCAAAAGTGTATATGATTATAGAGGTTGGGCCATCGGTCTTCAGAAAGCAGGTTATGCCACAGCCAAGAACTATGCATCTGCCCTCATAGGATTCATCGACTGTTACCAACTCTACGCCGTTAATGGTGGCGTCAAACTACGTGCTGGAAAAACGGTCACCATCAAGAGATACGTAAAGGAGAAGCCTGTCTTTGATGAAGACTGTCAACTCGATGAGGATGAGGAAAGTGAAGAACAGGAAGTAGTGAAAAAGGCCGTACAACGATTTGTCGTGGAAATCAATGAAGTGAGATGCACTATTCTATATCCTGGTGAAACCATCTCTTCCGTTGCCATGCGCTATGATATTCCCAAGAAGAAAATTCTGGAATTCAATGAAGTCACCAGCGAACAGGACTTCCACGAAGGCGACATTGTATTCCTTGCCAAGAAGAAAAGTAAGTTCAATGGTGCACAAGACTACTACAGGGTGAAGCCCGATGACACGCTCTATTCCATCGCACAGAACTACGGTATCAAACTGGCCAATCTGGCAAAAATGAACGATAAGGACTTCTTCTCCAGCCTAAGAGAAGGGGAAAGAATAAGACTTAAATAAAATAATAGATATTATGAATAGATTCGAACAGTTTGCCAAAGGAGGCGGACTCTTTGACGGGCGTTATAAACTCCTGCGCCCACTAAGTACAGAAGGCGGCAGCGCCGATGTGTGGCTAGCCTTGGATGCTAACACTGTAAATGACAAAGAGAGGTTGCTTAAGGAAGAACCTCTCACCACAGAGGATCTCGATGTGCTTCAGGGTCTGATGGTAGCCATTAAGGTTTACCGTCCTAAGAATGCACTCGACATAGAAGGCGAGCAGCAGTTTAGGGATGAATTCAAGATTGTGTATAACTGCCACCATGCCAACCTGATTCACCCCACCCATTTTTCCATCTTCCAGGAAACGCCCTACCTTGTACTGCCCTATTGCAAGAAAGGCTCCTCTGAGATGCTCATTGGCAAGTTGACCGACAATGACGACTTATGGAAATTCATCGGCGACGTCAGTTCCGGATTGGCTTACCTCCATGCCTGCTATCCGCCCATCATTCACCAGGATGTGAAACCTGCCAATGTACTCATTGACGACAATCACAACTATGCCATCACCGACTTCGGTATCAGCGCGAACTTTGGCAGCCGCCATCAATATTATTACGATGATGAGCATACGGGCACTCTGGCTTATATGGCTCCAGAGCGTTTCATGGATGATCCCGTTCCGATGGAAGAGAGTGATATCTGGGCCTTGGGAGCAACCATCTATGAAATTATTACCGGCCACGTTCCGTATGGAGAGGAAGGTGGACAGAACCAGCATAAGGGAAAAGTCACACTCACCTTCCCTTCCGGGGTAGGTGCCGACATCCAGAGACTTATCTGTGCCTGTCTCGACTACGACCCGCAGAAACGTCCTACAGCCAAACAACTTAGTGAGATTGCCCATTTGAAGCAATATCCCATCAAGAAATCGAGCATATGGCCAAAGATTCTCATTCCTTTTGCACTCATTGCGGCTGCAGTAGCAGTATTCTTCCTGACACGCCCTGCATCCGAACCCGTGGCTCCACTGGAAAGACCTAAGGTATCAGCCGAAACACTTGAGCATATCTATGACAGGGCTGTCAAACTTGCCGACAGCAATGTGCCCGACAGCGTCCTCGCAGGCATCAATCTTTTGGACAGCCTTTCCGCAGTAAGGTATATGCCTGCTATTTACGAGTTGGCACACACCTATGGTTGGTATGGAGACAATGACACCGTCTCCATGAACCGAAAGAAAATGCTGGGCATCCAGCTGGGAAATCCCAATGTGGATTCGAGAGCACAGAATCTTGCCGCTTTTCTGCCTAAGGAGGACAAATACAACCAGAAAGCCATCCGTTGCTATGAAAGGATTGTCGAACAGCCCGACTCTGCATACAATGAAATGAAAATGGATGCAGCCTATCGTCTAGGCATCTATTACCTCTATTACACACGCAATGTACCATTGGCACGAAAGTCATTCCTCAAGAGTCAGGAACTGGCTACACAGCTCAAGGACCAGTCGATGCTCGACCGCATCGCCATTGCTCTTTCTGAATTATAAGAAATCAACTTAAACTCATGAACTGTATGGATATGAAAAAGACACTTTTTTGCCTGTGTGTACTGCTGGCTTCGGCCATAGCCTCACAAGCACAGATAGCACATTGGCTCGCTCCTCTCAAGTTCGACAAAGTGATGCGGGAGGACGGTATGGGTATGTTCATATGCAAATATGGAAATACCACAGATATGTGGAACAGCAAAGGTCGGCAGGTAGGCAACACTTTGGAAGATGTTGTCGCCTTCCACGAAAAGAAGGGAATTACACTGAAGCCAGGCACCGATATCATTTCAGGATTCTTTGACCTGGGAGGTAACAAATTTGTGACCCTGTCAAAATGCCGTGTAGCCCATAACTACCCTTATTTCTCTGAAGGCTATCTTCTGGTGCGCAATGGCAGTATGTATTGCTTCCTCAATGATAACGGCAGCCTTGTGTTCGAGATTTACGATCAATGCATGCCATTCCAGCAGGGTTATGCTGCCGGTTCCTATTATGAAAGTTTCAAGAACAAAAAGGGACCATATTGGGTATATACCTCTACCAGCGGTGAATTTATGCCCGTATCACTTAACGGACAGAAGTTGGCTAAAGGTGAAATGGAATATGCATCATCGTTCAACGACAAGGGCAACAGTATCGTCGTAACGGGCGGAAAGGTATATTATTGCGACAAAAATAGTTGGCAACTCCGTCCTGTCATTGAAGGTGAAGACGTCACTGCCGGCCCCGATGTGATATCCCAGATGAAGTCCGAGGGTGACAACCGCGTCATCTTCACGGCTCAGAGCAATAGCGGTCCGGTTGTTTTCACGCTCAGTAACCTCCATGTGCCCATCTCTGTCGAGCATAACGGAAATACAGTAAAATTCACCAATGCTTTCGACGAGAAGCCCTTGGTAACCAATCTGGCCATCGATGGAAAATCCTCACGCAAGGGTCTTCTTTTCAAAGGAAATCCTCTGCTCCCACCACAGTTTGATGAGCTTCAGATAGAAAAGGAGAATTCTGTTTTGGCTAAGATTGGTGATAAATGGGGCGTGTTGGGTGTTGACCCCGATGAGAAACTCAAAGTGACCATGAATGACGGTAAGGATATGGCTTTCCGACATGAAACCTTTGAGACTGTTATCCGCGTGGACATGCCTTCTTATATTCCACCAGGAAACACGGAACTCGTTGTTGACGACCATCTTAAAATAAAAGTCGACGAAGCATCCACCGTTACGAATAAGACTATCAACGGTAACTATGCTGAATTCAAATGCGAACTGCCTTTCCCGGAGCAACTCCCTGACAAGCCCGTAGAGTTGGTATATCCCATTCAGGTTAGATACGACGGCATCTTGTCACCCGTCATACCCGTATCCGTCAAGGCCTGGCATCTGAAATACTATAACGTGAACATCACCGACATTCGCAATGCCGGCAGTCAGGTCACCTTTACCATTAATATCACGAAGGAAGAAAACCAGCCAGGAGAGACCGACTATCCATTTACCGTCAGTGTAGATGCCGGAAAGGCAAAGGCTGCTCTTGAAAAGAATTCCGAGATTCGCTACAGGTGCACGCTTTCTTCATATACCAACGGAACTACCGTCAGGGTGAAGATCCACGAACAGGGCTGTCCGCCAGCCATTTTCCCCTTTGTAGTTTCACATTCTCGTCCCGCTGCATCCAGCAAGGGCAAGCCCAGCAACAGCCAGGTTAAGATTCAGAAGAAAGAGTCTGCTCCTTCTGTATCCAGAATCGTGCTTTAATCCATTATTTGCAAGACCATGAAAATCAGAATATCTGCAATTACCGACAAAGGAAAAGAGCGCGAAATCAATCAGGACGCCTTTACATTATGTCCTGATTTAAGCAAACCGGACTGGACAATTGGCTGTATGGAAAAATACATGCCGCTGGGCAATTATGGGACGCTAGTTGTGGTAGCCGATGGTATGGGAGGTGCTAATGCAGGAGAAGTTGCCTCAGCCCTCGCTGTTGAGACTGCCGCTAAGTATTTCAATGTAGAAGAGCTTCCCAAGGCTATTTCCTCCAAAGATAAGGTCAAAGAGTTTATGATGGGATATTTCAAGGCGGCTGACACTGCCATTGAGAATCAAGTATGGGATTGTCCGCATCAGGCAGGAATGGGTACAACCATCGTTCTCTGCTGGATTCTTGGTACAACGGCTCATATCGCCTGGTGCGGGGATAGTCGCTGCTATGTTTTCAATCCCAAAACAGGACTCACTCCGCTCACGAAGGATCACTCTTACGTACAGGAACTCATTGATAAAGGGGAGATCACGGAGGAAGAAGCATTTACTCATCCCGATAATAACATCATCACCCGAGGACTTGGCGACATTGATTTCTGTGCAGAGCCGGACTACTTGGAATACGAAGTTAAGACATCTGACACCTTCTTGCTCTGTAGTGACGGTCTATGCGGCTACTGTCCCAACAGCCTCATCGAGAAAACGCTCTATGAGAACTATGGCGACATTGTTGCCTGCCAGGAGATTCTACTCCAGCATGCACTCGATGCAGGAGGCTATGACAATATCTGCATCGCCATAGCATCTGCTATCGCTGATAACGAGGATTGTCCACGACCTTTGTCCTTTTGGCAAAAGTTCATGCTTAGGTTCCGCTAGAACTTAAAACCATCCAATTATAGCATCCCCCTGAAAGCAAATCTGTTTCAGGGGGATGCTTTTGCTATGCTCTAAAACAAAAGTTCCTATAAGTCAACAACTTACAGGAACTTCAAAGTAGCGGGAGGGGGACCCGAACCCTCGACCTCCGGATTATGAATCCGACGCTCTAACCAGCTGAGCTACCCCGCCATCGCTTGTTTAGCGGGTGCAAAGGTAAACAAAAATCTTAAATCGCCAAAATAAATCGGGAAAATATTTTGTTTCTCGCGGAATTTTTCTTATATTTGCAACAAGAAATTTTTACAAACAGGCAAACTATTGACTGCGATGGACAAAAAAAAAGTTATTTTCGAACATGAACTTCATTCGCGTTCCGCGAAGATTATCTGGCCGTTAATCAGTGCACCTGAAGGTCTGGCTAAATGGATAGCCGACGATGTGAAAAGAGATGGCGATGCCATGGAGTTCGCTTGGGGAGTGCCATGGAGGCACCATGAGACGAGAACAGCCACGGTGACCGAAGAACTGCAGCCAACCTTATTCAGATGGGTGTGGGATGATGAGGAAGACTATTTCGTGGAAATGAAGATAGAGAAAAGCGACATCACGGGCGACTATATACTGATTGTCACCGATTTCACGGACCTTGATGACGAAGAATGGCTCACAGCCGTCTGGGAAGGAAACTTCGAACGGTTGCATAACACCACAGGCTTGTAAATAGTAAAGAATGAAGAACGAAGAATATAAAAGATGTTATTTTTGAACGGCAAAAATAAATTCTTCATTCTTCATTCTTCATTCTTCTTTTTTTTATATACCTTTGCAGCCTGATGTTCAGAATTAGGAAGCTCGATATATTCATTTCCAAGCAGTTCGGACTGCTTTTTGTGGGAACGTTCTTCATCTGTCAGTTTGTACTGATGATGCAGTTCCTTTGGCGATATGTCGATGAACTGATAGGTAAGGGTTTGTCGCTGGAAATCCTCGCCAAATTCTTCTGGTACATGGGTCTGATGCTTGTCCCCCAAGCATTGCCGTTGGCCATCCTGCTCTCATCCCTGATTACTTTCGGTAACCTCGGTGAAAGCAGTGAACTGACAGCCATCAAGGCTGCGGGTATCTCGCTGATGCAGTCATTCCGTTCGCTGATCTTCATCACCATCTGTATCATGCTGGGCTCGATCTATTTCCAGAATGTCATAGGCCCAAAAGCCAACATGTCGTTCACGCAACTGCTGATTTCCATGAAGCAGAAGAGTCCGGAACTGGAAATACCCGAAGGTGTCTTCTACGACGGAATCCCCAACACGAACCTCTATGTCCAGAAAAAAGACCTTAGGACGGGTATGCTTTATGGTATCATGATATACCGCATGACCGGCAGTTACGAGGACGCAGCCATCATACTGGCCGATTCGGGAATGATGCAATCCACGGCTGAGAAAAAACACCTGCTGCTCACACTGCACAGTGGTGAATGGTTTGAGAATATGAGAAGCCAGGAGTTGGTAAGCAGTGCCAGCGTGCCATACCGCCGGGAGACCTTCTCCACCAAACGCATTGTACTTGACTTTGATTCGGGCTTCAGCCTTACTGATGCCTCCGATCTGCGTAACAACGCCCAAGGAAAGAGTTGGGCGCAGATCATGCATGATGTTGATTCGATGAATGTAGAAGCTGACAGTCTGGCCAGGGCAAACTATGCAACAGCCTTGAGAATGTATTTCCACGTACTGGACACCATTTCGAAAAAAGATTCCATTAAGGCGGTGAAGACGGCGGCCACAAAAGCCATCAATATCGACACACTCTTTAACCGCCTGGACAATTCCCGTAAACAGATGGCAGTCAGTCAGGCGATGAGTTCGGTATCTGGAGTCACCAACGACCTTGAATTCAAGGCTATGCTGTCACACGACACAGAGGCCCGTATCCGGATGCACCGCATTGAAGCTATCGGAAAGTTCACGTTGGCCCTTTCCTGTCTGATATTCTTCTTTATCGGAGCTCCTCTGGGCGCTATCATTCGCAAAGGCGGCCTTGGTGTTCCTGTCATTATCTCCGTTTTGGTGTTCATCATTTTCTACATCTTCGACAACACCGGTTACCGCATGGCCCGTCTGGGAGCCTGGCCTATCTGGTTTGGTAAGGGTATTGCCACAGCTGTGCTTACGCCAGTGGCGATTTTCTTCACTTATAAGGCCAACAAGGATTCGGTTGTATTTAACATGGATGCTTACCGCACCTTGTTTACCAAGCTGTTGGGTTTGAGACTGAAACGCCACATCACGGGTAAGGAGGTGATTATCGAAGATCCTGACTATCTCAAGGACGCCACGGACCTACAGCGACTGAGTGAAGAAGTAACCACTTATGCACATGCCCACAAACTGATGTTGCCTCCGAATATCATCAAAGTGTTCTTCAAATATGAACCTGATCATGAGATAGAGCGTATCAGTGAAGAGATGGAAACTGTCATTGAGGATCTGGGCAACACGAAAGACAAGCATATCATCAGTATGCTAAATCACTATCCCGTTGTCTCAACAAAGGCTCATACACGTCCGTTCGAACGGCGCTGGATGAACATTATGGCCTTTATCCTGATTCCGATTGGCGCATTTCTTTATATCCGCATGTGGAGTTTCCGACTCCGCCTGCTCCGCGATCTTCGGACCATTAAGCAGACCAACGCGAACATCGTGAACCGCATCAATGAGACACACATCAACAAGTAATATATAAATAAGGTAATAGTAATGGAAGAAATCATACTCAATAACATCGACGAAGCCGTAAAGGACTTCAGAGAAGGAAAGTTCGTCATCGTTGTGGATGATGAAGACCGCGAGAACGAAGGCGATCTTATCTGTGCAGCGGAATCCATTACAGCTGAAATGGTGAACTTTATGCTGAAATATGCGCGCGGACTACTCTGCGCCCCAATTACAAAAGCACGTTGCGAAGAACTCGACCTGCCCCACCAAGTGGTGGAAAACACGTCTATGCTGGGCACGCCGTTCACCGTTACCGTAGATAAACTGGAAGGATGCTCCACAGGAGTTTCGGCAGCAGACCGTGCTGCCACCATCCGTGCTTTGGCCGACCCTACCTCTACCCCACAGACATTCGGACGCCCCGGACATGTCAATCCCCTCTATGCTCAGGACAATGGCGTCCTGAAACGTTCCGGTCATACGGAGGCTGCCATTGACCTCTGCCGTCTGGCAGGTCTTTATCCTGCAGGAGCATTGATGGAAATCATGAACGAAGACGGTACGATGGCCCGCCTTCCCCAATTAGCCGAGTTTGCGAAAGCACACGATATGAAACTGATTTCCATCAAGGATCTCATAGCCTACCGACTGAAGAAAGACTCACTAGTGGAAATGGGCCAAGAGGTGGACATGCCTACACAATACGGACATTTCAAGATGATCCCCTTCCGCCAGGTAAGCAATGGTCTGGAACACTTTGCACTGATAAAAGGAGAATGGGAGAAAGACGAACCTATCTTGGTACGCGTGCATTCCAGTTGTGCTACAGGCGACATTCTCGGTTCACTGCGCTGCGACTGTGGCGAACAACTCCACAAAGCCATGCAGAAGATTGACAAGGAAGGCAAGGGTGTCGTGGTATATATGCAGCAGGAAGGACGTGGCATCGGACTCATGAACAAAATAGCCGCCTATAAGCTACAAGAAGAAGGCCTTGACACCGTGGAAGCCAACGTTCACCTTGGATTCAAACCCGACGAGCGCGACTACGGCTGCGGTGCCCAGATTCTGCGCAAACTCGGAGTGACGAAAATGAAACTGCTTACCAACAATCCCGTCAAACGTGTAGGCCTGGAGGCTTACGGACTGGAAATCGTCGGCAACGAACCTATCGAAGTAGAACCCAACCCATACAATCTACGCTATCTGCAAACGAAAAAAGAACGGATGGGTCACACTTTGCACCTATAAAGGTGTCAAAAAGCATAAACGTGCAACTATTTGTCAACAAAAAGAGAAATTAAGATAGTTTTTTTTCGTTTTAACGAATAAAATGACTACTTTTGCAGGCAAAATATAAAAAGCAAAACATTATGGCACAATTATCAGACCGCCTTAACCGTCTGGCTCCTTCGGCCACACTGGCCATGTCGCAAAAAAGTTCTGAAATGAAAGCCTCAGGCATTGACGTGATCAACATGAGCGTCGGCGAACCTGACTTCAACACTCCAGACCATATCAAAGAAGCTGCCAAGAAAGCAATTGACAATAATTATTCACGTTATTCTCCTGTTCCGGGCTATCCAGAACTGCGCAAGGCTATCGTGAAAAAGCTCAAGGACGAAAACGGACTGGACTACACCATGAACGAGATTCTCGTCAGCAATGGTGCAAAGCAAAGTGTCTGCAATACCATCATGGCCTTAGTCAACGATGGCGACGAGGTAATTGTACCTGCTCCTTATTGGGTAAGTTATCCTCAGATGGCCAAACTGGCCGGAGGCATACCTGTCTTTATCGAGGCTGGTTTTGAACAGAACTTCAAGATTACGCCTGCCCAACTCGAAGCAGCCATTACGCCAAAGACCAAGATGCTGATTCTCTGTTCACCCAGCAATCCTACAGGCAGCGTCTATAGTGCCGAGGAACTGGAGGGGTTGGCCGAAGTTATCCTGAAGCATGATGATATTTTCGTGCTGGCCGACGAGATTTACGAGCACATCAATTATACTGGAAAGCACGCCAGCATCGCCAATGTACCCGGCATGAAAGAGCGCAGCATTATTGTCAACGGTGTCAGCAAGGCATACGCAATGACCGGATGGCGTATCGGCTATATTGCCGCTCCCGAATGGATTGTAAAAGGCTGCAACAAGTTGCAGGGACAGTACACCAGCGGCCCATGCTCCGTCAGTCAGAAAGCCGCCGAAGAAGCCTATGTGGCTTCTCAGCAATGTGTGGAGGAAATGCGTCAGGCTTTTGAGCGCCGCCGCAATCTCATCGTGGAATTGGCAAAGGATATTCCCGGACTGGAAGTGAATGTACCTGAGGGTGCCTTCTACCTCTTCCCCAAATGCAGCAGTTTCTACGGTAAAAGCGACGGTGAACGCACAATCAAAGACTCCAACGATTTCGCTATGTATCTCCTTGAGGTAGGACATGTGGCTACTGTCGGCGGTGACGCCTTTGGTGATCCCGATTGTTTCCGTATGAGTTACGCCACAAGCGACGAAAACATCCGTGAAGCCATGCGGAGAATCAAAGAAACAGTTGCAAAACTAAAATAAATGCAAAATATTTTTGTTAAAACTCCTTAAACGGCATGATAGTTTATCAATATTTACTATCTTTGCCGAATCAGAAATAGACTATAGTGAACAATTTTTTATACTTAATTATTTAATAACTAAAAATTAAAATTTTAAATTATGGCAAATGCACAAGTAAAGACGAGTCCCAAAAAGAAGCAGGGATTCCAAGGTGTTAGAGACGCAATCTGGATTATTGTGGCTTGTTTCATTCTCGCAGTTTGTTTCTACAAGTTCGTGCTCGGTAACCCCGACAACTTCGTAGGTGGCGATCCCGCAAACGCAGTGAAAGACGGTTCACTCCTCGGTACAGTGTACAAGGGTGGTATCGTGGTGCCAGTGATTATCACATTGCTCTTCACCGTTATTGCTCTCTCTATTGAGCGTTTCTTCGCTCTGCGCAGCGCATTTGGTAAGAGCTCTCTCACCAAGTTCGTTACTGACGTTAAGGCTGCCATCAATGCTGGTGACATGGCTAAGGCTCAGCAGATCTGTGACAAGCAGCAGGGTGTTGTTGCTAACGTTGTAGGTGCTTCTCTGAACGCTTACAAGGAGATGGAAGCTGACACTCGTCTGAAGAAGAGTGCCAAGGTGCTGAAGATTCAGCAGGCTCACGAAGAGGCTACTCAGTTGGAGATGCCTACTCTGCAGATGAACATGCCTATCCTGGCTACCATCGTTACTCTGGGTACCCTGACCGCTCTGTTCGGAACTGTGGTGGGTATGATTCGTTCATTCGCCGCTCTGGCTTCTGGTGGTGGTGGTGACTCTCTTCAGTTGTCTGAAGGTATTTCTGAGGCTCTTGTGAACACAGCATCTGGAATTTTGACATCATGGTTTGCTGTGATTGCATACAACTACTATTCTAACAAGATTGATAAGTTGACATACGCCCTCGACGAAGTAGGCTATACTATTGCTCAGACATACGAAGCAAACCACGCAGACGAGGCTTAATTTTTGCTAACCCTTTAAAACATTTATCATTATGGGTAAAGTAAAAGTTAAGAAAGCGGACATCTGGATCGACATGACTCCTATGAGTGACGTGATGGTGCTGCTGCTTACCTTCTTCATGTTGACTTCAACGTTTGTGAAGAATGAAGCAGTGAAAGTTGCCACTCCGGCCTCTGTTTCGGAGATCAAAGTTCCAGAAACAAATGTCCTGACCATCCTCTGTGACAAGGAAGGAAAGATCTTCCTTGGCATGGACACTCCAGGTAAGATGGAGGAACTGCTTACAGGTATGGCCAGCCAGTATGGCGTCAGCCTCACCGGAAAGCAGTTGGAGACCGGTCGTGGTGCGGCATCTATCGGTGTCCCCATGCAGGATCTCTCCTCTCTTCTGAGTCTGGACAGTGAGAAATTGAATGAGTACATGGCAACACGCGGTATTCCTACCGATTCAGTGAACGGTAAGATGAGCGAGTTCCAGGATTGGATTACCGTTGCACGTGACAATAACGGTCCAGACATGAAGATTGCCATCAAGGCTGACGCAAGTACGCCTTACAAGACAATCAAGAAAATGATGTCTGAGCTGCAGGATATGAGCGAGAACCGCTACTATCTGATCACTGCACTAAAATCAAATTCGGAGGATTAAGACATGGCAAAGAAAAAAGAGAGCAGACAGAAAAAAATGAACACCCGCGTGGACTTCACGCCGATGGTGGATATGATGATGTTGCTTATCACCTTCTTCATGCTGTGTACATCTCTGGCTAAGCCCCAGACGATGAACTTGACCATGCCGAGTAATGATGAGAACATCCAGGACAAGGACCGTAACGCAGCAAAGGCTTCTCAGACCATCACTATGTATGTGTGTGGAAACGACAAGATCTATCATGTGGACGGTATCCCCAACTACGACGATCCTACCTGTCTGAAAGAGACAACATGGGGCAAGAAAGGTATTCGCGACGTGCTTATCTCGCACAAGACCGAAGACGGAACTGTTCCTGTTGCTGAAATCATGGCAGCTAAGATTAAACTCGACCAGAAGAAACTGGCTCACCCCGAGCAGTACCCCGACAGCATCTATGATGCCGAACTGGCTAAGATTAAGAAGGGTGAACTTGAAGAGGGTAAGGTGCCCACGATGACCATCATCATCAAGTGTACCGACGAGGCTAGCTACAAGAACATGGTCGATGCTCTTGACGAGATGACAATCTGCAGTATTGGTACTTATGTGATTGACAAGATTAACGACGATGACAAAAAGCTTCTCGAGAAGCGTGGCATCAAGTAATCTCCGAATCACTTAAATTTAAAAAGGAATTACAATGGCAAAGTTAGATTTGATATCCAACGAATGGACCGACCTTGTATTTGAAGGCAGAAACCAGGAATATGGAGCCTACAAACTGCGCAAGGGCACTACCAAGCGTAACATCTGGTCCATCATAATTGTAGGCCTTGCTGCAGTTCTCCTGTACCTCGGACTCCAACTTCAGCACATGGTAGAGGCCAACCGCCAGGTGGAAAACACCCAGGCCATTGAGCTCTCCGCCCTCGAGCAGAAGAAGAAGGAAGCCAAGGTTGAAAAGAAAGAGCAAGTCAAGGTTGAGCCTGAGAAAGTCGTTGAAAAGGTTAAGTCTTCTGTGAAGTTCACCGCACCTGTCATCAAGAAGGATAATGAGGTGAAGGAAGAAGACGAGATTAAGCTCGACGAAGTTGAAAAGAGTAACAAGGCCGTAGGTGCTTTCACCGTTGAAGGTAACGATGAGGTAGGCGGCGAGGTGCTCAAGGCGAAGGAAGAGATTGCAGCTCCCGAGCCTCCGAAGCCCGTTGAAGAGAACAAGGTGTTCGACGTTGTGGAACAGATGCCTTCATTCCCCGGTGGTATGGGCGCTCTGATGTCATGGCTGAGTCAGAACATCAAGTATCCTGTGATTGCCGCAGAAAACGGTGTTCAGGGTCGTGTTATCGTTCAGTTCGTGGTTGAGAAGGACGGTTCTATTACCGACGTGAAGGTTGCCAAGTCAGTTGACCCGTCACTCGATAAGGAAGCTGCACGCGTGGTGAAGAGCATGCCTCACTGGATCCCTGGTAAGCAGAACGGTTCAGCTGTGCGCGTGAAGTACACCGTACCTGTAACATTCAAACTTCAGTAAACAGACTTTCTAAATGAAAAGACACTTATTCTACATTACTATCGTAGAATTACTTATCGCTTTCGGTTTGTCCTCCTGTGAGGACAAACCGAAAAGTGGTAGAACGGATACCCCCAAGTCAGGCGAAATATCATTCGCTGCCGACGAGAGTTTCAGTCCCATCATGGATGAACTGAAAGTAGTATTCGAAGCTTTACACCCCGATGCAAAGCTAAATCCCATTTACACCAACGAAGTTGACGGTGTGAACCTCCTGCTCAATGACAGCATCTGGATGACCGTCACCGCACGTAATTTCACAAAAAAGGAATTCGACAACCTGAAAGAGCGCAACATGCTGCCCGAAGCCATTCCCCTGGCTTACGACGGTATGGCACTTATCTGTAACAACCAGAATACCGACTCCTGCATCACCATCAACGATGTGAAGCGTATCCTCACTGGAGAAGCCAAGCTGTGGAGCGATGTCAACAAAGGCTCCAAGCGCGGGGAAATCTGGGTATGTTTCGACAACAAGTCATCCAGTGCCGTTCACTTCTGCGTGGACTCCATCCTCGATGGCAAACCCATCAACAGCCCTAACATCTTCGCCGCTCAGACCAGTGCCGAAGTTATAGACTATGTCGAGAAAACGCCGAACGCCATCGGCATCATCGGTAGCAACTGGCTTAATGACAAGCGAGATTCTACCAATACTACATGGAATAAAAAAATCACGGTGATGTCTGTCAGCCGTATGGATGTGGCTACCCCAATGAACAGTTGGAAGCCCTATCAGGCATGGCTGCTGAATGGACGTTATCCATTCGTGAGAACCATATATGCGCTGCTCAATGATCCGCGCCGCGGACTTCCCTGGGCCTTTGCCCACTTCATCGAGCAGCCCCGTGGCCAGCTGATTATCTTCAAGTCAGGCCTCCTGCCCGTCCGTGGAGAGATCGCCATCCGCGATGTTAACGTTAATAGCGGATTCTAAAAAAGTTTTAATGATTAAACTTTCCAGGCAATAAAATCATCATAAGAACGATTAATAACTTAAAATCATTATGGATATGAAAGCAATCAAATACGTATTGGCAGGAGCGCTAGTGCTCAGCACAGCCCTCCCCGTTAAGGCACAAGATGTGAAGGCTCCGATTGACGCCATCACAAAAGTAGTTATCGACGCAAAGGGTGACGTAAAGGCCACCAAGGATGCCGTGAAGGAATTCACCAAAACATTCAAGAAGAACCCACAGGCCCTCGCAGGTCTCGGACGTGCCTTCTTCGATGCTGGCAACGAAGCAGAAGCCATAAAGTATGCAGACTTGGCTGTCAAGGCTAACAAGAATGCACCCTACGGTTATCTGCTCAAGGGTGACATGGCTGCCGTGAATGATAATGCCGGTGAGGCTGCTATGTGGTATCAGACTGCTACCCAGTTCGCCCCACAGGATCCCACAGGTTATGTAAAGTATGCCCGCGTATATCAGAAGGTTGACCCCAAGGGTGCCGTTGAGATGCTCGAGAAACTCCGTCAGGTGAAGCCCGACTATCCCGTCGATGCCGCAGCCGGTTACATGTACTCTAACGCCAACAAGCTGAAGAGTGCCATGGAATATTATGACAAGGTGAAGGACGTCACCAAACTCGACGACTATATCCTGTCAGACTATGCTACCACCGCATTCGTCATGGAACAGTATGAGAAGACACTTGAACTGGCCAAGAAGGGTATTCAGACCTACCCCAACTTCAACCACTTCAACCGTCTGGCCTTCTACAGCAACAATAAACTGAAGAACTACTTAGAAGCCGCTCAGTATGCAGAGAAGATGTTCAACAAGAAGGACACCCTGAAGTTCACGGTCAACGACTATCAGAACTACGGAGACGTGCTCTATAACCTCAACCGCACAGATGAAGCCATCAATGCCTACAAGATGGTTCAGGAAATCGATCCCAGCAAGAACGAGGTTTACAAGCTCATCTCTGACGTATATACCAAGAAGAAGGACTATGAGAACGCTGTATCTCATTACAACAAGTATCTTGAACTTCTCGGCGACCAAGCCAATGCCAACCACTTCCGCGGACTTGCTGACATCTACATCGAGCAGATGGACGGTGCTGACGAGGCTGGCAAGTTGGCTGCTTTAAGAAAAGCTGACCAGGTATATGCCGACATGGAGAACAAGTACACCTATGCTGCCGACTATGCTGCTTACCAGCGTGCCCTCCTCCACTATCAGATGAACACCGATATGAAGAAGGGTGAAGCCAAGCCTTACTACGAGAAGTACATCAGCCTCGTAGAGCCCAAGGCCGACAAGACCGCCGGTGATCAGAAGAAGCTCGCTACCGCTTACCAGTATCTCGCCGTTCACTACATCCAGAACGATCAGGTGGCTAAAGCCAAGGAATATGCCGAAAAACTGAAAGAAGTAAAACCTGATGACGAAACAGCAATACAGATTCTGAATCTCAAATAAAGAGAGCACATATTATACAAAACTACCCGCATATAGAAATATGCGGGTAGTTTTGTATAATACTTATTCCAAAATAAGATTGTTTGCTTTAATTATTTGTAAATCGTCTTTAATTTAGATTGTGCATGTGTCTCTGAGTTATATGTTGGAGCTTCATAATACATCTCAGTTTCATAAATATCACCGCCAATATTTGAAACTGTCTTTTGATATTCTACCGAACCATAAACAGCATCAGACTTTGTAGTACTAATTAATTCTCCGTTTCTATAAGTCTTAATTACATTTTTCCCACCCGATAAGAGATGCTTTCCTTTTGTCTTTATTAATTCAGTTTGATTATATGAATTACACATATCATTAATGATACTATCTGATTTTGAAAAATCAAAATCATCAATATATTTGAACACAATACCCTTAGAATCTACAAATGCAATTCCCTTACATTTTTTCGTACTTGCAATATCAAATGACTTTCTTAAATCATCTCTAAATACATCAATTGATAGGGATTTATTATCTACAAATGTTACTACTAAAAAATGAAATTTATCAATTTCAAATTTAATATTAGCATAAATATTTATCATCAAAAATGATGTGAAAACTATTGCAAATAATTTCTTCATGTTATTATAATACTTTAGTTAATTATTCTTTTAATTACTCATTAAACAAAGGAGCGATACGTTTGTAATTGCACCACCACATCCTAAACGAATGCTTAAAGTATAACATTTTGCAAATATAATAATATTATTTTAAATAACAACATTTTTAACAATTATTCTTCCATCGTCTGAAACTTTGGATAACGAAAAAACAGCCAAACTCCTCCAGTACAAGCCCGACGTTGAGACTGCCAAGCAGATCATGGAGATCAAATAAGAAACGTACTTTAATTCATATAGCCCGCATCCCCTACGATGCGGGGCTATTTTTTTATATTATATACATTCGTGGCTCCCTCACTATACAGGGAAAGCTACGGGTAGGCGCGACAGCGGGAATGGGCTAGGGGGAGTCACCTTAACCAACCCTTCACCGCAAGTACTTGGCATCATACAAGTTGTACCACTTGGCGAAGCATTTTATATTCTACTAAACAAATAATAATGACTAAGTATTTTCGATTTTTGGTCCTTCTAAGGAAGAGCACTCAACATGCTTCTAGTATCCACCCTTGCCAAGAGCAGACGGCAAGGGTGGAGTCACGATGTAAAAGGGGCGTTTAGCCGATAACGACTAATTTGTGTCAAATCGGAGGGACTTGTTTTTTGATTCCTATAGCAATAAACATCAAGGTGGATGAGGGTCGGTTTTCCGTTCACAGAATACACGTAAGAATGTTTTTCCTGTTTTTGCTATCACTGCTATCACTAAAACAAGCAACCAGTTGAATGTCTGCGAGTTGCAACACTGAATTTAGTGATAGCATAGGTGATAGCAGTGATAGCAAAAAGGCTTTCCGCTGAAAAAAATGCCCCGAAACACTCAGATTTTCGCTTGCACGCTGTTAACTCCCGCAAGTGTGCGTACTACTTGCAGCACTATTGCTACCCATTAGCAGTAGTACTGCGCATCATCCGCAGTACTGCTGCGGAGCCTTCGCAGTAATTTAGCGCATCATCAGCCACCACCCCATTCCCAAGAAACCTGACGCCGAGTAATAAGAGATCGCAGAGATATTATTCACCCTGCCTACTCCATGCACTCTGTGTGAATATTCTCAAAAATTGCCCGTTTTCATAGTAAAAAAACAGGTTTTTCGCGTTTTGCTATCACTGCTATCACCTGTACTATCACTAAAGATTTCATTGCAACATACTGAAAACCAGCCAAATATCGATAGCAGTGATAGCAGTGATAGCAAAATGGAGAAACTTTTTCACCCTCCGATAATCCAGTTCATTGAGTCGATGATTAAGCCAATGAAATAAAAGAGACTCCACCCTTGCCAAGAGCAGACGGTAAGGGTGGAGTCACGATATAAAAGGGGCGTTTAGCCGATGACGACTAATTTATTGTCATTGGTGTCGTATCTGACGGGATGGGC
>ONFE01000085.1 GCA_900316985.1 uncultured Prevotellaceae bacterium
GCCCATCTGGCGCGGGTCGGTGATGATGCCCAGTTTGTAGGAATCATTCGGCAGACGACGGTATTTGAAGGTTCCCTGTTCGTTCTTCGACTTCTCGTGGAGTCCCCACATGTCACCGTATGGATTGTCTTTTACCTTCTTTTCATACTTGTCCACGTAGTAGGCTTTACCTGTGCGTACCTCTTCGATGATGCGCTGGTCAACGATATCGCGGCAGGGCATGGTGGCTCCCACGTTGTCGAGCACCCAGTTGTAGGCCTGTTCAGTACCCATGATCTTGATATATGGCATCTCGAAAGGTTCGTCAGAGCGCATCACAGCTTTTTCGGTTTCGTCCATTTCACCGTCTTTGTCGGCAGTTTGGATACCACCATTCCAGTTGTCCTTGGTGATTTCGGGATAGCCCTCCATGATGTTACCCGTGGCATAGACACGCCCGAACTGCTTGAAGGGGAACAATCCCTCAGAGCGGCTTTCACTCTTCACGATACGATGGCCCACAGCCTCGTCTTTCGGTGTGAGGGGACCGGGTTTGTAGTAGTTGTTGATGAAATTCGACATGGTGGAGAATTCACCACCGTCGGCCGTACGGTGTACCCAGTTGTATAGTACGTTATTCACGAAATTGAACACACCTCCCCAACCGATAGATGGGTTACGTCCAGTGTTGTCGGCCCAGAGGTTACGCATAAAAGTGGAATTCTCGCCGCCGATGGTCGAGCCGAAGGCATGGTTCCAAGTGTCAAGTGCCTTAGCGGAGATGGTGTTCTGAATGGTCACGTTCACTGTTGGCGACTTGCGCTTGGGCTTGCCGTCGTTCATATCGAACATGTGGCGGTAGAAGGAGATGTTCTCATCCAGACCCCATTCGCAGGAGCAATGGTCGATCATGATGTTGCCCACAGGATTTCCGCCGAAGGAATCCTCACGGTTCATGACGTTAGTCTCACCGCGGCGGAAGCGCATGTGACGTACAATCACGTCGTGAGTGTCCACCTGGAACGACTCGCCTGCTATGCAGACGCCGTCACCGGGAGCTGTCTGTCCGGCAATCGTGATATAAGGAGCGCGCACGTAGATGGGCGACTTGAGTCGGATGATACCGCTGACGTTGAACACCACGATACGGGCACCGCCCTGTTCGCAGGCCCAGCGGAACGAGCCGGGACCATCATCGTTGAGGTTGGTCACCACGAGCACCTTACCGCCGCGTCCGCCGAAGGTGTACATACCGCCGCCTTCAGCACCGGGGAAAGCTGGAATCTTGGCTTGTTTCAGGTCATAGGGACGGCTGGCCCAGGGCACGTAGGGGCGTCCTTTCTTGGCTTCCTCTACTACAATGGGGAAAGCCTTTTCCCAAGCCTTGTTGGCTTGTGCTTCCCATAGAGCCTTCATCTCACCTATTTTGGCTGCTGCCTCACCGGTCAGTTGCGGGTACTGGGCAAAGGCAGACTGAAATCCGAAAAACGCTGCCACTGCCGTCATCAATAATACTTTCTTTCTACTTTTCATACTCATTTTGTATTTGTATCTTAATTATAGATTCCTTTTGTACCTAAATGACTCAGTATCTGCTATCTTGTAATCTATATTGTCTTTCTTTTTCATTATTTTAATAATTTGATTCAGAAGGTGATGTTGTCTTTTGGAATGGATGAAAACACCTCTTTTTATATATAAATGGATAAGTACAAAGAGCCGTTTTTTGCGTCATATAATTACTATGAGGAAAGTACGTGTTTTTTTATTGCTGCTGGTTTTGGCAGCCGCTGACGTCGCAATGGCCCAACAATATCAGGTGGGTGTGTGCGACTGGATGATTCTGAAACGTCAGAAGTTAGGTGAATTTTCCCGTGCCCGTGAAATTGGTGCGGACGGTGTGGAACTCGATATGGGCGGACTTGGCAATCGTGCCGCCTTCGACAATCAGTTGCGTGACCCCGCTCAGGCTGCGCTTTTCCGTCATGTTGCCGATTCGCTGGGCGTGAAGATTGGCGCTATGGCCATGAGCGGCTTCTATGGACAGAGTCTGGCCAAGAAGGACAGTTACCGGGAAATGGCCATGGATTGTTTCGACACGATGGACAGTATGGGCAGCGGTCCCGTGGTTTTCCTTCCCCTTGGTGGCAGCGGCAATGACTGGACCAATGATAAAGCGCTCCGAAAGGAGATTGTGAAGCGCCTGCACGAACTGGGCGAGATGGCCAAGAAGCGTGGAAAAATTATCGGCATCGACACCCCGCTGGATGCCAAGGGCAATAAGAAACTGCTGAAGGAAATAGGTTCCGACGGCGTGAAGATATTCTATAAGTGGCAGACCATCCTGGAAAACAAGTGGGATTTGCTGAAAGACCTGAAGGCATTGGGCGCGCAGAACATCTGTGCCATGCATGCCTCGAACACCGACGGCGTCTGTCTGCGCGACGACAAACAGGTGGATGTACCCGCCATCAAGGCCCTGTTGGACCAGATGAAGTGGTCGGGATGGCTCTTCGTGGAGCGCAGCCGCGACACGACAATGGTGCGCAACGTGGTAGCCAACTACTCAAACAACGTGAACTACCTGAAGAGCATCTTCAACTCGCTGCCCGAGGCAGAGGTAAAACTGAACTCGGAAGGACGCGACCCGCAGTATGTGGAGACCATCCTTGGACGTGCCAGGAAAGTGACCGACGAGTTCTCGCAGACTTATACCCCCTTGGGACAGAATCTCCGAAACATCGTGGCCAACCGTTATTTTGAACTCAACGATATCTATGCCGAGCGCGATTCGCTGAAGAAAACCGACAAGAAACTGGCCGAGGCCGTGTGCGACTCGAAACTCTATCGTTCGCATTTCGCCTTCGATGCCAATCTGGCCAAGTACCTTGATCCTTCAAGAATAGAGCGCGTGAAAAACGTCATGACCTACAACGTGGTGAAAGTGACCTACGAGGCACAGTGCGACATGATTCCCACACTGAAGGACGAAGAGAAGCAGCAGATTCTGCTGTGGCTTAAAGAAGCCCGCGAACTGGCCATCGATGCCGAGAGTTCGAACAAGAAACACGAGGTGTTCGGCAAGTACAAAGGCCGCATCAACAACTATCTCTCCAAGCGCGGCTATGACCTGACGAAGGAGCGTGAGGCTTGGTACGAGCGTGTGAAGGCAAGAGGAGGACAATTGTAAATGGAGAATGTAGAATGTAGAATTGAGAATTTTCGTGCTAACGAAGGCAGAGCCAAGCTTGCTTGAGCTATGCTGAGTGCAGCCGAAAATCATGAATGAAATTCATAATTATGATTACTATGAAACATTATATTTTAGGGGTGGCACTGATGGCGGCTGTTCCCGTGATGGCACAAAGCGGACTGACCGACATGAGCAACAGTCAGCAGGCTATAATGACCAATACGCCGCTGGGATCAGTAAAGTGGACGGGGTCAACCACGGGCATCTGGTCGATGTGGGACACTTGGAACACTCCTTACGAGACACTTGATGCCCTGGGACTGCACGGCAGTAACGGCTTCCGTAACTTCGAGGTGGCCGCAGGCACGGTGAAAGGCAAGCACCACGGTCCTCCCTTCCACGACGGCGACATGTACAAATGGCTAGAAGCCTGTGCCACGGTCTATGCCATCACTAAAGACCCGAAACTCGACGCCCTGATGGACAAGTTCATTGAGCAGGTGGCACTGGCCCAGCGCGCCGATGGTTACATCCATACGCCGGTGGTTATCTCGGAGCGCAATGCAGGCATCGATTCGCATGCCAACACGGAGAATGCGGCAGGCATCGAGATAGGCAAGGACCAGAAACACGCCTTTGCCTCGCGTCTCAATTTCGAGACCTACAACCTCGGTCACCTTATCACAGCCGGTATCATCCATAAGCGGGCCACTGGTAAGACCACCTTGTTTGATTGCGGCAGAAAGGCAGCCGACTTCCTCTATAACTTCCTGACCAACGACGCGGCAGAACTCTCGCGCAATGCCATCTGTCCCAGTCACTATATGGGTGCCGCTGAGATGTACCGCGAGACAGGTGATGCGAAATACCTTACCCTGGCCAAGGGACTCATCGCCATCCGCGACAGTGTGGAGAACGGTGAGGACCACAATCAGGACCGTCATAAGTTCCGCGAGCAGTATGAGGCCATGGGACATGCCGTGCGTGCCAACTACCTCTATGCCGGTGTGGCCGACCTCTATGCCGAGACCGGCGAGGCACAGCTGATGAAGAACCTCTCGGCTATCTGGGATGATATCATCCAGCATAAGATTTATATCATGGGCGGATGCGGTGCGCTCTACGACGGCGTTTCGCCCGACGGCACCACCTATAACCAGCCTTCCATCCAGCAGATTCATCAGGCCTACGGCCGACAGTTCCAGTTGCCGCAGGAGGCTGCCCACAATGAGATATGCGCCCAGATAGGTATGATGCTATTCTCATGGCGCATGTTCCAAACAACGGGTGACGCCAAATATATAGACAACATAGAGAATGAACTCTACAATGGTATCCTCTCGGGTATTTCCATTGATGGTAAAGACTTCTTCTACACGGAGACTTTGCGCCGGACGAAGGAATTCCCCTACACCATGCGCTGGCCCAAGCACCGTCAGCATTACATCACGTGCTTCTGCTGTCCGCCTAACACCCTGCGCACCCTCTGTCAGGCACAGGAGTATGCCTATGCCGTCAGTGGACAGACACTCTATGTCAACCTTTATGGGAAAGGTTACCCTTACCGTCAAGAAGGCAAAGAACCTGCAGACCATCCAGCTGCATAAGCCCTATTGGTGTGACAAGTATTCGGTAAAGGTGAATGGCGAGAATGCCGACCTCCGCATCACACGCAAATGGAAGAAGGGCGACGTTATCGAACTCAACCTCGACATGCGTCCACGTCTTGTTGAGGCTAACCCGCTGGTCGAGGAGGCCAAGAACCAGGTTGCCGTCATGCGCGGTCCCATCGTCTATTGTCTGGAAGGACAAGACATCCAGGGCGACTGCCGCATCAGCGACATTGCCCTGCCTGCCGACATTCAGTTGAAGGAAGTGGCCATGACCATCGAAGGCCATTCCTTTACGGCACTCGAGGGCGATGCCATCGTGACAAACAACAAGACTTGGGATAACCAGACACTCTATCGCGAGTTGTCGAAACCTTCAAGCCAGAAAGTACGCATACGTCTCATTCCCTACTATGCCTGGGACAACCGTGGCATTCAGGATATGAGTCTGTGGTTGAATTTAGCCCGATAAAAACATGAACAGACTACTCGGCATCATCGCTCTCTTCTGCTGCATGAACACACATGCAGCAGAAATCCGTATCACCCCCGACTCATCGCTCGTGGATGCCGTCCGCAAGGCCCGTGAGATGCGGCGACTAGGAAAAGCCGCCGATGTGACCATCCACCTTCAGGCCGGCACCTATTTTTTATATGAGCCCCTGCGGCTCAGACCTCAGGATAGTGGACTTACCATCGAAGGTGAGGACGCCGTTATCAGTGGCGGTATGAAGATTACCGGTTGGAAGCGTCAGGGTAAGTTGCTGGTGGCCGATGTGCCCGACTTTAACGGGCGTCCTGTCGACTTCCGTCAGTTGTGGGTGAACGGGCAGAAAGCCGTCAGGGCGCGTGATGTCAGTGATTTCGAGCAGATGAACCGCATCCGTACCTACGATAAGAAGAACCATATCCTGTGGGTTCCCAGGAAAGCTGTCGAGAAGATACTGAAGGCACCCTACGCCGAAATGGTGCTGCACGAAATGTGGTGCACCTCCAACCTGCGCATTAAGAGTATCACCCCACAGGGCGACTCCGCGGCTGTACGTTTCCACCAGCCAGAGGCCAGACTGCAATTTGAGCACCCTTGGCCCTCACCGATGACGCCTGACACGAAACATCCCTCTCCTTTCTATCTGACCAATGCCAAGGAACTGGTGGATGAACCGGGAGAATGGTATCACGACATCCGCGAGCACAAAGTGTATTACATGCCGCGGGCAGGCGAAACCATCCGCGAGGCGATAGTGCCTATGTTGGAAACGCTGGTGGAATTCATCGGCACTGCCGAGCATCCGGTACGTAATATCACAATGAAAGGCATCCGGTTCTCACATACCACATGGATGCGTCCCTCGGAGAAAGGACACGTGCCCCTGCAGGCAGGCATGTATCTGATGGAGGCCTATAAACTGCGCCCGCAGATTGACCGTCCCAACAACCACAAACTGGACAACCAGGGATGGCTGGGACGTGCCGATGCTGCCGTGGAACTGCGCTACACAGAAGACTGTAACTTCGATGGTTGCCGCTTCGAGCACCTCGGTGGCTCAGGTCTGGATTACGTTATTGCCTGTCGTCGTGGCACTACGAATAACTGCACCTTCACCGATATCGCCATGAACGGCTACGTGTGCGGCTCTTTCTCGCCAGAAGGACTGGAAACCCATCTGCCCTATCAGCCTACGGACTTCCGCGAGGTATGTACCGGGCAGACCGTGGTGCAGTCGTTGTTCTATGATGTAAGTAATGAGGATTGGGGCTGTGTGGCCATCTGTGCTGGTTATGTGTCGGGCATTACCATCGACCATAACACCATTCACGATGTTTCCTATACGGGAATTTCCCTCGGCTGGGGCTGGAACCGCGACCTTGTCTGCATGAAAGACAATAAGGTGCATGCGAACCTTATTTATAACTATGCCAACCACATGTACGACTGTGCCGGCATCTATACGCTTGGCAACCAGCCCGGCACCCTCATCAGTGAGAATGTGGTGCGCGATATCGCCACCCCATCCTACGTACACGACCCGAACCATTGGTTCTATCTCTATACCGACGAAGGATCGTCGAACATCACCCTGCGCGACAACTGGACACCCACGGACAAGTTCCTGAAGAATGCCAACGGTCCTGGTAACGTGTGGGAGAACAACGGTCCAATGGTTGGCGACAGTATAAAGAACAATGCAGGAAAAAAGAAGTAATGTCGAAAACAACAAACATAAGAAATCAAGGTCCCCTTCCTTTGGAAGGGCGGTGGGTAGGCCCTACATGGATTTGGTATCCCGGTGATTGGGAGATATGGTTAGGCAACCGTTTCAACAACAGGCGAACGGAAAGGGGCGCTATGTTCCCGCCGTTCTGGAAACAAGACTCGCATTGGGCCACTGTGGAATTCTCCACGGTGGTCAACTTGGCTCATGCAGAGACCATCGCGATAGCCGCCGAAGGCCGTTTTAACTTCATGCTCGACGGCAAGTTGCAGTTTGGAGAACCGCAGCAGTTTGACATTCCCGCCGGTGAACACCGTCTTCATTTCAAGGTGTGGAATCAGGCCACTCCGCCGGCTCTTTTCGTGGAGGGCGCAACCATCCATACCTGTTCCTCATGGTTGGCGACTTATGAGGATAAGATATGGATCGATGAGAATGGCGTGGCTCATGGCTCGGGCATCTACGTGCCTGCTGCCTCTTGGAACTTCAATAGCATCGGACAGAAGCCTTCCGAATGGAAGTTGGCCCGCAAGTGCATGGAACCGGTGAAAAGGGAGTCTGTGGGCGGGGGACAGCTTCTTGACTTTGGCAAGGAAACCATGGGTTATCTTGTTTTGGAGGATATCCAAGGCGAGGGTCTGGTAGAAATATATTATGGAGAGAGTAGGGAAGAGGCACTCGACAAGGAGCACTGTGAGACGCTGGATAAGTTTTTGGTTTCAGGTTCCAAGTTTCAGGTTTCAGAGAGCAAGGCCTTCCGCTTCGTCTATATCGAGACTGATTTGACCATTGGTAGCGTCGCGATGGACTACGAATACCTTCCCTTTGACGAGAAGAAGAGCGGCTCGTTCCGTTGTAATGACGATGAACTGAACCGCATCTGGGAAGTGGGGGCCTATACGATGGACCTCACCACGCGCGAGTTCTTTATGGACGGCATCAAGCGCGACCGCTGGACATGGAGCGGCGATGCCATCCAGTCGTATCTGATGAACTACTATCTGCGCTTTGATTTGGAGTGCGTGAAGCGCACCATCCGCCAGTTGCGCGGTAAAGACCCGGTAACGGCCCATGTGAATACCATTATGGACTATACCTTCTATTGGTTTAAGTCTATTATGGATTACTACGAATACTCAGGCGATGAGGCTTTTGTGCGTGAGATGTATCCACGCATGAAGACGCTGATGGACTATTGTTTGGGCAGAACGAATGCGGATGGAATGGCCGAAGGACAACCAGACGACTGGATTTTCGTGGACTGGGTGGACTTCCCCATGCACAAACGAGGCGTGTTGGCCTTCGAACAGATACTGTTCTATAAGGCATTGGAGACGATGGCATGGTGTGCCGAGATCTGTAAAGACCAAGCACAGTATTATCGTGAACAGGCTGATACCCTCCGTGAGAAGGTGAAGACTTTCTTTTGGGATCAGCGTCAGTCGGCATTCCTTCATGCCGTGGAAGACGGAAGGATGAACCCGCAGGTCACGAAGTTCCCCAATATGTTTGCCATTCTCTATGACTTTGTTTCGGAAGAGGAGAAGAAGCAAATCATGCAAAGCGTGATGCTCAATAAGGAAATCCCGACGATCACCACTCCCTATATGCGCTTCTACGAATTGGCTGCCCTTTGCGAGATGGGACTCCAGAAAGAAGTCCTTCCCGAGATAAAGGCCTATTGGGGCGGCATGCTGCGCGAAGGTGCCACTTCGTTCTGGGAAAAGTATAACCCCGAGGAGACCGGTACGCAGCATCTGGCCATGTATGGCCGTCCATACGGCAAGAGTCTCTGTCATGCCTGGGGAGCTTCGCCCGTCTATCTGATGGGTAAGTTCTATTTAGGCGTGAAACCCACGAAGCCCGGCTATGCCGAATACGAAGTCTGTCCGACACTCGGCGGACTGGAATGGATGGAGGGCGAAGTGCCTACGCCGTTCGGAAAAGTATACGTGAAGATGGATGTCCGTCAGGTCACGGTAAGGAGCGATGGCGGTAAGGGAACATTGCTCGTTGACGGCAAGCGTATTGAAATCCCTGTTGGAAAAGAAATCATTTATACCTTTTAAGATATGAAACTGAAACTATCTATATTGCTATTAGCCTGTTGCCTCACGGTTTCTGCCAAAATCAAGGTGGAGAAGGGGAGCGTTACTCCGCAGACAGAATATGCAGCCTCGCTGCTGAAACCTTTCGAACAGGGGCATACCATCACCTTGAGGATTGTCGGTGGCTCTCCTGCCGAGGGCTTTACTATAGAAAAGAAGGGCAAGAAGATTACCATTACGGGTAACGACGGACCTGGCGTTATCTATGGCGTGAACCGCCTGAAGGAATACTATCTGATGAACCGTTCCTACGAAGGTCTTTCCTCCATCACCGAAGCTCCCGAGATGGTGCTTCGCGGTGCCTGCGTGGGATTGCAGAAGACCGTTTATCTGCCGGGGCATCGGGTTTACGAATACCCTTATACGCCCGAGAACTTCCCATGGTTCTACGACAAAGCCCTTTGGATTAAATATCTCGACATGCTGGCCGCCGGCAATATGAACACGGTGTACTTGTGGAACGGCCATCCCTTTGCCTCGCTGGTGAAACTGGACGATTATCCTTTCGCACCAGAGGTTGACGATGCCACCATGCAGAAGAATCAGGATATGTTCTCGTTTCTGGTTGATGAGGCTGACCGTCGCGGTATTCGCGTCATCCAGATGTTCTATAATATCATCCTGTCGAAACCCTTTGCCGACCATTACGGACTGAAGACGCAGGACCGCAACCGTCCTATCACGCCGCTGATCAGCGACTATACCCGTAAGTCCATTGCTGCCTTCGTACAGAAATACCCGAAGGTGGGCTTTCTGGTTTGTCTCGGCGAGGCCATGGCAACGATTGAGGACGACGTGACGTGGATGAAGGAAACTATTATTCCCGGCATCAAAGACGGACTGAAGGCCTCCGGCCGTACCGACGAACCGCCCATCATCCTGCGCTCACATGATACCGACGGACCGCTGGTGTTGAAAGAATCGTTGCCGCTCTATCCGAATATTTATACCATGTCGAAATACACGGGTGAATCGCTTACCACCTACGAGCCTGGCGGCCCTTGGGGCGAAACCCACCGGCAGTTGGCTGAGGCTGCTCCCGTGCATATCGACAATGTGCATATTCTGGCCAACCTTGAGCCCTGGCGCTGGTCGTCACCGGCCTTTACGCAGAAAACCGTTCAGGCCATGCACCGCGTGCATCACAGCAAAGGACTCCACCTTTATCCGCAGGCCAGTTATTGGGATTGGCCCTATACTGCCGATAAACTGGCCGATGGCAGCCGTCAGCTGCAGATTGACCGCGACTGGATGTGGTATAAGGTGTGGGGACGCTATGCCTGGAACAGCAACCGTGGTGAGGACAAAGACTACTGGCTCCAACAGCTCTCGGTCTATTATGGAATCAAGCACGACGCTGCCCGTCAGATTTTGGAAGCCTACGACGAGAGCGGCGAAATTGCTCCTAAGTTGCTGCGCCGTTTCGGTATCACCGAAGGTAACCGTCAGACGCTCTTGCTTGGCATGAAGATGAGCGAGTTGGTGAATCCTTATAAGTACACTATCTATCCCGGTTTCTACGAGAGTTGCGGACCGCAGGGTGAGAAACTCATCGAGTATGTGGAAAAAGATTGGAAACATCAGCCACATGAGGGTGAACTGCCTTTAGACATTGTGAACCAGTGTGTTGCTCACGGTGAGAAAGCCTTGGCAGCTATTTCGTCGGTCAATGGCGTCACCCGTCATAGTCATGAGTTCCTCCGTCTGCAGAACGATATGCGCTGCTACGACCTGTTTGCCCGTTCGTTCCGTGCCAAGGTGCTGGCATTGCTGGAGATAAGTCTGGAAAACTGGCGCAAGTTGGCGGCCGTCACTGGCGATACTTACCTGTATGCCAACTCCATGCAGACGGCCCAGCGCCGTATTCCCGTGGGTGGTGATAATGGCAACTTCAAGACCTGGACGGATATGCTTCCTGTCTATGAAGAAGAGTTGGAGGCACTGAAACTGAACATTGCCCAGTTGAAATCGCCCAAGACTACCAATGTCGGCAGCAATGCCGTTGCTGCCCGTCCTGCCAAGGTCCGCCTGATATCTCCCGTGCAGACCGTTCCCCTTACAGAGGGTGCCATCCTGTTTGAGAACCGTGAAGACACGAAGGTGGATACGCTTGCCCATGAACTGAAAAACCTTCAGGCGTTGGTGCTGAATCGCGATTCTACACGTATCGTGGGAACCACCGTGGAGTTTGAGTGCGACGAACCCGTACAACTTCTTGTGGGTTTCTTCCAGGATGATGACAAGAAATGGGCGCGTCCGCCGAAGTTGGAAATCGATGCTACCGGAAACGAATACGGTCAGGCCGAGCCCGTGCTCACCAACGCAATAGCCCTGAAGCAGATGCCTCCATGTAACATCCATGCCTATCATCTTCAGGCAGGCCATCATAAGTTGAATCTTCCCCGTGGCATCATCATGGTGGCTGGCTTTACTTCAGATGTCATCAAACCTCGCGATGCTGCACTCAAGGGAGCCGGTGACGAGGTGGACTGGTTGTTTATGAAGTAGAAAAAAAAGACCCACACTAGAGACCCACCCTAGAGACCCACCCCTGCCCTCCCTATGAGGGAGGGAGTAATTACTCTTTAATAAAGATTATAATATGAATGATCACTCAGTAACGAATCGAATAAAACAGTTGCTTAAGGTAATAACTCCCTCCCTCATAGGGAGGGTGGGGGTGGGTCTTCTTCTTTTCCCCCTTGCCGCTTCAGCCCAAATTACGCAGTCCCAGATGGAGCAAATCTACGAGACCGTAAAGACGCCTTATAAATACGGTTTGGTGGTTGCTCCCTCCGATAACTATCATAAATACGACTGTCCTACGGTGTTTCGTCACGACGGACGGTGGTATATGACTTATGTCTGCTACGATGGTAAGGAGGGCACCGACGGGCGTGGTTATGAAACGTGGATAGCCACCAGTGATGATTTGCTGCATTGGACCACCTTAGGCCGTGCCTTGGCATTCCCTGAGGGTGAGGCTTGGGACAAGAACCAGCGTGGCGGTTTTCCGGCATTGATTGACTATCAGTGGGGTGGCAGTTATGAAATCCAAACTTATAAAGATAACTATTGGATGACCTATATCGGAGGTCCAGGTACTGGTTACGAGGCCGTGAACGCTCCGCTCAGCATCGGCCTGGCCCATACATCTTCTATAAATAATGCAGATGTTTGGCAATGCCAGGAGAAACCAATCCTTTCCTACGATGAGAAGGATGCCCAATGGTGGGAACAGCTCACGCAGTACAAGAGCACCATCTACCGCATGCCCAAGAAATATTTCGGCTCTCCCTATGTGATGTACTACAATGCCGGCGGAAAGGATGCCACCCATCCTAAGGGCGAGCGCATCGGCATTGCACTGAGCAAGGATTTGCAGCACTGGAAACGCTATAAGGGGAACCCTGTGTTTGCGCACGATACCGACGGCACCATCACCGGCGACGCACAGATAGTGCAGATACCCGCCAGTATGTTTGGCAAGAAATCGAAGGCACCGGTCTTTGTCATGTTCTATTTCTCCGCCTTCAACCCTACGCGCGAATACAATGCCTTCAACACATTTGCGGTGAGCCGCGACCTCGTGCACTGGCAGGACTGGACGGGTCCCGACCTGATTATCCCTTCCAAGCCCTACGACGAGATGTTTGCGCATAAGAGTTATGTGGTGAACTGGAACGATACGGTGTATCATTTCTATTGTGCGGTGAACAACAGCGGACAGCGCGGCATTGCCGTCGCCACCAACCGCTTCGTGGGAAAGAGTGAGGTGAACTTCCCGGTTCCCGAGCCTACCGGTCATCGGCAGAATATTTCGTTGAATGATAACTGGGAGGTAACCTTCAATGGCAAGACTTTCCGCCGCGATGTGCCCTTCAATCTTGACGACTATTACGGTGCGCTGCAGAAGGAACATGGCAACCTTCACGGGAAGTGTTCTGTCAGCAAGGAATTCTCTTTGCCGGCTGTTGTGCCCGGAAAGCAGTATTTCCTCCGTTTGGAAGGTGTGGGCACCTATGCGGATATCACCCTCAACGGCCACCATGTGGGCAAGTTCGACATTGGCCGTACGGTAGAGACTATCAATGTCACCCGTTATATGGAGGAGCAGAATGAACTGGAGATGGAAATATCCCATCCCGAGAAAATCACCGACATGCCTTGGGTTTGCGGTGGATGTTCTTCCGAATGGGGCTTCTCCGAGGGTTCTCAGCCTTTCGGCATCTTCCGTCCCGTCACGCTTGAGGTCACCGACGAGGTGCGTATCGAACCCTTCGGCGTGCATGTGTGGAATACGGACTCTTTCTATGTGGAGACGGAAATCAAGAACTACGGCAAACTGCCGGCCACCATCCAACTGGTGAATAAACTCTGCGACAAGAGTGGTAAGCAGGTGTTGCGCCTTACGGCCGATGCCATTACGCTGGCTCCGGGTGAGTTGCGCACGGTCCGTCAGATTTCACAGGTCAAGGACCCGCAACTGTGGTCTCTGGAAAAACCTTATCTGTATGATGTGAACACGATTATCAAGCGCGACGGAAAGGCTACCGAAAGCACTCATACTGATTTCGGATTCCGCACCGTTTCATGGCCTTTGGGGCGTAAAGATGGTGACAACCGCTTTTTCCTCAATGGCAAGCCGGTACTGATCAATGGCGTCTGCGAATATGAACATGAGTTCGGCCAGAGTCATGCTTTCACCAATGAGCAGATTGAGGCCCGAGTGAAGATGGTGCACGACCTTGGATTCAATGCTTTCCGCGATGCTCACCAGCCCCATCATCTGCATTATCAGGAACTGTTCGACCGCGAAGGCATCCTTTGGTGGCCGCAATTCTCGGCGCATATCTGGTACGACACGCGCCAGTTCCGCCGTTCTTTCAAGCGTCATCTCATCCAATGGGTGAAGGAGCGGCGCAACAATCCGTCGAACATCCTTTGGGGACTCCAGAACGAGAGTACGCTGCCGAAGGACTTCGCCGAAGAGTGTACGCAGATTATCCGTGACATGGATCCCACTTGTGGCACACAGCGCCTGGTTACCACCTGTAACGGCGGTGAGGGAACCGACTGGAATGTCATACAGAACTGGAGTGGCACCTACGGCGGAAATGTGGATAACTATGCCAACGAACTGAAGCAGGCCGACCAGCTTCTTAATGGTGAATACGGTGCTTGGCGCACATTAGGGAATCATACGGAAGCGGGCTATAGCGAAGAAGCCCAGACGGCCCTTTTGATGAAAAAAGTGAAATTGGCTGAGAGTGCCCGCGACAGTGTCTGCGGACAGTTCCTTTGGCTCTTGAACAGCCACGACAATCCTGGCCGTCGACAGCCCGATGAGGCTTTGCGCCGTGTGGATAAAGTAGGACCTTTCAACTATAAGGGCCTGATTACTCCATGGGACCAGCCCGTAGATGCCTACTATGCCTATCAGCGCTACTATCATCCCGAGGCAAAGCCCGTCCCGTATGTAGCTGTGTCACAGCAACAAGCTGAGAAGGTTTTGGCTCCCACTCCGGGTCTTAACTATCTCTACCGCATGAATTGCGGCGGCGATGCCTACACCGATTCCTATGGCAACACCTGGATGCAGGACAACACCCAATGGAGCCATTCGTGGGCAGAGCGCTTTATGAAAGACGGTTATAAACTGCTCTCTCCCTATCAGGCATCGCAGACGGTCAACGATTCCCTTCCTGCCGTTTTCCGCACCAGCCGTTTCGGTCGTCACGATTTGAGTTTCCATTTCCCGGCTGCACCCGGCGACTACACCGTAGAACTCTATTTCACCGAACCTTGGTACCGTATGCCCGATGCCGAAGGCTTCCGCATCTTCGATGTGGCTGTCAACGACAGTACGGTTATCCATGATCTCGACATCTGGGCACAGTCCCATTATGGCCATCCGTATAAACGCACGGTGAATATTTACAATAATGGCAACGAAATCAAAATCCATTTCCCCAAGGTAAAATCCGGACAGGCCATCATCTCCGCCATAGCAATTGGAAACCCCCACCCAACCTCCCCGAGGGGAGGCTTTGGGCTCTCCCCCTCGGGGGAGTCGGAGGGGGGTCGTTTGTCTTCTCTTTGGGAATCCCTCAACAAAGACACCCTCATCGTGACTCCCGATTCCCTGCTGCCTCCCAAGTCGTCTCCCGCCTTGCAAGTAGAAGGAACGGTCAGTAAGGATAGTATTGAATGGGACTACCAGGTGGGTGTTGCCAAGGTCTATGCTTTGCGCTTCCGCTATTACAATCCTGATGCTCCGCGCCGGCTCCATGTGAAGATTACCGACCAAAACGGTGTAGTCTATACCGACGATGATATCACCTTCCTGCAGACTCAGCAGAAGAAGTCGAAGCGGAAGATGACCAGTATCACTACGGGTACGATGACCAATGCCGGCCGCTACCATGTGGTGCTCAAGGGAGAAGGAATCGAAGATATGATATTTGATAAACTGACGATAGAGTAAAGGTAAAAAAGTAAAAAGGTAAAAAAAATAAAAAAGTAAAAAGGAGAATTAGATATGAAAAAGATTCATTTAAAAGGAATAGATGTGCGTTCGGCGGTAAAAGTTCTTTTACCCTTTTACCTTTTTACCTTTTTACCTTTAAATGCCCACGATTGGGAAGACCAAAGTATTCTCCAGATCAACCGCGAACCGGCCCGTGCCGATTTCCATCATGCGGGTGAAATTTCCCTCAACGGTGAATGGAAGTTCAATTGGACGAAGACGCCCGATGAGCAACCCGACGGCTTCTGGCAGACCGACTTCAACGACAGTTTGTGGAAAACCTTCCCCGTACCTGCCGACTGGGAAATGAACGGCTATGGTACGCCTATCTATAGCAGCAGCGGCTACACGTTCAAGATTAATCCTCCTTACGTGATGACCACGCCAAAGGAGTCTTATACTGCCTATGTGGAACGTAATCCCACGGGTGTCTATCGTCGTACGTTTACTATTCCAGCCGAATGGCAGGACAAGGAGGTCTATATCCATTTCGGTTCCGTCAGCAGCGCCTTCTACGTATGGGTAAACGGTCAGCGTGTGGGCTACAGCCAAGGAGCTATGGAACCAGCCGAGTTCCGCATAACGTCCTTCCTGAAAAGTAACCACCAACACCCAACACCTATCACCCAACACCTGGCCCTCGAAGTCCTGAAATACTCCGACGGTTCCTATCTTGAAGACCAAGACCAGTGGCGACTGGCGGGCATCCATCGCGGCATTTATCTTTATGCCACGGAGAAAATCCGAATCCGCGACTTCGGCGTGCGCACTATTCTCGACAAGGACTATCGTAATGCCCAACTTATCATTCATCCCGAACTCTCCGTCAGCGAAGGCCAGCGGGGCGAGGGCTACTACGTAACAGCCGCCCTCTACGCCCCCGATGGTCAGGAAGTAATAGCTCCCTCCCTAAGTAGGGAGGGCTGGGGTGGGTCCGCTGACACTATGCTTAACCTCGATGCCAAGGGTTCTATCCTCAACGACCGCACACCCCAGCGCGGCTATCCCAAGTGGGGATGGCTTACAGCAACGGTTAAGAACCCAAAGAAATGGACTGCCGAAACCCCGAATCTCTACACGCTCGAACTGTTGCTCAAGGATTCCCTTGATCAGACGGTACAGAAAATCACGACCAAGGTGGGTTTCCGCTCAGTGGAAATCAAAAACGGACAACTGCTTGTCAACGGCATTCCCACTCGGCTCCGTGGCGTGAACCGTCATGAGATGGATCCCAAGACGGGTAAGGTAATGACCGAAGAACTGATGCTCCGTGACATCCGACTGATGAAACAGGCCAACGTTAATGCTGTGCGCACATGCCATTATCCCAACTGCGAACGTTGGTACGAACTTTGCGACTCCCTCGGACTCTATGTCATGGATGAGGCCGATATCGAGGAACATGGTTTGCGCGGCCGTCTGGCCAGCGATCCTTCCTGGGCAGCCGCATGGATAGACCGTATGCAGCGCCTCGTCATTCGCGACCGCAATCATCCCTCCGTCATCTTCTGGAGTCTCGGCAACGAGGCTGGTTGGGGCACCAACTTCGCACCAACTTCGCTCTCACCGCTGCATGGACTCATGAGTATGACCCCACGCGCCCCGTTCACTACGAAGGCGCCCAGGGTTCCACGAATCTCTCCTCTAAAGACCCCTCGGCCGTGGATGTCATCTCCCGTTTTTATCCCCGCACCCAAGATGAGTACCTCAACCCCGGTGTGGCTGACAATAATATGGAGCGGCCTGAGAATGCCCGTTGGGAGCGTCTGCTTTCCATAGCCCGCGACACCATGGACAACCGTCCTGTGCTCACCTCAGAATACGCTCATGCCATGGGTAACGCCCTCGGTAACTTCCAAGAATACTGGGACGAAATATACTCCCATCCCCGCATGCTCGGCGGCTTCATCTGGGAATGGGCAGATGAGGGAATAGAAGCCCACCCCCAGCCCCTCCCGGAGGGAGGGGAGTCTAAAGCCTCCCCTTTGGGGAGGAATGGAGGGGCCCCCTTTATTGCTTACGGCGGCGACTTTGGTGACTATCCCAATCTGAAAGCCTTCTGCATCAAGGGCATTGTGGATTCCTACCGCAACACCACCCCAAAATATGAAGAGGTAAAGCAGGTCTATGCCCCCATTTGGTTCCAGATGAATAATGGTCGGGTGGAAGTCAAGAAGTACGACCCTCATTTCGACCTCAACACTATTAATATAAAGGAAGAAAGCCGAAATGGCTATCGCTATGTAACCGCCTCCCTGAAGGAAGCCACCTCATGGGCACCCAAAGGCCACGTAATAGCCCGCTCCCAGTTTGCAGACGCAACCGCCCCCAAAGCAAAGTCCCCAAAGATAAAAGAGAATAGAGGAAAGGAAAAAGATTCTTCACTCTTCACTCTTCATTCTTCACTTTTCTCTCTCCATGCTTTCCGCGCCCCCACCGACAACGACAAAGGTTTCGGCAACTGGATAGCCAAGGACTGGAAGCAGCAGGGCCTTGACAATCTCCGCGACAGCATCGTCAACGACACCACCCATATCTACAAGACCGCCAACGGCCAGATACGGATGACCGTCTCGATAGTAAAGGAAAAAGATTCTTCACTCTTCACTCTTCACTCTTCACTTATTCCCGAAGGCCAGCTCCCGCCATTGCCCTGCTTAGGCATCACCCTAAAGCTCCCCAAGCAACTGCAGAACATCGAGTACTTTGGTCGCGGCCCGTGGGATAACTATCCCGACCGTCACGCCGCTGCCCTCGTGGACATCTATAAGAGCACGGTCAGCGAACAATACTTCCATTATCCGCGTCCCCAGGATTCCGGTAACCACGACGATGTGCAATGGCTAAAAATCACCGACGATAAAGGCCACGGCTGGCTCATAGAATCCCTCCCCTCGGGAGGGGCAGGGGTGGGTTTTAGTTTCTCCGCCCTTCCCTACAGCGTGCAGCAACTCTACAACGCCACCCACGACTACGAACTGAAGGAAGAAGACTGCGTGTGGTTGAATCTCGATTGTGCCGTGATGGGCTTAGGCAATAGTTCCTGTGGTCCCGGCGTGCTTACCAAGTATGCCATTCCCCAGCGTCCTCACATCCTCCGTCTGCGCTTCACTCCCCTTTAATATATCAAACTGTACTGATGAGTAACCCGAAAGAAAACAAACTGTGTATGAAAAAGATGTTAGATGTTAGGATTCCCGCTATTGCGCCTACCCGTTGCCTTTGTTGGGTGATAGGTGTTGGGTATTGGCTGATAAGCCAGAACGCTTTTGCCCAAATGCCTGCGGCACTGAATAAGAAGGAGTTTGCGAAGCACTGGGTGGTGGAGTTGGAATCGGCTGACTATCGGGTGACGTTCCGGGGCGATACGGCTGATATCGTTTCGCCAAAGGGACTGACGCTTTGGCGTAAGGAGAAGATGAAGGGACGCATCACGATAGAATATGATGCCTGCGTGGTGGTGGAGGAAGGAAACAATGAGCCTACCAACCGGCTGAGCGACCTGAACTGCTTCTGGATGGCCAGTGACCCGAAATATCCTGATGACATCTTCCGCAGAATGAAAGAGCGTGGCGGCGTGTTCCTGAACAGCTATGCCCTGCGGCTCTACTATATGGGCTATGGCGGCAACCATAACTCGACTACCCGCTTCCGCAGATACGACGGCAATGAGGCTGGCATCACCGATGCTGCCCAGCGGCCGGCCATCCTGAAGGAATATACCGACGAGGCGCATCTGTTGAAACCGAACCACTGGTATCATATCCGACTCATTAGCGACGGGAATCATGTGGCTTATTATATCGACGGACAACGGTTGGTTGACTTCCGCGATGCCGAGCCCTACAAAGAGGGATGGTTTGGATTCCGTACCACTTTGTCGCACACGCGCATCACGAACTTCCGCTATACCTGCGAATCCATGCAGCAGCAGAAAGCACCGTTGCACTGGGTGGGTGCACAGCCAACGGTGGCGCGCCCCGTAGCCTTCGGTGTTCCTTTCGATGAAGGAGAAGTGAAAGAAAACACGCCGATGGCGCT
>ONFE01000086.1 GCA_900316985.1 uncultured Prevotellaceae bacterium
GAGGGTGTAAAGGTCGCCAGAAATGGTCTACTAAAATTGGGACATCCCCTTACAATATAAGGCTTGAGTATGCAGATGCATGTTTGAGCCTTTGTTTTTGGGGGTTATTCTTTGCCATTTATTATATTATTTGTATCTTTGCATCCAACTATACAATACTTTCAACGGATTATGGCAGAGAATTGTGAGAAATGTAAGCTCCGGGCACATTATGACAAAAAGCCCAATTCATTATTAGGTAAGTTCTGGCGTTGGCACATCAACTTCTGCCCAGGCTGGAAAGGGTACTTCACTAGTTTAAGTGAAAATGAAAAGACAGAGATTAGAAACAAGTATAATTTCAAAAAGTATTAAGCGATGCTGGAAGTTGGACTGAGGCATACAAGTGAATTGAAGGTAAGTGATGCCGTTACCGCAATCCAAATGGGATCTGGTGATTTGCCAGTCCTTTCAACGCCTGCAATGACAGCTTTGATGGAAAATGCGGCCATGCTTGCCGTAGCTGATGAACTGCCAGATGGTTGTACAACCGTGGGTGGTCATATTGAATCGTCACATCTCCGACCTACCAAGGTTGGCGATACTGTGAGAGCTGTTGCTGAAGTGATTAAGGTCGATGGAAAGCAGATAACGTTCCATGTGACAGCTTTTTGTGGCGAAGATTTGATTGGCGGTGGTATTCATATCCGATATGTCGTGGATAAGGAAAAGTTTATGAGCCGCCTATGATATGTGTACCACATCTGAAGGACTGTAGTTGTTCTCCCATCACGCCCCTCATCACCTCAAACACATTATCACCTGTGCAATGGCTGGTGTAGAATCGTGTTTCAGGATAATTAGCTTTCAACCGTTGAGCCAAAGCCGCCTGTTCTTCTTTCGATTCCAGACCGTCAAGCAGATGGAAACCACCAACAACGGTATGAATTGGCCAAGGGCAAGCAGCCAGAATGTTCTCCAGTCCGCTATGAGCACAGCCAGTAAATAACAGTCCATCGACATACAGAGCAATTTCATGGCGGAAATCGTCGTGGATATAACATCCATTAGTATTCTGTACATAGAGGTTCTGATTCCCCTTGGGCATCGGATGAATCTGAGAAATATGGGCAATCATATGGAGACCTTCAGCCACTTCGCAAGTATGGTCTATCAAAATTAGTCTGTCATTGTCTATTTCCGGCCATTCACTAGTAATGCTATGTAGATTCCCCCGCTTGGAAAAGAACTGACCACTCATGGCATCGGGCGAGACAATAATCTGGGCTTTTTGATTATGCTCCAAGAAATATCGCAGGCCGCCTGCATGATCGCTATGCCCATGAGAAATGAAAACATAGTCAACATCGTTGAGATCTAAGTCCAACTTTTCTGCGTTTCGTATAAACACGTCACTCGCTCCTGTATCAAGGAGGATCTTGTGCCGCTCTGTTTGCAGGAAGATTGACAGTCCATGCTCTGTGGATAGACGGCTATCGCTGCTTCGATTATCTGATAATACAGTCCACTTCATAATTCTATCGTTTCTCCTTCCTTGGTTATCTCCCAAAATGGAATGCCTTTTTCATCCGTAAATTCCTTCATTCGCCAAGCGGACTCAAAGCCGCTGGCCACGAAATGCATAGGGACGAACATGCCGACCTTGAAGCGCTCGATGAACTGTCTGCCACCAAGGGTGTAGCCGTTGCCAATGCGCCCGTCTATCGGAAACATGACAAGGTCAAAGCTGTCAGCCACCTTACGTATATCCTTCAGCTCGCCCAAGTATTGCTTTTCGTGGGCTATCGGGTCAATCTCCTCTTCAAACTCCTCGCTATAGACGGTCTCTCCTGGCACGGCTTCGGGCAGGAACCTCGCATACCAGTTGTTCAAGTCTCCGGCATGGAAGATACGTTTGCCCTCAGTCTCAACAATCCACGAAACGCCGCTGTCTGTGCTGCCTAAGGCCCAAACGGACAAAGTGCCGTCAGACCAAGAGGCTCCTTTGGCCAGCCATACGTTTGCATCTTCCTTGTTGGCCCGTCTATGTCTGAGAATATCCTTGCTGAGTATGTATGTGATATCGGATTTCCGCTTCCTCCACTCGAAGATCTCTTTCGTAAAATGGTCTTCATGGAAATGGCTGGAGAATACGTATAGGGGCTTGTCCTTCTTTAGTACACCTCCTATCACGCCGCTTGGATCCAGCCAGTAGTCGAAGACCAGGATAGACTGCTCCGTATCCAGCACAAAGCCGCTATGGAAGATGTAGGTAAGTGTCATAATCGTTATAGCATCTTTTCAAGTATCTCAACAGCCTTGGTGATGTCCTCCTGAAACCGTTTGTGGTCACGGAGGAAGTCGGCCCTGCCACCACTGATGGCATCATACAGTTCTTGACTCATGTCATTGGCATAGTCAGAAATGGCCAATTCTATGTCATCCTTCTGCCAGTCAAGCGTGGAATGGACATAGATTCGCTGCTTCTGATGCAGGAAACTGTAGGCGGTCTCAATACTATCCTTTGTTATCATCTTGTTACTGCGTCATATCCTATCGGGCGGAATTGTTTCTGTTTCTCGCTGTACACAAAACCGTGCCCGAACAGGTAGTCCTTTATATCTTTTGGCTCCGCTCCGAAGTTGTAACACAGTGATGCCAGCGTGTCAAACTCCTCGTCTCTCAGGAGCATATTCACACTCGAAACCAGTATGGCAGGATCTTTCGGCAGGTAGTCCATTTCACAATTCTTATTAAATCGGATGGCAAAGGTACTCATAATTCCATGATTATTTGTACCTTTGCACAAATAATTAGGATAGTTTATGAAAGTAAAGATTCAAACCATGCTGGGCGACATCGTAGTTCGCCTTTACGATGAGACTCCCATCCACCGTGACAATTTTGTAAAACTGGTGAAAGATGGCTATTATGATGGTACGTTGTTCCATCGTGTTATCAAGAACTTTATGATTCAGGGCGGTGATCCAGATTCCAAGGGCGCACCTGTTGGTAAGATGCTGGGCGTTGGTGGCCCTGACTACACGCTTGAAGCCGAAATTAAGGACGGCCTTTTCCATAAGCGTGGCGCACTGGCTGCTGCACGTCAGGGTGACGAAGTGAATCCTGAACGCCGTAGTAGCGGTTCGCAGTTCTATATCGTTTGGGGAGATGTGTATAACGAAGGCCAACTTCGTCAGTTCTCCAAGCAACTGAGGATGCAGAAGGTGCAGGATGCCTTTAATAAGCTTGCTGCCGAACATCGTGCTGAAATTATGCAGATGCGCCGTGACAGAAATCGTGAGGGACTTCAGGAACTGCAAGACAAACTGGCTGCTGAAGCAGAGAGTAAGGTGGGTAAATCAGGACTGACTGATGAACAGTTGAAGATCTACTCAACTGTTGGCGGTACGCCACATCTCGATGGCCAATACACCGTGTTTGGAGAGGTCGAGGAAGGTCTTGATGTGGTTGAAATGATTCAAGGTACAGCTACAGGACGCGCTGACAGACCTGTAGATGATATTGAAATGAGAATAGTCGTCATTGAATAGAAATCATGGAATACAGAAAAATAGGCGATAACTACTATATCCGTATGGATCGAGGAGATGAAATTATTAGCAACCTTCTTGAAATATGCGAAAAAGAATCCATACCGTCTGCCGTTTTCTCTGGAATCGGCGGCTGTCAGAGTGCGGAGTTGCAGGTGTTCATCCCTGAAACTGGAAGTTTTGAGACAGAACGGTTGGAAGGTATGCTTGAACTAGTGTCACTCAATGGAAACGTGGTTAGAGACGATAACGGTCAACTCTTTCACCATACCCATGCCTTGTTCTCTTTCAAGAAAGAAGGTCAGCATGGAATGGCAGGAGGGCATCTGAAAGCCACAACCGTTCTCTATACTGCCGAAATTGAACTGCGTCCAACTGTCGGCGGTGTTATCGGAAGGAAATATGACCCTGAGACTGGTACTGGATTCTGGAACTTTAAGGATTAAAGGCTATGGTACAAAACTATAAGGTCGTTACACTTTGTTTCAAGGAGCAATATATAGAAGTTCAGAAACGGCTGACGCTTGAAGGCTGCATTGTCATCAGCGTAGGGTTGTTCGGACATTCCGGCGATGAAGAGGTGTGGAAACCGGGCACAAAAGAAATGCTTGACGACATGCATCTGCGCAAGATCGATATGGCAGACGAGATATTTGTCATCAATGTCGGTGGCTATATCGGCGAGAGTACTAAAAGGGAAATAGCCTACGCTGAGAAGACTGGCAAGAAAGTGAATTATTTGGAGATATAACATAGAAGATATGGCATTTTTGGATTTAGTCAAGCAGAGGTATAGCTGTAGGAGCTATCAGGAGAAGAGTGTGGAACAGGAGAAGCTGGACTACGTAATGGAGTGTGTCCGCTTTGCCCCGTCTGCGGTGAACAAGCAACCTTGGATGTTCCGCATAGTCAAGAACGAGGCCGACAAGGCGAAGCTGCAGGAGTGCTACAACCGCGAGTGGTTCGCAACGGCTCCGATGTACATCATCTGCAGCATCCTCCACGACGAGGAGTGGGTACGCTCGGACGGTAAGCATCATGGTGACATCGACATTGCCATTGCCGTTGAGCATCTGTGTCTGGCTGCCACAGAGCAAGGTCTCGCCACCTGCTGGGTGTGCAACTTCGACGTTGAGAAGTGCAAGCAATTCTTTGCCATCGGTGACAACGAAGAACCTGCGGTGTTGATTCCCATTGGCTATGCTGCCGACGAGTTGAAGGAAAAGAAACGCAAGAAGATGGAGGAAATCTGCAAATAATATGGCAAAGCGAGAATACATACAGGCCAATAAAGATTGGTTGGAGGCGAAAGCTAAGGAGGATGGCGTAAAGGCTCTACCAAAGGGCATCTATTACAAGGTGCTGAACGAGGGCAATCAAGACAGTGCGAAGCCAACGGTTCGCAGTATCATCACAGCTCACTATACGGGCAAGACTATTGACGGCAAACAGTTTGATAGCAGTCGTGGCGGCGTGCCTCTGGCTTGCCGCTTGTGCGACCTTATCGAGGGCTGGATCATCGCTATCCAGCAGATGCATATCGGTGACAAATGGGAACTCTATATCCCAGCCGAGATGGGATATGGCAAATTCTCACAGCCCGGCATCCCCGGTGGCTCGACGCTTATCTTTGAAATTGAACTTTTAGGCATCGCATGAGTATGACTGAGAAAGAAAAGATGTTGGCAGGTGAGATCTATTCCGCCGTCGATCCGCAACTGATCGAGGAACTGACGGAAGTGAAGGAGTTAATCCATGACTATAATTTGCTGCGCCCGTCGGAGAAGCAGAAGGCAAGGGAGATCCTGAAAGGTCTCTTGGGACACATCGCTGATGATGAGATCCTGATTATCCAGCCCTTCTACTGCGACTACGGCAAGCAGATTAGTGTGGGCAAGCGGTTCTTTGCCAACTTCAACTTCACTGTACTCGACGAAGCACCTGTCACCATCGGTGACGACTGCTTCATCGGCCCGAACGTCAGCATATACACGGCCTGTCATAGTACTGACCCTGTGGAGCGCAACAGTCGCAAGGAGTGGGCAGAACCAGTCACTATTGGCGACAATGTATGGATAGGTGGCAGCGTCACCATCCTGCCTGGTGTGACCATTGGTGACAACGTAACCATCGGTGCTGGCAGCGTTGTAACGAAAGACATACCCTCGAACTCCATTGCAGTGGGCAACCCCTGCAAGGTAATTAAGACTCTATGAGAAAGGCTGTATTGAATCTGCGAGACCTTGGTGGCATTCCCTTACAAGATGGTAATGGCAAGATTCCTCATGGCCTGTATCTGCGTAGCGGCAAGCTCAGTGCGCTTACTCCAAAAGAATGCGAAGTCCTGTGCCAGAAGTATAATATTGCCTGTGTCATAGACCTGCGTACCCCTATTGAGGCCCATGAATTCCCTGATCCGCTACCTGATGGTGTTGAATACGAACTGATCTCCTTGCTAAAGGATTCTGCCATCGGCATCACTCATGAAACTGGCTCTGACCCTATGACCATCATCCGTAGTCTGCGTAAGCAACCCGAGAAGCTGAAACAGATGATACCCGGCTTTGCATCTCTGTATGAGCAGATTGTTACCGACGAGTACAGCCGTGAACAACTAGACTTTGTTGTAAACCATCTTAGGAAGAAAGCAGCAGAAGGAAAATGTACGCTCTTCCACTGCACGGCGGGCAAGGATAGGACAGGCATAGTCAGTATGGCCTTGCTGAAGTCATACGGAGTCAGTGATGAGGATATCATCCGTGACTATATGCGAACTAACCACAATGCTTTCTGGCCAACCATCAAGAAATGTTTAGGCGTGCTGTTTCTGACCCACAATTGGGAGTTGGTCAAGACATGCTACACTTCATTCATGGCACAACGGGAACTGATAGAAACGGCAATCAGAAAGTATTGACGATGATTGATTTCGATTCTGTTTGGCGTACTCAAGACGAAATCAGAACGGTGGTGAATGCCGTTCTGGGCGAATGTATCTGGAATCTCAGCTACAGCGAACAGCGGAGGGCAATAGTATTAGAGTTGACAGTCACGCTCGATGACGAAGCCATCGATGAACTTAGCTGCCAGTTTTCTGAAGTCGCTGATTATGATGGAGTTGGCTCAAAAGGCACTAAATTTGTATTCTATCTGTAAAATACATGCCATTTACGCCCGAATTTTACAAAAAAAACGGAGAAATCGGACAATTATTCGGATATTTGTAGTACTTTTGCCTACAAATAAATATGAAGTGAAAGATGGTCAAGTATAACATCTCGGAGATTAAGGAAAAAGAGGCAAATTACCGTGGTCTGGTAAGTCCTCAGTTAATGGATAAGATTCAGGAGAAGATCATGAAGATCATTGTCATGGATAAGAAGTACCGTGACAAAGACTATTCAGCGAAGAATCTGGCAGAGGAAATCGGCACGAACACCCGCTATATCTCTGCTGTGGTCAACACAAGATTCCACATGAATTACACTTCCTTCGTCAACAAATACAGAATCGAAGAAGCTATGTCGTTATTGGTAGACAAACGATATCTGGATTTGAATATAGAAGACATAGGAGAGATGGTAGGCTTTTCCAATCGTCAGTCATTCTATGCTTCATTTTTCAGGAATCTGGGTATTACGCCACGTGGCTATCGGATGCAGCATCTCAAACAACATCCATCCTTGAAAGCTAAGGTTAAACCCAAACGTAAGAAGTGACGTTTTTATTCTTCCCCGTCTATCTTTTTAACACATATTTCTCAAAAACAAAACGAGGAACCTCATTGCTGAGATTCCCCGTGAGTCCTTTTGCAAGGCATATAGAGAGTTTACGGAGTTATCTGCGTCCGAAGTGACCACCATTGCCACGATTCGTATTCATTGCCATGTGACGCTCTGAGCCGTAACGGTCATTATGTGCAACTGCGGGCTTTCCGTGATGCGGAGCCGGAGCTGGTGCATGGCGATGTACGGCAGGAGCATTGTGATGCATAGCGGGCTTTGGCATGTGACGGTCAGCGTAGAAGCGAGGGTCACGATGGCTGTTGCCGCCCCTGTAGGTAACGAATACCTTCGGGTGTGCGTTGTAGAAATGACCTCTGTCATAGCGAGAGTACACTGCGAATGTCCAGCCGCCAGCCTTCCAAGCCACAGGGCGATAGAAGTGAGCCAGAGTAATGTACTTGTCGTACTGCCAGCTGTTCAGCACGAAGCGGAGGTCAGCGTTGCGGCGATCCCACCAGATGCCGAAGACATCACCGTGTCCGTTAAGACTCATCAGGTAGTCGAGGTTGATCTCATAGACTGCCTCATACTGTGCAGCGGTGAGGTTGAGCTCGTAGGCCATCTTGTCCGAGAGGAACAGCGCCTCGTGCTTTGCTGCGTTATAGCTCATTGCGTTGGCTGAGATAGTCATGACCATCATCACTGCCAGGATCATCATCTTCTTCATATCTTAACCTCCTATACTTTAGAGTTTGACATTTTGTTTCTTGTTCACGGTGCAAAGTTCGGCATTTTAGGGGAGGATTCAAAGGGAATCTTCCTAAAACGCCATTCGTAAAACCCTAAATCGTAGTGGGGATTTCCCCTGTTAAGACTGTCGCGGTACAGTTATGATATCCTCGCCAAGGGCAGCAGAGATCTTACAGATAGTGGATAGTGTCAGGTTGTGTGTTCCTGAAAGCCAGCGGCTCACTTCCGTCTCAGTCTTACCAAGACGCTGAGCCAGATCTTTCTGTGTCATACCTTTGATATTAAGGATCTCGTAGATACGGTTGGCTATGGCCACCGACAGTTCTACCCGTTGCTTCATTTCTGGGGATATATCTTTTCTAATCCCATTAAGTATCTTGTTCGCTTTCATGCTGCAAAAATAATTAAATAAGTTGATATTGCCAAGAAGTTAAGCGAAAGAATCACCTTTTATGTTGATTTTTGGAATTGTTTTAAGTGTTTCCTTCGAAAAAATGTCACAAAATGGTGATTATTCGTTGGAAAAAGTGTATATTTGCAGCAAAAATTCGTTTGAAAAAATGCTGAGAAGGAAAATTGAAGGCACTTTAGCCAAGTGGAAAAATACCTCGGGACACAAGCCGTTGGTGATTATGGGCATCCGTCAGTGCGGCAAGACTTTTATTGCGCAGCACTTTGCCGAAGAGCATTACAAGACGGTGGTCTATATCAATTTTATCAAGCAGCCGGAGCGCATCAGTGCATTCTCCGGTTCAAAAGATGTGGATACCATCCTGCTCAATCTGTCAGCACAGATCCAGGACGTTACGTTCACTCCTGGTGATACCTGTTTCATCTTCGACGAGATTCAGGAATGCCCTGAAGCGCGGACATCGCTTAAGTTCTTCAAAGAGGATGGACGCTTCGACGTGATAGCCACAGGGTCGCTACTTGGTGTACAGGGCTATGGAGACGAGAAGAAAAAGCGACACAGGCAGCTGAGGGGTCAGAAAGAGCTGGGAATCAATTCCGTTCCTGTGGGTTCGGAGGACATTATAGAGATGTACCCGCTGGACTTTGAGGAGTTCCTTTGGGCAAACGGCATGCGCGTAGAGGTAATCGTGGCTTTGCAAAGGTGCTATCGTGAAGAAACTCCCGTTCCCGCAGGCATTCATGTGGCAATGAAGAACCTGCTGAACCTATACGTAGCCATCGGTGGACTGCCTGAACCTATCAATGCCTTCCTGCAGACGAATAACATGAACGAGGTGAGCAAGGCGCATCAGGCTATTCTGAAGGAATATCGCGATGATATGGTGAAGTATGCCCCTGACAAGGACAAGCCTCACATTCGTGAGTGTTTCGGCGCGATCCCCAAACAACTGGCCAAAGAGAATAAGAAGTATCAGTATAGTCTGGTGAAGCCAGGAGGCCGGAGCGAGACCTATTTGGGTTCGCTGCAATGGCTGGAGGATGCCGACATCGCCTGCCGCTGTTATAACACCGATATCACTGGCCTGCCGATGGAGGGTAATGCGAAGGATAATGTGTTCAAGGTATATATGGCCGATATTGGACTGCTCATAGAAATGCTGGGGCCTGGAACTCGCACTGACATCCTTCAAGGTAATCTGGGAGGCTTCAAAGGAGCCATTTATGAGAATCTGATGGCCGACACGCTTCATAAAAAGCAGCAGAAGCTATACTATTTCCAGAAGGACTCCGGCTTGGAGTTGGACTTCTTGGTACGAATGAACGGTGAATGTGTACCGCTGGAGGTAAAGGCGAAATCGGCAAAGGCGAAGAGTGCGAAGACCGTACTGAATCATCCAGAGAAGTATCATGTCAATCAGATCATCAAGTTTGGCGACTATAACGTAGGCAGAGACGGCCAGATTCTGACGCTGCCAAACTATATGCAGTTCCTGTTGGATTTGAAACCAGAGGAAATTGTTCTGACACCGGTTGATGCAGACGCTGTCAATGCACTGGCTAAAGAATTCCTTGGAAAATGAATGAGGTGAGATTCGTTTTTATTTGAGGTCATCAAAATTCTAAATCGTATCAATATCGTTTTTGTGTAAAAAATCCCATTTCCTTTGGCGAAATCGGCTTTGTGTAAAATTTGTTAAATTATTATTTTGAGCTGATGTTGTCCTATTGCGAATGAACTTTGTCCTGGTCGTCAAAACCTCATTTCTGGGATAAAAAACAGGCGGCAAAACCATGCCGCCCGTCTTTATTG
>ONFE01000089.1 GCA_900316985.1 uncultured Prevotellaceae bacterium
GCAGCAGTGGAGCCTGGTGCATACTTCAGCATGTGGGAGGTGCCTGTCATCCTCCCTCTTGCCGAAGTATGTGACAGGTGGAGCGGATGACGGGTGGTGTAATTCGTGTCATTCGTGCTTTGTAAATCTGCAAATCTGCAAATTCATTTATTTGCAAACTTGCAAATTTGCAAACACGTTAAACAATGGAGAGCAGACAAGACCAGGCGATGTTGATAACATCGACGGATGCGGGCTGTTCGATTCCGCTTAATGTTAATTTTGTTAAGATTTCTATTCCCTTACAAATGTTAACGGAATTAACAAGCAAGGGTACAGGGACGGCGCATGAGTCCCGTAGCGTTCAGCACCATAGAGCGACCTTCGGGAGTGGTTACAGGCGGTTGCTCTTCAGAGCCGCCAGCCAGACGTTGAGGTACGAGACGGTGCGGATGGTATAACCGCCAAGGAGATTTCAGCTGAATGGCGTGTAAGAAATCTCCCTCGTATAAGCCTCATTCTTTCTTCACCACCTCCCTGTGTATCTTATGATAATTCGGATCATCCGGATTAGTAAGGGCAGACATCATTTCTTCCGATGTCAACTCCATCTGATACTGAGGACGGACTGGTTCCAGGTTCTCCATCATCCATTGCCGGAGTTCATCGAATGACATCGAGGAAGCCTGTACGGTGGTCTGTTCCGACGTTCCTGCCTCGTCGAGCAGGTTCCACCACTTTCGCACAGTCGGACGTGTCAGGTTCAAATCCCTGGCGCATTCCGACTTGTTGTGATTACCCGGATGTTCCTCACGCCACTGGAGTACCATAGCGGCATTCTTACTGTTCTCAACAGTCTCATGCTTACGGCCATTATGTGCATCCCACGGCTCGTCACCACGTTCTGCACAAAGAACGTCCCTTGCAGCCCTGCATATGCTCAAATGTACGCTCAATTTGCGCTTATTGCGCTTGACGCGCTTGATTTCAATGCCAGACATGGCGGATATCATCTCCAGCCTCCATCGTATCAGCTCGTCTCGTCCGTAGGAAGATAGAGCCTTCTTAACATCTTTATCCGTAAACTCTTTCGACGCATCAGGCGAAAGTTTGTCAAGAACTGGTATAAGCGCCATGGCATCCCGTTCAACCTCTTCGAAGGGAATATTGCATTTCATGGCGCAGGCCACAAGGACAAGAACACAGTAAAAGCGATGGCCAAACTTAACCCCTCCTTTTTCAGGTTCCATCAATCGTTTCAGCCAACTGTCGTACAATGCTCTGCTTGTAACCCAATGTCCTTTTGGCTTACCTGGTTCCAGCAACTTGCCATATTTCTTCAAGGCTTGTGCCCGTGTCAGACGGCGAGGATTGTGAAGCCTGCCGCCACGTTCAAGTTCTATAATCACCTTCGGGGAAAAGGTCTCCTTCATCTTCTTGTTTCCTGCCCAGTATCCAACGAACTCGCCGAGAGTCCAGAAATCTCTATCGTTGAACTTCCATGCCTCAATATGGGCACCGATGCCGATAGGCTTCTTTGTTTCACTATCCTTACACAGCGGCTTAGTACGTGTGTCCGGCAGCCGGAAGGAATGGTAAATGCCGTGGCATTTCAACTTCTCGACACGGCTTGTGCCACCACGACCATCCTTGGCCGGGAAGAATACCAGTGCATAGATCAATGAAATGATTCGCTGCAGCAGACCAACGTTCCAGCGATAGAGAGCCACTGGCGTACGCAAGAGATAGTACAGGTGCAGACCGTGGCCACTGCTTACAATTATGTTGGGCACAGGAATGAGAGACAGCCCGAACTTTTTGTAAGGTTCATAGTCGAGTTGCTTCTGGAAACCGTTCCATAGCACCCGAATCTGCTCAGGCCCCACGTCATCGAGGTCGATGGCGAAGGCATACAGCATTCGAGCATTCTTGTTGGTGTTGTGCTTGCCGATGTAGGTAATGGGGGAGGTGAGGGCAAAGTACCGATGCTCCAGCCAACTGTCATTCTTCCAGTCGTCCTTCAGGATGACCTTGTGGGTGTTGCGGTCGGTGGTGTCTGTGCCATCAGACTTCTTCTCACCCTTTTTGGACCGAGGCGATTTATAGAACACGATGGGGTTGTAGGTAAACTGGTTTTCGCTGTAGTCGTGCGGCAGTCCGTTGTCCCGTTCTTCAGCCCATTTCAGGTAGGAGTCGCACCCACGTTCCTCGAACGGTTCAAAGTTCCGCTCGCCGTTCATGGGTCGTTCGAAGATCTCGCCGATGAAGTCACGCAGGTACACCCGGCTGACCTCGAAGTCGTGCTGGGTGTTGACGAACTGACTCTTGGCTCTGAACTCTGCCAGTTCTGAGCAATCGATGGTGGACGGGTCAATCGAACCCAGTTCCAGTTCCGCTATGTCCTCAGCGGTGAGGTTGTACACGTCTGCCATATCCATTCATTTTTTACAGGTGGTGGCCCTCCTTCGTCGTGCCACATTATCGGGGGGCGTATGTTATCACTATGTTTTATTTTCCACTTTTTGTTACAGGTTGCGGGCCTCCTGGGTCGGCCCGACATACGGGGGGCGTATGTTATCACTATGTTTTATTTTCCACTTTCGGGGGCAAAATTACACATTTTCGGCGATATCTCCAAGAAAATGCCCGAAAAAGTTAGTTTCTTCGGGAAAAACCGTGTTTTCTCGGAAGAAATACGAGATTTCCCCATTTTCTTTATAATTTGTGTACGCAATTATAAATTATTAACTTTTATAATTTGTGTACGCAATTATAATTTTGTATCTTTGCACCCGAGAAAACATCATTGACTATGGCAAAGAGAAAAGACGAACTGAACGAGGAACAGGAGAAAGTGTTCTATTCCTTCAAGAAAGGTGCCAACATCTTTCTGTGTGGCAAGGGTGGCTCCGGCAAGAGCTTCCTCACCAGGTACATCATCGACTATTGCAAGAAAAGCAATAAGTCCGTCCTGATATGTGCGCCGACTGGCATTGCAGCCCTCAATATCGGAGGCAGCACCATTCACAGGGTTTTCAAGGTTCCGGCGAGGATCCTTCAGAAAGGCGAGCGTTGCTATGAGAAGAAGAAGCTGGAGACAATCGCCAAGGCTGATGTCATCATCATCGATGAGATATCCATGTGCCGTATCGATGTCTTTGAGTATGTGGCAAAGACGCTGCTCTATTTAAAACCGAGGAAGCAACTTCTTTTCGTTGGCGACTTCTACCAACTGCCTCCAGTTCTGCCGAACCAGGAAAGCAGCGCATTCGCCGAAATCTACGGCAATAAACTCTTCCCCTTTGAGAGTGAAATGTGGACGATGCTGGAGCTGCATACCATGGAGCTGCAGACATCGATGAGACAGAAAGACAAAGCTTTCGTGTCTGCCCTCGATAACATTAGAGCCGGACACCCAGACTTTTCCCTGTTTCAAACGGACAAACCTGCTGATCCCACAGCCCTCACCGTTTGCGGTACCAACAGAGAGGCAGACGAGAAGAACCAGGCACAAATGAGGAACCTGGTAAAACAAGGTGCGAAGATTTACAAGTTCACGGCCACCATCGGCGGCACTGTTGACCCTGCAGAGTTTCCAACTGAGCGTGAAATGGCTCTCTGTATCGGTGCCAGACTCGTGATGTTGAACAACGATCCTGATGGCCGCTGGGTTAACGGTACCTTTGCCACCGTTGCCGACGTAAACAACGACATTCTGACTGTCAGAATAGAAGGGAAGGAAGGGAAGCCCGTCGAGGTGAAGCGCAATAAATGGACGTTCCTCGATTACGAAGTGATCAGGACGAAGGACGGCGGCACAAAGTTAGACACCGTGGAGCGCGGAACCTTCGAGCAGTACCCTGTACGTCTGGCATGGGCAATCACCATTCACAAGTCTCAGGGACAGACCTACGACAGAGTGAATGTCGATATCAGCAGCATCTTCGCCGAAGGGCAGCTGTATGTTGCACTGTCAAGATGCAAGACGCTCGCAGGGATGCAGATTGTTGGTACATTGACCCCAGAAAAGGTAAAGACCTCTGATGCCGTCTTGCGCTTCATGAGCGGCAACCATCGTCCGGAACGGCAAGGCGAAATGCTTGGCTTCTGGGAAGAGGAAGGCGAGAATCCTTCAGACGAGCGATATCAGGAAGGCTACGATGACGGATATCAGGACGGCACGAACGATACCAAGGCAGAGTACCAGAAGATGATCGACGCAGACAAGAGCGTAAAGCGACTGTCAGCATATACAACCAGGCAACGCGAATTGGCCGAGATAGAGAACCCAGAAGAGAGAAACCCCAAGCATGCCGGAAGGCCGAAGAAACCATACACAGAGAAAGCACAGTCGAAGGCCATCAGAGTCATAGGCTCGATTGCCGACGATGTGAAGGCCATCAATGACTTTGTGAGGGAACATCCCGATGAAGAGGACAGGGTAAAGTTCTTGCTGGGCAGTGTTGTTGACCAGTTGAAGTGAAAACTGAAGGGAAAAAGAATGGATTTGTGTATTTTTAACTGAAAATATTTGTTTGCAAACTTGCAATTTTGTAAATTTGCAAACGGATTTCGATATATAATGACATGACGGACCAGGAATATTCTCTTCTATTAGAACAAGCCGAAGCAGACCGTTCTGACAAGGACGCTTTGGTGGATGCCTTATATTCCTCCCTGCAGGAACGGGATAACTGTGAATACGAACTTTCACAACCTGTCCCTGTTACGAAGTATGGGAAATATGGAACCATTACCATTCACAAACTTTTCATATACCACTCGCCCAAAAAAAAGAAAGAAAAGTATGTGTATATGGTATATGTCAATTCCTCCTTGAATGGGAAATCTCCTTCAGAGCAACGGAGCATGACGGTTAGACAGATCATGCCGTCAGAGATTGCCGTTCTGGTTGATCATCTTATTGGAGAAGGATTCCTCGACGCTTCCGTCAGAGCCGGGTTTTCAAAGTTTCAAAAATTTAATATAATGTTATGAGCAAGAACCATTTCGTGCTATTCAGCAACATCAAAGGCGGCGTCGGAAAGAGCAGCCTTTGTACTCTCTTCGCCCACTATCTCACCGCCCAAGGTGAAGAGGTGGCCGTTGTCGATGCCGATATCCAGAGAACGATTATCAGACAGAGGACGAGAGATAAGGAGTCGCGTCCTGATGTCAAACTTCCCTGGGAGGTGTACTCCATCTTTGACTATGACAGCAAGGGTGAAATCCTGAAGCTGCTGCCAGTTCTTAAGGGACAGGACGGATGGATTCTTGTTGACACTCCGGGCAACATGGAAACCGAAAGGCTGATTCCCATCTTTGAAGCAGCCGATGCCGTGCTGATTCCCACGTCATACGGTGACAACGACCTCGATGCGACAATTGAGCTGTTCCTTCCTGTCCTGCGTCAGATAAACGAGACCGCAAAGGTCATGTTTATTCCCAACAGGATAAAGGAAGAGACACAGAAAGATAAAATGGAGATCAGGCAGAAGAGGGACAAAACATGGGATAGGACACACATGTTTGGAAAGATGACTGCCCGGATAAGGGACAGTCGTGTTTTTGACAACAGCAGGGACAACAGTAGATTCAACACCGTTGACCCGCTGAACCACTGGCAGGCCAATGGTGTGAAGCATTGTTTTGATGAAATTTACGAAGAATTAAAATAAGAGACACAGATATGATTGATTTAAACGAAAGATTAAATGCTGCAGCTAACGGAAGCAAGCCCCAGCCACAGCAGCCGAAGGTAGAGAAGGTGGCCACCACCCAGCCTTCAGAGACGAAGAGAGTGAGTAACCGTTCCATTACCTGCAGTCAGGATCTTCGTGACAGACTGCGCATAATGGCTGCAACCAAGGGTGTACCGATGCAGGCATTACTTGAGGAATGGATGACGGAGAAACTTGAAGCAGCAGGTTTTTAGAAATTTGCAAAATCA
>ONFE01000092.1 GCA_900316985.1 uncultured Prevotellaceae bacterium
TGGCTATATGCCACAACCACCCATCAGGAAGCCTTCATCCCAGCAAGTACGATGACATGCTGACCCAAAGCGTGAAGAAGGCCGCTGAAATCATGCGCATCCACTTTACTGACCATGTAATTGTAACGGACGGTGGCTATTATTCCTACATGGAACAAGGAAGAATCTAATCCCTCACAGGTAAAGCCAGGCGATTTTGCATCACCTGGCTTCCTTGTTCTTTGGTATTGCGCCAAGAACAAGGAAGCGAAGAAGAAAACACAGGGAGTAAATACCTGTAGCTCAAAAACCTTATGGGGAGGCGAATGCCTGATGATTTGCTATTACGATGTCTTGACAGATCTTGGTCATTGTTTCCGCTCAGCTATCGGCTCATTGCTACTACCATTACTCTCTTGTGGCTACATCCTGTCTGATGTACTGCGTCACAGGTCATGCCCGTATAGCCGATGGCACAAGCTCATCTATGGTCTCTGCCTCCCTGTCATCTTTCATAGATTTCCATTAGTTCTTGGTTGTTTCTGTTGGTTCACTCCTCGCTACCCTCTTCCTGTGTGTCTCAGTTAAATCGGTGTTGCAGTTATCATCCCTTTAGGTCGGCTCATGCTTCTGCTGTTAGGCTTAGGCTTTCTTGTCAACATTAGGAGCATGGTTGGTGATCCATCACGCTCGTTCTCTGGCTTACTTGACAGTCGTGGTATGCCCTTCTCTTTTTAGTTCCTATACCGGCACTGTGCTGATGCGCTCTGTAAACTCTACTTTTTCATTTCCATTTTAATCTTGGCGTTATACTCATTTATTCTCCGCGAAGTTACGAAGCGGGAGCCTGTTTAATTTCCGGCTCTTCCGTGGACTGCCTACCGGCCTTGGACAATGATTTTTCCATGAATCTTCCTTTTTCTTTACCGACAGGTCTTTGCCTATGGGCAATAAACAAAACGTGTATTCACAGATAAATCCATGTCGCACCACTTTTCCGCGTCGTTTTGTTGCCTCGAATAAATTGAATATAAACCAATTAAAATTTTAGAAAAATGAAAAAGATTAATGAGTTTTCAATCAGCGCATTCGTCGCTACAGTACCTGAAGTTAAGGAATTTGAGAAGAGCAGCATCGCTCGCTTCTGTCTCTCAGTAAGCCACACCGAGAACAAGGGTGATGAGAAGGTCACCAAGACTGCATTGCTCCCTGTTGAGAAGTGGGTGTCAAACAGCAAGAAGGATGAGCTGAACGACCTGAAGGGTAAGTACGTCACCTGCAACGGATTCTTCAAGCCCGACACATGGGAAGAGGATGGCAAGAAGCGCAGCCGTATCATCTTCGCTGTCACTAACATGGAAATCCAGACTATGAAAGATAACGAGGAGGCAGTCGAATAAGTCCTTCCAAGCTGTGCTATCGGGCTATACGGGCAATTTTTCTTTTCAAGTTTTACCTTCAATATTTCGGTTATGACACAGTACATCATCCAGAATGACAACGAGGAATATATGGCTGTTTTCAGTAAAAAACGTATTACTTGGACTAAAGTCCCAGAGTGCGCAAAGACCTTTGATTCTCGCGATGCGGCAAATACCATGTTACGGAAGATAAGCTTCTTCCATAATGTGTCTTGCTGGTTAGCAAGGGTGGTTCGTGACTGAAATCACGGTTTAGGTTCATAGTATAACTGTGAACCTATTATTATGGCACTATTGGCACCCTAAAAATATGTATTTATAATACAATCCGCCCATTACGTTTGGTTATTTGGCAAGTTTTCGTTTGGTCATTTGGCAAAATTTTGATGCGACAGTTGGCCGACTTTTGATGCGACAGTTGGCCGATGAAAGAACCTCATTGTTTCCCTTCTGCCAACGTAAGGCACGGCTGTCACTGTGCCTTACTCTTCCGCTTACCGACAGTCCTCACATGGGATGGATGCCGGATGCCTGGATCTGGTCATACACGTCAGGAGTGCGGGTGTCCTGTTCAGACACGCACACTTCTGACAAGTATTTCCCTTACTGCTCAGGCCCTATCCTGCTCTCGGGATTCGGTATGTCGGGCCATGCCTGATATACCGAAACGCTCAGCAGGAAAAGGTCTGTCATCGCTTACGATGAACCGCAGTACCAGTCATCCTCTGCATTCATTCCCGTGAGGCCTTTGTCGGCAAACGGAACTGGCATGTCGGGAGAGTCGGCATAGCAGGAATGCTGTGCCATCACTTCCCAATGCCTTATGGCTTCACGTATGAGAAGGCCTTGTGGCATTCTCCGTCTCTCCCTTCTGGAGTGCTCGCCAACTTTCCCTCATCTGTTAGTCCCTGCTACGCCTCGGTTTTCTGATTTTGCGGTGCAAAGTTAGTGAAAGGAGCTGCTGACAAAATACCGCCATGCTATTTCGCTTGCCTTCTTCCAGCAGGCTTCCCGTTTTCTCTGATGCTCGGAGAAAGCCGGGTATTCTGAAAGAACGCACGGAATTATTTGGTCATTCGCTCCTGGTCTTTCACTCTTCTCAGCACCGGAAAAATCGAAAACCCTGACGGCGATGCTTCAGCCGATGAAGGAAATAAAAAAAAGCTTGCACTCCAGGAGACGGAGAAAAGGAAAAATCTCATCCCCTTCGGGACTCAGGCTTAGTCGATAAAAATCATATTCACAGTTATGACACAAACTACAGTTTATCCCAGACACCGCTTCTACTTCAATGTAGAGACAGAGAGCAACGGGCAGCAGATTGCCAATGAGCTGCCATCGTATCGAATCGCCTGCCAGTATATCAAGCACTATGCGATGGAAACAGGCAATGCGCAGGAGGTCTATTACATCCGACTCTATAGACGAAAGAATCACCGATGCTGGTCTGTACTCCAGTGCAGGGTGAAGTTCAGGGATGACCAGGTGCTCATAACAGGAGCCAAGTACATCGAGCATAAGAAAGCGGCATAACGACCGCCATCATTGATAACAAAGGTAACGGCAGGTGTAACCGGCCTGCCACAATTTTTCAATCGACATGCAAGAATTAAAAGTTGCAACAGTGAACAGGGTCAGCTTTGAACAGGGCGACCTGCAGCAGTGGATTAAAAACTACGATGACGTGAGCAAGGACTACTTCCTCCGTCTCTTCAACATCGTGTTCGAGTGTGACATGGAATTTCCTACCGACGGCCAAGGAGAAGCCATCCCCGACGAGTTCCAAGTGGACAAGGAGGACCTGGAGCGCGTGACAGAGGCCGTAGCCTCATGGCATCTGGAGGACGGTGACGACATCGACTGCATCTGCACGAACTTCGGCATCAGCCATGATGAGCTGGTCTCTCTGCTCCGCGATGCGCTCAGCAAGTGCGATAAGGAAAGCAAGTGGGTAAGGTTCTGCTGGGTTTGACCATCATATAGGCAGGATTGGCAGGGCTTCTTTGCTCTGCCTTCCCTGCCCTTCTTATTCAGACAAGTATAAAATAGACTACAAAACAGGTAACAGTATGGACAGGGTTTCTAAAGAAGAGGTTCTTCTCAATGTGATGAGCCAAGGCAAGGGCAGAAGGGTTATTTCTGCAGAGAATGTCAATCCCTTGAAGATTGCAGAGCTGACAAGGGAAATGGTTTCGGATGGTGGTGTCATCCATCCTGTGCCGTATGCGAGAATCAAGGACTTCACGTTTGACGAGATTAACCTGTTTCTCATGCAGACGGCTCTATACACGTTTCCGACCGTTGAACTGGTAGAGTGGCTGCGCTCGGAGATTGACGATGGTGGTGAGTTCGCACCCGATGCCATCGAGATATGCTGTGGCAACGGATGGCTCGGTCGTGAGCTGGACATTCCGATTACGGACTCTCGTCTTCAGGAACGTGAGGACATTAAGAAGTTGTATCACGAAATGAGTCAACCTGTCATCCATTACCCTGATGACGTGGAGAAGATTGACGCCGTGAGTGCCGTTAGGAAATATCAGCCGGAGTTCGTCATCGGCAGCTACGTCACCAACAAATGGGGCAATGGTACTTCTCGCAAGGTTGGAAACATCTATGGTGTGGATAACGGATGGATTGCCGCTAACTGCCATAAGTACTTCATGATTGGCAACGAGAACGTTCATGGACGGGACATCGTGATGAAGCGCAAGCACCAGGAACTGGCTTTCGACTGGCTCGTTACCCGTGGTGACATCAGCAAGGCTCGTATCTATGTCTTCGAGAACAAGCAGTGGACTCCATAAGGCGAATCTGTACAAGGGTATAACCGCACACATGCATGATTGCATGCAGTAGTGCAAGCACAAGCACACGAATGTACAAACGCATAACTGCATAATTGTGTGCAATTGTGCAAGCACAAGGGCATGACTGCACAAGGTTATGCGATTGCGCAATAATGCAGGCACAAACGTACAACTGCACAAGTGTGTGCAATTATGCATGCACAAGGGCATGAACGTACAAGGTTATGCAGTAGTGCATGCGCAAGCGCACGAATGCACAAGTATATAAACTTTTTAAATAGGACATCTGAATCAATGAAAATGACTACTTTTGCAACGACTTCGGCGATGGACTTCCATCGACTTCAATTATGGCAGACCTCTTTCAGCGGCTCTGACCAACCTTCAATCCGGGGATTTCTTAACAGGACAGATGGCTCCATCGTAGATAGGATTGCAAGTTGTGCGTTTGTGACCACAAAACGCCACTTGCCAGACCTTCGGCTGGGGAGGACAGTCTGTTCGCAACTCACAGACTTTTTCAATAACCATGAAAGATTCCGGAAACAAAGACCAGATAGTCAAGCTCCGAGTAAGCGGTGCGGAAAGGGATATGTTCGAGGCAAAGGCGGCAAACTATGGCTCCATCAGCGCCATGATACGTGATGCGGTAGCCCACTAT
>ONFE01000026.1 GCA_900316985.1 uncultured Prevotellaceae bacterium
GGGAATTTAACGTTCTTTAAGGTTATTAATGTTGCTGATGTGTTTGTGTAAGTTATTGAAAATCAGTACAAAGTATGCAACTTAAATCATCTTTAATTTTCTTTAATCATCATTTTGATAGTCCAGTAATCCCGACTTTTAAAAGGCTAACCGCTTAATCAAGCAGTTAGCCTTTTTTCTTTTATTCATTCACAATAGATTATTTCAAATACTCGTCATCACGCACCAGCACCTTCTCTATCTTACCGACGTAGATGGTGTGGTAGTCGCCTTGTGGGTAGCTTTGGTCAATCGTCTCCTGATAGATGATGCCACTCTGTTGGATTTCTGCGGCATACACTTTCTTGCAGATGAGTACCAGCTTGGCCTCCTCGAAATAGACTGAATTATCAGCATAGACAGGAGTGAGGCCTGCCTTTGCAATCTTGTTCTCGTCACGTCCTGACGTGCTACCCAGATAGGCCATCTGCTTCTTGAACGACTTGTCCATGACGCATAGGGTGAAATACGGCTCTTTGTCTACAAACTCCTTGGTATAACGTGACTCGCGAATGTATATAACTGCCGATGGATCGTTTTTCCCCCACAGGCATCCCAAATGTCCCCATGAGGCCGTCATCGTGTTGCAGCTATGTTCGTTACCCGCTGTTATCAACATCCATTCACCGCCAATGAGGTTGAACGGATTAAACTTCAAGTCTTTGTAATTAATCTCTTTCATTGTCAATTCTCCTAAATAATGTTGCAAAGATACGCTTTTTTGACAAATTTTGAATAATAATTACTATATTTGTTGCAGAAATTGAATATTATTTGCAAATTATATTTATGAAGGTATTGTTGATAAACGGAAGTCCGAAAGGGAACGGGAATACGTTCCAGGCACTCAGCGAGGTGGCAAGAACACTCAACGCCGAAGATATTGAGACCGAGATTGTCAGCATCGGCAAACAGGCAGTACAAGGCTGCGTAGCTTGTGGATGGTGTGGCAGGATGGGTAAATGCACATATAATGACGACCTGTATTACAAAGTATGGCGGGCGGTGAAAGACGGCATTGACGGACTTGTTGTTGGTTCACCCGTATATTACGGAGGGCCTAACGGTTCACTCTGCGCGTTGCTCGATAGGGTATTCTATTCTCTGGGGCAACAATTGCAGTACAAGCCGGCAGCCTGTGTAGTGGTATGTCGTCGTGGCGGCGCTTCAGCAGCATTTGATCGTCTGAACAAATACTTCATGATGATGAATATGCCCGTAGTCAGTTCACAATATTGGAATATGGCCTACGGACAGACGCCAGGTCAGGTGAAGCAAGACGAAGAAGGTATGCAGACGATGCGTACGCTCGGACGCAACATGGCCTGGATGATCAAGAAACTGAATGTGGCAGAAGATGGTCATCCCCAGAAAGAGCAGTCAGTTTGGACCAATTTCATCAGATAAGGTTGAACGTGATAGTGGATCTTGATGAGGGCTGATATAAACGTAAGAAAACGCACGAATTCTAATAGAGGTGAATGCCGTTCTGGGAGAGTTTATAATGTGATGATGCGGTCGCAGTAACGTAAGGTATCTGGTCGCTGAGAGATAGCGACACGCGTACACTGCAGTTGCTTCAGTCGCTCTGCCACACATTGCTGTGTGACATTGTCGAGGGCAGAAGTGGCTTCATCAAGCAGTAGTACATCAGGGTGCTGTGCGAGAGCGCGTGCCAGCATGATACGCTGACGCTGTCCTCCGGATAGTCCGTAACCATCTTCTGTGATAGGTGTCTGCATACCCAAGGGCATGTGCTTGATATCCTCGTCAAGGGAAACCATACATGCAGCTTCCCAAGCTTCTTCCTCTGTTGCGTCAGGAGCAGTAAAAAGGATATTGTCGAGCAGGGTTCCTTCAATGAGTCGTCCGTTCTGCATGACCACACCTACGCAATTGCGGCGCAGCGAAGGCTTGTTGACGTCGTGTAGGTTGAATCGGTCATAGTATATATAACCCTCAGTGGGGTCTTCAAAGCCTAACAGCAGACGTAAAAGTGTGCTTTTCCCGCAACTGGAAGGTCCTGTGATGCCAATGAATTCTCCAGGCTCAATGTGCAGATCGAAACCGTCGAACAGCCAAGGATCCGATTTGCTGTAGCGGAAACGAAGTCCAATGATATTGATGCTTCCTTCCAAGTGTGTTATCATCAACTGATTGTCCTTTATCTCTGGTACTGCCTCCAAGATGGGTTGACAGAGCCGGGCTTGAGGCATTACACGTCCTAACTGTTTCATAATAGTTTCCATTTGCCCCACCGTATCCAAGGCGATACCCAATACGGCACAGTAAGCGATATAGTCGCTCAGTGCAAGTTTATAACTCCACGCGGCCCACATGGTGATGATCATCGGCAGCATCTTTGTGACAAAAGCCAGTGAACCGGAATAGGTGTACATGAGTGGTTGATAGGCACTGTTAGGCTCTGTATAGGCAAAATGCTCAGCCCAGAGTTGGAAGGCACGTTCCTCGGCTCCATTGGTGCGTATTTTTTGGATACCTCCAAGCAGTTCGTAAAGGAATCCGAACATGCGTGACCGATGAGGTGTTACGCTGTTCTGAACCTTTTTTACATAATGATAATTGAGGAGAATGAAGAATAGTTCAAGCAACAATGCACCGATACCAATGAACAGTAGCGGACCTCCATAGATAAAGAATTGAATAAAGAGGATACCCGTAAATAGAACCGAGAGAATGGTGGTGAGTATATTTTCTGTCAGCAAGGCACTGAAATGTGACAATGACAGCACGCGGCTTGATAGGTCGCCTGCAGTCCACTGTCGGAAGAAGGTGGCTGGCAGATGTAGCAATCTTGTCATAAGAGAGGTCTGAAGCGAGTATTCCAGTTTGTCTTTGACGCGGAAGACCACCAGACTACGCGTTACCTGCAGCATGACCATTCCCAAAGTAGCGCTGAACAGCAGGATGGCAACAGGCAGTAGTTGGGATGCACTGCCCGACGGGATGACTTCGCTGAAGATCAGTTTCGTAACATAGGGTGTAAACATTGTTAGTAGCACGACGCTGACACAAGCTAATGCGATACAACAGAGGTCGGTGGTGCTGAGGCTCCGCCAGGCAAATTGCCCCAATTCTCGCAAGGTAAGTTGTTTGGCTGGCAGTGACTGTGTCAGGCTGAAAGCCTCAGTTTTCAGGATAGAGGCTGCTGAGGCATGACCAAAGAGTCTGTTGTTGATGACGATGCGTCGTTCTGTATGTGGATGGATGAATGAATAGCTGGCAAACCCTGGGGTCAACACGACAGGTGTGTCATCTTCACGCAGGAAGGCCAACAATTTTCCCGTTGTATGTCGCCACCAATCACCTTCCAGTTGTATCTGTCGGAAGAATACCCCCTGTCTAGCAAGTTCCTGCTCCAATTGGTCTGTCTCCAATGCCTCCTGGGTGTTGATTCTCAGCTGACGTAGTAAGCTCCTGTCAACCATTGACATGAAGATATCTGCCGCACGGCTTGTGGCCTTGCGGTTGCCTTCTATACGTCGTTTCAGTTGTTCAAGCATCTGTTCCATATGTATTCAGCTGATAGTAAACTCCTTCTTTGTCCTTCATCAGTGTGCCGTGAGTTCCTTGTTGTACCACATTTCCGTAGTCGATGACGTAAATCTTGTCACATTGACGAATGGTTTCCAGGCGGTGCGCAATCATAAGAGAGGTGATGTTCAGCGAGCGTACGGCCTGTACGACGTCAGCCTCGGTTTGCTTGTCAAGGATGGCGGTAGCTTCATCCATCACCAAGATGGTGGGATCTTTTGCCAATGCGGCTGCTATCTCTATGCGTTGGCGCTGTCCTGCTGAGATGTTCTGTCCATCTGTTTCCACTCGGCTTTGGTAGCAATTGGGCAATGCTGTTATCTCATGGTGTATTTGCGCATGTGTGGCAGCACGAATCATATCTTCATCGCTGATGCTCTCGTCCCACATCTTGATGTTGTCGGCAATGGTACCTGCAAATAATGTGCAGTCCTGTCCCACCACCCCGATGCTGCTGGTCAGAGAAATGCGGCTGATGTCGCAGATGGGATGACCATCGAGCAATACCTCTCCCTCCCAAGGTTCGTAGAGTCCGGCCACCAGTTTGGCAATCGTACTCTTCCCGCAGCCCGACTTTCCAACGAAAGCTACCTGTTCGCCTTTCTTGATGCGTAGTGACAGATGGCTGATTATCGGCGGCAGTGAGTGGTCGTAGCCAAACGTCACGTCACGTAGTTCAATCTCGCCCGTGAGTTTTTCAAGGAATGGTTCTTGTTCTGAGTCCCTGTCGGCAGATTCATAATGATTGTCCTTCAGGATGCTGGTGTCCTCCTCCAAGACTTCCTCTATCCGTTCCAAGATGGAGTGCGCTTTGAAGACATCCTGCATCACATTAGACATTTTGGTGACGGGATATAACATAGACGACATAAAACCTTGTGAAGCCAACAACATACCAGGAGTCAGTTCACCCTGCAAGATAAACCAAGTACCCAAGCAGAGCAATAGGGCCGCGGTCAGTTGTTGTACCAATAGGGGCAGAGCTCCCATGAGAATCATCTGTCGTGTTGAGGTGACGCGAGCATTCAGTGCCTGTGTATACAGTGCATCCCAGCGTTGGTAGAAACGATACTCGGCTCCTGCAGCCTTGATGGTCTCCATATTGTTCATACTTGCCATGGTGGCGCTCTGCAAGTGTCGTTCTGTAGCTTCCATGCTCCGGGCCTTTCGCTTTTGGTAGCTAGTGCTCAAACTGATGGAAAGTATAATGGTTCCTAAGGCAAAAATCTCCATCAGTCCCAGTTTCCAGTGATAGACGAAGAGCAAGTATGAGAAGATGATGATGTTCAGCACCATGACAACCGCCGGAGCGAGGTCGAACAAATCGACTCCTGTTGTCCCGATACCCATATATCGGGCGATGAGGTCACCTGATGTGTAGCGGGTATGGGTTGAGATGGGTAGTCGCAACACGTGCCAGATGTAGCGGGCTTGACTGATAAGGCTGAACCGCATTTTCAGCAAACGTCGGTGCCCATTGAGAACCAGCCAGGCTATAAGCTCCAGTACAAATAAGGCCCCGTAGAGTATAATGAGTGGCCAGAACCATTCTGGATTCTTGCCCGTGATAATACTATCGGTGAAGACCTGCTGGAAAAGGGGAGGAAACAGCGTGATTCCGATGGAGATGACATAGAGCAGTAGGCTGAAGACAATCAGCATGCCGCCACCTTTCATAAAGCGGCGTATCAGTCCCCATGTCGATTTTTCACCTTTCATCGCTGTATATTAAAAAGATACTCATACATGGAGCGTCGGCGCGTCTCCGTCAGCACATTACAATAAGTTCCGATGCCCATTTCCACATTTTTGGGCTGACCAAACGACCAGTCGTATCGAGTTGAGTCTTTGGGATTATGTTTTAATTCTATAATCACCTGCCAGGCTGACTCCTCCATCGAAAACAGTGCTTCGGCCATCGCTGTGCTCTTCAGTTGGTTGATAATCTCTTCGCGAGGAGTCGGATAACGGTCTATGCTGGTGATGACACCACGCGCATAGCCTATCTCGTCACGATCATCCCCACGTGGCCAAATCTGAGCCGTCATTCCTTCGCGAAGGTAGTGCTGGGTGTCCATATCTACATATGCCACCAGCATGGTAGGTACGGCACCTCCTCGATGATGGTCGCAAACCATACTTACCAGAGGTTCCATGGGATCGAACGTTTCACGGTCCTGCTTGGTAAACAACACCGTTCCATGTAGTTTACTACATACAAGACTGTCCTTGCCGTCTATCAGCACATGGGCAATATTTTGGCCTTCCATCACTGTGTCGCCTGTGTGTACGAGCATCTTTGTAATGGTACCTTTTGACTCCACTACCACGTCATCGGTGCCGTGATGAGGAAAGATAAGTCCGCTAAATTCCACGCGGTCAGTTACGGTGCCGAACATCCCCCATACAACAAAGGCACATAACATTAATAAAATGGTGCAGCCAATGAGCAGGGGCGACACAGATGTCACGCGTACGTAATCTTGCAAGCCGTCAGGTGACTCCATTTTTCTCAGACGGTTCTTTTCTGCAAAAGGACTGGTTTTGTTCATTGTATGAAATTTCTCTATGTCATGCTGCAAAAGTAATATCTTTTTCCCATATGTCCAAATTTTTTTGAAAATAGTAAAGGTGCTAAAAAAATTTGGACATATGGAGAAAACATGTTATCTTTGCATCATTGATTAACTAAAAATCCAGACAATGAGAAAATTTATTATGATGGTTGCCCTCTGCCTCACGGGCATGGTGGCACAGGCTCAGCAGAACCTGAGCTGGGGACAAGGCCCCCAGGTAGCTTCTCCCGATGTACATGCCGACAATAGCGTCACCTTCAACCTGATTGCCCCCGAGGCACAGAAGGTGCAGATTACTGGCGACTTCCTGCCCACTCAAAAGGTGGAGTATCAAGGCAATACCTACGATGCACCTGGGGTGGCCGACCTGGTGAAGGACGGCAATGGTGTGTGGAGCTTCACCTCTGCCCCCCTGAAGCCCGAGCTCTATACCTATAACATGATTGTCGATGGAGTGAAAATCATTGACCCCCTGAATGTCTACAACATCCGCGACATCAACAACCTGTTCAGTGTGCTGCTCATCGGTGGTGATGCACGGGCCGACCTCTATAAAGTAAACAAGGTGGCCCATGGCACCGTGAGCAAGACATGGTACGAGAGTCCTACTGCAGGGCTCACCCGCCGACTCACTGTTTACACCCCGGCAGGCTATGAGACCAGTGACAAGGAGTATCCTGTGCTCTATCTGCTGCATGGCATCGGTGGTGACGAGAATGCCTGGAGCGAACTGGGACGTGCTGCCCAGATACTCGACAACCTGATTGCACAGGGCAAGGCCGAGCCCATGCTGGTGGTGATGACCAATGGCAACATCTCGTGCTGCCCAAGACCATGGAGGGCAGTTTCGAGACAGCCTTTCCCGATGTGGTGAAGTTCATCGAGAAGACCTACCGCGTGAAGAAAGACAAGGCCCACCGTGCCATTGCAGGCCTATCGATGGGTGGTTTCCACAGTCTTTTTATCAGCATCAATAATCCCGATCTCTTCGGCTACATAGGTCTCTTCTCGGCAGCCGTTGACCAGCAGCAGAAAGACCCCAACGGATTCCCCAACATCTATGCCGACCGCAACAAGAAGATTGACGCCCTCTTTGCCAAGAAGCCCACGCTCTTCTGGATTGGCATTGGCAAGACCGACTTCCTCATCAAAAACAACAACGACCTGCGTGCCTATCTCGACTCCAAGGGCCACAAGTACACCTACCTTGAGACTGATGGTGGTCACATCTGGCGCAACTGGCGAATCTATCTCTCAGAATTCACACCACTGCTGTTTAAGTAACTTACAAAGCTTAATAACTCACAAACTCATTACTCATAAACTCATAAATTATGAAGAAATCCTTTTTATCAGTAGTTGCGGCACTGCTGTTAGTGGGCTGTGGAACATCCGACAAGGCCCCCGTGAATGTGATCAACCAGGAAGAAGTGATGGCACAGATGTCGCTCGAAGACAAAGCCCACTTTGTAATCGGCACTGGCATGCAGGGCTTCTCAGGCAATGATGCCGTGATTGGAGCCACACGTAACCTGGTGCCTGGTGCCGCTGGTACCACCTACCCTCTCGACTCTCTTGGAATACCTGCCATCGTGCTGGCCGACGGTCCTGCAGGACTGCGTATTGATGCCACACGCGAGGGTGACTCTGCCACCTACTACTGCACCCATTTCCCCATCGGCACACTGCTGGCCTCCACCTGGAACACCCAGCTCATCGAGGAGGTTGGAGAGGCCATCGGACAGGAGGTGAAGGAATATGGGGCCGACGTGCTGCTGGCTCCTGCACTCAACATCATGCGTAACCCCCTCTGTGGACGCAACTTTGAATACTATTCCGAAGACCCTGTGGTGGCTGGCAAGACTGCCTCGGCCTATATCACGGGTGTGCAGAAGAACGATGTGGGAACCAGCATCAAGCACTTTGCTGCCAACAACCAGGAGACCAACCGCATGAACAACGATGCACACATCTCACAGCGGGCCCTACGTGAAATCTACCTGAAGGGCTTCGAGATTGCCATCAAGGAGAGCAAGCCCTGGACCGTGATGACTTCCTACAACTACATCAACGGCATCTACACCTCCGAGAGCAAGGACCTTGTCGAGACCATCCTCCGCGATGAATGGGGCTACGAGGGAACTGTCATGACCGACTGGTTTGGTGGCAAGGATGGTGCCCGCCAGATGTGGGCTGGCAACGACATGCTGCAGCCTGGCAAGGATGAACAGTTCGACTCTATTGTGGCTGGTGTGAAGAGTGGCAAGTTGGCACAGGCCGACCTTGACCGTAGTGTCAGGCGCACCCTGAACCTCGTCGAGAAGAGCCCACGCTATCAGGGCTATAAATTCTCAAACAAACCCGACCTGAAGGCCCATGCAGCAGTTACCCGTCAGTCAGCTGCCGAGGGTATGGTGCTGATGAAGAACGAGAAGGCACTGCCCTTTGCCGAGACCATCAAGAACGTGGCCCTCTATGGCAACACTTCCTACGATTTCATTGCAGGAGGCACTGGCTCGGGCAATGTGAACCATGCCTATGTGGTGTCACTGCTCGACGGCATGAAGAATGGTGGCTACACCGTTTCAGAAGACCTGAAGACAGCCTACGAATCCTACCTGGCTGATGCCAAGAAGAAGGCAGCAGAAGAGCTGGAGGCCAAGGCCAAGAAAGACCCCAAGACTGCCGGTCTGGCCATGTTCCTTCCCCAGCCACTGCCAGCCGAGAAGACCTTCACAACAGAAGAACTGGCCCGTCAGGCCGAGGCATCAGATATTGCAGTCATCACCCTGGGCCGGCTCTCAGGTGAATTCCTCGACCGCAATGTGTCCAACTTCAACCTGAGCAGTTCTGAGCGCCAGCTCATAGAGCAGGTCTGTGAGGTCTATCACAAGGCAGGCAAGCAGGTAGTGGTGCTGCTCAACATCGGTGGAGTCATCGAGACAGCTTCATGGAACACCCTGCCCGATGCCATACTCTGTGCCTGGCAGGCAGGACAGGAAGGCGGCAACAGTGTGGTTGATGTGCTCAGTGGCAAGCAGTCGCCTTCAGGCAAGTTCACCATGACATGGCCCATCCAGTTCACTGATGCCTATTCATCACGCAACTTCCCCATCGACCAAGACCCACGCATCGACATGTTCAACCAGGGCCAGAAGGGTACCGTCAGGAATGTGGACTACACCGACTACGAAGAGGACATCTATGTGGGCTACCGCTACTTTGACTCCTTCGAGGTGCCAGTCAGCTATCCCTTCGGCTATGGCCTCAGCTACACCACCTTCGAATATAGCGATGCCAAGATTGCTGAGAAGGGAGATGCCTACGAGGTGAGTGTGACCGTCAAAAACACAGGCACCCGTGAGGGCAAGGAGGTGGTACAGCTCTACATCTCAGCCCCCGACAACAAGGCTGCCAACAAGCCCGCCAAGGAACTGAAGGCATACGCCAAGACCAAGGCCCTCAAGGCTGGAGAGAGTGAGACCGTGAAGCTCACCATCAAGGCTGCCGACCTGGCTTCCTTCGACGAGGCTGCCTCAGCCTGGGTAGTTGCCGAGGGAGAATACCAGTTCCTCATCGGAGCCTCATCGCAGGACATCAAGGCCACCCTGAAGGCCAATGCCAAGGCCCAGCAGACCAAGGTGAACGACGTGATGAAGCCCGAGAAGCCCATCACCCTCCTGAAGCGATAACGTTAAATAACCATATCATACAGTTTTCTTAGCCTGTCTTAGAGTGTTTCTGTATGATGGTCAACAATTGCTGTAGGTTGGCCTCACTGTTGGCGGCAATGATTCCTGATGGTTCGGTAAGTGGGGGAGTGTTGCCTTCAAGACCGGCAATTACTCCTCCTGCTTCCGTCACAATCAGAGAGGCAGCGGCATAGTCCCAGGGCGAAAGCAGGTACTCGAAGTATAGCTCCGTGCGTCCCATTGCCAGATAGCAGAGTTCCGGTGCAGCAGCTCCGAAACGTCTGATATCGTTACACTGCATGAAGGTTTCTTTAATAATCTCTGAACAGATATCGGCATATTCTTTGTGATAGACAGGTAGGGCAGTACTCATAATTGCATCACCAAACTGACGGGAAGAAACGCTGATGGGTTTGTCGTTCAGAAAGGATCCCTGACCTTTTACTGCCGAAAAGAGCTCCTCAGTGCGTGGCAGATAGACTACGGCCAGTTCCATCTCTTCATGGTGCTTCAGACCTACGCAAACAGCACATTGGTCGATACCACGACTATAGTTCGCAGTACCGTCGATGGGATCAATAATCCAGGTATATTCCTTACCCAGCAGATGACGGTCCTCTTCCTCACAGAGAAAACCGCTGTCAGGAAGAAGTATGGAAAGACCTTTCTTCAGAAAATTCTGAACAGCGAGGTCAGAAGATGTCACGATATTCGCAAATCCTTCCTTATGGGCTATCTCAAAGGTGTCAGTGAGCATCTCCTCCGATGCTTCCCTCACCAGTTTTTTTATGCTTTCTATCATTCTTCTTTTTTTATATATCAACCAAGCAGTGCTGTAATCTGTTCCAGCCAATAGCGGTCTGTGGCGTCGAAGGAAGAAAGCTCGGTGCTGTCGATGTCTAAGACTGCGGTGACTTCTCCTGAGGCATTTTTGACGGGTACGACGATCTCCGACCGACTGAGGCTGCTACAGGCAATATGACCTGGGAACTGTTCCACATCGTCCACGATGATGGTCTCTGCGCGCTGCCAGGCTGTACCGCAGACGCCTTTCCCATAAGGGATGCGGTAGCAAGCAACGCTTCCCTGGAAAGGACCAAGATGTAATTCGCTGCCATGGACAACGTAAAAGCCAACCCAGAAGAAAGACATTGCTTCACGAAGGGCTGCAGAAATATTGGCCATCACACTGACGGCATCGTCCTCACCCTCTATGAGGGCTTTGATTTGGGGCAATAGATTTTGGTATATGTGTTCTTTAGTCATATGGGATTTGTTTGATTTTGGTTCAAAGGTAGGAAGAATAGGCAATTTCCTTGGTCATTATTACGTTAATTATGTTTTATTTGTGCAAAAATAGGAAAAATAGACAATATCAGAGCGCAACAGGACATGAGAAATTGGATTATGTTGAGTAATTTTGCAGTCTTGTTTATAAAGATTGATGAAAAGATACATACTTTTTTTACTGTGGCTGTGTTGCTTCTGTCCGTTGTTGACAGAGGCACAGATCATGGGATATATCACCGATGCGGAGTCTGGCGATACGATTCCCTTTGCTACGGTTTCTTATAAGAACCTGAAGGTCCATAGTGTTGCGGATGCGGCAGGCCACTATCGGATAGCTCGTCATAATGGGCAACAGATAACGGTGACGGCGGTAGGCTATACGACACAGACAATTAGCATAAATAGCAGTACGTCCAACCATCTGGACGTGAAGATGAAGGCAGATACGCGGATGCTGCAGAATGTGACCGTAAAGACAAAACGACAACGTTACCGCCGTAAGGACAATCCGGCTGTGGAACTGATGCGTCGTGTGATCGCTGCCAAGAAAAAGCCAGGTATTTTCCGTCATGACAATTGCCATTGGACGCAGTATCAGAAGATTACGTTCTCTTTGAACGATATCACACAGAGGACGTTGGAAGGAAGGGTTTTTCAGAAGCATCCTTGGCTGGCCGAACAGGTAGAGTTCTCACCCTATACACAAAAGTATATTTTGCCGCTGAATATCAATGAGACAGTAACCAGCCATATCTATAGGAAGAATCCGAAGAATGAGCGGCATATAGTGATGGGGCAGACAAGTCAGGGCGTAAACCAGTTCTTTGAAACCGGTGATATTTTGGATATCGCCATCAAGGACGTTTTCACTGACGTGGATATCTATGACGACCATGTGAGACTCTTGCAGTTTCCTTTCACATCGCCCATCGGCGACGATGCTATTTCCTTCTATCGTTATTATATTGCCGACACGGTTGCCGTGGACCGTGACTCGTGCTATCACTTGCAGTTTATGCCCAACAACCAGCAGGACTTCGGTTTCAGCGGTGACCTCTATATCCTGAAAGACAGTTCTCTCCATGTGAGGAAAGTGACGTTGCGCATACCGAAAAAGAGTGATGTGAACTTTGTGGACAATCTCTGCGTGGAACAGGAATATACGCAACTGCCCACGGGCGACTGGGTACTCTCGCAGGATGATATGTATGTAGAGATGAGTCTTGTGAAGAAGGTGGGACGCTTTCTGGTGGTGCGCAATACTCGCAATCAGGAATACGGTTTTGAGGAGATGCCAGCGCGCCTTTTCAAGGGGAAGCGCAAGGAGGTGGTGGAGTCGTCTGCCCGTATGCGTGATGACAGTTTCTGGGAGAAATACCGTGCGATGGAACTGACGAAGGGTGAGAGCGGGATGGACGAATTCCAGCGGCGCATTATGAATCTGAAAGGTTTCAAGCCGGCAATCTTTGTGCTGAAAGCGCTCATCGAGAACTTCATGGAGACAGGCAAGCCTTCAAAAGTTGATATCGGTCCAGTAAACACGATATTTACTCATAACAGTATTGATGGCTTCCGCACGAGATTATCGGCGCAGAGTACTTCGAACTTGAATAAACATTGGTTCTTTCGCGGTTACTATGCTCATGGATGGCATAGCAAGAAAAACTACTATTTGGGGGAGTTGATATACTCTTTCAATGAGAAGGACTATCTGCCCCGTGAGTTTCCCAAACGCGCCATCACCCTCAGCAGCAGTTACGATGTGTGTACGCCTACCGATCGCTTCCTACCTACCGACAAGGATAACTTCCTGGTGGCCCTTCGCTGGACAAAGATAGAGCGAATGATGTTCTACAATCGTCAGCAGGTAACCTTCGAATGGGAGACGGAGAACGGCTTCAAGTTCACCACAGGGCTAAAGACCGAGGAAAACGAAATCTTAGGCGACTGGGCGGAGGAGCATCTGAAACTGAACGATCCCAATCCGCTGAAGTTCCGCAACACAGAACTGACGGCTCGCGTGTTCTTTGCACCTGGTGAGACCTACATTAATACAAAGCAACGCCGTTTGACCATCAATTTCGATAAACCGACCTTTGAGATAGCCCATACTGTGGGCTTCAAGAACTTCCTGGGCTCAGACTACACACACAACTATACGGAAGCCACTATCTACAAACGTTTCTGGATGCCTCATAACTGGGGAAAGGTGGACTGTTTCCTGAAGGGAGGCGTGGAATGGAATAAGGTTCCGTATTATATGCTGTTGGTGCCTGCTTCCAATCTGTCGTATATTTCCGAGCGGGAGACCTTCAACCTTATAAACAATATGGAGTTCTTGAATGACCGCTTCGCCTCACTGATGGTGGGCTGGGATTTGAACGGTAAGATCCTGAATCGCATGCCGTTGCTGAGAAAACTGAAATGGCGCGAGTTTATAGGCGTGAGCTGCCTTTGGGGTGATCTTTCTGAGAAGAATCGCACGGAACTTCCTGCCAGTATGTATATGATGGACAGCAAGAAACCGTATGTGGAATTGCGTCTGGGCATTCACAATATCTTCAAACTTGTCCACGTGGAATATGTAAGGCGCTTGACTTATATGGATCTCCCCACAGCTAAGCGTGATGGATTCCGCTTTTATGTGAGGATGACATTCTGATTAACGAAATAAAAAAGATGGCTCCGTGTCTCAGAAAACACGGAGCCATCTTTATGCTTAATTGTAATTCAAATCCGTTTGCTCTCGCCTCGAAGGAGGTTCATAAACTCTTCACGGGTCTTTGCCTGATTGAAGGCACCGCTGAAATCGGAAGTAGTGGTGATGGAGTTCTGCTTTTCCACGCCACGCATCTGCATACACATATGCTTAGCTTCGATGACGACCATGGTTCCCATGGGATGGAGCGTCTGCTGGATGCAGTCCTTAATCTGCTGTGTCATACGCTCCTGTACCTGCAGGCGGTGGCTGTAGATATCCACCACACGGGCAATCTTGCTGAGACCGGTGATGTAGCCATTGGGAATGTAAGCCACATGAACTTTGCCGTAAAAGGGGAGCATATGGTGTTCGCACATCGAGAAGAAGTCAATGTCTTTGACAATGACCATCTGACTGTATTTTTCCTCAAAAAGGGCATCGGTGAGCACCTTATGTGCATCTTGTGAATAGCCACGGGTGAGAATCTGCATAGCCTTAGCTACGCGCATAGGTGTCTTTTGGAGTCCTTCGCGCTGAGGGTCTTCTCCAAGAAGCCCCAAGATGTCTTTATAGTGAACCGCGAGTTCATCGAGTCCGTCGCGGAATTCTGTTTCTGGATTCATAACTTAATATTGTACAGTGATTTTTCCTTTCACAATGCACGCTTGCGGATAACCGAGCGCTTTCACTTTCTTGAGCAGTTTGGCAGCTTCATTGTAGGTCTTGTAGTTGCCCATACGGCAGATCCATCTGGGTGAATAGAAATGCACATAGATAGGCTGCTCGGGGAAGGCGTTCTTCAGTTTTCCGCCCGCCTGTTCTGCCTTCACACGGTCGGCACGGGTGTTACCTCCAGCAAAGGCCTGAATGCGATAGCCAGTCACCTTTTGCGCATTGCGCATCACCTTCTTACGGGTGTCCACTATCGTGGTGCCGTCTTCGGTGGTGATATTGTTGTTTTCGAAGCCAATCACCTTGCGCTTCTTGGGTTCCTCACGCTCTTCAGGAATGGTGTCCTTCGGCGTAGTCGTGGAACTGTCACCCACTGCACCGGTAGCAGGCTTTATGGGTGTTTGTTCAGTCTTGTTGTCCTGTGGTTTGGCTGGAGAAGTGGTCACCTCACTCTGGGGCTTGCCGTTGACGAGCTCGGTGATTTCTGGTGACTGTGTGACGGTCACCGTGCCCTGTCCTGCTTTCTGCTGCTGCAAGTGGTCCAGGAACTTCTGGGCCTGTACAGGTAAGGGCAAAAAGGTAAAAAGGTAAAAAGGTAAAACCCAGATGACCTTTTTAATCAAATTGTTTAAATATTTGTTCATAAGCCTATGTTTTTTACATTTCTACTTTTTTACCTTTTTACTATTGTATTATTTCTTCCAAGCGTCGATGATACCCTTGAAGTCAGCGCACTTCAGAGAAGCACCGCCGATGAGGCCACCGTCGATATCGGGCTTGGCAAAGAGTTCTGGAGCATTGCTGGCCTTGCAGGAGCCACCGTAGAGGATGGTAGTGTCATCGGCTACAGCCTGACCGTACTTCTCAGCGATGATGCTACGGATATAGGCATGGATTTCCTCAGCCTGCTCGGCAGTGGCGGTCTTACCGGTACCGATGGCCCAGATTGGCTCGTAGGCGATGACAATCTTACGGAAGTCTTCCTCAGAGAGGTTGAAAACACTTCCCTCAAGTTCTGCCTTTACCACTTCGTTCTGTTTACCGGCTTCGCGCTCAGCCAGACTCTCACCAATGCAGAAGATGACCTTCAGGTCGTTTTTCTGGGCGAGCAGTACTTTCTCCTTCAGGATTTCGGGAGTCTCCTTGTAGTATTCGCGGCGCTCTGAGTGGCCGAGGATTACATACTGTGCACCGGTGCTCTTTACCATCTCGGCAGAAACTTCACCAGTGAAAGCGCCTTTTTCCTTGTCGGCGCAGTTCTCAGCACCCAGACCGATGATGTCCTGGTCAAGGAACTGTGCGATACTGGCCAGGTGGATAAACGGTGTGCAGATTACTACACCACAGTTGGGCTTGTCTGCCTTGAGTGTCTCGTTCAGCTCCTTGGCAAGAGCGATACCGTCCTGCAGGTTCATGTTCATTTTCCAGTTACCTGCTACAATTTTTTTTCTCATTTTCTTTTTCTTTAAATGTTTATATAAACTGCTGTTTTGTTGTTTGTTTCTGAACCATTTCGTCCATGCAAAGAGGCGGTCTGCCAGTGTGAGGATGAGCAAAGGCAATGCAAACCATAGGAAGATCGTGAGCAGCTTGGCAGGTACTGAGTCTTCCGGCATCTGCCCCAATGTACTCTTTTCCAGAGGCAAGCTTTCCTTCGGCAGTCGATTGTGACTCCATTTACGGATAATGGTACCGTCCTTTAGCAGCAGGAGCCCAGGATTGCTTCGGATGATGGTCTTCAGCGTGGTCTCATCAGTGAGGTAGAAAGGATATTCTGCTCCAGTGACGTCACGCCAATGCTGGATTCCTTTTTCACTACTTGCCGTGAGGCAGAGGAAAGGGTAGTTGTGCTCCAAGGCATACTCGTAAATCTGGTCAATCTCTCCGAAGTTGCTGTCATCGGCATTTTCCAGATGGGGAGAAATGAGCAGGAAGGTATATCCTTCTCGGCTGAGCACTTCTTCAGTGAGATCTTCCCCCTCGGTCGTCTGGATGGAGAAATCGTGGATGGGAGGCACGTAGCCTTCTTTGACTTGCACGTTCTTCTGGTCGATGAACGTCCAGGTGGAGTCGGGGTATTCCTCGAGTGAGAACTCCCGCCGTTCTCCGTCTTTCTCCATGATGAAAGTTGTTTCAAACTCGGGCTGTTCAGCCCCTTCGGGAATCTCCATTCCCTTTTGTATATTGGCTCCCACGTGGTAAGGGCGGAAGTCGAATAGTGGTAGCGCCCACAGGCTCCAGATACTGGAAGCCAAAATGAATAGCACCGTATAGTTCACCACAATCCACTGGTTGGAGTGGCTGATGAAGCGCATCATCATCAGAGGTTGCCAAGCAATGACCGCCGTACAGGCAAGCAATATGATGTTCTTGAGCAGCGTCTGACCGTTAGTGAGCTGGATGGCATCGCCAAAGCATCCGCAGTCGCTTACCGGGTTGGCTATCCAAAGCCAGAGCGTAATCAGCGTCATCACCACCATGAAGGCAAAGGAAATCTTGGAAGCCGACCGCCTGTGGATGGCGAAGAGCAGGAAGATTCCGAGGCAGAACTCCGTGGCAGAGAGCAGCACAGAGGTGCCTAAGGTGACGATGGATGGCACGTGTTGTGCCAGTGAGAGCGCTTCAAGATAGTCTTCTATCTTATATTGGGTGCCCAGAGGGTCGATAGCCTTCACGAAGCCGCTGAAGATGAATGTCAGCGCCACTACGATCCTGCATATGTTGACCAGCCACTTCACGGAGATTATGCTTTTACCACTCCGTTAACTTGATGACTCCGAACACCGCATAGTTGATGATGTCCATATAGTTGGAATCGATGCCTTCGCTGACAAGCGTTTCGCCCTGCAGGTCCTCAATCTCCTTCACGCGTTGTATTTTAGTGAGGATGAAGTCTGTGTAGGAGCTTACGCGCATGGAGCGCCATGCCTCATCATAGTCGTGGTTTTTCTTCAGCATCAGTTCCAGAGCCTCTTTGGCGTGTTTGTCGTAGAGTTCCATTGCTTCGCTGGGCGTGATATCTACCACGTCCTTATAGCCCTTTTCCAACTGGATGAGTCCAACGATGCCATAGTTAATCAGGGCAACAAACTCCGGCCGAATGCCTTCACCCACCAGAGATTCCTTTTTGATCTCCAGCGAGCGGATACGTTTGGCTTTGATGAAGAGTTGGTCGGTAAGTGATGACGGACGGAGGATGCGCCACGAGGCACCGTAGTCGTGCAACTTCTTCTCAAAGAGGGCACGACACTCAGCCATCACCTTCATGAACTGTTGTTCAGTGTTCTGCTTTTCTGTTGCCATGAGTCGATTCTATATAAATCGTTGCAAAATTAATCATTTTTAATGAGACAGCAAAAAAAAACTAACTATTTTGCGGTTTTAGGGCTTTCTGCGGCCTTTTTTCTGTCTGATGCCTTGGTATTGACCTCGTCGAGTTTACGGTGGAGGAACCTTACACGGGCACACTGCGTGTCGAATTTTACCTGTAGGGAATCCCTATGCAATCGTAAGGCTGCATGCTCGTTGAGTTCCTGCTCTGTGAGTTTCAAAGCTTGCCTGTGGGTTTCGACGATTGCTGAGAGTGAATCGTAGCGATGGCAAGCCTGCTGCAATTCCGTATCAAGCATCGGAATATCTCGCTCTGCTGCTTTAATCATAGAGTCAATCCGCTGCGCCTTCAGTTCCCCGTAGGTGGGGCGCTTGGACTTTGGATTGCAGGCACATAGCAGACATGCGCTAGATATTATAATCAGTAAATATGATTTCATGGGTGCAAAAGTACGGAAAATCACTTGAAAAGCAAAATTTTATTTGCATTTGTGTTCGTTTTTCTGTAACTTTGCAGCCGCAAAAGGAAAGGTATGATACTTTATAGCGACGCACAATTAGCTGAAATTCTCAATAAAGATATTTTCCATCTGATTTCCGACTCAGCCGATGAACTGGGTATGGAATGCTATGTGGTAGGTGGCTATGTGCGTGACCTGTTCTTGGAGCGGCCTTCAAAAGATATTGATGTCGTAGTGGTGGGCAGCGGTATTGAGGTGGCCAAGCGCTTGAAAGAGAAACTCGGACGTAAGGCACATCTTTCCGTGTTCAAGAATTTCGGTACGGCACAGGTGAAATTCGGCATGGAAGAAGTGGAATTCGTAGGCGCCCGTAAAGAGAGTTACAGCCATGATTCTCGTAAACCCGTTGTGGAAAACGGTACTCTGGAGGATGATCAGAACCGACGTGATTTCACTATCAATGCCTTAGCTATTTGTCTGAATAAGAATCGTTTTGGTGAACTAGTGGATCCTTTTGACGGTATATATGATATGGAGGACGGCATCATCCGCACGCCACTTGATCCCGATATCACTTTCAGTGACGACCCCTTACGAATGCTCCGTGCTGTCAGGTTTTCTGCTCAGTTGAAGTTTGACATTGAGCGTGAGACCCGCGATGCCTTGACCCGCAATGCCCATCGGCTGCAGATTATCAGTGGTGAGCGTATACAAGAGGAATTCAACAAGATTCTGATGACCGATCAGCCCAGCCGTGGCATCTACGAACTTTATGATACGGGATTGCTCCAGCAGTTTCTTCCCGAACTTTGTAAACTCGACTTGGTGGAAACCCGTAACGGGCGCGCCCACAAGAATAATTTCTATCACTCTCTGGAGGTCTTGGACAATGTCAGCCAAACCAGGGGTGAGGAAGCTTCCCTCTGGCTTCGTTGGGCTGCCCTCCTTCACGATATCGGGAAACCGAAATCCAAGCGTTGGGATAATCAGATAGGATGGACGTTTCATAACCATAACTATCTGGGTGCCAAGATGATTCCTGAAATTTTCAGACGACTGAAACTACCCCTCGATATGAAGATGAAGTATGTGCAGAAACTAGTGGATTTGCATATGCGTCCTATTGTCATTGCCGATGAAGAAGTAACCGACAGTGCTGTTCGCCGTTTGGTGAACGATGCCGGTGATGACATTGATGATTTGATGACACTCTGTGAGGCTGATATTACTTCTAAGAATGAAGTGCGTAAGGCTCATTTCCGTGAGAATTTCAGAATGGTACGTGAAAAGATTGCTGATCTGAAGGAAAAGGATTACAAACGTCTGTTACAGCCTGTGGTGGATGGAAATGAGATTATGGAGATGTTCCATCTGAAACCTTCCCGTGAGGTGGGAGCCTTGAAGCAGTGTCTGAAAGATGCCGTACTCGACAATAAGGTGCCTAATGAGCGCGAGCCGTTGATGGAGTTGCTCATGAAAAAGGCAAAACAAATGGGTCTTTCAGTGGATGAAAATCTTAATTCTTAATGCTTAACCCTAAAAATGGTTAATTCTTCATTCTCCATTTTTCTAACTTCATATAAATAGAGTATCTTTGCATTCGGAAAACTGAAAGCATGTAATTAGTTTTCAAATTACGAGATGAAGGATAACCCTGTCTTTTCGAATAGAACATATAAGTATTAATAATAAAATAGGTATGAAAAAGAACAGATTTTTAATGATTGCAGCTCTTGCTGCTCTTCTGGTTTCATGCGGCGGTAATAAAGGCGGCATGAGTTTCGGAGACAATGAGTACCCTGTGGAGGCGGCTGGCACCAGCAGCGCAACGCTGCAGACCTCGTATCCTGCCACCATCAAAGGTATTCAGGATGTGGAAATCCGTCCGAAGGTGTCTGGTTTCATCACCCGCGTTTGCGTGAAGGAAGGTCAGACGGTAGGCGCTGGGCAGTTGCTCTTCGTGATTGACAACGAGACCTACCAGGCCAGCGTACGTCAGTCCCAGGCAGCCGTTAACACCGCTTTGGCCCAGTGCAACACATCTAAATTGACTTACGAGAATACCAAAAAGCTTTATGATAACAAGGTGGTTGGTGACTTTGAATTGGCGAGTGCCAAGAACGCCTACGATGTGGCTCAGGCTCAGCTCGCCCAGGCCAAGGCCGGACTGGCCAACGCCCGCGAGATGCTGCAGTTCTGCTACGTGAAGAGTCCAACTTCGGGTGTCATCGGTAGCCTTCCCTACAAGGTGGGTGCCATGGTAAGCGCATCCAGCACGCCGGCATTGACCACCGTTTCAAACAACAGCACGATGGAGGTTTACTTCTCTATCACGGAGAAGGATATGCTTGCTATGTCGAAGAACGCCGGTGGCATGAATGCCGCCATTGCCAACTTCCCCTCAGTGAAGCTCCAGCTGGCCGACGGTACAGAATACGGTCACGAAGGCCGGGTGGTGAAAGCCAGCGGTGTGGTGGATGCCGCCACAGGTACCATTCAGATCATTGCCCGCTTCAGCAACCCCGAGCGTCTGCTTAAGAGTGGCGGTTCGGGCTCTGTCATCATCAAGCGCGATGACAGCAAGGCCATTGTTATTCCGCAGAGTGTGGTCAGTCAGGTGCAGGACAAGAAATTTGTCTATTTACTGGGCAAGGACAATAAGGTGAAATACACCGAGATTACCGTGAATCCCCAGAACGACGGCAGCAACTTCATCGTTACCAGCGGACTGAACGTGGGCGACAAATATGTCACCAATGGAATTACCAAGCTCACAGATGGAATGGAAATCAAGCCCATCACGCCCCAGCAGTATCAGAAAAAGATTAATGACCAGGCAGGATCCATGACCGCCGGTGAAATAGTCAAGGAACTGCAGAAGTAATAGGATAACTTTTCAATAAACGACTATGACATTTACCGCATTTATAAAACGTCCGGTGCTCTCGACGGTGATCTCTATCCTCATCGTTATACTGGGTGTCATCGGACTGATATCACTGCCTATTGAGCAGTATCCAAACATTGCACCCGCCACGGTGAGCGTCTGGACTTCCTACCCCGGCGCCGATGCCGAGACGGTGAAGAACTCCGTCATCACACCGCTCGAAGAAAGCATTAACGGTGTGGAAGGTATGGACTACATCACTTCTACTGCCAGTTCTGGTTCGGCAAGCATCAGCATTACCTTCCGTCAGGGCTATAACCCCGACATGTGTGCCGTCAACGTGCAGAACCGCGTGCAGCAGGCACAGTCGTTGCTGCCTTCCGAGGTGACGCAGATTGGTGTGCAGGTGCAGAAGCGTCAGAACTCGCAGGTCATCATGTATGCATTGGTTTCGCCCGATGGCCGCTACGACGACGAGTTCATCACCAACTATGCCAACATCAATGTCGTACCGGCGCTGAAGCGTGTCGAAGGTGTCGGCGATGTGCAGTCACCGGGTATGAAGACCTACTCCATGCGTGTGTGGCTGAAGCCCGACGTGATGAAACAGCACGGTCTGATGCCTAGTGACATTACCGCTGTGCTGGCCGAGCAGAATATCGAGGCTGCCCCCGGTAAGTTCGGTGAGGAGAGCAATGTGGCTTACGAGTACGCCATGCGCTATACCGGTCGACTGAAGACGGCTGAGGAATTTGGAAACATCATCATTTCGAGTGATGCCAGCGGCCAGACGCTGAAACTGAAAGACGTGGCCGACATCAAACTTGGTGCTCTGACATATAGCGTTGCCATGCGCGACAACGGTATGCCGTCTGTCATGGGTATGGTGCAGCAAGTGGCTGGCTCTAACGCCACCCAGATTGCCCGTGACTGTAAGAAAGTGCTTGAGGAACAGTCTAAGTCGTTCCCCCCGGGACTGGAATACCGCATCAACATGGACGTCACGGAGTTCCTCTTTGCATCTATCGAGGAAGTGGTCTTCACCCTTATCCTCACGCTCATTTTGGTGTTCATCGTGGTGTACGTGTTCCTGCAGGACTGGCGCTCAACGCTTATCCCGCTGATTGCCGTTCCTGTATCGCTCATCGGTACGTTCTTCTTCCTCAACTTAATGGGCTTCTCCATCAACTTGCTTGTGCTATCGGCCTTGCTGCTGGCCATCGCCATTGTGGTGGACGATGCCATTGTGGTGGTTGAGGCCGTGCATGCCAAGCTTGACTTGGGTTATAAGAGTGCGCTGACGGCCTCCATCGATGCCATGAACGAGATTTCGGGAGCCATTATCTCCATTACGCTGGTGATGGCATCGGTGTTTATTCCCGTGTCGTTCATGGGCGGCGTTACCGGAACATTCTATCAGCAGTTTGGTCTGACAATGGCCATCGCCATCGTCATCTCGGCTGCCAACGCCCTGACGCTGTCGCCGGCTCTTTGTGCCATCTTCCTGAAACCGCACGACGAAGAAGGTCATGAGAAGAAGATGTCGTTGCTCGACCGCATGCATACGTCGTTTAATACGTCGTTCGACGCCATGAACACGAAATACAAGAATGCGGTACAGAAACTGGTGCGTAAGCCCGTCGTCGTTATCACTACGGTCATTTTGGGTATCGTAGTGCTGGGCGTCACCATGTTTACGACGAAGACCGGTCTTGTGCCCGACGAGGATCAGGGTGTGATGTTCTGTACCATCACCATGCCACCGGCAACCTCTGTGGCACGCACCCAGCAGGTTATCAACGAGGTGGATTCTATCATTGCCGCCTTCCCCGCCGTGCAGAGCCGTGAGCAGCTGCAGGGCTACAACTTCATCGCAGGTTCGGGAAGCGACCAGGCCACGTTTATTATCAAACTGAAACCCTTCGATGAGCGCCAGCACGGACTGTGGTGGAAAATCAGCGGACTGTGGCAGGGCGATGGTATCTACCGTTTCTTCCTTGACCCAGATGCCGTGACGGGTCTCCAGGCTCAGTTGTTCATGAAGACTGCCCACATCAAGGACGCTTCCATTCTGGCTTTCGCACCGCCTATGGTGCAGGGCTACTCGGCCTCTAACGGTATTTCCGTTGTCATGCAGGACCGCACCGGCGGCGACCTGAACAAGTTCTATAATGTCGTTCAGGACTTCCTGAAGGCCTATAATGAGCGGCCGGAGATTAGCCGTGCTCAGACCAGCTACAACCCGAACTACCCGCAGTACATGATTCATGTCGATGTGGCCAAGTGTAAGCAGTCCGGTATATCGCCTCGCGTGGTGCTCTCCACACTGCAAGGTTACTATGGCGGTCTCTATGCCTCTAACTTCAACAGCTACGGTAAACTCTACCGTGTCATGGTGCAGGGTGCTCCTGAGACACGCATGACTCAGGAGTCGCTCAATAATATATATGTACGCACGGGAGCCGGCATGGCACCTATCAACGAGTTCTGCCATCTGGAGCGCGTCTACGGTCCGGCCAATATCAACCGATTCAACCTCTTCACCTCTATCAACGTACAGGCAACAGTGGCCGACGGTGTCTCTACCGGTGAGGCTATCAAGGCTCTCGAAGAGGTGGCTGCCCAGACACTTCCCGCAGGATATACCTATGATTTCAGTGGACTGACGCGTGAGGAGGCCAAGGCATCTAACTCTACGTGGATGATCTTCCTGCTCTGCTTCATGTTCATCTACCTCATCCTGTCGGCACAGTACGAGTCGTACATCCTGCCGCTGGCTGTGGTACTCTCCATACCCTTCGGCCTTGCAGGCTGTTTCCTCTTTACGATGCTCTTTGGCCACGCCAACGACATCTACATGCAGATTTCGCTTATCATGCTTATCGGTCTGTTGGCTAAGAACGCCATCCTGATAGTACAGTTCGCGCTCGAACGACGCCAGACGGGTATGGCCATCACATGGTCGGCCATTCTTGGTGCCGCAGCCCGTCTGCGTCCTATCCTGATGACCTCATTGGCCATGGTAATCGGACTGCTGCCCATGATGTTTGCATCGGGTGTGGGCAAGAACGGTAACCAGACGCTCGGCGCAGCTGCCGTGGGCGGTATGTTGATAGGTACGCTCTTCCAGATTATCGTTGTGCCCGGACTGTTCGTCATCTTCCAGTCACTGCAGGAGAAGTTCAAGCCGATGAAGTTCGAAGACGACGATGCTGATGTGGATACCGAACTGCTTCAGTACACCCAGCCGATGGAAATAACAAATAAAGATTACGTGAAATGAAAAAGTATATATTATTTATGATGTCGACAGTTGCTCTTCTTAGCAGTTGCGGCGTTTACACCAAATATGAGCGTCCTGAGGTCAACACCAAAGGCATCATCCGCGATGTTGTGAGTGATGTAGATACCCTGAAGGCAACCGCCGACACTACGACCTTCGCAAATCTCCCCTGGCGTCAGGTGTTTACCGACCCACAGTTGCAGGCACTGATTCAGCAGGGACTCGATAAGAACCCCGACCTCCTCAATGCCGCCCTCAATGTGCAGATAGTGGAGTCACAGCTCAAGATGTCCAAACTGGCCTTCTTGCCTCAGGTGACGTTCTCACCCCAAGGCGTGTTCTCTTCATGGGATTTCGGTAAGGCTTCGCAGACTTATTCCATGCCTTTGAATGCCTCGTGGACCGTGGATCTCTTTGGCAATTTGCTCAACCAGAAACGTAGTTCCCAAATGGCACTGTTGGCTACCAAGGACTATCAGGTGGTGGTGAAGACCAAGATTGTGAGTGGTATCGCCAATATGTACTATACGCTGCTGATGCTCGACCGTCAGTTGGAGATACTGAATGACATGTCTGGTCTTACCAAGGATACCTGGGACATGATGAAACTGCAGATGCAGTTGGGCCGTTATCGTTCTACCAGTGTGCAGAGTGCTGAGGCCAGTCACTACAGCGTGCTGACACAGATAGAAGATATGAAGCGTCAGATTCGTGAAGTGGAGAACTCTCTCTCATTGCTGATAGGCCAGCCTGCCCAGACCATCAAGCGCGGAAAACTCGCCGATCAGGTGTTACCTTCGCAGTTTGCTACAGGTGTAGGCATCCAGTTGCTGAAGAACCGTGCCGATGTGCATGCTGCTGAGATGAACTTGGCAAGCAGTTTCTATGATGTGAATACTGCCCGCAGCCGCTTCTATCCCAGTCTTACCATCAGCGGAACCGGTTCATATACCAACAGTGGTGGAGGTATGATTGTGAATCCCGGAAAGATTCTCGCATCCGCCGTGGCTTCGTTGGTGCAGCCTATCTTTATGAACGGAAAATTGACGGAGGGCCTGAAGATTTCCAAGGCTCAGTATGAGCAGGACTACAACACGTGGCAGAATGCTGTCCTCACTGCTGGTAGCGAGGTCTCCAATGCCCTTGTGCAGTATAATGCCTACCAGAAGAAGAGCGAGCTGGATGCCCATCGTGTGGAAGTGCTGAAGAAGAACGTCGAGGACACCCGCGCCCTGGTAAGTTCATCTACCAGCACCTATCTCGAGGTTATTCAGGCGCAGAACTCGCTGCTCAATGCCGAGATTTCAAAAGTCACCGACGACTTCAACAAAATGCAGGCTGTAGTAAGTCTCTATCAGGCACTAGGAGGAGGAAGTAAATAAGGACCCTCCCCCCAGCCCCTCCCTATAGAGCGGGGAGTGGTTACTCTCAATGATACAATTCAATATTATAATATAATTAAAACAATGACCCTATAAACCTCTCGATAAAGGTTAAAACACCCTCCCTAAACAGGGAGGGCAGGGGTGGGTCTCTTTTTTCTTATGATCAGCGACAAAGCAATAATCAGTCCGAAAGCAAAGATTGGTAATAATGTGACCATCTATCCTTTCGTGTATATAGAAGACGATGTGGAGATTGGTGACGACTGTGTCATCTATCCCTATGTCAGCGTGATGAACGGTACACGCATGGGGCGTGGCAATAAGGTTCATCAGAATACCGTGCTGGGAGCCATTCCACAGGACTTCAGCTATCGGGGCGATGCCACAATACTTGTCATTGGTGATGAAAATATCATCCGTGAGAATGTGGTTATCAACCGTGCTACCTTCAAGGATGGCGAAACCCGTATTGGCAACCGTAATTTTATCATGGAAGGTGTCCACCTCTCTCATGATACCCATGTGGGCGATGGCTGCGTGTTTGGCTATGGCTCTAAGGTAGCCGGCGATACGGAGTTCGGTAACGGTGTGATTCTTTCTTCGAATGTGATTGTCAATCCGCAGGTACGTATTGGTAACGGCTCGATGCTCAGTAGCGGTTGCCGCGTTTCCAAGGATGTGCCTCCCTATATTGTGGCCAACGACAACCCCGTTCGTTACGGCGGACTTAATGCGCAGGTGCTTACCGCACATGGTGTCGATGAAAAGGTCCAGAAGCATATTGCCAATGCCTACCGCCTGATTTTCCACGGACAGACCTCCGTGTTTGACGCCGTGATTCAGGTGAAAGAGCAAGTCCCCGATAGTCTGGAGATAAGCAATATCGTGAATTTCATCAACAATACCAAGTTAGGAATTATCGGAAAGATGTAAATCATACCTATTTTTTACACTGTACGATGTGGACGAGTCGCGAGATTCGTCCACTTTTTAAAACCCGCTCTATGTCTTCTATCTCCATGACATCCGGCTCTCCGGTCCGTCACATTCTGCAGTTTGCCCTTCCTCTGATTCTGGGCTATATCCTGCAGCAGGTTTACTTGATCACCGATGCGGCTATCGTGGGGCGTTTCCTCGGTGTCAACGAACTGGCTGCCGTGGGAGCCAGCAGCAGTATCATGTTTCTCATCATGGGATTTTGCAACGGCTCCTGTGCCGGTTTTGCCATTCCTGTATCACAGGCGTTTGGGGCGCAGGACTTCCAGCGCATGCGCCGTTATGTGTGGAATGCCTTGTTGCTTGCCGCCATCATTACCCTTGTGCTCACCCTGGTATGCTCCTTGCTTTGTTCCTGGATTCTTCATCGGGTGAGTACACCTGCTGAGATTTTCCATGAAGCCTGGCTCTTTCTGCTCATCCAGTTCCTCAGCATACCCTTTACCATTGCCTACAATCTCCTGGGCAGTTTTATCCGTGCTTTGGGCAACAGCAAGACGCCTTTCCTCATCCTGATTATCTCCAGCCTTTATAATGCCGTGCTGTCCTTTGTCCTGATTGTCGTGCTGAAGATGGGCGTCGAAGGTTCCGCCCTAGCCACCATGGTTTCGCAGGCATTGTCAGCCTATTGGTGTTACACCTATATCCGCCGTAAGATGCAGTTGCTGATTCCCCAGCGTGAAGACCGCCACTACGATGCATCACTCTCCCGCAACCTGCTTTGGCAGGGCGTTCCCATGGGACTGCAGTTTTCCATCACCGCCATCGGCAGCATCATGGTGCAGACGGCCAACAATGCCTTGGGTACCGTCTGTGTGGCAGCCTTCACGGCCAGTTTGCGAGTGAAATATCTATTCACCTGTGTTTTTGAGAACCTTGGTGTGGCTATGGCCACCTATTGCGGACAGAATCTGGGCGCTGGCAAAATCGGTAGGATAGGGCAGGGGTTACGCTCCGCCACCTCTATCATGCTCATATATATGATCTTCACGGTCGTTATTCTGCATTTCTTTTCCGACGAGCTCACCCTGCTGTTTGTCGATGGCAATGAATCGGAGATTGTTTCCAACAGCGTCATCTATCTGCAGCTCACTAGTTATTTCTTCCCCTGCCTGGGCATGCTCACCATTCTGCGCTACAGCATTCAGGGATTGGGCTACAGCAACCTCTCCATCCTTTCCGGTGTGATGGAGATGATAGCCCGTGCCGGTGTCAGTCTTTGGTTGATTCCCGCCATTGGCTGGCTGGGTGTCTGCTGGGGCGATCCCGTTGCCTGGGTATTTGCCGACCTCTTCCTCATCCCCTGCATGTATTTCCTTTACCGCCATATTCAGCGGAAAGAAAGACCCACCCCCAACGGACCCACCCCCAACCCCTCCCTATATGGAGGGGAGTAAATAGTGATGCCACCGAATAAACGCATAGTTCCTCGTCCTCGTTATCGTCACCGTTATTGTCTTCGTTATCGTTATCGTCTTCGTCATCGTTATCGTTAAGGTTAAATTTGACGCATAGGATTTTTTTTGTTTAAGGGTGCAAGGGTGTCAAAACCCCGATAAACACTGGGCTTGCACCCTATTTTAGAGGGTGTCAAGGGTGTCATAAGGGTGTAACACCCATCCCAGCCCTAGAGACCCACCCCAGCCCTCCCTGCATAGGGAGGGAGCAATGTCTTTAAAGTTAGGGTTAAGGTTATTGTTATCGTTTAAAAATTCTCTAGAAAATTTCTTTCATCCGATGATAGTTTATAATCCATCCGATGATGTTTTGAAGAAAATTCTCTAGAAAATTTTTACTGCCCATCCCTAAAGGAGCGCATTATTTAAGATATCTATTGTTGAAGTATTTGCTCCCTCCCTATACAGGGAGGGCTGGGGTGGGTCTCTGGGGTGGGTCACCCCTGTCACCCTCCTTACACCCTTGACACCCTCTAAAACAGGGTGCAAGGCCTGTGTTTATCGGGGTTTTGCACCCTTACACCCTTAAAACAACTTTTTCCTATATAAAAACTTGTACTGTCACACAAAACTAACCCCTCTGACACCTTTGTGGCACCAGAGGGGTATTTCATACTATGTACTTTGGTGTGGAGAGAGGAAAAAAGGAGCGGGAAGATGCCTGCCAGACATCTTCCCGTTCCTTATTTACCGTGATGGTGAGTTCTTTTTAATCAAAAGAGTCCCAATTGACGTTCACAGTTTCTTCATCGTCAGCCCAGATGTCAGTAAAACTGATCTTGGCTTCAGGCTCGTGAGTACCGTTGTCTACGCCGCCGTAATCGATGTCGCTGGCTGTACCTCCTCCAGTAACACCACCAGTACCGGCTAATATTTCTATAGAGTCTAATGCTTCTATTTTAATATCTGGTTCTATATATTCCTGTTTCATGATTCTATTCTTTTTTGAATGGAGTTAAACTACGATTTACTTTACAATCTTCTTCTTACCGTTAATGATATAGACTCCCTTTGGAAGCGTATTCGAATCAATGTTCTTGCCTACATACTGGCCATTGATATTGTAAACGGCATCTGAATCAACCTTCGTTTTTGTATTAATGTCAGAGATTCCTGTAGTATTCTCATCAACGAAGAAACTTATCTTAGCATTTGACACGCCAGCACTCTTGTCTTTTAACTCGTCCTGGAATTCAAAGTAGGCTCGGAATGCCTTCATCTTTGCTGTTCCCTTTGAGTAATAGAACTTATTATTGCTTAGGAATAACTGGTATTTTCTAGGAGAACCAATCTTAGTTTCCGGAGTGTAAGTGCCAATCATATAATTCTCGTCCTTATCAACATAAGCATTATCTTCATCAACATTGATTTCGACTCCGTCAACCTTAAATTCAGAGACTGCTTTACTTACTTTTATCAGGCATGGTTGATTGGCCGTAATTGTGTTTGCGTCAGTGAAATTAACTTTAATGGCTGTGCAATTATTCCCTTCATAAGTTGCTACGCATCCTGTAAAGTCTGCGAGTTGTACTGTTGCATCGCCAAATGCACTTGCAATTTGTTCTTCACTCATAGCAAATGGCAGACAAATAGTATTCCAATTGTTTGCGCTAATTGTGCGCTTTACAAGAACATTCTGCAAGCCTGTTGGAGTTTCATCTGTAATGCCAACATTTTCATCGAGTGTAATGCGGGGCTCGACAACCGTGATTGTGAAGGTTTTGTCTGGGAGTTCAATAGATGCACCTGTCGAAGAGCAGTTTGCTTCTACGATGTTAGCAGTATAAGTTTTTCCAATTGCGACTTCGTTTGCGGCAGATATCGTGATATAGGCAACAGCACCTTCAGTTTCTTTCATATATTCACTCTTACCGTTGTATCCAAGAAAACGGAATGCTTTAGATCCATTCACTTCAGGGTAACTAGATTCAAGTTCAAAATTAAATGTTCCCTCTTCTTCCGTATCAGGATTAGTATAGGGTATATCAGAAGTTCTTTCACCCAATTTTAAACCTGTAATTTTAATGACACCATTATTTAGGTTAACTCCCTCCAGAGTTATTTGTGCCTGGAAAGACTTAAGAGGGATGTCATTTGTAATGTTGATAGGGACTTCGACAGAACCGCCCTGAGGAACTTCAACATCATCGATGCTCAATACAATGCCGTCAGCCCACGCTGAACTCATAGTCAGCAACGCGGCAATGAAAAGTAATAATTTCTTTTTCATAATCTTTATTTTTTAATTGTTTTTATCTAATTACTATTAAGAATGATATCTACTAAACTGGTTATATCGCTCACATTGATATCACCATCTTCGTTTACATCACAGGCTTCCACATCGCAGGGTGTCGGGTTCTCCTTTTCAAGTATATAGTCCACCAGCCTGACTATATCAGCGGAATTTACCAGTCCGTCCATATTGATGTCGCCCTTCAGGGTGGTGTTCTCTATTGGCAGTACCAATTCAGAAGTACCGGTGTATTCTATCCATGCTTTATTAGCGGGCATTGCAGTACCTGTAGCCTTTACAAATCCGAGTTTCCCCGATTTCGTGATGCCGATGGTGTATTTAGTTGGATTTGTAGGGGCGGTATAGTGATTGGCGTTGAAAGTGCTAGTACTGCTTGATGTGTTAAATGTTATTGTGCCGTCTTGATTGCAATAATAGTTTCCCTTCAGCAGATTTGTGTCTGAATAATTCGTTGCTGTGGAGGCTCTAGGAGCATAGGCATTTGTTACATTTTCTGGGGTTGTAAACAAAGGAGTTCCCGAAGGAATCAATTGGCAATTGGATGCTACGTTTGAACTGCATTCTAAGATGACAGGTGTACCAGCAGGAACTATTTTATCGTTGGTACACTCTACAATTTCCAATGATCCGTCAGTATTAATGGAACTTACCACATAGGCTTTTTCTACTCCAGTGCTTAACTGAAAGGCAAAAGGTACATAAAGTGTAGTGTAGTATTTGCCTTTATATTCAACTTCTGGCTCTACGTTAAAATGGGTAACAGGTTCAATATACCACTTTGCATTTGTTGCTGAGTTGGATTCATTTATCGCTAGCTTTCCATTGTCATCCACGAGATAGCGTGTCCCAAGGTTTGCCATAGAATTATTAGAAGCCTTCAGCTCTATCTTTGCAGAGTATAAAGAATTCTCACCCGAACCACTGACCTTATTAATAGTTACGTAACGGTCTTTAAATATCAAATCCAATGTTGCATCATAAGTACCCGTCGTTAGTGTGAGCAGACTTGTACCTTGTCCTATGAGGTTGTAATCATAGTTACTTGTGTTAGTGGTCTTCTTTTGGGCATAGATAACTGAGCCCGGATTAATACAATCAGCATCATTCACCAGATGAATGTCGGTTTCCAGATATTTGCCAGCACATGCCAATGCTCGTGCCTGACCAGCAGAGGAAAGGGCTTGCCCCAATCCTCCACAAGCGGTAGCGATGGCTGTGTGGTAGTTGAATTTGTCATTCGCGATGCTGATATAATCCGTTGTTTGGGCTGCATTGCGGAAGCGATAGAAGCCAGTGCCGTTTAGTTGAGCCATACAGTTCAACGCACCGGTAAGGGCCAAGGCCAAAAGCAGAAAAATTCTTCTTGTATTCATCTGACTTTTGTTACTGATTAAGAATAATGTCAACCAGCGATGTTACGTCAGCCACTACGATTTTTCCATCTTCGTTTACATCGCAGGCATCTACATCGCAGGGTACCGTGCTTTCCCTCTCAAGTATATAGTCCACCAGCCTGACTATATCAGCGGAGTCAACCTTTCCGTCCATATTGATGTCGCCCTTCAGGAAGAGCTTTATCACGTCATGCTTATCGCTAACGAGGAATGCCTTATTGGCTGCCACCGTCCAGTGGTCACTGAAGGCAAGGTTCTTGTTGCTGTCATCTACAGCCAAACTGCGGACAACGCAATCTTTATGACTTCCAGAAGTGTAAGTGCAAAGGCCCAAGTCATCATCGGTCAGTCCGAAGAAGTACTTGTTGTTTACCGTGCCGGCATTTCTTGCCATCAGGTGTTCGTATTCTGCTAGATAATTAGTGTAGAAGGAATCGCCGAATATACTTTTAGCATAATCGAACAGCGTTACCACTTGAGCAGTCTTGATGCCGTAAGTGTTAATCAGGTAGTCTGGTCCATTCAACAGATTACCGATTACAGCAGTACCGGCATCAGTGGTTGGAGCGAGCGTTTGGTCGCCTGCTGCAGTTGAAACGAGAAGAATGGGAGTTTGAGCAGGGATGGTTTTGTCCGAGATTTCTTCCGTTTTAGCTACGCCTGCTTCTGAAACAGCTGTCACCTTCATGGCTGTCACTCCTTCAGGAAGCGTATAGGCAAAGTCGGTATAAAGTGTGGTGTAGTACTTATCGCCCCTTTTGTTTGCCTCGGGGAAGTTTACTTTGAACTCCGTGCATGGCTGTAATGTCCAGGCGGTGGAAGCATCCGTAATCTTGATGTTGCCTTCGCTGATGATGTCTAAGGTTGAAGTGCCCGGCACGATGTAGTATTTGAAGTTGGGGCGGATGTTCTCCACCTTATCTATATATTTTGCATATTCGCCAAGTTTGGGCTTTATGTCAGTTTCGTATTTCGGGTGTTTTTTCAGATTTCCCCAGTAAATCATGGCTGTCTGGTAGGCGAAGTTCCAAACGTTGTCTTCACTGGTGAGAACCTGAGTATAAAATTCTTTAATAGAGGCTTCATCTTTTGGTTCGGTGAGGCCGCTTGAAGTACCACCCATCTTTTGCCAAACCGTCTCAAGTTTGAATTCAACAAGAATGCTTGCACCACTTCCATTGGTCTTATTGAGCACTTTCTGAATGGCATCGTTGATGAAATCCTCCAATTGTGGCAGTTTTGCATCTACTTTAGCCTGGTTCTCAAGGTAGAAATCTACTACGGGCTTCATGCTGGGCGTCTTGCCATAAATTCGGTACGCGCCGTTTCCGGCAGGTTCTAAATAGAGGTGGTAATCGAATGACGCGTTAAACTTGTCCATGATAGCCTGGAGGCCGTCAGTTCCTAGTATTTGGCTGCTGCCTACGGCATTGAGTTTGTTAGCAACGAGTTGCACAATCTCTGGCACGTAGTTCATGGCGCGCTTTGCATAGCCGGGGATATCCACGCCCTGCGAGCGCAGTATCTCAACCTCAACCTGACCATTGCTGTTGGTTTTGGTTTCTACACGGATTACGGTGCCGGCCTTTGTTTTTGCTGCTTCTTCGCTGACGAAGTTGACCGTCTTGCGGCCAGCCACGTTAACATACTTGCCATCGCTAGTGAGAATGTTGTAGTATCCGTCCACGTTTGCGCTGGTGAATTCTTGAGCGATAGCCTGCTGGGCTATAAAGGGCAGGAGCAGGCATACGCCTAGTCTTTTAAAATTAGATAGTAACTTTTTGTCCATAGGTTTGCTATTAAGTCATGTGTCGGGCGCGCAGGGTTTTCCCTGCGCACCTGTTTTTTCTATTGCTTGCAAAATTACTATAAATAATTGAAACAACAATTTTTTATCCCGTTTTTTTGGGCAAAATTGCTATTTTTTCAATTTCCTGCCAGTATTTTGCACCTTTATTTGCCCAGAATGATATCTACCAGACTGGTAACGTCGCTTACGTTGATTTCATTATCACCGTTTATGTCGCAGGCACTTTCATTGCAGTTCGTCGGGTTTTTGCCCAGAATGTAATCCACAAGTGTCGTCACATCGGCTACATTCACTTCCCCGTCACCGTTGATATCGCCTTTGCGGGTAGAAGAGGCGGCAAGTTCCTTGAACTTGGTGTCGAGATAGACAAAGCGTTGGTTCAGGTAGTCCTTGATGGCCTGAACGGCTGCGGAATACTCGCCCTCGAGTATCCATCCTGCTCCGCCATTGGCTGTTGAAGCATAGTTGTCGGCCTGGGTTTGGGCAATCTCATTGGCCAGGTCGTCAATCTTTGCTGTTAATAAAGCAAGCAAGTCCTTGGTCTTGGATTCACCGTAGATGGTGTTCCATTTCGCTATCACGGCATCCTTGAACCATTGTTGTTGCCAAAGTGCCTCAATCTTGTTGCACATCACTTGGTAGTCGGCATGGTTGAAGAGCATTCCCTTGTACGAACCGGCGGTGCTGAGGTCGGTCATGTCTACGGGATGCTTGGCGTTGTTGCCATACGCCTTGTCGTTGCTCCACAGCGGTCCGAAGTAGAGTTTGCCGTCGGCATTGTCTTTATATACAAAGATGTCTGACAGTTGCTTGTATCCGCCAAGGATTTCGCTGGCAACGTACCAGTTGATGAATGAAGTCTGGTCCACTTTGTTTTCAACGTCTGTCCAGAAAGATGCAAAGTACGTGCCTACTGCAGTTTGCAGTGCAGCCTGCTGCTCTGCGGTGATGTCGTCTTTGTCAGGATTCTTAATGACGATGTTAGGATTGGTTTCGTCGCCTGCAACATAGAGGTCGTTGGCTCCTACTTCTCCGTTCGATGCAATCTCCAAGAGCCAGTCGGTGTTTTTGTCGCTGACTAATACTCGTCCGGTTTCCACCTTAACGCGGTCGGTAATCTGATAAGTGCCTGCGTATGAGCCGTTTACCACGAGATCGGCATACTGGCATCCTGGTGTGAAGCCGAATCCTAACTGGTCGCCGAGTTCCTCGGTAAGGCCGTTACGCAGCATCGATGGGTCGTCGTCGTTGGATTCGAGCACCCATTGCTTGTATGAGTCCGACTTGCTTCCCAAGAGGGCATATTTCTTCTCGAACTTCAATCGGTAGGATGTCTTAACGTCGCTTCCGTCGCCTACGAATTTCACGCTGACAGCTGTGTTGTCCCAGGTCTTGTTTCCACCAATCATGTTGTTCTCGTCGAATAATTCGATGGCTGCCTTTCCCCAATTGTCTGCATCGATAGTAGCATCGGTATCGATGTAGATAGTAGGCACGTCGTTCATTTGGGTGCGCTCGACAGGTTGTTCGGCTTCGAAGCTGATGGCTGGTGCTTCAGCATTGTTGGCGATGGTGATGTATGCCATTGAACCATTGAGAGAATTTTGGGCGCTGTAGTCTTGCAAACTGCCATCGCTTCCTACTATTTTCACAGTCTTATATAGGTTGGCATTCATGACATGACCTGTAAAAGTATAGTTGCCATAAGTGATAGGTCGACCAGCATAATACCCGTTGTTACTCCAGCCTGGAGGATTATATGACAAGGTTACGTTGCTGAACACTGGGGCGGAAGATACAGACAGGGATGGTTTAATCAGGTAAGGATTTCCAGCAACGATTGCATTGTCGGCTGGGCTTTGGAAAATCATGGTAGAACCATCGGAAGAGACACCGGTGAACTCTTTCAGTTCGTAGTTGTTTCCAAAGACAGTTTTCAATTGCGTCTCGTCAACATTGAATGGGAGTGAAATAACATTCCACCCATTGGCTGTAAATGAACGATTCTTCATGGTCACATTTACTCGTTTGTCCATATTAGACGACAAATTGAGTTCTGAGTTCGTGACATCATATTCAAATTCACCAACAGTATTAGCAGCTGCCGCAAGGCTTGTGAATTGCTGCTGTACATAGTCGATGCGGGCGCTCAGCCATTGTTTCAACTGGTCTACATAGGCTTTGTGGTTAGCAAGGCTAACATGCCCGAAGGCTCCTGGTTGTTGTGGGTTACCCCATCTTTGATAATTCTGTACAACTGTTTGGGAAACAATTTCCGCCATCTCGTCGATTTTTTCAAGCAGATGGTCTTTAATGCCTCCGCTAACTAGATTGTCCATCATAGCCTTTGCGTGGGTCATGAATTCTGGGTCTTGTGTTAGTTTGTCGAAATAGCCTTGTATACACGAAGCCTGTTGTAGGTGGGCCACCAATTTACCATCTGCAGCAGCCATTGAACTGTAGTTACCAAAAGCCAAATCTTTGTCCCAGAGCGGACCCCAGCAGAGTTTTCCGTCGGCTTCACGATAGGCCTTTACGCTCATCAATCCATCGTAGTCGCCTGTCAATTCGGTTGCAATCCAGAATTTTATCAGCGATTCCTCATCGTTATAGGCACGCCAACCTGTCGTGGGGTTGGTAAAGCCGGCGCCAAAGCCTTTTACCCATGTGTTGAGGAACCAATCTTTTATCGGATTGATAACTGCGGCGCATTGTTCGGCGTTAGTCTCGTCGTCTGGCTCGGGATTGTTGATATTCATCAACATACCACCTTCAGCAAAGCACATTGGATAGTCGCACATGTCATTTCGGCCTTGGAACTCAACGTACCATCCAGTATCCGCATTGACGTTGATGCGGTCGGCATCCACTTCACAATGGTCGGAAACCTGATAGGTACCACGGTATTCGTTGTTGATAACGAGGTCGACGAACTTATATCCGGGACAGAAAGGCATTCCCACAGACTTTCCAATTTCATAGGTTAGGGCATTGCGGAGCATAGAATTATCGTTTAGATTTGCCAACAATACCCAATTCCGTTTGGAATAGCCGTAGCCGAGGAGGTCGTGCTTGTGTGCCTGTCCATCGGTGGAAGTCTTTTTGCTGGCAAATTTCAGACGATATGGTCGTTTTCCCGTTGGTATAGAAGGCAAAGCCGTTGAGTTTCCTCTGACTTTGATTTCCAGATTGGTGTTTCCGTTTGCATCGATGGCGTCTTCAGTAAACGACTCAAGATAGTGAGGGCTTGAGGTGTCGGATGTGGCTACTACCTGAATCTTTGCAGGACGATAAGGCGCTTCTTCGGGAGTAGTGTTACTGCCTACTTTCTTATACAAATACTCGCCAAGTGTCTGGTTACCTATGCCTGGCAAGTCGATGTAGATGGTCGGGGCATCGGTTATTTGGGCACGAGCTGCTATTTTCCCGGCCAGCGTGGTGGGGGTAGGCTCATCGCCTCCACCGCCTCCACCTGAACTCTCAATGTCGAGGGAGAGGGATGGGGTGGTCTTGTTGAGAGTTGGGTGGATAAACCAAGCAAACGTGCCATGGTACCCATCGTCACTATCTCCGTTTTTGTCTTGTGCCCTAAATGTACCCCAATTGCGCCAATTTCCTAATCCAGTACCGTCACTTTTGAATGAAAAAGCAGTTAGGGGTTCGCCTTGACCTTCTACGATTTTATACCAGTCTTGTTTGAAGTACGTTCCCCAGAATTGCAGATTGTTGGCAAGTTGAACTTTTATGAAGTCCGTGGAGATGCTTGAGGTGAAAGTTACATTGTTGAAGGTCGGATTTTCAGCCGTTTCTTTTGCGCGAATGGCGTATGGAGTGCCGGCGACGATGGATGTTGCAGCCTTCATCTTGATGGTGGTGCCATCGAAGGAATCAAACTCTTGCAAATCCCATTTGCCTTCGCCAAAGGTGGCGTTAAGCACATCTTGCGAAGCCGTGAATGGGAAGACTGCACCGTCCCACTCGTAGGCTGAGAATGTCTTGTTTTGCAAGGTGACGTTACAGGTTTGGCCGCAATAGCTGGTATAAGCGCTAGCATCGGTCGAAGTAACATCAAATAGTACGTCTGTTGCCTGTGCAATGCTGCACACCAACAAAGAAAGGACCATAAAGGCCACACGCGATAGGTATTTCATATCGAAAATTGTTAGTTATTATCTGATTATTAACCAATTAGGTTGTAGGTGATAGTGTATCTGCGTGCAAAGA
>ONFE01000093.1 GCA_900316985.1 uncultured Prevotellaceae bacterium
ACAAATAATTGAGAAATGATAAAAGCATCCCCCACCTTTTATATATTTTATACATAAGAGGCTCGTTTTCATTCGTTTTTGGAGCCGAAACAAAGTTTTCAACGAGGATGAGTATAAAAAAAGATAAGCGATGGAACTCAATAGTCTCATCGCTTATCTTTATTTTATGATGTCCAGTGCACATTTACGCTTGTCCAGTAAAGTACTCCGCCTCCAGCTGGTCGCCCTTGCGGTACACCACGCACCTTCAACAAGCAATGCACTCTTACCGTCCGATTCCTGTTTCCAGTTCAGCAATTGAGTGTAAATCTTTCTTTTGAACAGTCTTTCTTTCATAAAGTCCTCTGTTTACGGTGCAAGGATAGTAAAATTATTCAATCCCCACAAATATATTTCAATAAAATATACTAATCCCCACAGAATTTTCTCTCAAGAACCATCTATTCCCCACAAATTTCTTTTCCGATGTGTTTTCATGTCTCAATCGATGTAAGGCTTTCCAGGCTGTAGGCGGTAGGCTGTCTCGGCGGAGGCAATCTGGTCGTGAATGGGGTGGCTGGGGGTGAAACTCTGAAACTAATTGCTACTTGAACTACAAACGGTCGAACGAATTTTTCACAAACGACCGAATAAAAGCGCCACAAACGACCGAACAAAATCACCACAAACGACCGAAATAGCATCAAAAGATTTGTCTGGCGTTAAATGTTACAATATCAGTGGAAAGGCAGCGTCGGCATGGAGTCGACGGCTGCCCTTCGGAACGAGAGAGCGTTTTTATTGTCGGGCTCTAATAGCCCATTCGCGAGGTGTCAACCTGCTTCTTCTGCTTCTCCTTGAAGTTGCCGATGCGGTAGATGGTGGTGAGGGAATAGTTAGTGTAGGGCATCCAGACGCGCATAGTGTAGTCTTGATTGGCTATGGTGGAGCTGGTGCTCAAGTGTGTATTCAGGATGTTCTCACCCTTGGCCACGAGGCTCCACTTGCCGTTCTTCGAGGTGTAGCGGAGCGTGGCGTTGAGCCGCAGGAAGGGGTCGATGTCGTAGAGGCTCTGGATAGCCTTCGTCTGGAAGAAGGGGTTGAGGATAAGCTGGATGTTGTGCCGCTGAGAGAACTTGACCACAGCCCTGCCGCCGAGGATACCTGAGAGACGGGTGCGGTCGATGGGCAGGTCGAAGAATTGGGTCTTGTCGTGGCGGTAGAGAGCGGTGGTCATGATGTTGCCGTTGAGCCAACTGCCGACGCGGAACTGTGCCGAGGCTTGCAGGCCGAAGCAGTTGGAATAGTCAAAGTTAGTCTCCTTCATGATGACGGCCATGCGGTCCGTGGGCTGGTAGGCCATCTGCACGAAGTAGTCGGGCTCCAGCATGGCAAAGGCGGTGAAGGTGTATTTGCGATTGAGCTGCCACATCAGGTTGATGTCGTATTTCGACATGGGCTTCAGGTCGGGATTGCCCCATATCTCGCTGTAGGCCGAAGCATAATAGATGCTGCTCATGGTGCTCCAGTAGGAGGGGTAGATGGCTTCGCTGCTGAACGAGAGGTTGAGCATATTTTTCTCGTTGATGTTCCACATCGCATTGAATTGCGGATAAATGCGCCACTCGTTCCACTTGGTGGCATGGTATTGTTCAGCCGTTACGGAGGCCTCAAGGTTCAGCGCCTGTCCAATCTGCTTGCTCACACCAACGTAGGCATTCATGATACGCTCATCATAATCCACATGCGAAGTAGCATCGGGCATCGGTTGTCCGCTTGCATCGAGTGTGGTCTGATAGCTGTTGTTATTGGTGAACTGTGCCTTGCCGCCATAACTCAGTTCCCAACCTTTCGGCAGCGTGTGGGTCTGGTCGGCAGTAAAAAGCCACTTGCTCACTTTCTGTCGGCTATCAACTGAGAGATTGCGGCTGATGTCGTTCAGCCGACCGTCCAGATGTTGCGTGCTCGGCTCCTGATAGTTGGTGTAGGATACACCAAGCTGCAGACCGAAGGGTGCAACGTAACTGGCATCCACATTGTGCAGATAGGTATGCTGACGTGAGTTCTGCGTGGACTGCGCCGTGCCCGTCGTAGTGTTGGTGGAGCGAGTGCTGTTCCACTGTCCCGTATATGCCAGGCTCAGCCGGTGACTGTCACTGATGGCATAATCCATTCCAATGCGGTAGTCGTGGTCGGTGCCGTCGCTGCGGTTGCGGGTCTTGTCGCTGTAGGGTATGCGCTGGTCATTAAGAGGATGGTTTGCCTCGTGCTCCACCTGCCCGTAGCCCGTGCCATTAGTGAATTTATACGATGCGTCGATACCCAGTTTGCCGTGATTGTAGATGATGCTGCCGCCCGCATAACCCGTGCCATATTTGTGTTGTCGCCAGCCGCCCATCAGTTGTCCTGAGAGTTGGTTTGTCCCTGAAAAGTCCTTAGTCACGATGTTGATGGCCATGCCTCGCACGTGATATTTTGCAGGTGCCGACGGCATCACCTCAGCTTTGGCCAGCATGGCGGCAGGCATCTGGCGCAGCCGCTCCACCACTTTGTCGGCACTCAGCGTGGTGGGCTTGCCGTTGATGATGAGCGTCGCGGCCTGACCTGAGAACATGATGGTGCCGCCTATCTCGCTCACACCAGGAATGCTGACGAGTGCGTCGTAGGCATTGTCGGCAGGATAGAGCTGCAGCAGCATGGGCATGTTGTAGACGAGGTGGCCGTTCTCAGTGCCCGACACAATGCGCTCACCCTTCACCTGCACGCTGTTCAGTCTGATAGTCTCTGGTTGTAAACGAATTGTTCCCACTTCGGGCTGGCTGCAAATCTTGTAGATGGTCTTGTAGCCGACATAGGAGATGCGGGCGAGGATTTTGTCCTGCATTCCCGACGTGCCGTCGCCTACCCGTGGCCTTTCGTATGGAATGGCGAAGTAGCCGCTCTCATTTGAGACACCGCCACTAAGCAGCGTGGAGTCGGTTGGGCTCAGTATTGCCACGTTGGCGTAGGCAATGGGATGGCCTTGTTCGTCAATGATGGTACCCGTCAGACGGCGATCTGTCTTGTGCGTACATTCCACGAAAATCTTCCGTCCGTCTTCATCGGTACTTGTAGTGACACGGATGGGATAAAAGCCTATCATCTGCTGAATGGCTTCAGGCAGGTGCTTATTTTTTACAGTTGTAGTGATACGGAAGTCCTCCAGTTCGTTATAGAGGAAGTAGATGGTGTAGCCTGTCTGTTGCTCTGCGAGTTGGTTCAAAGCATCGGAGAGCGACACATTATTATATTCACGTGAGATGCGTTTCTGAGCCTGCATGCTGACTGTCAGCAGCAGGGCAAGAATGAGAGTTATATATCTGTTCATGGCGGCTGACTATTCTACGTTGATTACATCGTCCTTTAATGTAGCATTCAGACGCTCGAACTGGTTGAGGTCACTGATGACCTGATCGATGCCCTGCTGCGGATTCCATACAAAGTGGAAACGGAGCCCACGGACTTCATCGTTAGCAAATACGACTTTCACATCGTAGTGATCGGCTATCTCTGGCAGCATCTTCTCTAATGGAATGTTGTCGTAGATAACAGGTTGCACGGTGACGGTATCTTTGTTAATCGTATCGGCAGGGAGTGTTGTGACGGGGTTTGTCACGTTTTCCGCAATCTCAGTTTGTGGAGTTTCCTGCTTCTGGTACTGTCGAACGATGTGGATAGCGGCAAAGGCAATGCCAGAAACAAGTAGCACACCAATGAAAGATGCAGCTATCTTCATCCAATTGCTGCTTGACTGCTTAGGCTGAGACTTTTGATTGAATCTCTGCCAAGCAGCATCTACATCGACAGGCTTTTTGTTCTTGCGATGGCGGCTACTGCGCTTGGCCTCTACCATGAGTCGATAGGTTTCACGAGTATCTTCATCATGGTTGATGATGTTCTGAATCTGCTGCTCGGTATATGCATCGGGATTGTCGAGCATTTCCATCAGCTGGCGGATGTTTTCGTTGGTCGTTTCCATTGTTGTTGTCATTTTAATATTTACCGAAGTGATGTCTGATTTGCTGAATGCTCTGCATGAGATACTTGTAGGTAGTATTCGGATTCAGACCCAGCCGACGGGCAATCTCACTGACGGTCAGGTCATCGTCGAAGCGGAGGTGGAAGATGCTGCGGTGCGGTTCCTCCAGTTGCTCGTCCACGTAAGTGGCAATATCGTCGAGCCGTTCCACCCGTTTGTCAATGGGTTGCAGGGCGGAATCGTCTTCTAAGGGCATCAATCTCTTCACTTTGTCGTGAAGATGCATCTGTCTGATTCTGTTCAGGCAGACATTGCGCACGGCAGTCAGCAGATAAATGTCATTCTTAGGTGGAATGTCGCTGTCTGCCACACGCAAGAAGACATCCTGCACCACGTCCTCAGCCTCTTCGTTATCGCCCAACAAGACACTGGCCAGATGAATCATCTCGCTGTAGTTTTGGCGGAAAAGCTGTTCGATAAATTGCTTTCGCTCAACCAACTCCAAGCGAGCTTGGTTGGCACTCGCTGAATCGCAATTTTCAAGTGTTCTCTTATCAAGCATATCAGTCTATTCATATTCGTGCCCCATTTTTGAGGCATGTCTATATATAAGACACTTCAGACCCATCATTTTTTACGGAAAAGCCAACTATTTTCATTTTTTCTTCAT
>ONFE01000094.1 GCA_900316985.1 uncultured Prevotellaceae bacterium
GAAGTCACCGCTCTCGGGAGCTACCATCACGGTAGGATCGGCATCGAGCCAGCGCGGGTCACCCGTCTTCTGTGCCCACTGCTCGCTGGTGAAGGCCAGTGTAAAGTCTCCACCTGCAGCATCGGCAAAGCCGGGATCGGAGGTCAGGTCTGAACCATTTCCGTAGTTGCCCTGGTCAACAGGAGAACCGTCCTTCAGGAAGGTATTGGCATTCACTGTGCTTCCTGAGACGAACGTTGAGAAACTCTTCTGGGCGAACATGCGGCGGAGGATCTGTCCGTCGGCACAGTCAACCCAGATGTTGTTCTCCACATCAACGGTCATCGTGCTGGCCTTCTGGGCTATGCGTCCGCCGTTGTGCCACTGGTTGGACGCTACCTTGTAGAATGTGTTGTTCTTATAGGTCCAGAAGTTGCAGGCCGTATAGCCCTCTATCCCATTGTCGGGAACCACGCTGTTGTTGTATTTCGTGAAGTAGTTCACGTTAGATGCTCCTGTCTGGTAGACGGTGGAGTTCTGGATGGTGAAGTTGATGGCACCGCCGGCATTGAAGTTAACGGCTGCGTCTATGGCGGAAGTAGTTGCCAGTTCGAGTACGGAGTTGTCGATGGTGAAGTCCATCACTACATACTTCTTCTTGTTGTCGTAGTAAACGAATGACTGGATGCCCTTCACGGTGACGTCCTTGATGGTCACGTTGTCCACAACATAGGCACCCTTGCCGTTGGCTTCAAGCAAAGGACTGGCAGTATTCTGGATAAATGCACCCGAATTGCCGGAAGCATCAATTACAGCGCCCTCGGCACCGTTGATGATGATATTGCCTCCTGCTTCCAGAGGAGCAGATAAGGTGTACTCGCCACCCTCAGCCAGGTTCACCGTGATGTTGCCTGCTGCAGCATTTCCTATAACAGCGTCTACAGCAGCGGCGATATCATTGCCAGCAGCGGCAATCTCCTCATCGCCGATAGTTACGTCAATAACGCTTTTGTCTTTACCTTCAATCTTCAGTGTCCAATTGGCCGAAGCATCTGCATTGACTTCCCATGTAGCCGTTACAGTGTATGTCCGGTAACCGGTAGAAGCATTCTTCAGCACGAAGTTGTTGCCATCACCGTTAGGTCCTTCCACCCAGCCTTCGGGAGCATCCAGCGTCAGTTGGTTAAATCCAATCCATGTACCCTCATTGACAACCAGTTTGAACTCCACGTCGTTGGTAGATTCCATCAGGTCAAGCACACCAGTATAAACTTCTTCTTCGCCCTCACCCTTGGTCAGGTCAAAGTCGATACGATTGCTCCATTCCGGATCCGTAGCACCGCAAATCTGCACCCTTGAAATCTCTGCTGTGACATCTCCCGTCTTGGTGATGGTCACCTCGAGATCCTTTGTCACGGTGACTTTGTACTTTCCGGCTTCGGTAATCACAAGGCAACCGTTGTATTTCTCCAGTTTTGTCGGTGTGTCAAGTGTTGCATTCACATCACCCTCGCCAATACCATAGCGGTGGTTAGCATTGAAGTCATCCCAATCTGTAAACGCGACATCGCCGAAAGTGATATAACCTGTACTCGTAAGCGTCAATTCATACTCGAAGGCATCCGTCTCTTCGTTGAGCGTCATCGCTGTCGTATTGTCCCATTCGTTTTCCGTGCCGCTACCCATGATGTAGAACTCTGTGAGTTCCGGTTCAACCACTTCCTCCATGGGCTTGTCGGCAATGACGAAGGTAATATCGGTGATGTTTGTTCCTCCAGTAACTTCCATTTCCACGACGTTGGAGTTGCCTTCCCATCCCTCGCCGGTTATCTGGTCCTTAGTCACTGCTTCTCCATTCAGGGTGGCATTAAATGCCAAAGCCGTCATTTTAATGTTCTTAAATATCTTGTCGGCATGGGTCTTAAATACTACCTTTCCGCCACGAAGATACATGGATACCTTGCCGCTGGAATAGCGGATATAGTTCTGCTTGGAGTTAGCCACATCAGGAATGAAAGGAATCGTCGTGGTTACGCGGTTCTCGCCGTCTATCTTGTCATCGCTGTCTCGATGACCGTCGGACAGCACGATGTCTTCCGTGAGATATTCATTGGCGACCACGTCAAATTCCTTATGTATGGTCGGGTCGTTGAAGTCAAGGAATACGGTCTCATCGGCCTCTGCAGCCTTTTCCGTGTCAGCATTGGCATCGTCGAGTGTCACTACCATCTTGGTCAGTCGGTTGGTTTTGGTAGGGATGAACTTGGCATAAATGGCATTGCCCGTCCAAGTGGTTCCCTCAAGAGTTCCGCCAGCGGCAGTCAGGCCGAAATAAGAGGTACCAGCAGCGGTGAATTCAATTTTGGTGATGGCCTTGCCTGTGGGAGCCACGACGCGTATGATGTTGTTCGTGTACGCGCGGATTTGTGGGCCCGACCAGTAACGCGGGGGATAATCTTTGTGCTTCGCCTGTTTGAACACGACAAGGACGTCGTCTTTCGTAAGTTCATCTAGATTGCCAGGATCGCCCTCTAAAGATGTGCCCAGCGGATGCTTCCACTCGTTAGCAGTGAAGTCGAACGTGACTTCCGTAGCTGCCCGACCATAGAGCATGGTCATCAGCAGCGTCAATAGAAATAAAATCTTTTTCATAAGCGTAATTTAAATATTTAAGATAGAAATAGTTTGTTATTTACGGATGCATCGGATGTAGTGGCCATACTGGTAGCTGTGACACAAAGGAGCACCGCCAGATTCCAGCATGATGCTGTTATAAATGGTCACAGAGCCAAGACCAGGAGTGCCGAAAGTAGCATCTGTCAATTGGTCTGCCGTCCAATAGGTGGCACGCGACCCCTGGTATATGTCACCATCGCTGGCATGTAACAGCATTCCGCCTGGATATACGTTCAGTCCGCTTAGGTTATTGCCATTGCCAGGAGTGTCATACCATTCTGCCTCAGACTTTACCTTGCCCGACTGTCCTTTGGCCAGATAGTCCTTCAAGGCCTGCCAGTCGCTGCGCATCGTAATCTTCCATCCCTCGGGAGCCAGTTTGCCGCTAAGCACGGCATAACCGTTGTACATTCTACCCCAATCGGGAAGCGTATATTCTTCATCATCGAAAGCGATATGGTTGGCAGGAGCCGTCGTATTGTTCCAATTTGTGCCTTGCGTTGAAGAGTAATATGTTATCTCTATGCCGTCAGTAAGGTTGGCGGCGCGCAGATTCTCACCCATCCAGTACTGGGTGCCGATTTTCACGATGGAATACTCGATTTCTTCAAAACCGCGCACATCCTTCAGTATATACTGCTTCGCCGTGGTGGAAATCACGTTGCTCGCAGTCGTGCTGGTCACGAAGCTGCCGTTGTCAAGATAGAGCGTTGAGGGAACGCCCGTTCCGCTGCCAGCCGTATAGGTACAGGTGTTCGTAGACAGATTCCACACCAGCGAGCCGCCGTCCTTGAGCGTATAGCCTTTGGTGAGGTCGGCCTTGCCGTCGTTACCGATGGGATAGGCCACCAGCATCTGCTCGTCAACGACTCCTTCTTGACGGACATACTCCAGACAAATTTCGGCCACCTGCTGGCCATTGGCCATTACCTGATAGACCACTGGGTCGTCTTCGCCAACGGTAATGGCGGGTAAACTGAGGGCATATTTCTTGCCTTTTAGGATAGAAGGTGTGTCGCCCTGACTTGATCCGTCGGTGTCGAACGTGAGGTAGTCAATGTCATCCACGTTGTATGGCACCGTCGTACCGTTTTTCAGGTGAACGGTGAATGTGGTGGGGTCTTGTGCCTGTATGGCTACGGCCATTGACAGACAAACCAACATAAGGAAAATCTTCTTCATCAGTTCATTATTTTTATGGTTTTACTCTTGCTTTTTACGAAATACACGCCACGTGGCAGTGCACGAAGCCTACTGCCAACCTCGGTGGTGGGAACGCCCGTCAAAACCTGACGGCCCTGCAAATCATAGACGGATGCCATCGCCAGTCCTTCCTCTGTCTCCACGGCTTTCACCGAAGTGGAAGTGACAAACCGGATTTTCTCGATACCCTTCAAAGGCAGTACATGTTTTGTGGCCGGTGAACCGACGTTCATGGCCAGCGAAGCCTCCTCGAGCCACATGCGCCCGATATCCGACATGGCAAACCGCTCCGTGGCAGTACCATCGGTATAGGAGATTTCAATCTGCCGTTGGCCTTGGGCTGTTATGCTGATAAACATCAGCACTAATAGCATCATGAGATGCCTCATACCATTCTTTTCAAGTTTCATAATTAGTATTTAGTTTATTATTGATTTTCGTTGACTCGGTTGCAAAGTTAAGTAAAAGTTTTGAGAAAGCCATCATCTTAGTGCAACTATTTTTAAGTAATAAAAAGGAGGCATTCGAATCAATCGGATGCCTCCTTTTTGTTTCAGGTTTCAAGATTCAAGATTCAGGATTCAAGATTAAAGAAACTTGAAACCTGAATCTTGAAACCAAGTTTACTTCACGTACTTCCGTCCGTTCTTGATGATGATGCCCTTGGCGGTATTGGCGTTCACGCGCTGACCGGC